>CAWJLN010000001.1:0-273189 GCA_963843735.1 uncultured Gammaproteobacteria bacterium
GCGTTAAGGTTAAGTTTGGAGTAGTCTATGGCGGCGCTACTGGAGATGTTGGAGTTGGTAATGGTATTGGAAGCAATCTTGGTGCCGGTAACTGCTCCGTTGGCGATAGTAGCGACACCGGAGTGGTCAACCGTTATGTCTCCGGAGAAGCTGTGGTTCTCCCAGTTGCCGGAAGTAGAGTTGTAGACTAAGAAGTTGGTGTTGGCCAGGGAGCTGATCGATAGGGCTGTGCCCTTGAGCTTGTCTACGGAAGTGGAGTTGTATGTACCGCTCAAATCTCCAGTGAAAGCAGTGCTTTGTAGCAGGACATTGGTGCCACCCTGCTGAAGTGTAGTGGCGTTAAGGGTACCGGCTACTGTTACGGTGGTACCGTTGTCCGTGATGATGGGTCGGCAATGGTCTGGCTGCCGGTGAATTTAGCCAGGTGGGTGTTGGTACCGCCGGTAGTGGTAACCGCGCCGCCCAGGCCGGTACAGTTGCCGGCCTTGGTACAGATGTCGTATGTGCCGGCGGCAGCTGTGGCATCGAAGTTGTAAGTAACGTCGGCTGTGGCGGTGCCGGTGAAGCCGACGGTAGTGGTATGCGTACCGTCAGTCACGGACAGGTTGGAACCGTAGTCGCCGGTCAGGGCCAAGCTAGCGCTGGAAGAACCGATGCCCAGACTGGCGCCGCTGGTAGTGATTCCGCCGTTGGCAGTAATGGCATTGCTGAAGGCGTTGGTTCCCGTAAACGTCTGGTTAGCATTAGTGAAGGCGAAGTGGGAGGAGCCGGAGGCGTCACTGTCCTGGATGGAAGCGTTAAGGTTAAGCTTGGAGTAAGCGATGGCGGCGCTACTGGAGATGTTGGAGTTGGTGATGGTATTGCTGGCAATCTTGGTGCCGGTAACTGCCCCGTTGGCGATAGTGGCGGCGCCGGTGTCGTCAACGGTCATATCTCCGGAGAAGCTGTGGTTCTCCCAGTTGCCGGAAGGGTTGTAGACTAGGAACTTAGTGTTGGATAAGGAAGCTGATCGCTAGGGCCGTACCTTTGAGCTTATCTACGGAAGTGGAGTTGTATGTGCCGCATAAATCACCGGAGAAGCGGAGCTTGTAGCAGGACGTTGGTGCCGCCCTGTTGCAGTGTAGTGGCATTAAAGGTGCCGGTTACTGTAACGGTGGTACCGTAGTCCGTGATCATGGAGTCAGCAATGTTCTGGCTGCCGGTGAATTTGGCCAGATGGGTGTTGAGACTGCCGGTAGTGGTAACCGCGCCGCCCACGCCGGTGCAGTTGCCGGCCTAAGTGCAGATATCGTATGTGCCGGCGGCGGCCGTATCATCGAAATTGTAAGTAAGGTCCGGCAGTGGCGCTGCCGGTGAAGCCGATGGTAGTGGTATACTGCCGTCAGTCACGGACAGGTTGGAAGGTAGTCGCCGGTCAGGGCCAAGCTAGCGCTGGAAGCGCCGATGCCCAGACTGGCGCCGCTGGTGGTGATTCGCCGTTGGCAATAATGGCATTGTCTGAAGGCGTTGTTATTAGTAAAGGTATTGTCCGTGCTGCCCAGTTTGGCCAAATCGGAATTATTGGATAGGTTGGTACTGCTGATCTGCGAGCCGCCCACATTGTACTGCCCGGTGACATTCAGGCTGCCGCCGGCCGTAACGGTGGTACCGGATTGAGTCAGTATAGAGTTGCCTATATTATTCCCATCAGGTGTAAACAGAGGAATAGTATCCAGGGTACCGGAACCGCCAATCGCACCGCCACCGCCGGTGCCGACACAGTTGCCGGACGTATCACAGACCTGGTTGCCACTCTGGTAGATATCGCCGTTCACGTCCAGAGTACCGAGCGTCGGGGCTTTGCCTATGCCTATCCGGCCGGCACTGGTGTCCGCTATGAACAGGTTGCCGCTGCCGCCGGCGTCTTGGATCTGGAAGGCGTTGGCAGAAGTGCTCTTAGCCAGTACCTGGCTGGCTATGGTGACCGTTGTGCCGTTGTCGCTTATAGAAGAGTCTCCCACTGACTGATCCGGAAGTAAACTTGGCTAATTGGTTAGTGGTGCCACCGGCCGTAGTTACTCCACCGCCCAAACCGGTACAGTTGCCGGCCGTGGTACATATATTATAGGAACCCGCCGTCGCAGTGTTGTCAAAATTATATGTTATATCGCCTGTAGGTGTACCGTTAAAGCCGACTGTTATAGTATGTGAGCCATCCGTTACAGCTAGGCTAGAGCTCAAATCACCCTGCAAATCTAGTGTAGCCGTTGTAGCGCCTACACCAAGTGAAGCGCCCGAGGTAGTCAGGCTGGGCGCAGTAATGGCATTGCTGAAGGCGTTGGTTCCCGTAAACGTCTGGTTGGCGTTGGTGAAGGCGAAGTGGGAGGAGCCGGAGACATCACTGTCCTGGATGGAAGCGTTAAGGTTAAGTTTGGAGTAGTCTATGGCGGCGCTACTGGAGATGTTGGAGTTGGTAATGGTATTGGAAGCAATCTTGGTGCCGGTAACTGCTCCGTTGGCGATAGTAGCGACACCGGAGTGGTCAACCGTTATGTCTCCGGAGAAGCTGTGGTTCTCCCAGTTGCCGGAAGTAGAGTTGTAGACTAAGAAGTTGGTGTTGGCCAGGGAGCTGATCGATAGGGCTGTGCCCTTGAGCTTGTCTACGGAAGTGGAGTTGTATGTACCGCTCAAATCTCCAGTGAAAGCAGTGCTTTGTAGCAGGACATTGGTGCCACCCTGCTGAAGTGTAGTGGCGTTAAGGGTACCGGCTACTGTTACGGTGGTACCGTTGTCCGTGATGATGGAGTCGGCAATGGTCTGGCTGCCGGTGAATTTAGCCAGGTGGGTGTTGGTACCGCCGGTAGTGGTAACCGCGCCGCCCAGGCCGGTACAGTTGCCGGCCTTGGTACAGATGTCGTATGTGCCGGCGGCAGCTGTGGCATCGAAGTTGTAAGTAACGTCGGCTGTGGCGGTGCCGGTGAAGCCGACGGTAGTGGTATGCGTACCGTCAGTCACGGACAGGTTGGAACCGTAGTCGCCGGTCAGGGCCAAGCTAGCGCTGGAAGAACCGATGCCCAGACTGGCGCCGCTGGTAGTGATTCCGCCGTTGGCAGTAATGGCATTGCTGAAGGCGTTGGTTCCCGTAAACGTCTGGTTGGCGTTGGTGAAGGCGAAGTGGGAGGAACCGGAGACATCACTGTCCTGGATGGAAGCGTTAAGGTTAAGTTTGGAGTAGTCTATGGCGGCGCTACTGGAGATGTTGGAGTTGGTAATGGTATTGGAAGCAATCTTGGTGCCGGTAACTGCTCCGTTGGCGATAGTAGCGACACCGGAGTGGTCAACCGTTATGTCTCCGGAGAAGCTGTGGTTCTCCCAGTTGCCGGAAGTAGAGTTGTAGACTAAGAAGTTGGTGTTGGCCAGGGAGCTGATCGATAGGGCTGTGCCCTTGAGCTTGTCTACGGAAGTGGAGTTGTATGTACCGCTCAAATCTCCAGTGAAAGCAGTGCTTTGTAGCAGGACATTGGTGCCACCCTGCTGAAGTGTAGTGGCGTTAAGGGTACCGGCTACTGTTACGGTGGTACCGTTGTCCGTGATGATGGAGTCGGCAATGGTCTGGCTGCCGGTGAATTTAGCCAGGTGGGTGTTGGTACCGCCGGTAGTGGTAACCGCGCCGCCCAGGCCGGTACAGTTGCCGGCCTTGGTACAGATGTCGTATGTGCCGGCGGCAGCTGTGGCATCGAAGTTGTAAGTAACGTCGGCTGTGGCGGTGCCGGTGAAGCCGACGGTAGTGGTATGCGTACCGTCAGTCACGGACAGGTTGGAACCGTAGTCGCCGGTCAGGGCCAAGCTAGCGCTGGAAGAACCGATGCCCAGACTGGCGCCGCTGGTAGTGATTCCGCCGTTGGCAGTAATGGCATTGCTGAAGGCGTTGGTTCCCGTAAACGTCTGGTTGGCGTTGGTGAAGGCGAAGTGGGAGGAACCGGAGACATCACTGTCCTGGATGGAAGCGTTAAGGTTAAGTTTGGAGTAGTCTATGGCGGCGCTACTGGAGATGTTGGAGTTGGTAATGGTATTGGAAGCAATCTTGGTGCCGGTAACTGCTCCGTTGGCGATAGTAGCGACACCGGAGTGGTCAACCGTTATGTCTCCGGAGAAGCTGTGGTTCTCCCAGTTGCCGGAAGTAGAGTTGTAGACTAAGAAGTTGGTGTTGGCCAGGGAGCTGATCGATAGGGCTGTGCCCTTGAGCTTGTCTACGGAAGTGGAGTTGTATGTACCGCTCAAATCTCCAGTGAAAGCAGTGCTTTGTAGCAGGACATTGGTGCCACCCTGCTGAAGTGTAGTGGCGTTAAGGGTACCGGCTACTGTTACGGTGGTACCGTTGTCCGTGATGATGGAGTCGGCAATGGTCTGGCTGCCGGTGAATTTAGCCAGGTGGGTGTTGGTACCGCCGGTAGTGGTAACCGCGCCGCCCAGGCCGGTACAGTTGCCGGCCTTGGTACAGATGTCGTATGTGCCGGCGGCAGCTGTGGCATCGAAGTTGTAAGTAACGTCGGCTGTGGCGGTGCCGGTGAAGCCGACGGTAGTGGTATGCGTACCGTCAGTCACGGACAGGTTGGAACCGTAGTCGCCGGTCAGGGCCAAGCTAGCGCTGGAAGAACCGATGCCCAGACTGGCGCCGCTGGTAGTGATTCCGCCGTTGGCAGTAATGGCATTGCTGAAGGCGTTGGTTCCCGTAAACGTCTGGTTGGCGTTGGTGAAGGCGAAGTGGGAGGAACCGGAGACATCACTGTCCTGGATGGAAGCGTTAAGGTTAAGTTTGGAGTAGTCTATGGCGGCGCTACTGGAGATGTTGGAGTTGGTAATGGTATTGGAAGCAATCTTGGTGCCGGTAACTGCTCCGTTGGCGATAGTAGCGACACCGGAGTGGTCAACCGTTATGTCTCCGGAGAAGCTGTGGTTCTCCCAGTTGCCGGAAGTAGAGTTGTAGACTAAGAAGTTGGTGTTGGCCAGGGAGCTAATGGATAGGGCTGTGCCCTTGAGCTTGTCTACGGAAGTGGAGTTGTATGTACCGCTCAAATCTCCAGTGAAAGCAGTGCTTTGTAGCAGGACATTGGTGCCACCCTGCTGAAGTGTAGTGGCGTTAAGGGTACCGGCTACTGTTACGGTGGTACCGTTGTCCGTGATGATGGAGTCGGCAATGGTCTGGCTGCCGGTGAATTTAGCCAGGTGGGTGTTGGTACCGCCGGTAGTGGTAACCGCGCCGCCCAGGCCGGTACAGTTGCCGGACGAGTCACAAACCTGGTTGCCGTTTTGGTAGATATTACCTGTTGAGCTGATTATGCCGTCTACGGATACACCCGTGGAATCAACTGCGAAATACTTCGTAGCACCACCATTACTGTCAACCTCAAACAGGTTAGTCCCCAGTGGAGATGAGGCGTCTTGCAAAGCCAGCACACCGCTGGAAGAGTTCAGAACTACCGTCGCCGGCGTGGATGCGTTATAAGATTGCTGCAGGGTGGCGATTGAAGCGCCGCTGCCCAGCGCGCAGGTGCCGCCGGTTATGATTCCGCCTTGGATCACCGGCTCAGAGAGCAGATCACCCGGCGAACACGTAAAGGTGGCACCGGATGTCCCGCCGACCTGATAGGCGCCACTGGCCAAATTAAGGTTACCAGTTACCTGCACTATGGCTCCGCCGGTAGCCGGCGCCATGCCTATGCCTATCACACCGTTGGAAGTGTTCACTACGAACAGGTTGTTATTAGCCGCTGCATTCTGGACACTGAAAGCCGTTGTTGAATTTACTGCGAAATTGTTAGTACCGGTGTAGTTATTATTACCACTAAAACTGTTGTTACCGGTGAGGTTGTTGTTGCCACTGAAGCTATTATTGCCGCTGAAGCTGTTCGCGTTAGTGAAAGTATTGACGCCGCTGAAGTGGTTGGCGCCGGTAAATGTCTGGTTCAGATTCAAGTATGCCAGGTTGGTAGTATCTATATTCGGAAAGCTGGGTATTGGCGTATTACTGGTACAGCCCGAAGACGTGCAGACCAGTACTCCGCCAAGGGTCAGGCCCTGGTTGCTTAAAGAGTAGGAGTTACTGGTTGATACAAGCGAGCCATTAGTCGCGATATTCCCTGTTACCTGTAGCGCGGCATTTAGGCTGGTGGGCGCTCCGCCTATACCGACCTTTTGGTTTGTCGTATCCGCCACGAGCAAGGTGTTACCGGCGGCATTCTGCACCGCGAATGCAGAGGTGGAGTCGGTAGCGTTTTGAACTATCACCGCACCAGTGGCTGTCAGCTGCTGACCGTTATCGATTACCGTGCTGTAGTTGATGTGAAGACTGTTGTCATTAGAGACAGAGTTTCCGCTACCAATCAAAGAACTCAAATCAGGCTGTTTAACCCCGCCGGTCGTTTTGCCAGTGCGATCATGTAAGTAAATAAAAAGGGCCGCCGCACTGCTGATAAGCATAAACAGCGCGAAAGCCCCATAGCTTACCAATCTCAGCAGCCATGAATAGTTCCTGGCTGGGCCTTCGTACTCCGCTTTTTCACTTTCTGCCGTCCCGACAACCGGAGTTTCACCTAAAGTAGCCTCTGTAAAGGGGTTCTGGGCCGTCTCGGAAAGACCCTCTAGGCTATCGGATGCCCGGCTGTCATTCTGAGCGGACTGAACGGTCTGCGGCCCGGATTCGGCAGTCTGGGGCGACAAGGGTGGTATCGGTTGGGACACCGACTGCGACTGATTAACCACAGGGGTTGGCGCGGCAGCTGGCGCGACGGTTGGCGCGGGCGCGGCGCCATCACCTACGTAGCCTCCCTCTGTGGCATAGGCCGGTTTTACCAGAACCTCTATCTTCTCGGCGGCAGATTCGGCGGCAGACTCAACTTTCTTTTCCACCTCTTCGGCCTCTTTGGCCACTAAGGCCAGCGCCCGCTGCATCCGCTTACGACAGCGGTCAGAGCATGTCTTAGCGTCGCGCCTTCCTACGAAGAGCTGTTTACAAGCAGGACATTGCTTTGTTACCTTGCGCGCCATTTTGTATTTTTGATTTTGTTTTTTAAAATTTTTGTTCGAACTTGTGCTTAAATTATCCTTTACAGGCCGGACGCTGTCAAGAAGAAAAAGCGGGACTTTTAAGGAGTTTTGTGTCCCGCTTTTTTGACCTCTTGTTCGTAGGGATTTTTACTACGAACTTCATAACCCAAGGTGTTAATCTGATTGTTCAAGTCATTGTATCTTCTACTTCACTTGAACAATTTATCCACACCTTCCCTTATTCTCCTGAGTAATTTAATTGTGTTTTCTGCCAGCTCAGACGTTTCTCTGCCAATTTTTTACGGTTAGGTTCAGATGCATCCGAATCACGGGGCAGCACTCTTCTATCGTCATACGCAGAAAGCCCACCGCCCCGGCAATCGTTTTTCGCGAGGTCTAGCATCGCGCAAAAAACACCAGCATACGAAAGCCAGGTTCGCTCGGTCTATAAACGTGACTTTAGAGCCGTATGTCACATTTTTTACAGATTGAAACTAGGATTTGGCGTTTTTACCGATAGCCGGTTTTCGTATTTGCTCAATCTACCGTCAAGCACGCTGTATATCATAAGTGCTATATTATTGCGATTGATACGTTTGGTGCCACAGCGAGTGTAATTAGAGCGTAAGCAACAAGTTGAAATACAGAAATAACCTCGGCGCCACCAGGCCGGTATAGTTAGCTACTGGATAGCAGTGGGGCGATAAGCTATCGTAACAAACCCCGGATACGCCTGCCCATTATAGAGATAGTAGTATAGGTAAAGTGTCTGACCTGCGGTAGCTGTATAGCTGGCATTTAGAGTCTCTGCACCCAGACCATAATAAGAGAGGTTGCTGGTAGCAACCGGGACCCTCTTCGCTTATTTATTATTACAATAGTTTAGCTATTTCCAGCAATTTTGACTGGCCAATAATGAAGGATCATTTCCATCCATGAGTTAGCGTGGCCATACGCCGACAACCATATATAGTCGCTCGCATTTGTGATTGTGTATGCCCCAATAGTTGAGCTATCTACGTGAGTCCCGTTCCCTACGCTACCAGTCCAGATGTTACCAGTCTCATTTGAGGTGCCTATATAGCCTGTCCAGGTTCCCGCGGTAGTAAAGGTATTGAGGTCGAACTCCCACACCCCCGCCGCCTTGATCGGAGTTGGGCCAATGGTTGCCCACCATCCGTTGACATCAGAACTATGACTCACTACATGATTAGTGACCATTGTAGGGGATCCTACCGGAACCCAGGGATAAGTCGCATCAAGGTCATCACGGTATTGAAAGAGGATTGATACAGTTGCATCACCAAGCGTGTCCTCTACCAGTGCATATGAGTTTCGAGCAGCAGAAATGGGCAGAGTTGCCCAAGTATAAGTTTTAATCCGGTTAAAAGGGACCCAGTTCGGGCTTGCCCCCGTGCCCGAATTATATTCATACTCCGCCGTAGTGGTGTTGTAAATCATCGTACCGGTTGGCGGACTTGTTAGAGCGTCCCGCTCCGTAGAGGTCATGGACGGGAGGAGCCCGGCGTTGGTCTCCAGCACATTGGGTGTAACCTCGTAAAGCTTGGAGGCCGTGCCAATCAGAATAGCCGTGGCTGAAGTAGTGGCATTATTGAAGACCACCTGCCCAGTCGAATCATCAACCGTCAGAAGGACCGTACCGCCGGACTGCTGGACCTGGAAGGCGGTGGCTGAGTCGCCAGTGCTTTTGGCCAGGACGTCCCCTGAGAAGGTATTGCTACTACTGAAGGTATTGTTGCCGTTTTGGAAAGCCACATCAGAGTTCAGCCGGGAATCGCTGAGTTTGCCGCTGGAGATGTTAGCGGCGTCAGTGTAATAACTGGCGGACTGGCCGTTCAAGGAGATAGCGTCTACGTTGGTCAGGCTGGAGCCATCACCCTGGAAGTTGCCGGCGATAACCGTGCCGCTGACGTTAATGCTGCCAGTCTCCTGGTCCCCGGGCTGGAGGTCTGTAGCGATACGCACGTACCGGTGCCGCAGGAGTTACCGTCAGCTCCAGCCGGGCCTTGCGGGCCGGTGGCTCCTGTAGCGCCGGCGGCACCGGCGGCACCAGTGGGACCAGTGGCACCAGTGGGACCGGCCGGACCGATGACAGTGGCATTGGGCGTGCAGCCTTTAGAGCTGCAGATTAGGGTACCGTTGATCAAAAGGCCGGCGGAAGTATTGATGTCGCCGGTCACGTCCAGGGCATAGGCCGGCGTGGCCGTATCGATCCCTACGCGGTTGTTGGTGGTATCAGTGACCAGAACGGTGTTGCCGGAGGAACTCTGGACCTGGAAGGCAGCGGTGGAGTCCTGGCCTTCCTGCAGGATGACCGGACCGGTGGCCTTAAGCTGTTTACCGGTCACTGATGACCGTATTGTAGTTCAGGTGGAGAGTGGAACGAGTTGTGGGTATGGTTGTAGCACTGGCTGCAGAGCTCAAAGGCTGGCTTGATGAGGTTTGGGTCTTTGGCTGGCCGCGAAGCAGTAAAAAGACTAAACCTGCAACCGCCACTGTCGCGAACAGGCTGAAAGCGCCGAAGCTGATCAGCTTGAGGCTTCTGGAGTACTTGGGCCGGCTAGAAGGTGGTTTTTGGTTTTGATCAGCCAAACTTGCTGGCGGTGGTTCTACCGAATCCAGACTATTATCGCTGTCCTGTGTCTTTGGCGGCGAGTATTCCAAGCTGTAGCCAGAGACAATAGGACTAGCAGTGTTCGCAGTACCTTTTGGTTCAGGTGGCGCAAAACTATCTGACACCGCCGGGGCGGGATTACTCCCGCTGTTGTAAGTGGAGCTCATCCGGCTAGAATACTCCTCCCGTCAGTCTATCCAGTCCAGTATCGGTATTGCTGCAGATTAAAACGATAAGACAACCTACCGGACACCAATCTTTTGCTGTGTGAATCATTGTTTTTTGGGTGTTGATTTTGAGTATTACCATATTAACTATAGCCGAACCGCAACATGGGTCAAGGGAATTTATTAAGAAATTTTAGATTAAGATTAAGATAGAGCCCCTCGTTTCCGAGGGGCTCTTATATAATTCGGCGTCGTGCTATTTTCCCAGGGCTAAACCAAGTATTGTACCGCTATGGAAATGTCTGGAAAACACTCCTTTTAGCTCTTTGGTTCTCATTTATTCGCCCTGGATCATGGTTGTGGTGACATCATTTACCGCAAGCGTCAATATCCAAAACCACCTTACTGTATAGCGAGCGGAATTACCTTGAACTGGGCGCCCAACTGGAAGTCTTCGCTATCAGCGTAAGTACTCTCAACGAAGCCGTAAAGGGAATTTCCGGCCGTTGATACCGTATACTGCTTCGTCCAGAATCCCCCATCGCCATAGTTGCCGCCTGGGCCAAATGTAGAACCGCCAGCTCCAGATGGGCCGCACACCTGAGTGTACCCAGTGCCTAGGCCGGTCGGAAATGAGTTAGAAGTGTTAGGTCCATACTGTATACACATCTGGGTCCCAAGTAGTTGGATACCTACAGGGTGTCCGACACTTGCCTGCCATACTCCAGCTACCGGGACTTGGAGAGACGTACTGCTTTGAGTGGTAGTTCTGTAACCTTCGGGGACGTACACAATAGAGGGAGTGGGGCTACTGCCATTGTTGCAGTTAACAGGAACCCATTTATATGTGCTACTCCAGCCGGTGCAACCGAGAGAGTTAGCGGCATCATAGACCATTGGCCAAGAGAATGTCATACCGCCATAGGTGTCAGAAAGAATAGCCACCTTTTTATCGTAGTTATTTGTATCGCACGTGCTCGTCCAAGTGCTTTGCGAACACACCGTTGGCGTCTTGTTAAAAGGGCTCCAGGTGGGGCTCCCCCCAGTGCCCGAATTATATTCATACTCCGCAGTCGTAGTGTTGTAAATCATTGTGCCGGTCGGCGGACTTGTTAGAGCGTCGCGCTCCGTAGAGGTCATGGACGGGAGGAACCCGGCGTTGGTCTCCAGTACGTTGGGGGTAGCCTCGTAAAGTTTGGAGGCCGTGCCAATCAGAATAGCCGTGGCTGAAGTAGTGGCATTATTGAAGACCACCTGCCCAGTCGAATCATCAACCGTCAGAAGGACCGTACCGCCGGACTGCTGGACCTGGAAGGCGGTGGCTGAGTCGCCAGTGCTTTTGGCCAGGACGTCCCCTGAGAAGGTATTGCTACTACTGAAGGTATTGTTGCCGTTCTGGAGGGCTACGTTGCTGCTCAGCCGGGAGTCATTGAGCGTACCGCTGGAGATGTTAGCGGCGTCAGTGTAATAACTGGCGGACTGGCCGTTCAAGGAGATAGCGTCTACGTTGGTCAGGCTGGAGCCGTTGCCTTGGAAGTTGCCGGCGATAACCGTGCCGCTGACGTTAATGCTGCCAGTCTCCTGGGTCCCCGGGCTGGAGGTCTGTAGCGATACGCACGTACCGGTGCCGCAGGAGTTACCGTCAGCTCCAGCCGGGCCTTGCGGGCCGGTGGCTCCTGTAGCGCCGGCGGCACCGGCGGCACCAGTGGGACCAGTGGCACCGGTGGGACCGGCCGGACCGATGACAGTGGCATTGGGCGTGCAGCCTTTAGAGCTGCAGATTAGGGTACCGTTGATCAAAAGGCCGGCGGAAGTATTGATGTCGCCGGTCACGTCCAGGGCATAGGCCGGCGTGGCCGTATCGATCCCTACGCGGTTGTTGGTGGTATCAGTGACCAGAACGGTGTTGCCGGAGGAACTCTGGACCTGGAAGGCAGCGGTGGAGTCCTGGCCTTCCTGCAGGATGACCGGACCGGTGGCCTTAAGCTGTTTACCGTCACTGATGACCGTATTGTAGTTCAGGTGGAGGGTTGAGCCGGTGGCGGGAATGGTGGTAGCACTGGTCGAAGAGTTGACGAAGAGCCGGCGGAGTTAGTGGTCTTCGGCTGGTTGTGGAGCAACAGAAAGATTAGGCCGGCGGCAGTCCCTGCCGCGAACAGCCGAAAAGCACCGAAGCTAATCAGCTTGAGGAGGTTGGAGGGCTTTTTAGGACTAAAGTCAGTCGTGGGCACCGCAGCAGGGGCTGTCCCTACTATCGTACCGGGGACAGATGTGGGCCTTGGCGAAGTTTCATACCCGGCTACCGGTCCGTCGGGCGCGTATTCCAGGCTTTCCTGAAGCGGAGCTCGGCTCAACGGGGATGCCGTTGTTGGGGCCGGGTCTTCTTGAAGTATCGGAGCCGGCCGGACCGGCGGCGGTACGCTCCCCGAAACCGACAGGATACTATTCCCGTCGGCTGTAGGCCCGTAAGGGGATGCCATCGTTTTAGAATCCACCGGCAAAGCTCCCCTCAAGGGTACAATAGACCCTTACCGGCGGGCGGGCCCTAAGGCGGGGGCCATTAGCCCTGCGCAAATACTGTAATAAATTCTTCAGATCCAAGCGTAGCATTTTTGTTTTTTATTTATGTCCTTGCGGACTTATCCAACAATATTTTAGCAAATCTGTGACATAGGTCAATAAAAAGCCGAGCTGTCCTACCGGCCTATTAGTTATTGAATCGCGGCTGGTCGCAGCGGAATCGGTCAAGCGGTAACGGGTATAAAAGATAAAGCCCTTCCTTTCGGAAGGGCTTTATATAATTTGGCCTCGTGCTATTTTCCCAGGGCTAAAACCCAAGTATTGTAACCGATGAAGGGCTTAACTACGGTGTTCGGTATGGGAACCGGTGTTTCCCCTTCGCCATGGAGACCAAAAAGGCGATCCGCCGCAAGGGCCGGTCGTCTTTTCGGTTTCCATCTCAGCTCCACGTTTAAAAGTCTCTCGCAAAGGACTTTTAAGCACTATTTGTTGTCAAGCAAACGACTTTTAGCGCCAGCTAACAGATGTAACCACTGTCAGCCAGCATGGTAATCATAGCACACATAAATCTGCGTGCAAGTGACCGGACTCACATTGATGATCACCAACAGCTAGTCATATTTAGCACTTTCACTTCCCCAACAGGTGTGCATGTGGATGCAGTGCAAGGCGCCGCCGAGAAACGCAGAGGAGCTGTATTAGAATACTGCTACTGCGTATCGCAGGCGGCAACGCCGCAATGCGCCACAAGCGATGGTCAAAGGCGAGCTTTGCTTGCCTTTCCAGCGGTCTGCATATCTGTTGGATCGTAAAAAGTCAATGCCTCTATTAGTACGCTTCGGCTCCATACGTTACCGTGCTTCCACCTTGCGCCTATCAACCTGATAGTCTTTCAGGGAGGTCATAGGGAAATCTAATCTTGAGGTAGGCTTCGCGCTTAATATGCTTTCAGCGCTTATCTGTTCCGCACTATAGCTACTCGGCAATGCTCTTGGTAGAACAACCGATACACCAGAGGTGCGTTCATCCCGGTCCTCTCGTACTAGGGGCAACTCCTCTCAAATTTCCTTGCGTCCACAGCGGATATAAACCGAACTGTCTCACGACGTTCTGAACCCAGCTCACGTACCTCTTTAACGGGCGAACAGCCCGACCCTTGGAAGGTGCTCCCCCTCCAGGATGAGATGAGCCGACATCGAGGTGCCAAACAGCGCCGTCTATGTGAACTATTGGGCGCTATAAGCCTGTTATCCCCGGCGTAACTTTTATCCGTTAGCGCTGCCGATACCACACTCATGTACATAAATGTACGGACAGCGGAAAACTTACTCCTACTTTCGTACCTGCTCGGCTTGTAGGCCTCACAGTCAAGCTGGCTTATGCGTATACACTATCACTACGATTTCCATCCGTAGTTAGCCAACCTTTGAACGCCTCCGATACTCTTTAGGAGGCAACCGCCCCAGTTAAACTACCCACCAGACACTGTCCCGAATCCTGCAGATAACTCGAATTCATACGAATAACGGCATCTTGAGGCTCAGGTAAGAACAAGATCATAACAAGGGTGGTATTTCACTGATGGCTCCACCTCGGCTAGCGCCGAGGCTTCAAAGCCTCCCACCTATCCTACACATGTATACACCCGATTCAATGCCAAGCTGTAGTAAAGCTCCACGGGGTCTTTTCGTCCTGCTGCGGACAGACGGCATCTTTACCGTCAATGCACTTTCACCGAGCTCTTCGTCGAGACAGTACCCATATCATTACTCCATTCGTGCGGGTCAGAACTTACCTGACAAGGAATTTCGCTACCTTAGGACGGTTATAGTTACCGCCGCCGTTCACTGGGGCTTCAGTTCGATGCGTAAACACGCTATCCCCTTAACCTTCCAGCACCGGGCAGGAGTCAGCCCCTATACATCCACTTTCGTGTTAGCAGAGACCTGTGTTTTTGGTAAACAGTTGCATGGGTTCTTTAGCTGCGGCCCGCTCACACTAGCATGAGTTGTTCACTTTCCATTTCTGATCGCCATGTCAACTGTTGTTCCATTGGCTAAGAAAACTGGCGGCTCTCACTAAATGTCTCACTGTGAGGCGGGCAGACCTTATCCCGAAGTTACGGTCGCTGTTTTGCCGAGTTCCTTGACGAAGAATCACTCGTACACCTTGGTCTACTCGACCTGAGCACCTGTGTCGGTTTGCGGTACGGATCGGCTAGTACCATAAGCGCTTGAAGCTTTTCTGGTCAGTACTTTGACCGGAATCAGACGCCTAAAGGCTCTTTCATTCGCTGGCCTGTTACACCTGCTTAGACGGATATAACCATGAATCCGCTCCGGCTAATCATGCCGCGCACATCTAACAACAACTACACGCCGGTACGGGAATATTAACCCGTTGTCCATCGCCTACGCTACGCGCCTCGGCTTAGGACCGACTAACCCTGGGACGATTATCGTGGCCCAGGAAACCTTGCTCTTTCGGTGGGCAGGATTCTCACCTGCCTTATGGTTACTCATTCCAGCATTCTCACTTCATAACGCTCCACCGGACCTTGCGATCCGCTTCGACGCGATATCAACGCTCCTCTACCGCTCACAGCACCTATGCTCATGCAAGATTTGACGACATGCCACTCTTTACACATTCCAAACTAGTGCTTGCAGAGTCCATATCTTCGGTAATATGCTTAGCCCCGTTACATTTTCCGCGCAAGATCTCTTGACGAGTGAGCTGTTACGCACTCTTTAAATGAATGGCTGCTTCTAAGCCAACATCCTCGTTGTTTAAGAAATCTCACCTCGTTTCCCACTTAGCATAAATTTAGGGACCTTAGATGATGGTCTGGGCTGTTTCCCTTTTGAGCGACGAGCTTAGCCCCGCCGTTCTAACTGCCGTAGTTCCACTGACAGTATTCGTAGTTTGTCAAGGGTGGGTACCCTTACGGGCCCCAGTCCGAAACAGAGCTCTACCCCAGTCAGCTACCGTACGACGCTAGCCCTAAAGCTATTTCGAGGAGAACCAGCTATCTCCGAGTTCGATTGGCATTTCACCTCTAACCACAGGTCATCCGGGCAGTTTTGCAATTCGCTACGGTTCGGCCCTCCACGCGGTTTTACCCGCGCTTCAGCCTGCCCATGGTTAGGTCACCCGGTTTCGGGTCTAATTCAGACGACTATGGTCGCCCTATTCAGGCTCGCTTTCACTGTGCCTCCGCCAAATGTCTTAAGCTTGCCGCATCAAATTAACTCGCTGGATCGTTCTACAAAAAGCACGCCGTCACCGGCACAAAGCCGGCTCCGACTCCTTGTACGCACAAATTTCAGGTCTATTTCACTCCCCTTCCGGGGTTCTTTTAACCTTTCCCTCACGGTACTTGTTCACTATCGATCGTAAGATATATTTAGCCTTGGAAGGTGGACCTTCCGGATTCAGTCAGGGTTTCACGTGTCCCGACCTACTCGACATAAGCATGAGCCAAGCTCATCGCTATAAAGTTATAAGGTTTCCGACACTTGGCATACCCGGCTATCACGGTCTTTGGCCGATCTTTCCAGATCGTTCTGCTCGCCTCGGAAATTTCTTACCTTATGCAGATGGTGGTAGCATCTGCCTGCCAATGCGGACTATCCGATGAATCCAGAACTCCGTACATGGTTATTTATATGTCACAACCCCTTAATAACATTCGTCTACCAACTTATTCACCTAAATTAACAGATGAAAGTCAATAAGGTTTGGGCTGATCCGCGTTCGCTCGCCACTACTACCGGAATCATTGTTTACTTTCTCTTCCTCTGGGTACTAAGATGTTTCAGTTCCCCAGCTTACCGCTCTCCAGTCCTATAATTCAGTACAGCGCCACTAGACATGACTCGCATGAGGTTTCCCCATTCGGACATCTCCGGATCAAAGCTTGTGTAGGCAGCTCCCCGCGAGCTTATCGCAGCCCTCACGTCCTTCATCGGTATCTTACGTCAAGGCATCCTTTGTGTGCGCTTGAGTAACTTTTTACGTAACGCGCTTATGCGCCGCGTCGTCCAAGCTCCGGCAAAGCCGGACTTTGGCCGCCGCTTGTGGCGCATCGCTGCGTCGCGGCTGCCGGCTACTCGTTAGCAGTATTTAAATACAGCTCAGCTCCGTTCCTCGCTGCTTCCTTGCGCTGCATCCGCACGCAAAACGTCGCTTCTTTTGTGATTGTGCAAATTGACTAGCTGTTGGTAATCACCAATCAAATCGTCTGTCGTTTGCTTGAACTGTGCACGACGTGACATTTGCTGCATGTAAGCCTGATTGTCAAATTGCGGGCTCACTCTAATCCTGCGCACCAGTTAGAAAACAGATTGTGACAGGAGTGGTTTGAGTAAGCCCAGAAGTCGTGCGCCGCTGGCTGGCAACCATCAACTGGCCGTACTCAAACGTTACTTAAATTTTAGCAATTTTAACAGAGGTAGTCAAACCTTAAATGGTGTAATAAAATCTACGATTTGGCACCTAATTTAGTCGAAAAGTGCTGCCCCCGGCCGTCTGGAGTGACGGCCGGGGGCTCCCCCTGCTGTGCCGTGGGGACGGGGATGCGGGGGAGAACGTTGGCCTGAAGCGCGAGCTAAAAGCTCCCGAGCGCTGTGCGAGCGCCACTTAAGTCGCTCGCGGCCCTTAGCCGGGGCTAAGGGAAGGCGGAAGGCGCCGCCGGGGGGGGTAGTAGTGCTCCCACCGGCGACGCCCGGGTCGTTCCCGCCCGAGGCGGTGCTGCTATCCGCCTCCCCCTCGGTAATCAAACCCGAGGGGCCTCGGGCCTAGCCGGTGCGGCTCCGGCTGGCCGAGCGTACAAGTAGTGGGTGCCGCCGCGTATCGCAGACGGCGGCACCCTCAACAGGAAGAGGGGCTTGTGGCTCCTCTGTCTATGCCCCTCCAAGGGGCTTCCATCAGGTTAAGATGCCTAGACAAGCACCGGTTATTTCCCTGCTCAATCCCACAGGATCACCAACACAAGGCCACCTGATTCCCTGTTCGGCCGTAGCCGCTTGGAGTCTGACAGGGCGCAGTGACTCCGTCCGCTCGCGCGGACTTTGCTCCAAGCTTGGAGCGGGGCGGATATCGTGGGTACGACGGTTCCGCCCCGCTTCTCAAGGGTAATCCGTCATCCGGACGGACACGGCAGGAAACGCACACGCCTACGACCGTGCGTAGCCGCCCCTCGAGAATCTGCTGTTTTCCCTCATTTTTTGTGGCTCCCTCCCTTATGCCTCGCGCTTCTTCAGCGGCGTCAGCATACCCTCAAGGAAATTAGGGTGTGTCCGCCCATAATCGGATTGCTCCAGGAGCCTACACGCAGCCTTGTGAGGCCGTTCGTAGGCGGCCCGCGGCCGCCCAGGTACTGCCCCACAAGATTCATCTAATTTACTACTGTTAACGGCTTCCTGTCAAAATTACATCTTGAATCAAGCTCTAACATATATCAAAATACCCGGTAATGGTCCGGGTAGATAAGCACTCCGCTGTTGCTGAGGTTGGCCCAACGCTGGGGACTGATTTATTATCACCACTGAAAAAAGCGCACGAAATAGGTTTGGTGGTTTTAAACAAATTAAGCGCTGAGGGGTTCCATCGCCGCAGGATACTCGCCGCCAGCCTGGCCGCCCTGGCGCTCACCGGAGGAGTTGAGCCAGCTGCAGGCCTTGCCCGTTCCACCGGACCGGCCGACACGATTAGCCAGCCCAAGGAAATCGGTGTCATATCGGATATAGCCGAACAGATGGACTACAGCGACTCCTTAGCCGCGGTAAATCTGATAAAAGGTGTCGGCTTTAACGTTCTGAAAGAAACCGTCCAAACTACCACCGCCGAACATGGTTTCGCTGATATGCGGCCTGACGACCAGCAGCGTATAAATAACTCTTTAAAGGCAGCCGAAAACGCTGGCTTGCCCGTCACCCTATATCTGTGGCCGCAAGCTTGGATAAGAGGCTACCAGGCGCCTACGTATAAGACCCAGCAGAGCGATATGTGCAAGATCGGCGCCCAGATAGTTGCGGCCCACCCCGACGCCGTTGATGCCGTAGCCGTATCTTTTGAACCAAACAACCCATCCTCGGGTTGGAAGCAATTCGATTCCAAAAGCCCGAACGCCAAAGACGTCGCCGCGGCACCTTACGTATCGCTCTTAGCTAAATGCTACGACTTGATTAAAGCGGTTAAGCCGAGCATAAAGATTATCGGTGGTGAACTAGCCCCCTCCGGCAATGACGACCCTACAAGCCGCCGGCCTAGCATATCCCCCGTGCGGTTCATCCATGATATGTATGAAGCCTTCAAAGCCAGCGGCCGGCCCAGACCTATCATGGACCTGTTCAGTGAGCACTGGTACCCCGCTGCCCATCCCAGCGCGACCACAATCAGCATGGGGGACTCCAAAAAACTGGAAGACGCCTTAAGCGTTTTTGATAACACCCCCAAGGTCAGACCGGCTTCATATGGGGAGAGGGCGGAATGTCAGCGGATATACCGCCCTCGCAAAGGGACCATTATGATAAAAAACTATTCATCACTGGTGTGACTGAAGCCGACCAAGCCGCCTACGTCACTGAGGCCATCAAAGAGGCTGTCTGCGGAGATAGCGCCGGAGTTGATAACTTCCAGCTGATAGATGACGGCGGGGCGCTGCATACCGGCTTCTACTACGCTATCAAGAAGGCTGGGGAGAGGGTTACATCGTTCTTCGGTCAGAGACTCAAGTATAAGAGCAGCTTAAAGCCTGTTATAGACCAAATCGCCGCTTACGATAATGGCGATGGCGCCTTATGCGATAGCTAGTCAATCACTTTAATTCCGTACGGAGCAGGCGTTGATGACGTGGTGGAGCCTGGCGGACTCGAACCCGAAAAAGCCCGGCGGGCTTTTGAGTTCACGCCAGATCAGCATACGATTATCTCAGTCTTTTTAAGAACACTGACGGGACACAGCCCCTGTCGGTAAGGTTCGAGACCGTAGCTATTAAAATGCCACTTCTAAGCTCTCCCTGTGAGAGTTTAGAAGCGGCATCTTGGTGGAGCCTGGCGGACTCGAACCGCCTGCCTCCTGCTTGCAAAGCAGGCGCTCTAGCCAGATGAGCTAAGGCCCCGCATCCGTGAATCCTGGTGGGCTTGCCAGGACTTGAACCTGGGACCTCGTCATTATCAGTGACGCGCTCTAACCAGCTGAGCTACAAGCCCTCGAACAGGGGTATTGTACCCTAACCCACCCCTCGGGGCAACAAGACCTAGAACTTGATGGTAACGATTGCCCGGGCGTACGGCTCACGCCTGAATACCCGGGCTTTTGTCTTCGCTATCAGATGAGGTTTTTTGATTTTCATGCCTGTCATCTCAACCTCGTCGCCCAAGTGGTACTCAAGCATCTTAGCCACGTGGACTCGCAATTCCCAAGGGCTTTTGGAGCGTAAATCTTCCAAGGGTAGTTTAAAGACGTACTGGTTGGCCAAAAATCGCACTTCCGGCGGCACCAGCGGCAGTCTGTTATCTTCTGATGGCATTTTAATTGTTCGCTGCATCGGACTTTTCCTGGGCTTCTGGCGGCTTGTAGCCTTATTCGAGTTTTTTTCTAGGGGCATTTTATTTTGTTCTAGCAGTTCTATATTAGCATAAATTTAATAAATTTTCAAGGGCGGACCCTGGTTTTACTGTTCCGCTTTTTTACGGCGATCCAAGCCGAACAGCAAACCCAAGAATATAAGCAGGCCACCTATTACTGACGATATGACGGCGTTTAGGTTATGACCGTCGGCCGGCGAGCCGTTCATAGACGGCGTAGCGCTACCCAGGACCTTGGGATGGCTTGACGGGGTCTGGCCGGTTCCGGTATTACCGGGGCTTGGAGCTGAAGCCAATGTGAAGTAGTTGGCGGGCCCGCCGGCTGAAGCGGCGAAGCTAAATACCTGGTTGCTCGATGGGGTGTTGTTGCTTGGCGGCTGGTCTTTGTCCGGGGCCTTAACCGGTGCGGCCTGCAGGTTGCCCTGCCAGCTGCCGAACACATTGATGAACAGCAGGCCGAACCAGTTACTCAGGGACAGCTGGCTGTTAACTACGTTGACCAGATTTACACTAGCGGAAGCATCGCCGGTGGTGGCTATGCCGCCATTGCTATCGCCAACGGTGGCGTTGCCGGAAACGGAGTTCAAATAGATGTTGTTATTGATCTGATTATTGGTCGTGGAGTTTACGCTGATGCCGCCGCAGGAACCGCATACGGCTGAGGAGGGGTCTATGCCGCCGCCCAGATCGGCGGAAGTCGTACCGGCCGGCGCGTTATAAATCAATCCGGTCCACTGCCCCAGGACGTTGACGAACACCAACAGGACGTTCTGGCCGATTATCTGTTGATTTATCAGGTTAAGAGACGTCAGGTTGGTGGTAGCATCACCAGAGGTAGCGCTACTGTTATTACCGCTATTGATAACCGTGGCGTCGCCGCTGGCGGCATTAAGTGACAAATTATTGTTCACTTGGGCGTTATTGTCGATATTGATATTTTGGCTACTGTTGCTCGCGGAAGGCGCCGAATCGTTCTGGCCAGCAAGCCGCTAACGAAATCTGCCGGCAAAAGTATATTGCCGTTCAGGTCCCCATATATATTGATGTTGCCGATGAACGATTGGCCTGACAGGATCAGCGAATTAATGAATTGACCAGGTTGAGCATAGTGGTGGCGTTGCCGGTGGTAGCTATGCCGCTTCCACTGTTGTCATAAACTCTTGCATCACCACTGTTAGCATTCAACGTAATATTGTTGTTAATCGTACTATTGATGGCGGAGTTAACTGCCGTGCCATTGCCGCAGCCGGCTGTGCAGCCGCTGTCTGCCAGTGAGTAGTTAAGCAGGCTGGGGTCTATATATATGTCACCGTTCACATTGCCGTTCACGTCCTGGCTGAAGTTGGCCACACTGCCTGCCGTTAAGCCCGGTTGACGAGTTCAACAGGTTCAGAAGCGTGGCTGTGGCCGAGGCGTCGCCGCTAGTAGCGCTGGCGCTACCGTTAGTGTCGGAAACCGCCGCGTTGCCCGACTGGGCGCTGGAGCACAGATTATTATTCACCGTTGTATCTGTAGAAGAGTTGGTACTGGGCGCCGGATCAGCGGATGAACCAGTTCCATCGGTGCTGTCACTTGGTTGCGGCTGGCCGCAGCCCGGCGTCGGAGTGGTGTCCGGCGCCGGTGTGGAGTTGTCATCGGTGTTGTTGTTAGTGTTGGTACCGTTATTGGAGCCAGAGCTGATGGTATCGGTCGAGGATGGCGGGCCGCTAGGCTGTGTGCTGCTATCCGGAGGGACCGTGTCGCTACTGTCAGATTGATCATTGTTAACCACAGTAGCATCACCGGTCGTTGCCGACTGGCTTATATTCTGATTAACACCGCTCGTATCCGTGGCGGCGGTATCGGCCAAGACCGGCGCCGGCCGCTGGCTCAAAGCCGCAAACGGCACAAGGATGGCTGAAACCCAAAACTGTCCTAAGTTTAATCGTCACCCTCTGGGGCCTAACATCCCTTTACCCCAACCGTTACTCAACGTTTTCCAATGATAGCACAAGTTATCAGCCCTGAAGCGGAGGGGAGAGCTGCTCAGATCAAGCCCCCCGCCCCCAAGCCAATTTCTTAGGTATTTTAGGAGTGTTTATCTTAACGGACTCGACAACGAACTTAGACCCTACAGACTGGTTAAGACTACTCGGCAAACATCGCATAGTCCTTATGACAGTCTTTATAGTTGGTTACGGAAACGTAACGGTGCTGTTGCTGCTGTTGGAGGCGTTGCCGGTTGAGGCACTGCCGCCTTGAACCACCATAAACCGTGGCGTCGCCGCTGTTGGCGTTCTGGTTGGTGGTGTTGTTGACGGATACATCGTTGTCGACGTTGGTATTGACGCTGTTGTTGACACTGTTGTCGTGACGATCGCCGCTTTGGCTAGCGGTGTTGGCGCCGTCACACCCACAGGTGTATTGGCAACAGACACACCAACGCTGGAGGTGCTGCTGTTGGCAGCGTTGCCAGTAGTAGCTGTACCGGCAACACTGGAGCTGTAACTGCTGTGCTCGTCATGATGCCTGTGGCTGTCGTTGTTACCATACTGACTACCTTGGCGTCGCCGCTGTTGGCGTTCTGATTGGTGGTGTTGTTAGCGTTTACGTCATTGTTGACCCTGGTGTTAACACTGTTGTTTGTACCGCCGTTGTCGCGGTAGTTATCGTGGTGGTACGCATTGGCCACACCCACGCCCAGCGTCAGGACTAAACCTGCCGATACGCCGGCAGCGGCTTGAGCTAATCTTGCCTTTGTCATTTGACTCTCCTTAGATTTATATATATTTACTTAATATTATTGGCTCGGGTTGTTTGCTCACCCGACCAGGCGGCACACCAGGCGCCGTCTGGCCGGACGACCAGGCGGATATACATACTCTGCCCTCCTGACGAGCTGGAGCTATTGTTCTCCACATTCACGTTTACGCTGCTATTACCGCTATTGCTGGTGAACGTCTCGTGCACAGAGCTTGGGTTGCTAACCGGCACTTGCCGGCCGTTGACTTCCACGCTGGTGGTAGTCGTGCCGTTGGTGCTGTTGGAATTCACGTTGACCGATGTCTTAGAGCTGCTCTGAGCCTGCTGGGATTTATCCGATGATGCCTCAGCTGACGGCTCTCTAGGCGCGGACTGGCTGCCGTTTTCCGTGGCGTCGCTGGCGCTGGCTGTGCCCATCAGCCGCCAACCGATACCGGCGGCCAGCACCAGCAACAGCAGCGCCGTGACAGCTATAAGCTTCGTACGCGTGTCCATATCAAAAAAGCGGGGCAATCTTCCAGCGATTGAAAAACCATCCCGCTTTTTGATGTCCGGACTATGGCGTGAACCCGTTATAGTACTCGTACTCAGACTCATAAGCTCCCCCATTCTCAGAACCCCCACCAGTGCTGTGTATGAACAGAATATACACCAGCACAATGGCCTGCAAGCAGTTATACACAGGGAAATATTTTTTACGCTTTGTGTATCTTATGTTTGAAGTAAATATCGCAACACAAGTTTGTACGCCGGCCAATTCAGGTCACTCGGTAGACATATGGTTGCACTTACAGCAAGCCACCTGCCTGGCACCTTAACGCCGGTCTAGCTTTTGGTTTGTTGAAAACTGGGTAGTGCAAATCGAACGTCGGCTCGTAATTTGGAACTTATCCGTTAATGACATCTGTAAAATTCCGTAATCCAGATGTCCGGATCGACCAGACTTCAAGTAGTCAATTGAGCTACTTGAGCCCGAGGCGCTTACGCCTATACTCCCTAGAAAGGAGGTAATCCATCCGCACGTTCCCGTACGGATACCTTGTTACGACTTAACCCCAATCATCTCCCCTACCTTAGGGCCAGACAAGCTGGCACGTCAGGTATTGGCGACTTTCATGGTTTGACGGGCGGTGTGTACAAGACCCGGGAACGTATTCACGGTAGTATAGCTGACCTACCGTTACTAGCGATTCCGACTTCATGCAGGCGAGTTTCAGCCTGCTATCCGAACTGGGACCGGCTTTGATGGGATTTGCTCCGTCTCGCGACTTGGCTGCCCTTTGTACCGGCCATTGTAGCGTGTTTGTAGCCCCAGATGTAAGGGAAATACTGACCTGACATCATCCCCTCCTTCCTCCCTGTTACCAGGGCAGTCTAGCTAGAAAAATTCAACTAATCACAAGGGTTGCGCTCGTTGATGGACTTAACCAAACATCTCACGACACGAGCTGACGACGGCCATGCATCACCTGTCACTTGGCTCCAAAAGCACTCTCTTCTTTCGGAGAAATTCCAAGGATGTCAAACCTGGGTAAGGTTCTTCGCTTACCATCGAATTAAACAACACGCTCCACCGCTTGTGCGGGTCCCCGTCAATTCCTTTATGTTTTAGTCTTGCGACCGTACTCCACAGGCGGGATGCTTAACGCGTTAGCTTCGCTACTACCAGGGTCGATACCGATAACAGCTAGCATCCATCGTTTACGGCGTGGACTACCGGGGTATCTAATCCCGTTCGCTCCCCACGCTTTCGTGCCTTAGTGTCAGGAATGAGCCAGTATCTGCCTACGCCATCGGTGTTCCTCCTAATATCTACGGATTTCACTCCTACACTAGGAATTCCAATTACCTCTCTCATCCTCTAGCTGAGCAGTTTCGATAATGTTTATCCGGTTGAGCCGCACGCTTTCACTATCGACTTACTCTGCCACCTACGCAACTCTTTACGCCCAGTAATTCCGGATAACGCTTGGATCCTCCGTATGACCGCGGCTGCTGGCACGGAGTTAGCCGATCCTTATTCATCTGCTACCGTCATATTCGTCACAGATAAAAGCAGTTTACAACCCGAAGGCCTTCATCCTGCACGCGGCGTTGCTCCATCAGGCTTTCGCCCATTGTGGAAAATTCCCTACTGCTGCCTCCCGTAGGAGTCTGGGCCGTGTCTCAGTCCCAGTCTGGCTGATCATCCTCTCAGACCAGCTAATGATCGTCGCCTTGGTGAGCCATTACCTCACCAACAAGCTAATCATACGCAGGCCGTTCCCAAACCGCCGAAGCTTTACTCCGAAGAGCATATGCGGTATTAGACACCGTTTCCGGTGCTTATCCCTCAGTTTGGGGTACGTTCCTACGTGTTACTCAGCCGTCCGCCGCTCGTGTCACCCTACTCACGTAAGAGTGAGACCTTACCGCTCGACTTGCATGTATTAGGCACGCCGCCAGCGTTCATCCTGAGCCAGGATCAAACTCTCCAAAAAAGCGAGATTACTCTCGCCAAAAACTTTCTGATTTAACTCAGATTAGAACTGACGTTGATATGCACTACTCAGTTTTCAATGAGCGCTTAAAAGGACACCTCCGCTTCCGCTATTTTGGCGGGCGGCGGCCCTGTTTTCTTTTCTTGTGTCTTACAAGAATCTTTTTAGCTTTTTATAGACACTCAAAAACAGGCACCCTATAAGCTAGTTCTATGATAGCGCATAGTTAAACGCTTTGCAACAGGTTTATACCTGTAAAAACTGGCAAGCTGGAGCTTGCCAAACTATCCATACTTTTGGACCGCCAAAAGTATGCAAAAACTCCCGGCCGGCTGTCCCCGCTTGATGCAGCCGCCTGTCAAAAGGCACAACAGCCTGCGGGTCGACCCCTAAAGGGGATCGGCCTCGCTCATGAGTTTCTTAGAGGAGTTCGCTCGGCAGGTCCTCGGCTTTATTGATTGTGCTTTTGACGCGTCTGCTCAGGCAGGTACAGATGGCCGGATTTAAGACCAATTTATCTGTTTTGCTTATGTGCCGGACTAAGAGTACCGGCTTCAGGCGCGCTCCGCATGCCCGGACTAAGAATCACTCAGACGAGTCCAGATGGCCGGGATAAAATGCTTAGCTATGAAAACAACAGTCATTGAGCAAAATGTTATCCCAGTGAAAACAGCTTAAAATGTATTGAATACAACGAGAATGTTGAATAAAAGTACTACGATTCTGCGATTGTATATTTTGTTAACAATTTTCCACAGAACAACTATTTTTGGCGAGCGTTAGCGCTCTCAGGTAGGTTAGCTGTTCTCGCGACTAGGGCTAATATCACTGGGTTTAGGGTTGTTTTCGTCTTCCTTCATCTTAGCCCGGTAATTTGCTAAGGCGTGGGGCCTCAAACAAACTGTATGCCTTACTGCCACGCTGGTTATCACGCCGTAACAGTATTGGCATCGCATCTCGCATATATGGAATCACCTTTCGCAACTTTTTCGATCTGGCCAGTAGTTTATGGTTTTCTAGCCATTCATCCCTGCGGGCCTCCACAGCCATAAATAATTCTTTGCCGGCAGTACCGTAATCATAGGGATAAACACTAGGGACGCCGTCCTTAATAATCACTCTTAGGCGCCCGGACATTATCGGTATTAAATCATGCCATTCATCATCCGTTATCCCCGGCGGCAATAGTTGTCCTCGGAGCCTCTGCGAATAAGCGACCGTTTGCCAAACTTTGCCTGCTAAGACAGCTTTAGTGGCGGCCCACATTAGTAGCTCTCCCGGGGCATCTTTCGGGAGACCCGCTTCAGAGGCTATGATCTTCATGGCTATACCAGACGGACTATCGTCATGCGTCGGCACAGGCTCATCTCTATCCTGCCAATACTGATAAGTACGAGCATCCACCAGTTCCTTAAAAGTGGGCTCGGGAGTATCAGGCAGGCCGGTTTCAGGCGGCGGCAGGTTTCTGTAAGCGTCCAAAGCCTCTTGAACTAACCTTTTCGGCCTGCTCCTCGTTTTCTGCTCTATAACTGCGCCCCCTGGCATCCTTGATGATGTACAGGTAATCGTCACTGGTCAAGCCTTCTTGCTCGACTTGCAGGGACGGTTTTGCTGTTTCTGTGGTTGTGGGCATTTTTGTTTTTGATTAACAGATGGAATATTACCACAAACAGTATGAAAAGTCAATTGAATATGGTAGAGTATGGGTTGAATCTCGACACAAAAACCGGGGTGGAATCTCGGCTGAGTGCCGGGTTCGCTCTTTTTTTCGGAAGGAGAACTTTGTGATCCTCCCGTCTACGGATGTCAGGGAGCTCGGCCTGGACGAAGTCACCGTCCGCAAGCTCCACCGCTTCGGACTGGACCAGATCGGCAAGCTGGAGACGATGAGCGAGGACGACCTTCGCTTCCTGGGGTTCAAGGAGGGCGAAATCCACGACATCAATGACCGGTTGAAGTCCGTCGGCCGGAAGCTACGCGACTGAGAGGAGCCCGGATGCTCAAATCGAACGAATGTCATGCTGGTGCCGTCATCCACATGCGCGGCCGGCTGTACATGATCGATGTGCCGAATGCCCGCGGCAAGACGCGCTTGGTTCCCGTCAGGGGCCAGAGCGCCAGCAACAAGCACCTCAAGGACGGCCGGCTGCGGTGGTTCCTACACCGCAACATCATGGCTGAGGCGTTCTACTACGAGACCATCAACCCCGCCAACGTGGGGGAGAGAAAGGAGGTGGTAGATGTCTAGGGGCATCAACCTGGGGCCACTACGGTGGATTACCGTCGTGATCCTGTACTGCTGGCCGCCAATCCGGCGCATGCGCCGCGAGATTGATGCGCGCAAGCCGGCCTGGCTGGCCAAGCAGAGATGAGCCCTTTACCCAGGGGCTCCCCACGGCGGGCGGAGCACCAGCTCCGTCCGCCCAGCGCCAAGGGCGCGCGTATCAATCCGCGGCGCCCGAGGCGCTCTTTTCATATCCGGGCTATTTTGCTATTCGCCGTTTTGACGCAGGACTTTTTTGAGGAGTTTGATGTTGTCAGAGATGATGCCGTCGGCGCCGAGCCTCAGAGCTTTTAGTATCTGTCCCCGGTCATTCGGAGTCCATACGACGGCCTTTAGGCCTTGCTTATGCACCAGGCGAGCCAGGTCTTGATTAAAGAACTTGATGGGTATACCGACCGCCGAAAGACCGGCATTAGCATACTTTCCGCTTTCCAGGGCTTTCAGCCTGCTGTTGGCCCACCGCGGATAACGGCTGACTATTACCCCGTAACAGCACTGTCTCCCAGCAGCGATTGCAGTTTAACAACACGGTCATAGAAAAATGAGTTAACTAAAACGCGTTTCTGCGCCTTAGCCTCCAATAATTTCTTCTGCCAGGGGTTTTACGGCTTCGTCAATCTTGGGATCGATCAGAAACTTACTATCTGGGAAAGGCTTTCAGTATCTGCCCCAGAGTCGGAATATCCCTGTTGAGCTTTTTCTTGAAGCTCGGAATAGTTAAATCTGCGCAGCTTTTTAGCGTTGGGCGCGTCTTGGCTTGTGCAGCAAGGCCTCGAATTTATCCAAGGTGACATGGACACTACGACTTGACCGTCCGCCGTCACTGTGACGTCAAGTCTCCAGATACTCGTATCCCAGGGCTTTGGCGGCCTTAAATGTCTTGAGGGTATTTTCTTTGCTGAAACCTATCAAAAGCATAGACGCCGGCGCCGCCGCGGTGGGCGATAGCTATCGGCTGCTCACCCCCCCAGAAATCACTTCTTAGCTTGGCTGGCTTTGGCGTTTTCGCTTCAGGGGCCTCTTCGTCATCTTCTTTGACCTTATCGACCAGGGCCAGCGAGACGACTTTGTCGCCGTCGTTGAGGCGCATGATGCGCACGCCCTGGGTGGCCCGGCCCAGGCTGGGATATCTTTGACGCCCAGGCGGATGGTCTGGCCCTGGGCCGAGATGATAATCACTTCCTGGTCCAGGTCTGTTCAGGGCGTCTTGACGCCGATCAGCTGGCCGGTCTTTTTGTTGACCACCGCCGAGCGGATGCCGACGCCGCCGCGCTTGTGCGGCGTGAACTGTTCGACCTTGGTGCGCTTGCCGTAGCCGTATTCGCTGATAACGAACATGTCGAGGTGTTGTCTTCGACGATGTCCATGCCGATGACCTGGTCGCCGGCGCGCAGGCGGATGCCGCGCACGCCGCGGCTAACGCGGCCCATCGGCCGGGCGTCGCGTTCGTGGAAGCGGATGGCCTGGCCCTGGGCGGTGCTGATAATAACTTCGTTGTCACCGGTGGTCATGCGGATCCATTTGAGCTCGTCGCCTTCGTCCAGGTTGATGGCTATCAGGCCGCTGCTGGCGGACGTTCTTGTACTGCTCAAACGGCGTTTTCTTGACCACGCCGTTGACGGTGCACATCATCAGGTTGCCGCCGCCGTCGCTGTCTTGCTGATGTTGATGACTGAACTGACGATTTCTTCAGGCTGCAGCTGCAGCAGATTGACCAGCGCCACGCCCTTGGCGTTCAGGCCGACGGCCGGCACTTCGTAGGTCTTGATCCGGAACACCCGGCCCTTGTTGGTGAAGAACAGCAGGAAGTCATGTGTTGAGCATTTACAACGTGCTCGATGACGTCTTCTTCGCGCGTGGCCATGCCGCGGCGGCCCTTGCCGCCGCGGCCCTGTCTCTTGTAATCGGCGATCGGAAGTCCGCTTGACGTAGTTGGCTGATGTAAGCGTTACTACAACTTGTTCGTCCGGAACCAGGTCTTCGTCGCTCAGTTTGCCCAGTTCCTGCGGCACGATTTTGGTCCGGCGCTCGTCGCCAAACTGCTTCTTCAGCTCCAGCAAGTTCGTCTTTGATAATCTTAAGGATCTTCTTTTCGTCGGCCAAGATAGCTTCCAGCTGGGCAATAAGTTTGAGCAGCTCCGCCAGTTCGTCTTCGATCTTCTTGCGCTCCAGGCCGGCCAGCGTGCGCAGCTGCATGGCCAGGATGGCCCGGGCCTGGATTTCGGTCAGCTTGAATTTCTTGATCAGGTTGGCCTGGGCTTCTTCGGTGGTCTGGCTGGCCCGGATGGTCTTGATGACTTCGTCGATGTGGTCCAGAGCCGATCTTAAGGCCTTCCAGGACGTGGGCCCGCTCCTTGGCTTTGCGCAGCTCGAACTCGGTGCGGCGGCGCACCACCGACTGGCGGTGCTTGATGTGCTCCTGGATGATGTCCTGCAGGCCCAGCACCCGCGGCTGGATGCCGTCCATCAGCGCCATCATGTTGTAGTGGAAAGCTGTCTGCAGCGGCGTCAGTTTGTACAGCTGGTTGAGCAGTTTCTTGGGATAAGCGTCTTTTTTAAGGTCGATGACGATGCGCACGCTAGCCGCGGGAGCTTTCGTCGCGGATATCGGAGATGCCGCTGATTTTTTTTTCGCTGCACCAGGTCGGCGATTTTCTCGACCAGGCCGGCTTTGTTAACGGCGTAAGGGATTTCGGTGATGACGATCTGGTGGCGGCCCTTTGGCGGCTTCTTCTATTTCGGCCACGCCGCGGACTACCACGCCGCCGCGGCCGGTGGCGAAGGCGCGTGCGGATGGATTCCTTGCCGTAAACGATGCCGCCGGTCGGGAAGTCCGGGCCTTTGATGTGCTCCATCAGGTCGTCCAGCGTGGCTTCCGGGTTATCGATCTGGGTGATGGTGGCGTCGACCAGCTCGGTCAGGTTGTGCGGCGGGATGTTGGTGGCCATGCCGACAGCGATACCCACTTGGCCGTTCAGCAGCAGGTTGGGCAGTTTGGCCGGCAGAACCTTCGGCTCCTGCTGGTAGCCGTCGAAGTTATCGCGGAAACGGTACGGTTTCTTTATCGATGTCATCCAGCAGGCTTCGCTGGCCCGCGGTCATCCGGGCTTCGGTGTAGCGATGGCGGCCGGCGGGTCGCCGTCCATGCGAGCCAAAGTTACCCTGCCCGTCCACCAGCGGATAGCGCGTAGCGAACGGCTGGGCCAGGCGGACCATGGCGTCATAAATGGAGGTGTCGCCGTGCGGGTGGTATTTACCCATGACCTCGCCGACGATCGTTGGCGCTTTTGCGGTGTTTGGCTGTGCGGACCCAGGTTGTTCTTGTCCATGACGTAGAGAATGCGGCGGTGCACCGGCTTGAGGCCGTCGCGCACGTCCGGCAGAGCCCGGGCCACGATGACGCTCATGGAATAGTGCAGATAGCTGTCTCCATCTCGCTCTTCGACGCGATGACGGTCCGAGCGACTCACTGCGGGAGTGCTATTATCCGATCGTCTGGGCTAATCTAGAGCTCGTTTGCTTCTATCGTCGTCCATCTTAAATATCCAGGTCCTTCACGAATTTAGCGCTGGCTTTGGATAAAGTTTTTGCGCATCTCTACCTCGGTGCCCATCAGCTTGCTGAAGATGGCGTCGGCCTTTTCGGCGTCTTCTACCTTGACCTGCACCAGCACCCGGTTCTCGGGTCCATGGTGGTCTCCAACAGCTGTTCGGCGTCCATTTCGCCCAAGCCCTTGTAGCGCTTCTGCTCGATGAAGCCGGCCTGCTTGATAGCGTCTCTTCTTTGGAGTCGATCTTGACGCCTCTTTCTTACGCTTCTGCGATCAGCTTCGTCCAGAATCTCCTCCAGCTCGTCTTCGTTCTAGATGAAGATAGCTGTCTTGCGTCTGCCGGATTGACCAGCTCAAACAGCGGCGGCTTGGCCAGGTAGACGTGGCCGCCGTCCAGCACCGGCTGCAGGTGGCGGAAGAAGAACGTCATCAGCAAGCGTGGTGATGTGGCTGCCGTCGACGTCGGCGTCGGTCATGATGATGATCGCGCTCGTAGCGCAGGCCTTCCATGTCGAACTGTTCCTCAATACCCACGCCCAGGGCTTTGATAAGGTTGAGAATCTCCTGGTTGGCCAGCATCTTGTCCAGCCGGGCCCGCTCAACGTTGAGAACTTTGCCGCGCAGCGGCAGGATGGCCTGGTAATAACTGTTGCGGCCGTCTTTGGCGGAGCCGCCGGCCGATTGGCCCTCTACGATGAAAGTTCGGCCTGGCAGCGGTCTTTGGTGGCGCAGTCGGCCAGTTTGCCCGGCAGGCTGGCGCCCTTCCAGCGCGCCTTTGCGGATGATGTTGTCGCGGGCGGCGCGGGCGGCTTTGCGGGCCCGGGCGGCCAGCAAGCCCTTGCCGACGATCTTGCGGGCGACGCCGGGATGTTCTTCCAGATAATAGGTGAACCATTCGTTCATGACCTGTCTCCACGTAGCCGCGGACCTCCGGGTTGCCAAGCTTGTTCTTGGTCTGGCCCTCAAACTGCGGATCGGGAATCTTGACCAAGATGACGGCCGTCAGGCCCTCGCGGATGTCCTCGCCGGTCAGGTTCTCTTCTTTTTCTTTGAGCAGGCCGTTCTTGCGGGCGTAATCGTTGATAACCCGCGTCAGGGCCGTCCGGAAGCCCGTCAGGTGGCTGCCGCCGTCCGGGATTAAAGACATTGTTGGCAAAAGCCATAACGGTTTCTGAGAAGGCGTCTGTGTACTGCAGGGCGATCTCCACGATGCCGTCCTCGACTTGCTTTGTCTACATAAAAGATATCTTCGTCGAGCGGCTTCTTTGCCGGCGTTAAGGTGCCGGACATAGCTCTGGATGCCGCCTTCAAAGTAGAAAGCGTAGCTCTGGCCGGTGCGCTCATCGCTGACGGATGGCTTTGACGCCTTTGGTCAGGTAGGCCTGGTGCCGCAGGCGGTCCAGGATGGTGTCGTAATCGAACTCGGTGGTCTCAAAGATTTTGGGGTCGGCGTAAAAAGTGATTTCGGTGCCGGTCTCGTCGGTTTTGCCGGTGACTTTCAGTTTGGCTTGCGGCACGCCGTCTTCATATTCCTGCTGATAGACATTGCCCTTCGCATAACCTTGACGGTCAGTTTGGTGGACAGGGCGTTGACCACGCTGACACCTACGCCGTGCAGCCGCCGGACTACCTTATAGCCGCCGCCGCCGAACTTACCGCCGGCGTGCAGCATGGTCAGGACGGTTTCCACGGTGCTTTTCTTGGTCTTGGGGTGGATATCGGTCGGAATGCCGCGGCCGTTGTCGCTGACGGTCACGCCGCCGTCCTGCAGCATCTCAACCGATACTTCGTTGGCATGGCCGGCCAGAGCTTCGTCGATGCCGTTGTCGACCAGCTCCCATACCAGGTGGTGCAGGCCTTCCACGCCGGTACTGCCGATATACATGCCGGGGCGCTTGCGGACCGGATCCAGACCCTCCAGCACCTGTATCTGGCTGGCGTTATAGGTATTCGCTATCCGGTTTTTTCTGCGCACTCATAGCAGAGGTTCCCTCGTATTTATTTGTCCCATAATCTAGTGCTTATTATAGATGAAAACGGCGGCAAAGGCAAGGTTTTGAAGTGATTTTTAACAGATTACAACACTTTGATTAGAGCGGCTAATCATTGTACTTCAAGTTGCCGTCCTTATCGATGTGGACGACTTCGCTTTCCTGGGCTGTCGGATTGCCGCCAGAACGGTCTATTTTGAACTCGCCCGGCTGGCCTTGCGCGTGGCTGTCTACGGCGGCTTCCAGCTTAGGTTTTAGCTGCCCGCGTTGTTTGTTATTATTTGCCGCCGCAGGCTGTTTCAGGAGCTCCTTATGCGGCTCAGGAGGCGCGCTTTGAGCGGAGGAACACGCTCGGCGCGATGGTTGGCGAGTCCGGCAAGGCGCGGCGGCTGGCGGAAGAACTCGCCGCAAACGTCGCGCGGATCGAGGCACAGGCGGCAAGACTCACGCGCCGTCGCGAGTGTACTTCGAGGAATGGGACGATCCGATGATTTCCGGTATCGGCTGGGTCGCGGAGTTGATTCGCAGCGCCGGCGGCGACGACGTCTTTCCCGAACTCGCCCGCGAATCGCTCGCGAAAAACCGTATCGTTGCCGATCCCGCCGACATTGCCGAGCGTGCTCCCGACATTATTCTCGGTTCCTGGTGCGGCAAGAAGTTCCGCCCGGAAAAGGTTGCCGCACGGCCGGGTTTCGCCGCGATTCCGGCCGTCGCGAACGGTGATCTCTACGAAGTAAAGTTCTCGATCATTCTTCAGCCGGGTCCGGCCGCGCTCACCGACGGCATCGCCGAACTCCACCGCGTCATTGCTCGTTGGGCGCGCGCGTAGTCAGTCGAGAAGCTGCTTCAAATCGTGCGCGATGGCGGCGCTTTTATCGGAGCGGCTCATCAGCAGGCGCACGCGGCCTGTCTTGTCGAAAACGTAAATGGCGGCGCCGTGGTTGACGGTGTAATTGCCGTCGACATCGGGATTGTCGTAACTGTAAGAGACCCTGTAGCGCGCGGTGAGGGCCAGGAGTTGGTCTTGAGTTCCGGTGAGGCCGACGAACTGGGGGCCGAAGGCGTGGGCGTAGGTTTTAAGCACGGCGGGCGTGTCGCGTTTCGGGTCCACACTCACGAACAGCACGCGCACCTGGTCGGCCTGCTTGCCAAGACTGCGCAGCGCCCGCGCGATGTCGGCGAGCGTGAGCGGGCAGATGTCGGGGCAGTGCGTGTAGCCGAAGTAAAGGAGTTTCACCTTGCCGCGCCAGTTGTCGGCGTGCACCGTCGTACCGTTTTCGTCGGTCAGGGTGAACTTAAGATTCGGCATGACACCGGTGATGTTGGTGGTGTCCCATTTCTTGCTGCCGCTGCATCCGGCAAGAATTGAGGCGGCGAGCAAGGCGAGCGCCGCGGCGCGAAAAAAACGCCCGCTCATTGTCCTGCGCCCTTGACGGTGAACAGGACGCGCAGCCGGCTGCCGTTGGCGAATTTCAGAAGCACCGGTACTTTTGCGCCGACCTTCAACTCATGCCTGCGCCACATCATCAGGTGGTAATCACCGGGTGCGAAGCGGAAGTCTCCGTGCGCGGGCAAAGTGACGGAGGCGACGGGTTTCATCGTTTCCATGCCGTGCATCTTCATGCTGTGATGGAGCTGGATGCGCTTGAAATCAGGCGACGAGGCGCCGATCAGCTTGAGCGTTCGCGTACCGCCGTTATGAATATTCACATAACCCGCGAGTGGCAGTTCTCCCGGCAGCCAGCGAATCCAGGCGCCCGTCGCCGAGACGGTTTGCGCAGCCGTCGGCGTGGCGGCCTGGGCAGCGGCGCACAGGCATGCCGCGAGCGCGAACAGGCCGAGCGCAAGGCCGGGCTTAAGAAGTCGGTTGTGCATAGGCATTCTTTGCGTCCGTGAGGTTTGAAATAGGGTTTGCACGAGGACTTGCTGCGTCTTCCTCGTGCGTCCATTGGCGCAGCAGCACGATCGCGCCGATCACGCACATCATCGCCGCCGGTATCCAGGTGACAAGCCCGCCGATCTGTTGGTCGGTCATGGCGCTGATCGGCCACAGCCGGCCGCAGCTTGCATAGACGGGGTAGAGGTCTATGCCCGAGAGCGCGATATAGGCGCCGACCGCGATCTGCGGCGGGATCACCGCGCCGAGGATCAGGATTCGCCAGCCGTAGCCCAAGCCTCCCGCGAGCGGACCGGGCGAGCCGAGCATCAGGTACCAGAACAGCAGGCCGTCAATCGCCATGCTCCAGTTCATCGTGTTGTAGAGCGGCACGTTCAGCATGGCGTAAAAATGCACCGAGGGGATGAGCCAGAGATAGATCAGGCCGACGAACAGGAAGGCCGCGATCAGCGGCTGCTGCACGATGCGGTAGGGAATGCGGACGAGGGGCGATTTCGCAAGCGGGTGCAGCACCCGTTCGCGAAAGCGCGTCGGTACGCCGGCGGTCAGAATGGCCCCCGGCGCCGAGAGCACGATCAGGAACGGCGCGAGATGATGCAGCACCAGATGTTGCACACGATGCAGGAAAAACATGTGCTGAGCCATGTAGTCGTAGTGCGTTTGCAACATGGCATACATCAGCGCGACGCCGAAGAGAAATGCGAACGCGCGCATCCCGCTGGTCGCGATGCCGGCGCGGCGCCGGCGCACCATACCGCACACATAGACGATTACCGCCGCCGCGCACAGTGCGAGCACCGTGGGCGAAAACTCGTAGGGCAGCAGGAAATCCGCGTAACCGTTCATGCGACGGTGCAGGATTTGCGGCGGGGAATCGTCTGAAAGGCGATTGAATGGGAAATAGTCACGATGCGGCTATTTTACGGCGAAGTCCGCACCCGATGCAGGACGTGGTCGCCTCGGCGAGGTGTCCGGGCGATTGCGGCGGGGATTTTCAGCCGTGAGAGCGCGACGACCAGGCTTTGTGGCCGGCGAGGCACTTGACTTTCCAGGCCGCGGGCGGCGAAACTTCACACAAGGGGAAGATCGTGAACCATTCCGGGGAAATGTCAGGTAGTGTACGCGCGGCATTTCATCTGCGCCGACTGGTTTTGTCTGCGTTTCTGCTGATCGCGATAGCCCTTGGTTCTTCGCCGTCCGCGATGGCGGGGGCAGGAGGCGTCACCTACGTCTCGCCTTCCTTGACCGGCATGAGCGCAGCGCAGTTGAAAAAATACTACGCGTGGCGCAACCGGATGGATTGGTTGCTCGCACCGATACACACTAGGGCCGATCTGAAGAAATATATCGAGTCGAACGGGCGCGTCCGGCTCCCCGCTGGATGCGCTTTCACCGGATGCCCGGAAGCGACTGCTTTCAGAGCTGGAATTCGGACCGCATGGGGCGTTTCTTTCCTATTACGGTGACTTGCAGTATCTTTCGACTCGGGAGGTGTACAAAATACTGGCGCTATTCGGCGAACAGGGGCTGGCCTTGGAGTTCACGGGGGGGCGAATACGCGATGCGAGCCCCCGGGCCGCAGCGCAGCCGGGCGGGCCTTCACTGATCGAGCGGCGGTTCGCCGAGTATCTGAAAGGATATCGACTTTCGCTGGGCGAGACTGATGCCGAAGTGGCACAGATGCTCAGGCAAAACTATGCGCAGTGGTTCGCCGCAATGCAGACTCCCGGTTCCGTACGAAAGATTGGGAGCCACGACCTGCGGCTGTTGTTTCGCGCTGCTTGCATCGTCAGTGCCATGCATGATGTCCGCTATGCGCAGGATGCCCAGATGGACTTCGCCGAGATGGGGAAGCGGCATTTCGTTGGGTGGCCCGATTATCAGCAAATGTATCAAGCACTTGTGGATACCAGGCAATTCGCCGCCGTGCACAAGTTTTATCAGGCACATTCCGGTATCGGTCTGACGCCATTGCCTGACTATCGCGACGAGACGAAGAGCGCCGACAAAGGCGCACCGGCCATTCTGATGGTGAGCACAATAAAGCACGAGTTGGTCCGCCGTCCCGTCAATCTGAACAAACCCGTGCAAGTCGTCATTCTTGCCGATCCCAATTGTCACTTCTGCGCTGATCTCGATGCGGCCCTGCAATCACATCCGAAATTGCGCGAAGCGCTCCAACAGAACACTATCTGGGTTACACCGCCGGGCAGCGAACTCGAATTTGATACCCTTCAGCAGTGGAATAAGGCTCATCCGCATATGCGCCTCGCCATCATGTACAGCCTTCAGGGTTGGCCGATGGTCAAGATAATGGCAGTTCCGCAGTTCTTCTTCCTGCGTCATGGCAAGGTCGTGAGACACAGGATGGGCTGTGGCACCCAGTGTGATCTATCCGCGCTTCGGTCCGGCCTGAAAGCGATCGGTCTATGGAAGTGAAATGCTGATGGTGCGGGTTATGTGCGCCGATCGAGGGCGCGGAAGCCGATGGCCTCGGCGACGTGCTCGGGCGCGATCGCGGGTGCGGCGGCAAGGTCGGCGATCGTGCGCGCGAGTTTCAGGATGCGGTGATAGCCGCGTGCCGAAAGTCCCAGGCGGGCGCTCGCCTGTTCGAGTAGTGTGCGTCCTGTCTCGTCGGGTCGGCAGAGCCGGTTGACCTCGGCGACCGTGAGCGCGGCGTTGGGCTTGCCGGCACGCTCCATCTGCCGGATACGTGCCGCCGCCACGCGCTCGGCGACGGTGGCGCTCGGCTCGCCGTCGGGGCCGCGTTCGGGCGCGAGTGTCCGGGCCTCGGGACGCGGCACTTCCACATGCAGATCAATGCGATCGAGAATCGGTCCCGAGATGCGGCTGCGATAGCGCGCGATCTGGTCCGGCGTGCAGCGGCAGCGTCCGTTCGGATCGCCGAGATAGCCGCAGGGGCAGGGATTCATGGCGGCGATAAATTGAAAGCGCGCCGGAAACTCGGCCTGCCGCGCGGCGCGCGAGATGACGATGCGCCCGGATTCCATCGGTTCGCGCAGCACCTCCAGCACGCGCCGATCGAACTCCGGCAATTCGTCGAGAAAGAGCACGCCGTGATGGGCGAGCGATATTTCGCCGGGACGCGGATGCGAGCCGCCACCGACCAGTGCCGCGCCGGAAGCGCTGTGATGCGGCGAGCGATACGGGCGCCGGCCCCAGGACTCGGCGTCGAAGCCATCTATGCTGACCGAGGCGATGGCGGCGGATTCGATCGCCTCCTGCTCGGTGAGCGGCGGCAGCAGTCCCGGCAGACGTTCGGCGAGCATGCTCTTGCCGCTGCCGGGCGGGCCGATCATGAGCAGGCTGTGTGAACCGGCGGCGGCGATTTCGAGCGCGCGCTTGGCGCGGGTTTGGGCGCGTACGTCGGCGAGGTCCGGGTAGCGGACCGTGTGCACCGGCGGCGGTGCCGGTGCGGCTGCATCGAATGCGGCATTGCCGGCGAGTGCCGCGACCAGACCGGGCAGATCGGTGGCGGCGTAAACATTGAGCCCGGCGGCGCGGGTGGCTTCGGTCGTGTTCGCCTGCGGTACCACGAGACCGCGATGCACACGGCGCACGGCGAGCGCCGCGGGCAATACGCCCTTGACGGGACGCAGTTCGCCGGAGAGCGACAGTTCGCCCAGGAACTCGAAATCCTTGAGCGGCAGCGCCGGCTTGAGCTGGCGCGAGGCGACGAGGATGCCGAGCGCCATCGCAAGGTCGTAGCGCCCGCCTTCCTTGGGCAGATCCGCCGGCGCGAGGTTGATTGTCACGCGTCGCGCCGGCCATGAGAAACCGGTGTTGATGAGCGCGCTGCGCACGCGTTCGCGGGCTTCGCGCACGGCCGCTTCGGGCAGGCCCACGATGGCGCACGCCGGCAATCCTCCCGAGAGATGCACCTCGACCCGCACCGCCGGGGCGAGGATACCCGCCGTCGCCCGCGCGCGGATAGTCGCGAGGCTCACGCGACGGCCGTCAGCCGAGGTTCATTGCCCGCCGTCACCATCGTGTTCGCGCTCCAGGCGGCCGATTTCTTCGGCGAGAGCGTCGAGGCGTTCGCGCGTGCGCCGAAGCAGCGCCGTCTGGGCGTCGAATTCCTCCCGGCTCACGAGATCGAGCCGCGAGAGGGCGGATTCGAGCACGGCGCGGAAATTGCGCTCCAGATCTTCTCCGACCTCGCGCAAGGAGCCGGGCAGCGTGGCCGCGAGACGCCTGGCGAGATCGTCGAGCAGTCCGGGATCGGGTTTCACGATAAGCAGCACTGATAGCGGGAAGATATTGAGTGTAGCCGATTGCGGGCGGTGCTACACTCGAAGACTCACTCAGGAGCCGCCCATGAAGCTGATTACCGCCGTTATCAAACCCTTCAAGCTCGACGATGTGCGCGAGGCGCTGGCCGACATCGGCATGGAGGGCATGACCGTCACCGAGGTCAAGGGCTTCGGGCGCCAGAAGGGGCACACGGAGCTTTATCGCGGCGCGGAATACGTGGTGGATTTTCTGCCCAAGCTGAAGATCGAAGTGGCCGTGCCCGAGGCGCTGGTCGAACGCACGATCGAAGCGATCCAGGCGGCAGCGCGCACGGGCAAGATCGGCGACGGCAAGCTTTTCGTCACCCCGCTCCTGCAGGCGATCCGCATTCGCACCGGGGAAGTGGATGAGGCCGCTCTGTAGATTCCTTCTCGTGCCCTGCCTGCTTGTGGCGACGATCTTGCCGGCGCTCACGGCGGGGGCTCAGACTCAGGCCGTTTACACCTGGGTGGACAAGAACGGCGTGCGTCATTACTCGGACCATCCCGGCGGTCCGAACGCAAAATTATTGACGCTTGCGGCACCCGCGCCGACGAGTACACGCAGCACGCCTTTGCCCGCCGTGCCACAATCCTCTGCACCGCAAGCGGCGACTGCGGCACCCGCGAAGGAAAGCCCGGCCGAGCGTGCCGCGCGTTGCGTGAAGTTGCGCGGCGAGGTCGCGCGCCTGCAATCGGCGCGCCGGGTGCGGGTGAACGAAGACGGCAAGAGCCGTTATGTCGCGGGCAAAGATCTCGTCGAGTTCAAGGCCCAGATGACGCGCAAGATGCACGCGGCCTGCGCTCCGCCCCAAGCGGCGCCCTAGAAGCATAGCGAGCCGGTTCATCCGCTGGCGTCAAACGCTATGGGTCGAGTGCTTCCTGGATGAACGGCGGCAGCGACAGTGCGGCGCGGTGTATGTCGGCGCTGTAGTAGCGGGTCGCAAAGGATTTTCGTTCCGCCGCCGCTTCGCGGAAGCCGTCGAGGTTGGCGCCCTTGCGCGCGAGTGTCGCCGACCACCAGCCCGAGGGATACACCGGTTGCGGGAAGCCGAGTGTGGCGAGCGCGCCGAAACCGCCTTCGCGCATCGCTCCGCGCATGGCGCGCAGGAGCGGCAGGTGCAGAAAAGGCGACTCGCTCTGCTGCACGAGAATGCCGCCCGCGCCGAGCACCCGGTGGCACTGGGTGTAGAAGGCGGCGTTGAACAAACCTTCGGCGGGGCCGATCGGATCGGTGCTGTCCACGATGATGACGTCCACGCTCTCCTGCGGCGCGTTGCGCATCCAGGCTATGCCGTCCTCGAAGCGCAGTTCCGCGCGTGGATCGCGGGCGCCGGCGACAAGCGCCGGGAAGTATTCTTCGGCGACGCGCGTCACGCGCTCGTCGATTTCCACCTGTGTCGCCTGCTCGACCACGTCGTGCCTGAGCACTTCGGCGAGGCTGCCGCAGTCGCCGCCGCCGACGATGACGACCCGACGTGGCGCGGCGTGGGTGTAGAGCGCCGGATGCGTCATCATCTCGTGGTAGATGAAGTTGTCGCGGTCGCTGAGCATGATGTAGCCGTCAATTGCCAGCAGGCGGCCGAATTTGACGGTTTCGTATACCGCGATTTCCTGGTAGGCCGTGCGTTCGCGGTGCAGACATGCGCTCACGCGCAGGCTGAAGGCGGTGCCGTCCTTCTCGTCGTATTCGGTGAACCAGTCGTCTTTGTCGGGCGTCATCCGCGAATTCCCAGGTGCATCGGCCTCAGCCATTACTATAAGGGGGTCTCCCAACGGCCGCGGGCTGCGAACCGGTTCCGGCTTTCCTCCATGAACGACGTTACCACCCCATCAGCTCCGGATTCCGCGGCGACTTCGGCTTCACCCTACGGCATCGAACGCTGGGGCGCCGGCTACTTCGGCGTGAACGGCGCCGGCAACGTGAGCGTGCAACCGCTTGCGAACGGCGTCGAGGTGGATCTCGCGGAACTCGCGAGCAAGCTCATCGCGGACGGCATCCAGCTTCCGGTGCTGGTGCGCTTCGGCGACATCCTGCGCCGGCGCATCGGCGAACTCACTGCTGCCTTCAATCAGGCGCGCACAGATCATGATTACGCGGCGCCCTACACGGTGGTTTATCCGATCAAGGTCAACCAGGAGCGCCACGTGATCCGCGAGATCGTGCGCGTCGGTCCTGATCGCCTCGGACTGGAGTCGGGCAGCAAGCCGGAACTGCTTGCCGTGCTCGGGCTCGCGCGCCGCGGCAGCACCGTCATCGTCAACGGCTACAAGGACCGCGAGTACATGCGTCTCGCGCTCGCCGGGCAACTCATGGGCTACCGCATCTACGTGGTGATCGAGAAGCCCGGCGAACTGGAACTTCTGCTCGAAGAGGCCGAGCGCATGGGCGTCGCGCCGCGCCTCGGCGTGCGCCTCCGGCTCGCCTCGAGTTCGGCCGGCAAGTGGGAGGCGAGCGGCGGCGAGAAGTCGAAGTTCGGACTCACGTCGGCGGAACTGCTGGCGACCGTCGCCCGTCTGCGCGAAGTCGGCCGGCTCGACTGGCTGCAACTGCTGCACGTGCACCTGGGTTCGCAGGTCGCCAACATCCACGACATCCAGCGCAGCATGGCGGAAACCGCGCGCTTCTACACCGAGATGCGCGCGCTCGGCGTGCCCGTGGACGTCGTGGACGTCGGTGGCGGACTCGGCGTGGACTACGACGGCACCGGCTCGCGCAGCGACTGTTCGATGAATTACAGCCTCGGCCAGTACGCCGATGTGATCGTGCGCACGCTGGCGGAAGTCGCGGCGGAGGCCGAAGAGCCGGTGCCAGCCATCATCTCGGAGTCGGGGCGCGCACTCACTGCGCACCACGCGGTGCTGATCACCCGCTCGATCGAAACCGAGTCCGTGCCCGAAGTCGTTCCGGAAGCGCCCGACGAGGAGGCGCCGGCGGCGCTGCGCGACCTGTGGCAGGCCTGGGAATATGTGGACGAGGGCAATCCGCGCGAAGCCTACGCCGACGGCGCCTACTCGGTGGGCGAAGTGCGCTCGCTGTTCAATCACGGACTCGTCTCGCTGACCGAACGCGCCCGCGCCGAAGCTCTCTACATTGCGCTTTGCCGGCGCGTGCTCGCACGCATCAATCCGACGCGCGCCTCGGACTGGGAACTCGCCGACCAACTGACCGAGCGCCTGGCCGACCGGCTCTTCGTTAATCTCTCAGTGTTCCAGTCGCTGCCCGACGTGTGGGCGATCGACCAGATCTTTCCGATCATGCCGCTTTCGCGTCTGAACGAGCCGGCGACCCGACGCGTGATCCTGCACGATCTCACCTGCGATTCCGACGGACGCATAGACGCCTACGTGAGCGGCGAGGGAGTCGAGACCACGCTCGCGGTGCACGAACCCGGCGACGGGCCGTATCTGCTCGGCTTCTTTCTCGTCGGCGCGTATCAGGAAATCCTCGGCGACATGCACAATCTGTTCGGCGACACCAACGCGGTCAACGTCGAGGTACGCGGCAAGGGCTACCGCATCCGCGATACGCGCGACGGCGACAGCGCGGCGGCGCTCCTGCGCTACGTGCACATTCCGCCGCGCGCGCTCGCTCGTACTTGGCGCCGGCGCCTTGCGCGCAGCGGCCTCGACAAGGATCGCCAGGCCGAATTGCTGGCATTGCTGCGGAGCGGCCTGAAGAGTTACACCTATCTCGACCGATGAAGTGCAACCCATGAAGTCCAAGGCCTCGCGGCGCGCGAACGTCGAGTTTTTGCCGGATCTGTGTTCGCCGACGGCGACTCTGCCGCTGGTGTTGCTCGCCGTGCTGGTGGCAATTGCGCTGGCCGCGGCGCGGGCGGGGCCGACGGAGTTCTGGGCCGATCTCGGGCGCCTTGCGCTCTTGTGCGAATTTCTCACGCTGGCGAGCGCGGCAGCGTTGTGCGGACTGCGCCGCGTGCTCGGCGGGCGGGGCAAAGCCCTGGTAGTCACGCTTGCGCTGATCGTTTTGTTTGCGATTGCCTGGGGCGTTGCCGAGGCGGCGTACTTTCTTCTCGCCGCCTACGGCGAAGCCGTTCCGACGGGCGCGGGCGGCCGGCTTCTGTGGGTGGGCCGCATCGTCGTGGTCACGGTCATCGTGGACGCGCTGGTGCTGCGTTACCTCTACGCGAGCGCGGAGTGGCGCGAGAACGTGCGCCGCGAAGCCGCGAGCCGACTCGACGCGCTGACCGCACGCATCCGTCCGCACTTTCTCTTCAACACGCTGAACACCGCTGCTGCCCTCGTCGCGGAAAAGCCCGAGGCCGCCGAGCAGACGCTGGAAGATCTCGCCGAACTGTTTCGCGCGAACCTTGCCGAACGCACGCCGCGCGTCGCGCTCGCCGAAGAACTCGCCCTCGTGCGCCGCTATCTCGCCATCGAGGCGCGCCGCCTGGGCGATCGCCTGCGGGTCGAGTGGCATATCGAAGCCGCGGCCGAAGGGGCGAGCGTGCCGCCGCTCCTGCTGCAACCGCTGGTCGAGAACGCGGTGACGCACGGCATCGAACCGAGTGCGGCGGGCGGCGAAGTCGTCATCGCGGCGCGGCGCGTGGACGGGAAGCTGGAGTTGCGCGTCGAGAATCCACTTTCCACCGCGGAGGCCGATTCCGGTTACGGTATCGGGCTTGCCGGCGTTCGGGCGCGTCTCGCGCTCGCCTTCGGCGCCGACGGCGAATTGGCGATCAATCGCGACGCGGGGCGCCACATCGTGCGCCTGCGCTGCCCGTGGCAGACATTGGAGTGACGATGCGCATCCTGATCGCTGATGACGAAGCGCCGGCACGCTCACGGTTGCGCCGGCTGATCGCCGAGACCGGCGTTGGCGAAGTCGTCGCCGAAGCCGCGAGCGGACGCGAGACGCTGGCGGCAACGGAGACGGCGCGCCCGGATCTGGTGCTGCTCGATATCCGCATGCCGGAAGGCGACGGCCTTACCGTTGCCCGTTCGCTCGCCCGACTCGATCCGCCGCCCGCCGTGGTGTTTGTGACCGCGCTCGAAGACCGCGCGCTGGCCGCGCTCGAAGCCGGCGCCACGGCCTATCTTGTGAAACCGGTTGGCCGCGAACGTCTGACGGCGGCGATCGCGCGTGCCGAACGGCCGACACGCACCCAGCTGGCGACGCTCGCTGCTGACGGCGCACCGCGCACGCATCTTGCCGCGCGGGTGGGGCGCGAGATCCGGCTGATCCCGGTGGCGGAGGTGCGCTACTTCCGTGCCGGCGACAAGATTACCTATGCGGTCCATGAAGCCGGAGAAGTCGTGCTGGAAGAATCGCTGGCGGCTCTGGAGGACGAGTTTTCCGAGCAGTTTCTGCGCGTCCGGCGCAACCTGCTCGTTGCCCGCGACGCCGTCGCTTGCCTCGGCCGCGATGAGACGGGCGCCTGGCTGGAGCTCCTGAACGGTGAACGGCTTCCGGTCGCGCGTCGTCATCGCCGGGCGCTGGCGGCCGCACTCACGGGCGCGCACTGATGCAGGTGACGATCGCCACCCGCCGCAGCCCGCTCGCACTGCGCCAGGCCGAGCGAGTCGCCGCCGCATTCGAAGCTGCCGAACCCGATTTGAGTGCGGTCTTGCTGCCGCTGTCCACGCGCGGCGACGAATTGCTGGATCGCGCGCTGGCCCCGTTGGGCGGCAAGGGATTGTTCATCAAGGCGCTGGAACAGGCACTGAGCGACGGCCGCGCCCGCCTTGCGGCGCATTCACTGAAGGATGTCCCGACGGAACTTGCGCCGGGTTTCGTGCTTGCCGCTGTCATGGTCCGCGACGATCCGCGCGACGTGCTCGTTGCGCGCAAAGCTGGCGGCCTCGACAGTTTGCCGCCGGGCGCGCGTGTCGGCACGGCGAGTCTGCGCCGCCGGGCACAGCTCCTGCACGCGCGCCCCGATCTCGACGTCGTCACCCTGCGCGGCAGCGTCGAGACCCGTCTCGCGCGCCTCGACGCGGGCGAACTCGATGCCGTCGTGCTCGCCGCGGCCGGACTCGCGCGTCTCGGCATTGCGCGCGGCGAAGCGCTTGCGCCCGAGCTTATGCTGCCGGCTTCGGGTCAGGGCGCAATCGCATTGGAAGCCTGCGCCGAGGACGCCGAAATTCTTGCGCTGGCCGCGAGGCTCGATGATCGGGCGGCACGCATAACGGCCACCGCCGAACGCGCCTTCTGCCGCGCGTTAGGCGCGAGTTGCGCCTCGCCGGTGGCTGCTTATGCGAGCGTGAGCGGCGCGCGGATTCATCTGCGCGTCCGGGTCGCCGACGCCGACGGCACGAAGATGCTTGCCGGCGAGCGCACGGCCGCGGCGGAGGACGCTGCGAAGACGGGAATCGCGTTGGCGCTCGAACTGCTTGCGCGCGGCGCCGGCGAGTTGATCGGTGATGACCAAAAGACTTGAAGGTGCGCGCATCGTCGTGACGCTTCCGGCGGGGACGCAGGATCGGCTTGCGCGGCAACTCGTCGCCGAAGGCGCACGGGTGCTTTCCTTTCCTGCCCTGGAAATCGTTCCGCTCGTGGCCACGCCGCCAGCGGGCAAATTCGATTGTGCCTTGTTTGCGAGTCCCGCGGCGGTTCGCCACGGTCTGCCGCAGCTCGCCGGGCGTTTGCCCGGAAAGCTGTTCGCGCCCGGCGAGGGGACGCGAGCGGCCCTGGCCGCCGCGGGCGCCGGCGATGCGTTTGCGCCCGCGGCGGGAGCAGGACTTGCGGTGCTGCTCGCCGGACTCGCTCCCGAGACGTTTGCCGGCCGACGCCTGCTCTTCGTCTGCGGCCGGCCGCTCAATCGCCGCAGCCTGCGCGCGCTTGCCGAGCGCGGCGCCGATGTCGTGCCGTTCGCCGTGTACGCGCGTCGCGCCACCGCCGATCCGCGGCCGCTGGCCGACGGGATTCGCGCCGGCGGGGCCGATGTCATAATGGCTTCGAGCACCGCGGCGGTCGCGGCCGTCGCCGGACTGCCCGGAACCGGCGCTCCCGGCCTCGGCTGGATCGTTTCCAGCACTCGGGTGGCGCAGGCGGTCGAGCGGTCGGGCGCCCGCGTCGTCGCCGTCGCGGCAAGCGCCGGGGCGACGGACATGAGCGCAGCGGCGATACGCTGGTGGCAATCGGAGGATGGCCATGACAGAGCCTGAACAGCCGGAAACCTTGCCGTCTCCCCAGACACCGGAAAAGGCGGGCGAGAACAAGAGCGGCAGCGAACCGGTCAAGACGCCTGCGGTGCGCACGGCGGAACCCGCGCGCGATTCCCGTTCCGGTCGCGCGGCGACCGTGTTCGCCGTCGTCGCCCTGTTCTTCGCGCTGATCGCGCTTGCCGGCACCGGTGCGCTCGGCTGGTCCTGGTATCAGTTGCGCGGCGAGCAGGCGCGCATCGCGCAACTCGAAGGGCGCGTCTCGGGGCTGAGCGGACGGCTTGCGGCGCTCGATAATACCGCGGCGAGCGAACGCAGCGTGAACGAACTCGCCGCGCAATTGAAGAACTTCCGCGAAGTCGAAGACAAGCGCAACGCCGCGATGCAACAGACAGTGCAGGCGGTTTCCGGGCGGCTCGCGGGCGCGAGCAAATCCTATCGCAAGGACGAGGCCGCTTCGCTCATGCGTCTCGCGCGGGCGAAACTCGAGCTTCAATCCGATCCCGCCGCCGCGGCGCAAGCCTTGAAGCTTGCGGACCAGGCGCTCGCCGGCTCCGATGAATTGGCACTCGCGCCGGTACGCGCCGCGCTGGCACAGGAAATCGCCGCGCTCGAAGCCGTGCCGCGGCCCGACGTGACCGGCGCATGGGCGCAGCTTGACTCGCTCGCCGCCCGCGTGGATTCCCTGCCGCTTGCCGGTGAGGCCGCGACGGCTGCGCCTGCCTCGAACACGGCTTCATCGGGCTTCAGTTGGCGCGGCGTCGGTGCCGCCTTCAAGCGCGCGTTCGGCTCGCTCATCGTGGTGCGTCACGGCCCGCTCGCGCGTCCCCTGCTGCCGCCGAGCGAGGCTTATTTCGTGCGCGAGAACGTAAAGCTCGCGCTCGCGAATGCGCAGCTCGCGCTGCTCACGCATAACGATATGGCCTGGCGCGCGAGTCTCGCGCGTGCGCAGGAATGGCTGCAAGGCTGGTTCCTGATCACGAGCCCGGCAGCGGCGAATGCACTGGCGACGCTCGACAAACTCCACTCGCTCGAACTCTCGCCGCAACTCCCGACGCTGGGTGCGGCGCTCGCCAAATTGAACGCGGTGCGCGCCGCGGGGGCCGCCGCGCAGTGATCGTGCTCGCCGCCTTCATCGTCGCCGTAGTGTTTGCGGTGGTGGTCGGGATTCTCCTTTCCTACGAACCCGGCTACGTGCTCGTTTCCTATGGCACGACGCAGATCGAATTCACGCTGTTCGTTTTCATCCTCATTTATATTGCGGCGCTTTTGATCGGCGCCGCTGTGTGGGCGTTGATGCGCCGGTTCGCGAATGCTCCGACCCGATTGCGCGGCCGGCGCGAGCGGCGCGCCGTGCGGCGTGCGGAGCGTGCGTTTACGACCGGCGTGGTTGCGCTTGCCGAAGGTCACGCGCAAACCGCCGAACGGGCGCTCGAACAGGCGGCTCGCGGGCCGCTTGCTTTGCCCGCACTGCTTGCGGCCGCACATGCCGCGGATCTCGCGGGTTCCCGCGAACGCCGCGACGGTTATTTGCGCCGCGCGGACGAGTCCTACCCCCGCGCCACGCCTGCGGTGTTGCTTACGCAGGCCGATCTGGATTTCGCGCGCGGCGATTACGAACAGGCGCTGGCCGCACTCAATCGTTTGCGTGCCGAGCGCGGCGAGCATCCGCAGGCGCTCGGCAATCTGGCGCGGGTGTATGAGGCGCTGCATGAATACAATGCTTTGCTCGAATTGCTGCCCGAACTCGAACGCAAGACGAAGCTCGCGCCCGCCGAGATTGAGCGCATGGCCGGCGTGGCGCTCGCCGGCGTACTCGCGCGCAAAGGCGGCGAGCCGGATGCCCTGAGGAAACGTCTGCCACGCGCGTTGCGCGATCGTCCCGCCATGCGCCGGATACTCGCTCGTGCCTGGTATGCAAAGGGGGATTCCAAACGGGCGGCAGCGCTGCTTGCGCATAATCTTGACGAGGTTTGCGATGTGGCGAGCGTGCGCGAATATGCCGCACTCTCCTCCATTCCCGCGACCGAACGGCTGCATCAATTGGAGTCCTGGCTGCGGCGCTGGCGGGACGATCCCGCCGTCCTCAAGGAAGCCGGGCGGCTCGCGCTTGAAATGCGATTGTGGGGCAAGGCGCGCAGTTATCTCGAAACGGCTCGTCTTGCGGGTCGCGATCCGGAGGCAGCGCTGCTTGCAGGACGCACCGCCGAGCAGGAAGGCCGCCAGGCGGATGCGATTGCCGCCTATCGTTCGGGGCTGGAGGCAGCGGCGAAACCTCCCGGTTCATGACGCTCGAAGCGGACGCGGTCGACACCATCGTTGCCATCGCCACCGCGCCCGGACGCGGCGGCATCGGCATCGTGCGCGTTTCCGGTCCCGTCGCGCGGGAAGTGGCGCAAGTGCTGGCACCGCCCTTGCCGCAACCGCGCGAGGCGGAACTGCGTGAGTTTCATGGCAGCGATGGCGTGGCGATAGATCGCGGACTCGTGCTGTACTTCCCGGCGCCAAACTCCTTCACCGGCGAAGACGTAGTCGAGCTGCACGCGCACGGCGCGCCGGTCGTGCTCGACGAACTGGTCGCCGCGGCGCTCGCTGCCGGTGCGCGCATGGCGCGGCCCGGCGAGTTCACCGAGCGCGCCTTTCTCAACGGCAGACTCGATCTCGCCCAGGCCGAGGCGGTGGCGGATCTCATTGACGCCGGCTCGCGCGCTGCGGCCCGCGCCGCGCTTGCATCGCTCGATGGCCGTTTCTCGCGCGAAGTGCGCGCGCTCGCCGCCGAACTGATGCGCCTGCGCGTCGAAGCAGAAGCATTGCTCGACTTTCCGGAGGAGGAAGTCGGCGCCGAAAATGCCGCTTACCCCGAGCGTCTGCACACACTTGCCACGCAGTTGAAGGCGCTTGCCGGATCGGCTGCTGCCGGCGAACGTCTCAGCGAAGGCTTCGTTTGTGTGCTCATCGGCGCGCCCAACGTCGGCAAGTCCTCGCTGCTCAATGCACTCGCCGGTGCCGAGCGCGCCATCGTCACCGAAATGCCCGGCACCACCCGTGACCCGGTGGAGGTGGACATTTTGCTCGACGGTTTGCCACTGCGTTTGGTGGACACGGCGGGACTGCGCGATACCGACAATCCGATCGAGGCCGAAGGCGTGCGCCGTGCGCGCGAACGCGCCGAGCGCGCGGACCTCGTTATCGAAGTGCGCGACGATGCGGCAGGCGATGCGCCGCTTGCGGCGGGCGAGCGCCCACGTCTGCTGCTGATAAACAAGGTGGATTTGAGTGGGCGGGAACCGGGTTTGTGCGCGGTGAACGGCGTGTCCGCGGTGGCGGTTTCGGCCGCGACCGGCGCGGGCATGGATGCGCTCGCTGCTCGGCTGCGCTGCGCGGCGCTCGGCGCAGCCGACATTGAGGGCGCGCGGTTTTCGGCACGGCGCCGGCATCTGGACGCGCTCGCGCGTGCGTCGGATGCGCTCGCACGAGCGCGGCAAGCGGCGGGCGCGGGCGGCGAACTCGTTGCCGAGGAGTTGCGTGCGGCGCAAAACGCACTCGGCGAGATCACCGGCGAGGTCACGACCGAGAATTTGCTGGGCGCGATCTTTTCCACCTTCTGTCTCGGTAAATGAGCGCAGCCGTTACAATCGGTGTGGAAAAGGCGGACGGTTTTGTCGGGTCATTGAGCCTTTGGGCGGCGCAGGAGAAGAAAGATGGCAAAGGCATCGGCGCTGGAACGCCTGTTGCGTCGGGGGCTCGTTGTCGTGCTGGCGGCATTGGCGGGAGTGGCGATTTACCTGTGGCTGTTTCGCTCGCCGAACGAGGTGCATACCTTCGCCAGGATTTACCAGGCAAGCGCCGCACAGGCGAGCGGCAACTTTACGCTCGCGGCCGCGCTCGGCGTGCCCATGCACGGGGATGAAGTTGCCGCAAAGTATAATTTCTACAGCAAGGACGGGCATCGGCACGTGCGTTTCCAGTTCCCGCTCGCGGGTCCGCGCCGTGGTGCCGTGATCGTGGGCGAAGCAGTCATGCTCGGCGACAACTGGCTCGTCGTGCGACTGGTCGCCACCTTCCCCGGCCATGCGAGCCAGATCAACCTTTCACCGAACGTACCGACATGAGCGACATGACTTCCATCATCCCCGGACACTTTCCGCGCCGCCGCCCGCGTCGCCTGCGCGAAAAGGCTTTCATCCGCGAACTGGTGCGCGAACATCGTCTCGCGCCGGCGGATCTCATCTGGCCGGTGTTCGTGTGCGAAGGCAAAGACAGACGCGAAGCGGTTGCTTCGATGCCGGGCGTGGAACGCCTGAGCATAGATTTGCTGGTAAATGAAGCGCGCGACGCGGTGGCGCTCGGCATTCCGGCGATTGCACTGTTTCCCGTGGTGCCGGCAGATAAAAAATCACCGGCCGGCGACGAAGCGTGGAATCCTGACGGACTCGTGCCGCGTGCGGTGCAGGCACTCAAGCGCGAACTGCCCGAACTTGGCGTCATTACCGACATCGCGCTCGATCCCTACACCAGCCACGGTCAGGACGGCGTGCTCGATGCGAACGGTTACATCGCAAACGACGCGACGGTCGCGGTGCTGGTCAAGCAGGCGCTCACGCAAGCTGCGGCGGGAGCGGACATTGTCGCGCCCTCGGACATGATGGACGGGCGCATCGGCGCCATCCGCGATGCACTCGAAGATGCGGGGCACGTCAATACGCGCATTCTTGCCTATTCCGCGAAATACGCCTCCGCGTTCTACGGTCCGTTCCGCGACGCCGTGGGTTCGGCGGCGAATCTTGGCGCCGGCGGCAAGGAAACCTACCAGATGGATCCGGCGAACGGCGACGAGGCTCTGCACGAAGTCGCGATGGACCTCGAAGAAGGCGCCGACATGGTGATGGTCAAACCGGGGCTGCCGTATCTCGACGTGATTCGGCGTGTGAAGGAACGCTTCGGCGTGCCGACCTTCGCCTACCAGGTGAGCGGTGAATACACCATGCTCAAGGCCACCGCGCAGGCCGGCTGGCTCGACGAAAGGAAAACCGTGCTCGAAACGCTGGTCGCGTTCAAGCGCGCCGGCGCCGACGCGATTCTCACCTATTACGCCCGCGAGGCCGCGAACTGGCTGAAAGAATGAGCGCGGCGCGTTGCGGGCTGATTGGTCATCCCGTCGCGCACAGTCGTTCGCCCGAAATACATCGTGCCTTTGCGGAACAAACCGGCGTCGTTCTCGATTACATGCTTCTGGACGCCGCACCCGATGAGCTCGCCAAGCGCGTACGCGAATTCTTCGCCGCCGACGGGCGCGGACTCAACGTCACCTTGCCGCACAAGGCGGTCGCACTCACGCTCGTCGACGAGGCGGGCACGGAAGCACGCCGTGCCGGCGTCGCCAACGTGCTCACACGACTTCCCGATGGACGCCTGCGCGCCGACAACACCGACGGCATCGGATTGGTGTGCGACCTCACGCGCAATCTCGGCTTCGAGCTTGACGATCGCCGTGTGCTGGTCGCGGGTGCCGGCGGCGCCGCGGCCGGCATCGTCCCGGCCTTGCTCGACAGTGGCGTGCGCGAAATCATTGTCACCAATCGCAGTCCGAAGCGTGCACAAGAACTCGTCGCACGTTTTGGCGATCAACGTCTCGCCGCCGCATCGTTCGATGCACTTTCACATGCGGGCGCATTAGATCTCGTGATCAACGCGACCAGTGCCTCACTAGAAGGCGAGCGCCCGAATCTGCCGGAAACGACAATCGGCCCGGCAACTTTGGCTTGCGATCTCGTCTATGCCGAACGCGCCACGCCCTTCATGGACTGGGCGGCTGCACTCGGCGCGCGCACGGCGGACGGCTGGGGCATGCTTGTCGAACAGGCCGCCGAAAGTTTTTTCATCTGGCACGGCATCCGCCCCAACACAGTCCCACTTCTGCGCCGCCGTCCCGTCTAGGGGTTTTCTATACAGCCTTCGACTGCTCCGGTAGCCGGTTGGCTTGAGCACTAGCCGACGCTCTTTCTTGCGGCTGTACGCTCTCGGTTGGGCCGACGAGAGCCTGGCCCAGCTTCGCTTATACTGACTCGGCGGCGAAGCAGGCATTTCGAGAAGGGAGACGGCCGCCGCAGATAGATCAATGGAGAGAATCGGCAGACATGTCGTACAAATGATTAAGGAGATGCATCATGAGTAACGGAAAAACCTACACGGGCGGTTGTTTCTGTGGTGCGGTCGAGATAGCCGTCAGCGGTGAGCCGCTTGGCATGGGTTATTGCCATTGCGAGTCGTGCCGGCAGTGGTCCGCGGGGCCGGTAAATGCCTTTACCTTGTGGAAGCCCGAGGCGGTAACGGTCACCAAGGGCGCCGACAACATCGGCACGTACAGCAAGTCGCCGCAAAGTCATCGCAAATGGTGCAAGACGTGCGGCGGCCACGTTTTCACCGAGCACCCGACGCTGGGCTTCACGGATGTATTTGCTGCGGTAATCCCCGACTTTCCTTACCAGCCCGGCGTTCACGTGAACTATCAGGAAACCGTGCTGCGCATCCACGACGGGGTACCAAAGCTGAAAGATTTCCCCGCAGAGATGGGCGGATCGGGCGAGAGCATGGAGGAGTAGTAAAGTAGGGGAGAGTTTTCTTTATCATTCGGGAGAGCCGCTATGCTTTCGGTAAAAATTGATGATGTGAAAGGAATCGCCCTGTTCGAGCCGCACGGGCCCTGTCGGAAGACGACTTCAAGTCCGCGGTGAAGGTCGTCGATCCGTGGATCGAGAAGAACGGCAGACTGAAAGGTCTGGTCATCCACGCGAAGTCGTTTCCGGGCTGGGATTCGTTCGGCGCCCTGTCTTCGCATCTCGTGTTCGTCAGGGATCATCACCGGAAGATAGACCGGGTGGCGTTTGCAACGGACTCGGCCATGGGCAACGTGGCGGAAAAGATCGCCCGGCACTTTGTAAAGGCTGAAATCAAGCTGTTTCCCTATGAGTCGCTAGACGAGGCCAGGTCGTGGGCTTCAGGAGACGCCGCGGATAAGTCCGCCTGACCGCGGAACGAGGGATACGGCTCCCTGTTCCCGTGCGGAGGCAATGAGATGGAAATCTTCCTCTTCGCAAGATTTCATGCGCGCCCGGGCAACGAGGGAGCCGTGCAGGCGGCGATCGGCGAGGTGTTGGGGCCGAGCCGGGAAGAGCCCGGCTGCCTGAGTATCGAGGCCTTCCACGCCGTTCGCGACCCGCAGGAGTTCTACATCCACTCTTGCTGGCGGGACATGGCCGCCTTCGAGCGCCACGTGGGCCTGCCGCATACGCTCCGCTTCTCGGGCGCCGTCGAACCGCTTCTCGATCATCCGCTCAAGGTCGCCCTTACCGAGCAGATCGGCTGACGGTACCGTATGATGCGGCCCGGTCGAGGCGTTGGACACCGAAACCGTGAACGTCAAGATAGAGTATGAATGCGAGACCTTGGATCATGAACACGCTGGGTAAAGTGCTGATCGCCGCGGTTCTTGCGGCGCCGATCTGCTCGGCGATGGCGGGAACGGCGGTCGGGAACGGTGCGGCCGCGAATCCCCCCGTCCACAGTATCGGTCAGATTATCTATGAGGGAGGTGACGGCACGTCAATCGAGAACGCGGTCTTTATCAAGAATGCAAAAAGCGAATTCGAGGGGGTGAAGGCCGAGTCCGAGTGGATTGCCAGGGTGCATCCCGGCTGGAAGAAGGGCATGCAGGCTTTGCTCGTGGTTAAGGGCCGTCCCTATGACAGGATCGAATATACGACGTCGAAGGGAGAGATCAGGATTATCTACTTCGACATCGCGGATTTCTTCGGCAAGTTTTGATCGGGATTCGGCACCTATGCGCAATCGGAACTTGCCGTGACTTCGGAACGGGACGCTTACGATGAGCTGTGCTACTACACCCTCGCACACGGCGATCCGTCGTTCATTCATCAACACGTCGTCAACGCATTTGCCGCGCAGGACGTGGACGAGCACGACAAGCCGATCAAACTGACGTTTGCGTTGGTCGGGCTCTACCTGCATGTGGAAAGAGGATACTCCGGCAGGCAGGTCCAGCTCGCGCACATGAAGCTCGCGCGCCGGAAGCAGGCATGGCCGACCTTTGCACTGCCTGATGACCGCGGTTCGATCACCGTCTCCGACGTGGCGGCCGTGCCCGCGGGACCGGAGCGGGACAGAATGATCCACGAATGGTGCGCCTGCGTTTGGCAGGCCTTCCTCGGCAGCCGTCCAAAGGTGGTGAGCCTCCTCGATGCGCACAACATCGTGTAATCGCTTCACACTTGGCCTGTTTTGCCCGTTGCTGGGGTAAAGTGAGTGCATGGTTTCATTTGCCGACCTTCAAGTAGACACGGAGCGGCTGCTGCTGCGTCCGCTGCGCGAGGATGACGCGGTGGCGCTGTTCGCCATTTATTCCGATCCGAAGGTAATGCGCTATTGGAGCAGGTCACCCTGGACCTCGATGGACGAGGCACACGCGCTCATCGCCAAGCACATGGCGGCGATGGCCGCGGGCGAATACCTGTGCCTGGGCATCGAACGGAAGGGCGACGGGCAACTCATCGGCATATGCACGCTGTTCAAGTTTTCCGAGCAGTGCCGGCGCGCGGAGATCGGCTACGGACTTGCCTCTGCGACCTGGGGGCAGGGCTACATGCACGAGGCCTTGACCGCGCTCCTGAACTACGGGTTCTCGGAGCTTTCCCTGAACCGGGTCGAAGCCGACGTTCGATCCGAGAAACGAGGCCTCGGCCCGCAGCCTGCTGCGTCTCGGCTTCAAGAAGGAAGGGCATCTGCGCGAACGCTGGATTGTTGACGGCGAGGTGTCGGACTCGGATCTCTACGGGCTCCTGCTCAGCGAGTGGCTACTCGGCGGCAACTGAGCGCAAGCAACAATATCCGGATATAGACAGTCGGCAAATTCGCCAATACCTTAAAAAGCCCTGAAAGGCCTGTTTATGGGGCTTACAGCGGCATTTCCAGATAAACCATCAAAGACTTCCGGCTTTCCGGAATCAGGGGATTTGCATTCTGCGGTAAATGTGCTACAGTTATACATGACCAAATCACTATAACCCTGCCGCGACCTGAGGAAAGCATGGATAAAGACGATCTGGAAACGCTGCGAATCCACCGGGGGCCGGAGCGGTCGGGCATGCGCCGCCGCCGTTGGCCCTGGGCGCTGGCCGTCGTGGTGGTACTTGGCGCGGGCGTTGGCGTGGCCGGCTGGCAAGTTCTGCGGGCGCAGCCGGTGGCGGTCGAAACCATTACCGTCGAGTCCAGTGCCGCGGCGGGACCGGCGTCGCGCATTAACGGCGGCGGTGCGAGCGTGCTCAACGCCTCGGGCTACGTCGTCGCGCTGCTCGCTTCCACCGTGTCCTCGCAGATCACCGGCCAGATCCAAAAGGTGATCGTCAACGAAGGCGAGCGGGTGGATAAGGGGCAGATACTTGCCCGCCTCGACGATCGCACGCAGCAGGCGGCGGTCGCGATGGCCGCTAGCCAGCTGCATGCGGATGAAGCCAATGTCGCCAAGGCGCGGGCACAACTTAACCAGGATCTTCTTACCCTGAAGCGCACCCAGGCGATGGCTGCCCAGCATTTGACGAGCGCGGCCGCTCTCGATCAGGCCGATTCGCAGGTTGCCATAGACCGCGCCGCGCTGGCTGCGGCCGAGGGCCAGGTGCAGGTGGATCGGGATGCGCTCGACAACGCGAAGATCCTGTTGAGCTACACCATCATTCGCGCGCCGTTCGCCGGTGTCGTCACCGAGAAATACGCGCATCCCGGCGAGATGATTTCCCCGGCTGCGGTCGGCGGATATACCAAGACCGGCATCTGCCGGCTCGTTGACATGAGTTCGCTGGAAATAGACGTGGACGTCAACGAGAACTACATCCAGCGCGTGCATGACGGCATGCGTGCCGAAGCGGTGCTGGATGCCTATCCGGGCTGGCGCATCCCCGCGCACGTCATCAGCGTCGTACCCACCGCCAACCGCGACAAGGCGACTGTCAAGGTGCGGATTGCCTTCAATAAACTCGACCCGCGCATTCTCCCCGACATGAGCGCGCAGGTCTGGTTTTACGCTGCGCCGCCGACCGCGGAAATGGCAAGAAACACGGGTAAGGAGATTGACGCCGATCCGGCCGTAGCCGCAACGTTCACCGTGCCCCAGAGCGCGGTGCGCGGACGCGGGGCCTTGAGTTACGTCTTTACCGTCGTCGCCTCCCGCGCGCACAAACAGCCGGTTACCGTTGGCGGGAGCCGCAACGATCGGGTCACCGTGCTCGATGGTCTCACGGCCGGCGACATCGTAATCACCCATGCCGACAAGCCGCTCGAAGACGGCATGCCGGTCAAGCTCAAGACGGGCGGCTGAGATGTCTTCCGCCCCGATGCATTCGCAGAACCAGGAGAAAGCCGTCATGTCCGCCAGCTATGCAACAGTGATTCAAACGCAGCCCGATCCCGCGCTGGTCGAAGCCAGGGGGGTGAAGAAAACCTATCGGCGCGGCGGCGAAACCATCGAGGTGCTGCAGGAGCTCGACCTCGCTGTGCCCGAGGGCGATTTTCTCGCCTTGATGGGTCCGTCCGGGTCGGGCAAAACCACGCTGATGAATCTCCTCGGCGGCATCGATCGCCCGAGCGCAGGTACGATCACGGTCGGCGGCGTACGTATAGACAACCTCAACGAACGCGCACTGGCCAAGTGGCGCGCCCGCCACGTCGGTTTCGTCTTCCAGCTCTATCACCTGCTACCGATGCTTTCCGCGGAACGCAACGTGGAACTCCCGCTGCTGCTCACGCAATTCTCGCGTAGCGAACGCAAACGGCGCGCGCAAGCGGCGCTCAAGCTGGTCGGGATCGCCGATCGCGCCAAACACAAGCCTACCGAACTTTCCGGCGGGCAGGAGCAGCGCGTGGGCATCGCCCGCGCGATCGTCACCGATCCGACGCTGCTTCTGTGCGACGAGCCCACCGGCGATCTCGATCGCAAGGCCGGTGACGAAATCCTCGCGCTGCTCAAGGCGCTTAACGAGGATCACGGCAAGACGATCGTCATGGTCACCCACGATCCCCACGCCGCCGCAAGCGCGAAGCGCATTCTCTACGTGAACAAGGGACGTCTGTCCACCGAGCAGGAAAACTGAGTGTTGCGTCGCGGACGCGATTGGAGCAAGCAATGAAATACTGGCCGCTGTTATGGAGTAATCTCAAGCGCAAGAAGCTGCGCACCATTTTCACCCTGTTCGCGGTGATGGCGGCGTTCGCGCTCTTCGGCATGCTTGCGGCGATGCAGCACGGGATGAACGGCGCCATGCAGATCGCAAGCGCCGAACGCATTCAGACTAACGCCAAGCTCGGGGTGCTGCCGATCGCCTATGCCCCGAAGATCGAAAACGTCCCCGGCGTGACCGCGGTCGCCTGGCTGTCGGGCTTCCGGGGCTACTATCAGGACGAGAAGAACACATTCCAGGTCATCGCTGTCAGCCCCGCAACGTTCTTGCAGGTTTATCCGGAAATACTCCTCAGCGACCAGGGCAAAAAGGCATGGATCGGTGATCGCAGCGGCGCGATCGTCGGTACGCTGATCGCCAAGCGCTACGGCTGGAAGGTTGGTCAACGCATTCCCGTGCAGAGCAAGAACGTCACCAAGGAAGACGGCTCGCATACCTGGGACATCACCATAAACGGCATTTACGACGCGGACCTGCCGGATCGGTACAAGAATTTCGTGATGATCCATTACCCGTTCTTCAACGATTCGGTCGCGACCAACAAGGACATTGTGTTTCAGTACATCGAGCGCATCGCCGATCCGCGCGCCGCGCCAAAAATCAGTCAGGCGATCGACGATAAATTCGCGACATCCTTCCCGCAGACACGGACCCAATCAGAGATCGCCGAAACGCAGACCTTCATCCGCGAGTTCGGCAACATCGGCTTCATTACGCTGGTGGTCGGCGCGGCGGTATTTTTCAGCATGCTGCTGGTGACGGTCAACACAATGTCGCAGGCGGTGCGCGAACGGACCTCCGATCTCGCCGTTTTGAAGGCGCTCGGCTTCGGTCGCGGCACGGTCTTCGGATTGGTGCTGGCGGAAGCGATAGGTATTACCTTGATCGGCGGCATCCTTGGTCTGATTGTTTCCTGGTTGCTCGCGCGCGTCATGTACAGCAGCATGCAGCAGATACTGCCTGCGCTTGGGGTGCCGTTTGCGGCGGTCGCGCTTGGCGTGGGCTTGATGGTGCTATTTGGTTTGATTGCAGGCGTGTTGCCGCTGCGTCAGGTGTTTCGCCTGCGTGCCGCCGATGCGCTCAGGAGGGCGTGATGTCATTATCGGTGTGGGCGCGCGAAACCGCGTCAATCTGCAAATTCAGCCTCGGCTCGCTGCGCTTCCGTTTGCAGCCGGCTGTCATTGCCGTGATCGGATTCGGCGGCGTGGTGCTGGTCTTTATCGGGCTGCTGTCCATTCGCGACGGCCTGACTGCCGTGCTCGGACACACCGGCTCCGACGACGTGGCCATCGTTTCCCAGAACGGGCCGGGCATGATTGACCTGCAAACCGTGCGCGCGATCGGCGAAGCGCCGGGCGTTGCCCAGGACGCTGCCGGGCCGCTCGCCCTGGGCGATCTTGTCGCGCAGCTCATGGTCAGCAAAGGCGACGGCAAGCTCGCGGCCGTGACGCTGCGCGGCGTCGGGCCCCAAGCCCATGCGATCTGGAACAAGATGCACGTCATCGAGGGTCGGATGTTCAATCCCGGGCTCGATGAAATCGTCGTCGGGCGTTCGGCGGCGGCGCAATTTCCGCAACTTGCGCTCGGTCGCACCATTAAATGGAATCGTCACAACTGGAAGGTCGTCGGCATTTTCGCCTCGGGCGGCGACATGCACGAGTCCGAGGTGTGGGGAAACGTGCACGACTTGCAGGCAGCCTATAACGCGGGCAACAACTTTTCCGGCGTGTACGTCAAGCTGACTTCACCCGCCGCGTTCGACAACTTCAAGAAGTCGCTGAAGAGCAACCCGCAGCTCAGCGTATCCGTGGATCGCGAAAGCACGTTTTTTGCCAACGAATCCAAGGATCTCGACAGCCTCATCACCGTCGCCGGTGGACTGATAGCACTGCTCATGGGCATTGGCGCCGTCTTCGGCGCACTCAACACCATGTATGCCGCCGTCGCCGCGCGCACCCGCGAAATCGCCACGCTGCGCGCGCTGGGGTTCTCGCGCTCGCCGGTCGTACTCTCGGTAGTGACCGAGGCATTGGCATTGGGCGCATTGGGCGGCGTCGCCGGCTGTCTGATCGGCTTCCTGCTCTTCAACGGTTTTCAGGCGACGACCATCGGCAACGGCGGCATGCTCGCGTTCAAGTTTGCGGTGACGCCGACCCTGCTCGGCACGGGCCTCGTTTACGCCCTGTTGATGGGGCTCGCCGGCGGCCTGTTCCCGGCGATCCGCGCGGCGCGCCTGCCGATCGCCACGGCGATCCGGGACGTCTAAAGCGCCCTCGAAAACGGGAAAGGCTTGGTCCGGACATCGCCTTAGTGATGCCGCTATTTTAAGGTGACGACTTCCTCGGCCAGCGTCGGGTGGATGGCGATGGTGTCGTCGAAGTCGCGCTTGGTCGCGCCCATGCGGATGGCGACGGCAAAGCCCTGAAGCAACTCGTCGGCGCCGTCGCCGATGACGTGCAGGCCAATCACGTGCTCCTCCTGCCCGCAGGTGATGAGCTTGACGGCGGCTTCGCGCTTCTCCGGGGTGAGCGCCGAGGATAGCGGCTTGAAGCGGCTGGTATAGACGCGCACCGCATCGCCGTGGCGCGCACGGGCCTCGGCTTCGGCGAGCCCCACCGTGCCGACCGGCGGATGGCTGAACACCACGGTCGGCACGTACTCGTAGTCGAGATGCCGCCTGGGCATGCCACCGAAGAGCCGGTCGGCGAGGTCGCGTCCGGCGGCGATGGCGACGGGAGTGAGCGCATGGACGCGTCCGGTGACATCGCCGATCGCGTAAATGTGGCCGACGCTGGTGGTCTGATAGCGGTCCACCATGATCGCGCCGATCGGGTCGGTGGCAACGTCGGCCACGTCAAGCCCGAGGTCCGCGGTGAGTGGCATGCGGCCGGTGGCGGCGATCACCGCGTCGTAGCTGCGCCATTCCGCGTCGCCGGTCGCGAGTCGGAAGCCTTTGCCTTCGCGTTTGAGCACCGTGACTTCGGCGCAGTCGCAGCGGATGCCGTCGTCTTCCATCGCCCGCGTCAATACCTCGCGGATGAAGGGGTCGAAGTGCGCGAGCATTTCGCGCCCGCCGAGATAGATGTCCACACTGCTGCCGAGTGCGGCGAAGATGCCGCCGAGTTCGGCTGCGATGTAGCCCGCGCCGATCAGGGCGACGCGTTCGGGACGTTCGTCCATCTCGAAGAAATCGTTGGAGTCGAGTGCGAGTTCGCCGCCCGGTATCGGGAGCGCGCGCGGATGGGCGCCAGTCGCGATCAGAATGTGTTCGGCGCGCAGTCGCTGCTTGCCGGCGGCAATTGTGTGCGCTTCTTCGAATCGCGCGCGTTCGCACACGAGCGTGACGCCGCTTTTGGCGAGACCCTCCGCGTAGCGTCCGTTGAGATATTCGATAAAGCGGTCGCGTGCGGCGCGCAATTTCCCGAAGTCGTGGCGGATCGGGACGGACTCGAAGCCATAGCCCTCGGCGTTGCGCAGGCTCTCCGCAGTATGCGCCGCGAGCCAGGAGAGCTTTTTCGGCACGCAGCCGCGATTGACGCAGGTACCGCCGAGGCGGTCGGGTTCGAACAGCACCACGCGCGCGCCGTAGGAGGCCGCGCGATTGGCCGCCGCGATGCCGCCGCTGCCGCCGCCGATCACCGCAAAATCGAAGGATTCCGTCGTCATTTTCGGCTCCTGCCGGAGTGAAGGGATTGTTGCCGAGTCGGTCGAACGCCGGACAACCTTACAATATCAGAGCTTCCGCTACCGATTGACGCCATGAATCTGCCTGCGCTGCCTGCCGATATTGCCGAGACGGTTGCGCGTGCGCTCGCCGAAGACGTTGGCACGGGAGACCTGACCGCTGCGCTTATTCCGGCGGGCGATGACGCGCGAGCCCGTATTATCGCGCGCGAAGCGGGCGTGCTTTGCGGCGCCGCCTGGGCCGAGGAGGCATTTCGCCAGGTCGAACCGCGCGTGCGTGTGAAGTGGCGCAAATGCGACGGCGACGATCTCGCACCCGACGACACGCTGTGTGAACTCGGCGGCCCGGCGCGCGGCATCCTAACGGCCGAACGCACCGCGCTCAACTTCCTGCAAACGCTTTCCGGCACGGCGACGACGGCGCGCCGCTACGCAGAAGCGGTGGCCGGCACCGGGGCGACCGTCATTGATACGCGCAAGACGCTGCCGGGTTTACGCAGTGCGCAGAAATACGCAGTCGCCGTCGGCGGCGGCGGCAATCACCGCATGGGTCTGTACGACTTCATCCTGATCAAGGAAAATCACATCGCTGCTGCCGGCGGGGTCGCGGCCGCACTTGCCGCGGCCCGTGCGCAGAACGCCGGCGTGCCGATAGAAATCGAAGTCGAAACGATAGCGCAACTCGAAGAAGCGCTCGACGCTGGCGCCGAGCGCGTACTCCTCGACAACTTCGATCTAAGGGGATTGCGCGAGGCCGTGCGCATCGCCGCGGGCCGTGCGAAACTCGAAGCCTCCGGCAACGTGGACTTCGAGCGCCTGCGCGAAATCGCCGAAACCGGCGTGGACTTCATCTCCGTCGGCGCCCTCACCAAACACCTGCGCGCCCTCGACCTCTCGCTCCGCTTCACTGCGCGTTGATTTCGGTCGAATTCTGCTACTATTGCTGCAAAACTCCCGCAGGACTGTCAAATGCGCAGATATCCGGTCTTGGGGCTTGCGGCCATAATGGCTGTCTTTTTGACGGCTTGCGAAACACAACCGGCAATGGCGCCCAGCCACGTTGCGGCCTTACGCAGCGGAAAAATTGTGGTTGTGGCTCCGCGACCCATTTTCTTTTTGCTACCACGAGGCGGCGGCGGCATGCTTTTATTTATTCCAACGGCTTCGGGGCTGCCTCTTGTAATAAGCGACTCGTCGTCCAATGAGGCTTATGTGCCTAATAACGGGGGTTATGTGCATAATAATGGGTCCCCTGCCAGGGATACCATGATATTGAAGCCGTACAAGAAGCAGATGGAGGATTTGCCTGTCGTCAACGCATTCGTCACAACCATTCGCCAGGCGAGCGAACAGGTCGCGTGGATGCACGGATCATCGCTGGTCACGGAATATGACAAGCCGCTCGATATCGGGCAGATGCATCACCTGACGCAGAAGAGCGATGTGAACGCAGTGGTTTTCATACAGCCCGTTGTGCTATTCGCGCACTCACTTAGATGGATTTATATCCTTGCAACCATAGGCGTGTATGCACACGGTCCGCAGCAGGCAACTTCAATAGATGGCGGAAGACTCTTGGTTGACGTGACTCTGGACAAAACTCCCCCGGCCCTGAGTTCACAGGGCATGGAGGCGATTGCTGCAAGCGTGCCTGATGATCAGGCAGAGCGGGAGGCGCGTGCCGAAGTATGGTTTGCGAACGATGCGGCTCGACTAAAGTACGCACTGGCTATGGGCATGATCATTTTGCGGCAGGACGTAAACAACTACCTCAATGGCCGCCGTACACCGGATTGAGTCTTGACGTCTCCGCCGCACCCGGGAAGTGCTAAACTTCGTCCGAGGCATCGGGATAGGAGGCAAGCAATGATTCGGCATTTCGGCTTTGTGCTCATGCTTCTCGGCGCGGGAGTATTGGCGGCATGTACCTCGCAGCCCGCCATGGCACCGTCGCATGTATCCGGCCTGCATAGCGGTAAGTTGATAATTGAGCCGCCAGCAGGGAAAATCACCATTTTGACGGTGCCTGAAGAGGCAGAGATACTTCGAGCAGCCAATGCCGGGCTTATGGCCGCATCAATTGGCGGACCATTTGCAGCAATGGTAGCGCAGTCAGTGGTAAGGGGGGAGATGGACGCGAAGCGCACGCGGGCCGTAAAAATTCTGAAACCCTATGCAAATCTGATAGACACTTTGTCATTTACGGGAGATTTCAGAAAAACAGGTGAAAAGGCCGCGACCTCGGTACCCTGGATCGCGGGAGGCAGCTCGCAGGTCATGCTCGCGAGCGCGCCGGGCGAGATAAGCCAACAACAGATGGAGCACATTGCTCAGATGGCTCACGTGGCTGCGGTGGCGTTCGCGTCTCTGCACTTTGGATTTTCTGCGGACATGAAGGCGCTCTACTTGTTTGCAATTATGCACGTCTATGCGCGCGGAGAGGGGGAACGCACGGTCTTTCTCGATGGAGGTATCTTGATTGCTGGGGCAAAGTTCGATGACACCTCTCCCGCCCTGGGCACAAGCGGGATAGAGGGCATTGCGGCAAGTAAGCGCGACGACGATGAAGCGCTAGGCGCGCGGGCCAAGCTATGGTTTGCAAACGACGGTGCGCGTGTCAGGCAGGCCTTTAACAAGGCGGATGATATTTTTACGGAGAAGTTGCACAATTTTCTGATAGCCCGCCGCGGGACCGCGAATCCCTATAAGCAGTGAAGAACCATCTGAATGTAGGTAATGGTCGGTATGGACTTTCCGGCGCAACCTAATTCCTTTCCTTTAGGAGTACTGTTTGAGGTTCGCGATCCTCCAATCCACCTCATGAGCGCTGCGGTATTCAGGACCGACATTCCAGCGCGGCTCGCCCTTCTGCGCTGGTCACGATTCCATACGCTGCTGATTGCGGCGCTCGGCACGAGCTGGATAGCACGCTCGATTTTTCGCTCCGCTTCATGAGTGTGCGGTGACCGTCTTCGTGGGGTAGGATAGAAGACGCAAGGAGAAGCTATAGTGAAATACTGCACGCATCGCTTTATCCCCTTCCTGCAGGCGTTTGCCGTCGCGATCGTTCTGGCCGGCTGTAGCACGCAACCCACGATGAACACTGACTATGTGAAAGCATTGCATTCGGGCCAGTTGGTTATCCAGATTCCCAAGCAGACGAATTTTGTTGTGGTGCTTCCGCGTTCTCCCAACGGCGAGGAGATTGCCGGCGCCATTCCCGGAGCAGTGGTCGTAGGAGCGCTGACAGGCGCTCCGGGTTTTGCTCTTGCCATGGGCGAGCAGTTGTCAGCCCCAGGGCCAATGCAACAGTTAGTGGGTGTTGCCCAACGGACGCTTAATCCATATGCCGAGCAGATCCGTTCTTTTGTTCCATTGAGCCAGAGTTTTCTTGCCGCCGGACGTAAGGCGGTTATCAGCGTTCCGTGGATACGGAACAGTTCCGCAGTGGTTTTGTATCAAGGCAAGGGATCGCTTGGCTCTGGGAAAATGAGTCGTTTGACTCAAGCAGCGGGGACGCAGGCGATCGCGTTCGCGAAGGCGGCGATCGCCTTTTCGCCTGATCTGGAACGAGTGTATGCAATTGTGCAGATAGAAGTTTATGCGAAGGACCAAGATCGCGCGAGTTTTCTTTCCGGCGGCACGTTGTATGCAGGTACAGCCATGGTCGATGTGGGACCTGCGCTGAAGAAGGTCGGCGTGGAAGGAATTGCGGCAAGCAATCTCGACGATGACGCTGCGCTGGGAGCCCGCGCCAACCTGTGGTTCGAAAATAGCGGAGCGCGTTTCAAGCGGGCAGTATCCATGGATATGGAGAAGTTGCAAAAGGCGCTTGCAAATTATCTCGATGGTCGGCGTGACGCGAAATAGGCATGATGGGGTTCCTCGTTTCCGATGGCCGAGTGGAGTAAAGCAAGTGGGTAAAAATTGTTATATGCTCGTTGGGGTTCTGGCGGCTGGTTTGTTGTTGGCGGGCGTTGCGAAGTCAGCCCCGTTGCGCCATGTTGATGCCCTTCGGTCCGGCAAGTTGATGGTTGCAGCGCCTCTATCGGAGGTTTTTGTTGTGCCGGAGGATTTGAACATGGCAATTCTTCCGGTTTTGATCAAAGGCCCTGATTTTCCGGATGACGTAAAGGTTTATAAAGAGGCGGAAAGCCAGTTGCAATCGGCCGCAACAAATAAGGTGCTCAAACCTTATGAGGAGCTGATCCGGAGGCTGGCATTGCGTCAGGGATTGCTTTCAATCGCGCGGGAGATCGTGTTGAGCGTTCCGTGGATTGGGCATGCTTCATCGGCGGCTTTGTATCGAGATTCGGACCCATTGAATGAGGAGAAGATGCGAAGTTTGACCTTTGCCGGGAATACGGACGCGATGGCTTTTCTGCAACCCATTGTCGTTTTTTCTCCAGATCTCAGGCAGGTGTACGTCATTGCGACAGTAACGGTATATGCATGGGGCCCGGTGCGGGCTTTCTACATGGGGTCTGCGAACCTGCACGCCGACGTGTCTTTGAATGAAACAAAACCCGAACTTAAACCCAATGGCGTAGAGGGTCTCGCCGCAAGTGATATTGTGGGAAAGACCGCGTCCGAAGTCCGTGCGCGGGTGTGGTTTGCCGACGATGCGGGCCGTCTTAAACAGGCGATCGCGAGCGATATGCGGCAATTGCAGAAACAGATCGTCAATTATTTGGCCGGCGATTAAAGGAGCAAACGTTTTCGGATCAGTCGCCCTTGATCTTGAGTTCGTTGTTCACGCTCACGACGCCGCCGGTTTGCGCTGCAACCTGACCAGCCAGATCGCGCGTCGCCGTGCTGTCTACGGTGCCGGTCAGCGTTACCACGCCGTTGGTGACCGAGACGTGGATGTGGAAGCTGTTGAGTCCGGTGTCCGCAGCCATCTTCGTCTTGACCGTGGTCGTGATCGCGATGTCGCTCGCTGCCGCGGAAATGCCCTGACCTATTTGCTTGGCGCCTTGACTGATCTGGCCGGTGGGGCTTTGACTGTTGTTGCTGCACGCGGCGAGGCCAAGCCCTGCAGCCACGAGGCCGGCGGCGAGCAGCCCGTTTGGTATCGTCTTGGTCATCATCGAATGCTCCCGGATAAATGGTGTGCGCCGTCTCAGGTCGCGCGCTTCAGGCGCCATTCTAGCCCGTCCCGCGATGTGAATCAGGCGGCGGGCGCATGTTGTTCTAGCGTGGTGGCAGCGGCGTGGACGACGGCGGCGATGCGCACGGCGCTTTGTATCGCCTGGGCGCCGAGACCGTGTTGGCGCAGCGTTTTTTCGTGCGAATCCATGCAGGCCGTGCAGCCGTTGATCGCCGAGACCGCGAGCGAGGCGAGCTCGAAGCTCGTCTTGTCGCAGCCGGGGCGGGCCATGACGTTCATGCGCAGGCCCGCGCGCAGCGTCGCGTATTCCTCGTCGCTCACCGAATGCGTGAAGCGATAATAGACGTTGTTCATGCCCATGATGGCGGCTGCCGCACGAGCGCCGTCGAGTTCCTCTGCGCCCGCGTGTTCCGAAGCAAATTCCGCGACAGCTTCGGTCAGTGGCGCATGGCGCGAGGCGATTGCCGAGGCAAGCGCGACCAGCGCTATCTGTTTGGAATCCAGGCCCGGCGCGCCGCCTTCGCTCAATACGGAGTCGAGATTGAGGCGTAGATCCTTGGCGTAGTTGGGCAGGCTGTCTTTCAGTTGTTCGATGGTCATTACGTTCTCCACGGGAAATCCTCGATTCTTCGGTCTCCTTTCGACTTTGGGAGAAGGCGGGATGAGGGGCGTTGCGCGGGAATATTTTTCACCCTCACCCCAACCCTCTCCCGTCGAGGGAGAGGGGCAGGGTTGTTTACGCGACCTTGAGCGTCTCTTCGCCCTGCGTCCAGTTGCAGGGGCAGAGTTCGTCGGTCTGCAGGGCGTCGAGTACGCGCAGCACCTCCGCCGGGTTGCGCCCGACGCTGCCTTCGGTCACGTACACGAAGCGGATCACGCCCTCGGGATCCACCAGGAACGCGGCGCGGCGCGCAACGCCTTCCTCGTCGAGGATGCCGAGTGCGCGTGTCAGATCCTTGTTGATGTCGGCCAGCATCGGGAAGGGTAGATCGCGCAGATCCTTGTGGTCGCGGCGCCAGGCGAGATGCACGTGCTCGCTGTCGGTGCTCACGGCGAGAATCTGGCAGTCGCGGTCTTTGAACTGTTTGTCGAGATCGGCAAAGCCCTTGATCTCGGTCGGGCACACGAAGGTGAAATCCTTCGGATAGAAGAACACGAGTTGCCACTTTCCACGATGGGTGGTGTCGGTAATCTCGGTGAAGGCAGTGTCGAGCCTGTCTATCGCCACGGTCGCCTTGAGTTTGAACTCGGGAAATTTGTCGCCTACGGTCAGCATGGTTAATCCTCCTTGCTTGAAAATGGAAGCGCGTTTTTGCGCCTGCCCATTCAAGATAAGGCCTGTATTGTCATAAATCAAATGAATTATAGTTATAATAATCATAGGTAAAAACTATTAAATCTTGTGAACCTGCGCGATCTCCGCTATCTCGTGGCGCTGGCCGAACATCGGCACTTCGGACGCGCCGCTGCGGCCAGCTTCGTCAGTCAGCCGACTCTCTCCACCCAGATTCGCAAGCTGGAGGAGGAGTTGGGCGTCACGCTCATCGAGCGCGCGCCGCGTAAGCTCCTGTTCACCGAGGCCGGCAAGGCCGTGCTCGCCGAAGCGCGCGAGATTCTCGCCCACGCGGATCGCATACGCGCACTGGCCCGGGAGGCGAAGGATCCGGGCGCACGCACGGTGCGGCTCGGCATTTTCCCGACGCTCGGCCCCTATCTTCTGCCGCATGTCCTGCCCAAGGTGCATAAGCGTTTTCCGAAGCTGGAATTGCTGCTTACGGAAGAGAAGACCGAGGAAGTTCTTACACGCTTGCGCGAAGGCCGTCTCGACGCAGTGATTGCGGCGTTGCCCGTGCATGACGAAAGCCTGCATGCCGAGTTTCTGTTCGAGGAGCCGTTCGTGCTTGCGGTGCCCGCTGCGCATCCGCTCGCGAAGCGCGCCTCGATCACGCTCGATGATCTCGGCGATGAGCGGCTGCTGTTGCTGGAGGACGGACATTGCCTGCGCGACCAGGCCCTCGACGTGTGCCGGCTTGCGGGCGCGCATGAGCGCTCGGGCTTTCGTGCCACTAGTCTTGAAACTCTGCGTCACATGGTGGCGAGCGGCGTCGGCATCACCCTGCTTCCGGTGCTTGCGACCCAGCCGCCGGCGGCTGGCGTGCAGGGTATGCGTCTCGTCCGCTTTCGCGGACGGGCACCGAGTCGGCGCATCGCCATGTTTTGGCGTGAAAGTTCACCGATGGCGGATTTTCTGGGCACGCTTGCCGATACGTTCCGTTCGCTGCCAGCGTCTTTGCTTAGACTGCACGCCGGGAAGGGCTAGGGAATTACTTGCGGGGACGGGCGCCGTTCAGAAACAGGTGCACGGCGTTGGCGACGTACTGCTTGCGCTTGTCCGGCGTCGGTGGATCGGCGAGTCCGATGAGATGGCGCAGGCGCAGATGCCCGGAGAGCATGGTCACAAACTGCTCGGCCGCGATACGCGGATCGTTGACGGCGAGCCGGCCCTTCGTTGTCTGTTCGGTGAGGTATTTCGCCAGCCTGTTTGCCGCGCTGTCGGGACCCTGTCGGTAGAAGATCTCGGCCAACCGCGGATAACGTCGGCCTTCGTTTTGCAGCAGGCGATGCATGCGCATATTTTCCCGCGACAGCATTGCGTCGAGCACGGTTTCTCCGAAGGCCGAGAGCACCCGTTCGGGATCATCGCCCTGATCTAGGAATTCGTGGTCGAGCGCAACGCTCAAGCCGTCGCAGCGGGCCTGCACAATGGCGCGGAAAAGATCTTCCTTGCTCCCGAAGTGATTGTAGATCGTCTGCTTGGAGACTGCCGCTTCCTGCGCAATGGATTCCATGCTGGCGGCATCGTAGCCGTCGCGCAGAAACGCGTTCTGGGCCGCGGCGAGAATGGTGTCGCGTTTCGCGCGCGGTACGGTTTCGTGCGGCGTATTCATGGATTGTGCTCGCCGGTGTTCGCAATGGGGAGGCTCAGGGCGCGGGCCGAGAGTTCACCGGTCGCGGAGAGCAGGGCGTAGCCGGCGACGATGCGATCGCGCGTGGCCTCGATCAACGCGGCCTGGGCGTTGCGGATTTCCTGATCGGCGTTCAGCACGTCGAGCAGGGTGCGTTCACCCTGGCGATGTTCGGCGTGCACGCCGCTATAAGCGATGCGGGCCGCGTCGAGCTGGGCCTTGATGGCGGTGAGCGAGGCTTCGGCCGCCGTGTAGTTCTGCCAGGCGGCGACGACGTTGTCGCGGGCGTCTTCTTCGGTCGCACGGGCATCGAGATCGGCTTCGCGTGCACGCTCGCGTGCCGCCGAGGTTCTCGCGCGCAGGCTGCCGCCTTCCCAGATCGGAATGCTTATGCTCAGGCCGATGATGCGGTCGTTGAGTTCATTGAATCCGTACTGCGGTTGGTTTTCGCGCCGGACTTCTGCGAACAATCCGATTTTGGGCCAGATGGCGCTGCTTGCCTCGTCGGCGCGGGCGGTGGCTGCCTGGGCGTTAAAGCGCGCGGCGACGACGTTGTAATTGCGTTCCGCAAGCGCTTCGGCCTGAGCAAGATTCGCCGGCAGTGGGGGCAGCGTCTGCGGGACGGTCAGCGTACCCGGAGCATGACCGATTACGCTGCGATAGTGTGCGCGTGCCTGCGCCAGCATGGAAGTGGTGCGGATGCGCGAGGCGATCGCGGCTTGCAAGCGGGAATCCGCCTGGGCGACATCGGTCCGGGTGCCTTCGCCGTGGGCAAGAGATTGTCTGGCGGCATCCAGTTGCTTGCGGATCACGCCGACGTTTTCCTCTTGTATCTCGAGCAGCTTTTCGGCTTCGATCACGCCGAGATAGGCGGCGACGGCCTGCAGGAGAACCTGGGATTCGCGTGCATGCGTCATCGCGTGGCTGGCCGAGGCATCGTTTTCCGCCGCCGAAATTTTTGCCGAAAGACGTCCGCCCTGATAGATCGGTTGATCGAGACGCAGTGCAATGTTCGACTGGGCGAGGGTGGCGTCGAAATTTTGCGACGGATTGAAGAAAGTGATCGTTCCGGAGGTATAGTCGCGCCCGACTCCGGCGGTCAGGGCGAGCTTGGGATACCAGCCGCCTTTCGCCGCACGCACGTCGCTTTGCGCCGCGGCCTGCCCGGCGCGGGCGGCGAGCAATTGCGGGTTATTGCGCCAGGCGTCGGTGAGCGCCTGATCCAGCGTTTCGGCCGAGGCGACGCTTGCCCCGAGGCAGGCGAAGGCGAGCAGCAGGATCGTCAGGGCTTTGGAACTCATGGGCATGGCAGGCACATCTTTGGACTAGTCAGTCCATTTAATTCTAGCCCTTGTTCCCGGGACTTACAAGCCCATCATCAGCCTTAAAAAGGCAGATTGATGGGGTGAATTGATCTTGGAGCCAAAAAGTTTTAGACTAGACCGTCCAGTCTAATCAGGCGCTATCCCGATGGCAGAGGGAAAAACAGACGAAAAAAAGGCCGACGACGCGCGCCCGTGGCTGCGCCGGCTGCGCATGGCGATGATGATTCTCGGTCCGGCGATATTGCTGGCGGTGGTGCTCTGGTACTACCTCGCGCACAGCGGTTACGTGAGTACCGACGACGCCTTCGTGCAGGCCAATACCGTGACCATCAGTTCCCAGATGCCGGGCGCGTGCTCGCGGTCGCCGTGCATGAGAACGAGCAGGTGGCTAAAGGTGCGGTGCTGCTCGCGCTCGATGCCGCGCCGTATGAGGCGGCCTACGAGTCGGCGCAGGCGAAACTCGCCACGACGGCGAATCAGCGTCCAGGCCCTGAAGGCGCAATACAAGGCGCTCGAAGCCCAGATTGCCGGTGCCGCGGCGCAGGCCGCCTATCTGACCGCGAAGTCAAGCGTCAAGGGCCACTCGCGAAGAAAAGCGTCATCACCAATTCCAAGCTCGACGCCATAAGTACCCAGCTCGAACAGGCGGAGAAAAAGGTTGCAACGCTCAAGGCCCAGCGCGATCAGGCGCTCGCGCGCCTGGGCGGAAATCCCGATCAGGCGCTTGCCGATAACGCCGATTATCGCGCCGCCGCCGCTGCGCTCGCGCAAGCCAAGCTAAACTTTCCTACACTGCGATCCGCGCCCCCGCCGACGGCGTCGCCGGGCCGGTTGCGGTGCGTCCCGGCGACGTGCTCGCGCCCGGCGGCGCGGCCTTGCCGCTGGTGGAAACCGGCTCGGTTTGGATCAAGGCGAATTTCAAGGAAACCGCGTTGACCCACATGCGTCCCGGCGAGCCCGCCACCGTAAGCATCGACGCCTATCCGGACCGCAGTTGGAAGGGACATGTGGCGAGCATCAGTCCGGCCTCGGGCGAGAGCTTCGCGCTGCTTCCGCCGCAGAACGCGAGCGGCAACTGGGTCAAGGTGGTGCAGCGCGTTCCGGTGCGCATCGAGATCGAGCGCCGGCCGGGCGATCCGGTGCTGCGCTCGGGCATGAGCGCCGAGGTGAGCGTGTACGTGGGCGGGAAGCCGAAGAACGACTCGATCCGGCAATGAACGCGGCGGGGCGTGCACATACATCGCGGTCCGATCACGATCGCGGTGATGCTCGCGGCGCTTATGCAGGTGATCGACATGACGATCGCCAATGTGGCGCTGCCGCACATGCAGGGCAGTTTCTCGACCAATCTCGACAGCATCAAATGGGTGCTGACTTCCTACATCGTGGCCTCGGCGGTCGCGACGCCGCTGATGGGCTGGCTCGCCGAGCGTTTCGGGCGGCGCAACGTGCTGTTGATCTGCGTCGCCGGGTTCTCGTTCTTCTCCTTCATGGTCGGCGCCTCGACGAGCCTTACGGAAATCGTGCTCGCGCGCGTTTTTCAGGGCATACTCGGTGCCGCCTTCACGCCGCTCGCGCAGGCGATCCTTCTCGACACCTATCCGCGCGAACGCCACGGCACGGCGATGGCGATATTTGCCATGGGTATCCTGGTCGGGCCGATCCTCGGGCCGACCGTCGGCGGCTACATCACCGAGTATTACAGTTGGCGCTGGAACTTTTTCATCAACGTGCCGCTCGGCGCGCTTACCTTCCTCATGATTTGGGGCTTCGTGCCGCGCCGCCCTCATCACGTAACCCGTAGCTTCGACAAGATCGGTTTCATCATGCTCAGCCTCGGCGTGGGCGCGCTGCAATACACGCTTGATCGGGGCAATTCGGAGAACTGGTTCAGCTCGACGGAAATCTTAGTGGCCGCGATTACCGCTTTCACGATGCTGTGGGCGTATCCCTGGTACGCGACGCTGAAGAAGCAGCCGTTCGTGAGCATGCGCCTGTTCCGCGACCGCAATTTCGCGCTCGGCACGATTCTCATGCTCTTTGTCGGCATGGTTCTGCTCGGCACCGGAACGCTGCTCCCGCCGCTGATGCAGAACGAACTGAACTATCCGGTCCTCACCACGGGGCTGATTCTCGCTCCCCGCGGGATCGGCGCGATGATTGCGGCGATTCTCGTCGGGCGGTTGATCACGCGCATAGACCCGCGCTTCCTGATCGTCTCCGGGCTGCTGGTCAACGCCTTTTCGCTGTACCAGTTGAGCGGCGGGAACATCCAGATCGAGTCGTCCTTCTTCATCTGGATCGGATTCATGCAGGGGGTCGGGTTGGGGCTCACCTTCGTGCCGCTCACGACGGTGACTTTCTCGACGCTGCCGCAACGTGTGCGCAACGAGGCGACGCCGATCTACAACCTGATCCGCAACATCGGCTCGAGCATCGGCATCTCGATCGTCTACACGCTGCTCAGCCGCAACACCCAGGTGAACCACGAGCAGTTGGGAGCGCGCCTCAATGCGTTCAATTCGAATTTTGTCGAATTTCTGCATCGCGTGCACTTGCCGCATCAGCAGGCGCTCGGACTGTTGAACGCGGAGACCACCCGGCAGGCCGCGATGATCTCCTACAACGACGATTTTCTCCTGATGTCGGGATTGATGTTACTCATGGTTCCCGTGGCCCTGCTGATGCGCTACCGCTTCGGTGCCGACGTTCCCGAAGATGTCGAGCAGGTTGCAATGGAGTAAAATTGCGGCGTCCCGCGGAGATATTGTTGTGGAAAAGAAATACGGCGTCAGGATCACCATGCCCGAAGACGATCCCATGCGGGCCGAGCATCTGCTCGGGCCTGACTGGAAGGCCGAGCGCTGGTTCGCGACGGCCGAGGAGCGCGACGCCTGGATCGAGGAGCAGCGCCACGAGCACGCTTACTCGCGCCGTGGCGATATTATCAGCGAGCTCTTCGAAAAGACCGAACGCAACTAAGCGGCACCGGCGTCCGTGTGCAAACGTGATGCGGTTTCTGCGGTGAGCGGGGCCGGCGGCATTCCGGATTTCGATCACGTCGTCGAGCGGCGCGGCACGGCGAGCTTCAAGTGGGACCGCTACGGCGGTCGCGACGTGTTGCCGCTGTGGGTCGCCGACATGGATTTCCCGGCGCCCGCGCCCGTCATCGAAGCGCTTGCGCGCCGCGTGCATCACGGCGTGTTCGGCTACACCCACGCCTCCGAATCGCTCGTCGAAGCAGTGCTCGCCCACGTCGGCGAACGCTACGGCTGGCGGATCGAACCCGGATGGCTGGTGTGGCTGCCGGGTTCGGTCGCCGGGCTGAACGCGGCCTGCCACCTGATCGGGTCCGACGAACCAGTCATCAGCTGTCCGCCGATCTATCCGCCCTTTCTCGCTGCATCGGAGAACATGGGCCGGCGCCGGCTCACGGTCCCGCTGGCCGACGAGGCCGGCCGTGCGGTACTCGATCTCGACCGGCTCGAAGGCGCGTTCGCCGAGGGCGGGGTATTTCTCTTTTGCAATCCGCACAACCCGGTCGGCCGCGTCTTCGACGAGGCGGAACTTGCGGCGCTTGCCGAGCGCGCGCTGCGTCACGATTGCTTGATCGTGTCCGACGAACTGCATGCGGATCTCGTGCTCGAACCCGGCTTGCGCCATCGTCCGCTCGCCGCGGTGGCGCCGGAATTGGCAGCGCGCACAATCACCCTGTTCGCGCCCTCGAAAACCTTCAACCTCGCCGGACTCGGTCTCGCCTATGCCGTGATTCCCGACAAGCCATTGCGGCGGCGGTTCAAGACCGCCATCGAGGGGATTCTTCCCTACGTCAACGCGCTCGCCTACGCGGCGGCAGAGGCGGCGTACCGTGAAGGCGGCGATTGGCTTGGGGCGCTGATTTCTTATCTGCGCGGCAACCGCGACCGCGTCACCCAAGTGCTCGCCGAGCTTCCCGGCGTTCGCGCGCAGCCACCCGAGGCCACCTATCTTTACTGGATGGATTTGCGCGCCAGCGGCATCGAAGATCCCCTGCGGCATCTCGAACGCCACGGCCTGGGTCTGTCCGATGGCGCCGACTTCGGTACGCCCGGTTTTGCGCGCCTCAACTTCGCCTGCCCGCGGCGAACCCTCGATCTTGCATTGGAACGGTTTGCCGGCGCTCTTGCGCGCTGACGCGCGTCCGGAACGATGGGATAGGGCTTGGCTAAATCCTGGGGGCGGAGCCGCAGGCGGGTTTTTTGCCGGCGGCGCGGGCCTGCTTGTATTGCTTCATCGCCTGCGGCATATGGGTTTGAAGATCGCCGATGCGGGTCGAGTTGGAAGGATGATCGGACAGGAAGGCCGGCGGCGCGCTTCCCGCGCTCGACATGTTGTGCCACAACTGCACCGACGCCTGTGGATCGAAACCGGCTTCGGACATGAGATTGAGTCCGATCAGATCCGCCTCGCTTTCCTGCGAGCGGCTGTAGGGAAGCGTGACGAAGACCTGTGTGCCGACGCCAAGTGCACTCATGATCGCCTGGTGTGTGGTGTCGGAACCGCCGATCGCGGCGTCCGCGACCTGCAGGCTGACGCCGGTCAGAAGCTGCGTGGACACGCGCGCGTCGGCGTGGCGGGCGAGTACGTGTCCGACTTCGTGGCCGATAACCGCCGCCAGTTCGCTCTGTGTACGCGCGTACTTGAGCAGCCCCGTATAGACGCCGATGTGTCCGCCGGGCAGCGCGAAGGCGTTGGCTTCCTTGCTCTGGAACAGCGTTACTTCCCAGTGATACTGCATCTGCGTGAGTGCGGTGATGTCGTTCGCGACGCACTGAACGAAGCGCCTGGCCGCAGCGTTGTGCGAGACGGGCGTTTCTTTTTTGACCTGGGTGAAAGCCTGATCGCCCATCTGCGTCATCTGGTCGGCGGAGACCAGGATGAGCTCGCTGCGCCCGGTCGGTGTGGTCACGCAGCCTGCGATGAGCGCACAGCCTGCGAGCGCAATGCAGGGAATACGCCGGATAAACGTGTCCATGAAATGCGTCCCGAATTCAACCGGTTCCAGCATAGCGCAGAGTGTGGGGGAAATGTCGCGGAATTGCCTTATCCGCGGTTAAATCTCCACCATTTCGAAGTCTTCCTTGCTCGCGCCGCAGTCCGGGCAGCACCAGGTAATCGGAATATCCTCCCAACGGGTGCCGGGCGGGAGGTCGTCCTCCGGTTCGCCCTCGGCCTCGTCGTAGATGTAGCCGCAGACGACGCACATGAATTTGCGATAGTTCACGCGAAGTAAGGTAAGCGGGAATACTTGTTATTGTAATGCCATGAAACGGCCGCCGCTACTCATCATCGCCGGGCTCGATCCTTCGGGCGGCGCGGGCCTCGCGGCCGACATCCAGGCCGCGACCGCGCTTGGCGCGCATCCGGCGCCGGTCGCGAGCCTGATTACGGTGCAGGATACGCGCAATGTGCAGCGCAGCGAGCCGCTGGACGCGGCGCTGGTCGTCGCCCAGGCCGAGGCCGTGCTCGCCGATCTGTCGGTTGCGGCGATCAAGCTCGGCGCGCTCGGCACGGCCGCGATCGGCGAGGCGGTGGCGGACTTGCTGGCTCGTCATCCCGAGTTGCCGGTGATCGCCGATCCTGTACTCGCCGCGAGCGGCGGCGGCGCGCTTGCCGATTCCGCGCTCATCGAAATATATCGCCAACGCATCCTGCCGCGCAGCCTGATCGCGACGCCCAACCGCGCGGAACTCGCCGCGCTCGCGCCGGGCGACGGCGCCGCCGAACTCGTCGCCCTCGGTCTTCCCGCCTGCCTGGTGACGGACGGCGATGGCCGCGGCGAAGACATCGTCCACGAATTGCACACCGCGGCCGGCATCCGCCTGATCCGCGGCGGCCTGCGTCGGCCGGGCGCCTTTCACGGCAGCGGCTGCACGTTTGCGTCGGCGATTGCCGCGCGCATCGCCGCGGGCGACGCGCTTCTGGATGCGATCGAAGCCGCCGGTCGCTTCATGGAACGCGCCATCGCGCAGGCATTCACGCCGGGCAAGGGTCAGGCGATCCCCGGCCGATGGTAATTAATTATCAGCCCCCTCTCCCTTCGGGAGAGGGTTGGGGTGAGGGCGAACCAAGGCACAAGCGCTTTGAAGAACCCTCATCCCAACCTTCTCCCGGAGGGAGAAGGAGTTCACGCTGGAATGCTGCATGCACAACAATGCTCAACTGAAAGGGCTGTACGTGCTCACGGACGAGCATCTCGGCGAACGACTGGAAACCGCGGTTGCCGCGGCGCTCGCGGGTGGCGCACGCCTCGTCCAATATCGCGACAAAAGCACGGACGACGCAAGGCGTAAAACCGAAGCACGCATGCTACGCGAGCTCACGCGTCGCTACGATGCCTTATTGATCGTGAATGACGACCCCGAATTGGCCGCGGCAATCGCCGCCGATGGCGTGCATCTCGGTCGCGACGATCCCGGCATTGCCGAGGCCCGCCGTCTGCTTGGCGTTGATGCCGTGATCGGCGTCTCCAGTTACGACTCTCTGCAACGCGCGCGGGACGCCGTTGCCGCCGGCGCCGATTACGTCGCCTTCGGCAGCGTCTATCCATCGCCCACCAAGCCCGATGCCGCGCGCGCGCCGCTAGAATTGCTTACGGCCGCGAAACGCGAGCTCGCCGTCCCGATCTGCGCCATCGGCGGCATCACGCCCGACAATGCGGCCCCCGTTCTCGCCGCCGGTGCCGACATGCTCGCCGTAATCTCCGCCATCTTTTCCGCGCCCGACATCGAACAAGCGACGCGCGAGTTTATTGCTCGTCGCATTCGCCCAGGATCGGTTCGTTAGAAAGAAGTCGCGACAATTCATTCGCACTTCAAGCGGAACCCCTGCTTTAAGGCGCTTGAAACTTTCTTCTTATCCGCTACTGACTGGATACCGGCTTTCGCCAGCATGACGAGCAATGGAATAAATCAGAGATTCCCTAGCGGGCATTGATCGTTGGCGATTGACTTGATTCCTGTTTTGGCTTTCGGTTCATGAGGCGGAGCCGGCCTTCCATCCGGCAGCCGTAAAAGTTGCGCCGAATATTCCGCTTGCATCCACTGCCCGTCTTTTGGGCTGTAGACGTAATGAACCATGTAATGCCAGTTCTTTACCGTATAGCTTTGGTAAAGGTCCATACAGGAATCTGGGGTAAAGTTTGGGGCATAGGGAAGCTTGTTTAACGCAAGCGGCAAGTTTTTGTCCGCATGGGTTGTGTTTGCGGATGTGGTTCCCGCGGCCTGAGCAACATTCAGGGCCAGGGCGCCACAGAACGTTAATGTAATTACTCTTATCATGATCTGCTCCTCCTTGAATTGGCGAGTCGCAACAACCGAGGCGTTTGCGGTCGCTGAGATCAAGTTATCATAATTAGTCTTGGTTTTGGGTGATCTGATGACGGCATTTGAGCGGGCGCGGCGGGTGCTGGCAGGCGGGGTGAATTCGCCGGTGCGGGCTTTTGGTGCCGTGGGTGGCGAGCCGGTGTTTATCGAGCGCGGCGAGGGCGCGTATCTGTTCGGTACCGACGGGCAGCGCTATCTGGATTACGTCGGTTCCTGGGGGCCGATGATCGCCGGCCACGCGCATCCCAAGGTGATCGAGGCCGTGCAGGCGACGGCTGCGAAGGGTTTGTCATTCGGTGCGCCGACCGAACTTGAAACCCGGCTCGCCGAAGCGGTGATCGAGCGCGTGCCTTCGATTGAGCGGCTGCGCTTCGTCAATTCCGGCACCGAGGCGACAATGAGCGCGATCCGTCTCGCGCGTGCCGCGACCGGCCGCGAGCTGATCGTGAAGTTCGAAGGCTGCTATCACGGTCACGCCGATTCCTTGCTGGTCGCCGCCGGTTCCGGGGCGCTTACCTTCGGCACGCCGTCCTCGCCGGGCGTGCCCGCCGCGCTCGCGCACCTCACGCTGACGCTGCCGTACAACGATCTCGAAGCGGTCGTTGCTTTGTTCGCCGAGCATGGCGGCGACATCGCGGCGGTGATCGTGGAGCCGGTCGCCGGGAACATGGGCTGCGTCCCGCCTGCGCCGGGTTTTCTCGAAGGATTGATGAACGAGGCGCACGCCAACGGGGCGCTGGTAATTTTCGACGAAGTGATGACGGGCTTTCGCGTCGGTCCGGGTGGCGCGCAGGGTCTTTATGATTTGACGCCCGATCTCACCACGCTCGGCAAGATCGTCGGCGGCGGTTTGCCGGCGGCGGCCTTCGGCGGTCGCGTCGGACTCATGGCGCAACTGGCACCCGAAGGGCCGGTGTATCAGGCGGGCACGCTCTCGGGCAATCCGCTTGCGATGGCGGCGGGACTCGTGACGCTCGAACTGACCGCTGTGCCGGATTTTTATGAAAGGCTCGCCGCGAACACATGCGCGCTTGCCGAGGGCTTGCGCGCGGCGGCGTCTGAGGCTGGCGTTGCCGTTGCTGTGAATCAGGTTTGCGGCATGTTTTCCTTGTTCTTCCACGACGGTCCGGTGCGCGGTTTCGCCGATGTCAGGCGCGCCGACACGAAGCGTTATGCGCGCTGGTTTCATGCCATGCTGGAGGCGGGGTTTTATTTTGCGCCGTCGGCGTTCGAGACGGCGTTTGTCTCCTCGGCCCACGGCGAAGAGGAGATTGCGGCCACGCTCGCTGCTGCACGCGAATCCTTTGCTAGTCCGGATTTGTAGGAGCGGGCCATGCCCGCGATTGATTTGACGCGCCCCGGCTTGCGCCGGAATGACGGGCCGGATAAAAAAGAGCTTCTCTAGATGTTGCCGCGGGTTCCCGCGTTTGCGCTCAGGACCGTTACGGGCGCCGTCCTGTATCGTTTCAGCAGTGCCTGGAAGCGCGGATCCTTGCGGATCGGATCCCAGGTCGGATCGAGTCTGAGCAGCGGTAGCGAGACAACCCATCCTGCCGGCATGGAGAGAAGACGGCGCAGCAGTTTTACGGCCGAATCGGCTTCGCCTAATTGTGCATAGGTTGCGGCAAGTGAAGCAAGATGAGAAGGCCCATAAAGTGCGTCTTTGGAAACCGGGAGCAATTGCGTAGCACGGCTTCCCGCACTGATTGCTTCGGCCTTGCGGCCGAGCCCGGCATTTACCAGGCCGAGGGAACTCCATAGATTTGGATTGTCCGGCTGTTGATGCGATGCTTCCTCCAGCAGGCGGCGCGCTTCCTGATAGGCTTGTTGAGCTTGATCCGTATTATTTTGCAGTGCCCATGCCGCACCGCGGAAAAGATCGGTCGGAATCTGACCGATCATAAGAGGTGCCTGTACCCATGTCGGAGCACCACTGAGGGAGGCGAGGGCGTTCTTGGGCTTGCGCGCCAGCCAGGCGAGTTCGAACTTCGTTGCGGGTACCAGTCCCCTCAGATTGATGTCGACCGGTATCGTCGTCAATGTTTTTCGAGCTTCCGTGAGATTGCCGGCAAGCAGTAGTGCTATGGCCTTATAAGCCGCGGCATTGTAGTCGTGCGGCTCGATTGCCAAGGCTTGATCGTAAGCAGTTCCCGCCTTGGTGTAGTGCCGGAGATTTGTCAGTGTGTTGCCAAGCTCTTCCGGCCACCGGGGATTGCGGGGATCGAGTACCGCAGCCCGTTCGAAGCCGTCAACCGCCGCTTGCCATTTCCCTTGCCGCCGCTGAATGGCGGCAATTGCCAAGACCACATCCGCATTGTTCGGCAGGTCGCGGCCGGCCTGTTCAAACTGGGCAAGCGCCTTTGCATAATCCCGATGCCCCCAATAGTGCACGAAACCCATCGCCAAGTGGGCTTGAGGAAGCGTGGGGTTGAGCGCCAGTGCCTGTTGCGCCGCCTTTCCCGCACTGGCGATGCGTGCCGGCGCATGGTCGAAGTTATACCAATACATATAACTTTCCAGGTAGGAAAGCCTGGCGTAAGCGAGTGTAAAATTCGGGTCGCGGGCGATCGCCTGTCGGTAAAGCTTAACGGCTTGATACGCGGCATCGGCGGGATTTTTAACGCTTTCCGCCTCGACCCGAGTCGCCAGGTACTCTGCCCGCAAAAAAAGATCGTAGGCTTGTGGATTCTTTGTGGGTGGGTGTGCAATTCGCGCCGCCTCGGCGGGTAAAAGCGTGGCTTTGAGCGCCGCCGCTACTTGCTCCGCCACGTCGCTCTCCACGTTGAAGACATTGTCCAGGGAACGAATATAAGCTTGGGCCCAGATATGATTATCGGTTCCGGCATCGATGAGCTGCACGTTTATAAGAACCTGTTTCCCTGATTTTTGCACGCTGCCTTCGAGTATCGTGGCCACGCCCAACTGTCGGGCCACCATTTTAAGGTTCTGTGGATGGCTGGGATATTGCTGGGTAGATGTGCGGGAAATAACTTTGAGGTCGCCGATACCGGCGAGTTTGGTAAGAATCATGTCCTGGATGCCGCTGGCAAAGTAGGTGTTTGCGGCGTCGGGGCTTAAGTTTTCGAACGGGAGTACGGCGACGGAGCGTGCGGGTACGGCTTGGACGCCGGACGTACCGGTCGGTGTGCCGTTTCCCTTCGCGGTAATTGGTCGGGCGGCGAAATGCCAGGCGAGCAGCCCCGCAACGACGGCCACTACGGTCGCCAGAATTAGCATAAAAGCACCTGTTCGCCGGCGCGGAAGTGCCCTTGCTGCTTTCTCTTCGGCTTGGCCGGTGGGCTCCTCAGGTCCGGATTCGTCGGTATCTTCCGTTGGTTGGTTCTGCGCCGCTTCCTTGATTTCCCCGGTTTCGACGGGAGCGATGAAGCGGTAGCCGTGACCGCGTACCGTTTCCACATAGCAGTGGGGAGGTCCATCGTCGCCGAGGGCCTTGCGCAGGCCGTTCATGTTCCAGGCCAGATTGGTGTCCTCGACAATGGTATTGGGCCACAACGCTTCGAATAACTCTTCGCGAGTCTTCAGATGGCCCGCGGATCGCAGGAGAACGACCAACAGATCAAACGCCTTGCTGGAAATCTGCACCGGCTCTCCATCTCGGAGTAGAAGGCGCTCATGCGCCTCCAGCCTGAATGGGCCGAACCTATATATTTCCTTGTTTTTTATGGATTTATCCATTTACTGTCTTTGTCACGCATCTCAACCTAATCGAGAAACAACCAACAACCAACACAAGCTAAAAGCTTCTTACCCTACTTTACTGCAAACTACCTAGGATTGAGCCGCCGACCGCCTCCGAATACCTTGGACTAGCCGGAAAGTATCGGGGGTCGGCAACATGATTGAAGCTCTATTATGGAGGATAAGGCACTGACTAAGGCTACATGTTGGTTTGGCGCTTTCGCGGGAATGGCTGGGGTTACGGCCATGGCGGGGACGGCATTAGCAGAGGCGTCAATGGCGCCTCATTCCATAATCGTAAGATCGGTTACGCCGGTCAAGAAGCCGTCGCTGCGCGCCATGCAGTGGGAACTTTTGTCGCCCTGGTGGGAAGCACACCATTTTGCTCAGGCGGATCGCGCCAGCCATGGACCGGGCGCGGCAAGTGCGCGATCCGGTGCTGCACTCGCAGGTCTTTTTGGGCCAACCGAATCGAGTCGCCGGACGCGGTCGGGAAGGAAACTTCGGGCAGACCGTTAACTATCGTTATTTGACTATTGCTAACGCAGGAGATTTTGATGAGCCGTAAATTGAGCATAGCAGCCGGGTTGGTATTGGTCGCGGGCGCGATGATGAACGTGGCGTTCGCACAGACGCCGGGCGTTTCGCAACCGCAAATCGTTACCACGACGAAGTTCGCAAAGACGCCGCCGCTACGCGATACGCGCTGGGATTTGTCGCCTCTCATGCGCCGCGTTGTCGGCAAGCATCACTACAGCAAGGCCACAATCGAACGGCTGCGCCAGTCTCTTATCCACGATGGCTACATCAAGCTCCCGCAGCCGATGAGCGCGGCTTCCGCGCTCAGAACTGCGTCCGGCGGCGCACCGTATCCGGCGCGGGACTCCGCGGTGCAGAGCATGCTTCCTCAAAGCACATCCGGTTTCTCTTCACCGCTCGCCAGCTTCGAAGGCTTGGACATTGGCACATCCACTATTGTGCCGCAGGACAATATCGCCATCGGCAACAAATACGTAATCCAGACGACAGGGGTCGATAGTTTTTCCGTTTACGACAAGCAGGGCAACCTGGTTCTGGGGCCGACGCACATCAGCTACCTGTGGGCAAACACCGGCGATCTTGATTGCTCTCATGAGCAGACGGGCGGATCCGTTGTGCTTTACGACCAGCTCGCCCATCGCTGGATTCTCGCTCAAACGGCGCTGCTGGTGCCTCCGGGCGGGGGGCAAACTACAGGCGGCGCTTACTGCATGGCCATATCCACGACGGATGACCCCACCGGATCGTACTATCTATATGACTATACGATGAGCGCGCACGACACGTATATCAGTATCCAGATGCCGAAGCTTTCGGTCTGGCCCGACGGGTACTACTACTCGAGCAATTTGTCGCAAACAATCAATGGCGCTCACGTGGGTTCGCAATTCGCGGCCTTCGATCGCGACGCCATGCTGAACGGTGATCCGAACGCCCGGGTGATGATATTTACTACCACCGAAAGCAATTCCGCGTTGTACAATCTGGCGGCAAACCCCCGGCCGGCATCGCTGGACGGCTATACGTTGCCGCCGGCCGGCTCGCCCGGGTATTTCCTCAACTATACAAGCCCGAATACCACCGGCAGCGATTCAGGCTATGCGCTTGAGCTTTGGCAGTTGCACGTGGATTGGCAGACGCCGAGCAATTCTCAACTCACTGGCCCCACCGACATTGCGGTGGACCCCTTTAACGACTTTATCTGCGGGCCGGAGAAAAACAACACGATAGGGGGCTATCCCGTCTGCCTTCCACAGCCGGGTACCGGCGTGGGGCTGGATGCGGTTTCGGACCGGCTGATGTACCGTTTGGCCTATCGCAACTTCGGCGACCACCAAGCTCTGGTGGTGAACCAGACCGTGGGTCTGGGCGACAACGGCGGACCGCCGAGTGGAATCCGGTGGTATGAATTGGATGCGCCGTCCGCGAGCACGGCGGCAAGCGCTTGGACGCTCGCCCAGCAGAGCACCTTCGCACCCGATGACGGGAAAAGCCGTTGGTCAGGCTCGATCGCGATGGACCACAGCGGTGACATGGCGCTCGGCTACAGCGTTTCCAATCCTACCACCACTTGGCCCTCTGTCTGGTACACGGGCCGGCTTGCAGGCGATCCGGCGGGCGAGATGACCCAGGGCGGAAGGTGTGCTCCAGAATGGTACCGGCTCCTTTTTCGGTGCTGCTTATGGCTTCTGGCTTCAATACACTTCAATGGCCGTGGACCCGTCCGATGACTGCACCTTCTGGTACTCGAACCAATATCTTGAATCCAGCGGGGGGAATGCGCATAGCGTGATTGGTGCGTTCAAGTTTCCGAGTTGCGTGTCCGCACCGATGGGCACTCTGAAGGGAACCGTCACCGATGCTGCCAGCGGGCAGCCCGTCGCCGATGCGGCGATCATATTGACGGGTGACATCGTTATCAAGACCGACGATAGCGGGCAATACCAGATTAATCTCTCCCCGGGCGATTACACCGTTACCACCAAGATTTTTGGTTATGCGCCGGATTCCGCCTCCGTGACCATCGTCGATGGTGGCACCACGACTCAGAATTTTGCCTTGGAACCATCGCCGACGGCGATGCTCTCGGGTCATGTGACCGATGGTTCCGGCCATGGCTGGGGACTTTATGCCGAAATCAAGGTCAGCACGCCCGACTTCGGCCAGGTAGCCGATATCTGGACCGATCCTAAAACCGGAGCCTATAGCGTGAGCCTGCCTGTCGGCTTTGATTACACGCTCGATGTTGTTTCGTATGCCGACGGCTACAATCCGGCGAGCGCGACTTTGACTCTGAACGCGGATGCGACGCAGGATTTCGCGCTCACCATCACCGCGAGTTGCGCCGCACCGGGCTATGCCTTTTCTGCGGGTTTTGGCGAAGATTTCAACGGCGCAACATTCCCGCCCACCGGCTGGGGCGTCGTCCAGGGTAGCAGCAGTCATCCTACTGTGACATGGAAGTTGAACACTGATTGGAGCGACGATAATTACACGGGCGGCACCGGCACGGCCGCGGATGCCGATTACATAGCGGCGACATCGACAGCCTCGCAGGTACCGGACTTTCCCGGACCACCGGGTCGCAACCCGCTGTACGATACACAATTGGTCACGCCCGTCATCCAGGTCTCGTCGCTGCCTCCGTCGCCGAGATTGAAGTTCAAGGCCAATTTTCAGCCGGGCGTAGGTTCTCTGGATGTGGGCATCAACGTGGACGGCACGGGATGGACCAACGTGCTCCATTGGAATACTTCCGAAGGCGCGATGTATGCACTACCCGGAGCGGATGCCGATGTCGCCCTCGGCAGCTATATTCCATCTGGCGCGACGAGCATCCAGCTTCGTTGGCATTACTACACTCCCATCGAAATTTTTCCGCCGCCCTATCCCGGTTACTACGCGCAGGTGGACGACGTTGTAATCGGCGGCTGCGTGCCGGCTTCCGGCGGACTCGTAGTAGGACAGGTGCGGGATGCCAATACCGGCGACGGCGTCGCCAGCGCCACGATCACGGACGACCAGGGAGCCAACACGCAGTCGTTTACGAATCCCGCCGATCCCAACCTGGCCGGCGGCAATTACATCTTATTCTCGCAATCGGGCAGTCGGATCCTTACCGCATCCGCCGATAATTACCAGAATGCAACGGCTAGTTTGACGGTTTCGGACAACAGTGTGAACCAGCAGGACTTCGCGCTCAAAACGGGCCAGCTTGCGTTCGATCCGGGCCGGTTCGATGTCACCATGATGGTGAATAGCCAGACCACGAAGACGTTTACCCTCAGCAACACAGGCGGCGCCGACGCTGTCTGGGTGCTGCAAGAGCGCAACATGACGCCGCCCGTGGCGCCCGAGATCACGGGCCCCTTTGCCCAGGTCTCGTCCGGTGGCCTTCTGAACCCCGCTGATTGTGGAGTGGGCGACTCCTCTGGAGCCGCTAAACCCTGCCTGCGTGGAGGCAGTGCGCCAGACTCATTGTTACAACTGGCGCCCGCAAGCGGAACAGGTGCCGGCACGATTGTTGGCACCTTCGACCCCGGCATCCCGGCCTACGGCGTGGGGGTGGACCGCACGGCCTCCGATCTTTGGCTGGGCAGTCCTATTGCCGCGGGCGGCGATGACAAGGATTATCGCTTCCTGTTCGACGGGACAAACACGGGAGATACGATCGATACCTCCGTTTTCTTGAATCCTCCCGTTCCCGCCAACTTTACGGCAGACATGGCCTATGACGACAATACGAACATGTTGTGGCAGCTCAACACGAATAGCGGCGGCACAACGTCATCCTGCATTTTCGAGCTCGATCCTCGTAGCAGGCAGTGGACAGGCCGCTCAATCTGTCCGCCATTTCCCCAGACCCCGGATGAGCCGGTAACTTTGGAATACGGTCTTGCCTACAATCCGTTGACCAACGCTTGGTACTCAGCAAGTCCTATTGACGGCATCATCTATCATTTTGACGATCAGGGCAGGATTCTGGATTCGGGGGCAACGGGACTGCCGATCATCGGTCTTACCTACAACCCCGCAACCGGTCACTTGTTTGGTCTATTGACCTATACCGGCACCGGATACGACGATGTTGCCATTTTCGATGCCAACAACGACTATGCACAAATAGGCGCCTTTCCTATCCCGCTTGTCGAGGGTAATGGTGGCGCCGGCTTCGGCTACGACTGCAATAACAATCTCTGGCTGACCAATACGTTCGGGGACGGCAAGGCCTACGAAGTCGCCTCCGGCGAGACGGGCTGGTGTAATTTCAGGGACATCCCGTGGCTGAGCGAAGCGCCGACGAGCGGCACCACGGCGGCGGGAGCCCAATCACAGGTAACGTTGAGCTTCGACGGCACGGGCGAGCAGGAGAATACGACGTCCCAAGGCTATTTGAGATTACTGGGCCTCAACACACCCTATCCGTCCCAAGCCATTCCGGTGACGGTGCACTGGCAGGCGCAGCCGGTGGACCTGGTAGTGAGCGCGAGTGCGAGTCCGAGTCCGGTCGCGAACAATGGCAACCTGGTCTACACGGTGCAGATCAGCAACAAGGCGCAGGCCAATCACGGCAATGCCCAGAACGTGGTGCTGAGCTACACGCTGCCCGCGGGGGTGAGCTTTATCCCCGATACAGGCGGCGCCTGCACCCAAGCGAATGGCACGGTCACCTGCGCGCTTGGCGAGATGGACACCGGGGCGAGCAAGACGGTAACGATAGCGGTGCAGGTGACGCAGGCGGGAGACCTCGCGAGCACCTTCACGGCGACGGCCGACGAGCCCCAGGATCCGGCGGGGGACAACCAGGCGACGGTGGAGACCACGGTGATCGGCACGGCCGATCTGGCGTTGAGCGGGCAAGGCGCGGTGACTATCAATACCGGCAGCACCGGCACGCTCGACTTCACGCTCACCAACGCCGGGCCCGACGCGGCGACCGCCGTCACGCTCAGCGCACCCGCGGTGGGGGTGCTGAGCTACCAGTCGGCGACGGCGACGCAGGGAAGCTGCGCGATCAATGGCGGCAAGCTCGCCTGCGATATCGGCGAAGTCGCGAAGGGCGAGAGCGTCACGGTGACGCTCAGCGCCTTTGGCTCCTACGCGGGGCAAGGCACGGTCACCGCCCAAGCGACGACCACGAGCACCGATCCGGACACCGGTAACAACAGTGCGCAGAGCGCGGTCACGGTGCAGACGGCAAGCAACGGCGGAGGCGGTGGCGGAAGCGGCAGTAGTGGCGGCGGCAGCCTGGGCTGGCTCGCGCTCGCCGCACTGCTGGGCCTCGTGCTCGCCGGCGCGATCCTGCGTGGGCGGGGTCGCGGACAGGAGACTTTGCGGAATGAGTTTGAGAAGTTACAACACAAGGAGACGAGGATGCATCGCAGTTGGCGTGAGGCGATATCGGCTGTCGTGGTGGCCTTGGCGTTCGTGGGGTTCATGACACCGGTACTGGCCCATGCTCAGGCTCCGACAACTTCCAACGTCAAGATAACTAAAGCGTCGAAGTTCATGCGCACCAGGCCGTTGCGCGATCTGCGCTGGAATCTGCCCCCGATCATGCAGCGCATGCTCGAACACCAGACGAAACCGCTCAGCCAGGCGCAGTTGAAGGATCTGCGCGAGAAACTGATCAAGTCCGGCTATCTCAAGCCCGAAGACGAGATACGCGAAGTGCCCAACCACAGCAAGCCGCCTGCGCTTTCACAACTGTTGCGGGTTCATGATCGAGCCTTGCAAAGCACGCTGCCGCTGCATGCCAACGTGACGGATAGCTTCACGCAGCCGAGCGCGAGCTTCGACGGGGTGGGCGAGAGTATCGGCTATAACGTGGTGGCCGATCCGCCCGACCCGAATGCGGCGGTGGGAGAGAAGTACGTGGTGGAGATGGTCAATCTCGCCTTCGGAATCTTCGACGCCTACGACAAGAACACCGGCAGGCTGGTGCTCGGGCCGGTGGCGACCAATTCGCTGTGGACAGGTTTCGGAGGCCCGTGCGAGAGCGACAACGACGGCGACGTAGTCGTGCTCTACGACCAGCTCGCACATCGCTGGATTCTGAGTCAGTTCGCTATCGAGCAGGTTCCCAGCTACGAGTGTGTTGCGATCTCGCAGACCGACGACCCCACCGGTGCTTACTATCTCTATGCCTTCAAAATCAGCGATACGGATATCAACGATTATCCGAAAATAGGAGTATGGCCCGACGCCTACTACTCTACCTACAATCTTTTCGATAGTTCGTCAGGCAGCTTCACTGGCGTCGCCTTCACGGCCTTTGACCGGGCGGCGATGCTGGCGGGCGATCCCAATGCGCAGATGGTAGAGATTGACACTGCCAATGGGGCCTATTCGGATTTGCCGGCCACCCTCGATGGGCAAAACCTGCCGCCGGCGGGGGCACCGGGTCTGTTTGCCAACTACATCAGTCCTAACCTCTACGGCAGCGGCGCGCCCTATGCGCTTGCGCTGTGGCAGATGCAGGTGGACTGGACGAATCCCGCCAACTCCGAACTTATCGGGCCTGCCTTGCTCAATGTGGATCCTTTTACGGATATTCTGTGTGCGGGCAACCGCTATTGCCTCCCGCAACCGAATACCACGAACAAGCTCGATGCAATCACCGATCGGCTGATGTATCGGCTCGCCTACCGCAACTTCGGCGATCACCAGGCGCTGGTGGTCAATCAGACGGTGGGCGCGGATGCGAGCGGCAACCCGCCGAGCGGCGTGCGTTGGTACGAACTTCGCGCACCTGCTGCCAGCACTTCGGCGACGGCCTATGCTCTTTACCAGCAGAGCACATATGCCCCAGCCGATGGCAACAGCCGCTGGATGGGTTCGATCGCGATGGACAATGCCGGCGACATCGCACTTGGCTACAGTCTCGTTGGTTCCAATACTGCGCCCTCAATTGCCTATACGGGACGACTGGCTGGCGACCCAACGGGCGAGATGACCGAGCCCGAGACGATCCTGCAGCCCGGCGTCGGCGAGCAGACCGGTAACCCCCGCTGGGGCGATTACACCTCGATGGCGGCGGCACCTAATGGCTGCGACTTCTGGTATACCGACGAATACTACGCCCAAACCAGCGGTGGGGCATGGTCCACGCACATCGGCTCGTTCCAATTTCCGAATTGCACTCCGGCCCCGCAGGGCATCCTCACGGGCACGGTGACCGATGCCACGAGCGGGCAGCCGATTGCCGACGTATCAATTCTTCTAGGCGACGGGATTGTGACCAAGACCGACGATCAGGGGCAGTACCAGATCGAGCTTACGGCGGGCGACTACACGGCCACCACCAAGGTATTCGGCTATGTGTCCCAAACCGCCACGGTGACGATCAGCGACGGCACGACTACCACGCAGGACTTTCAGCTTCAGGCCTCGCCGACGGCGACGGTATCGGGGCACGTGACCGATGGTTCGGGGCACGGCTGGGGACTGTACGCGGAGATCAAGGTGACGACACCGGACTTCGGTCAGGTGGCCGATGTGTGGAGCGATCCGAAGACAGGAGCCTATAGCCTTAGTCTGCCTGAGGGGAACGAGTACACGCTTGCCGTCAACGCCTACTTTGATGGTTATGAACCGGGCAGCGCGACGTTGACCTTGGGTGGCGACACCACGCAGGACTTCGCGCTGACCATCAACACGGCCTCGTGTTCAGCGCCGGGGTATGCTTTTGTACAAGGCTTTGGCGAAGATTTTAATGAAGACACTTTCCCCCCCGTAGGGTGGACGGTTACCAACGGCGTGAACGGTTCTCCGGTGCTGTGGAACACCAATTCCTACTGGCAGGACGATAACTACACCGGGGGTAGCGGCGCGGCTGCGGATGTGGATGAGAGTCATGCCTATTACAGTTTGCATTGGTATGGACAGTACGACACGGCACTGATCACTCCGCCAATCGCCGTCACCAGTCTGCCGCCCAGCCCGGTACTCGAGTACAAGGCCAATTACCAATACTACTCCGGCGACGCCTTGGATTTGGATATTAGCAGCGATGGAGGCGCCACCTGGAGGAACATTTCTCACTGGACAACCAGTCACGGCGGTCGCTTTGAACTGCCCGGCGAGAACGAGCGGGTAAACATTGCCCCCTACCTTCCGGCCTCGGGCGACATCCAGCTCCGTTGGCGTTACTACAAACTTGTATATAACTTTGGCTATTACGCCCAGATAGACGATGTCAATATCGGGCAATGTTTGCCGATTGCCGAGGGGCTGGTCGAGGGTCAGGTGACTGATGCCAACACGGGCAATGGGGTTGATGGAGCCTCGGTCACCGATGACCAGGGGGCGAGCACGCAGACGTTTACGAATGCGGCCGATTCCAGCCTGCCCGTTGGTTATTACTTCCTGTTCCCGCAAGCGGGGAATCGCACGCTGACCGCCGATGCATTCCACTACCAGCGCGCAAGCGCGGACCTGAACGTTTCCAACAGCAGCGTGAAAACACAGAATTTTGCGCTCAAGGCAGGCCAGCTCAAAGGAATGCCAGCGGACGGTTTTGATATCAGCTTGATGGTCAACAATCAGACAACGCAGATGCTTGCCGTCGGCAATGTCGGCACGGCCGCGGCGCATTGGTCTCTTGCCGAAATCAACGCGCCGGTGACGGCGACGCAGTCCGGTGCAACGGGAATTCCTGCCGTGATGCCTGATTTCACGGCGGATGGTAATGCCGGCGCCATCGCGGTATGTGCCGAAAAAGGTTCCGGCGGCTGTCATGAAAGCACTTCAGCAACAAAACAACCGCGGATTACTCTTGTACCCAGTAGCGATACTGCGGGCACTACCCTCAACATTCTTTATCCGGGAATCACAGTCTATGGGTTGGGTGTTGATCGGGAGGCGCACGATCTGTGGCTGGGAAGTCCGTCGGATCCGAACGAGGGTCTTGATGGCGACGCCAAGGACCATCGGTATCTGTTCGACGGTACTGACACGGGCGACACCATTGATACCGCTGCCTTCCAGGATCGGTTTACGGCCGACATGGCCTACGACGATCGCACCGGCATGTTGTGGCAGCTCAATGTGTCGAGCGACGCCGGCAGCTCCTGCATCTACGAGCTCGATCCGGCGAGAAAGCAGTGGACAGGGAACAAGATTTGTCCGCCCTTTCCGATTTCCCAGCGCGGGCTGGCATACGATCCCATAAGCAACACCTGGTATGCGGGCGACTTCCGCAGCGAGGCGATCTATCACTTCGATGCCTCGGGAAATATTCTCGATGCCAAGAACGTGGGACTGTACGTACAGGGGCTTACCTATAATCCCGCAACCGGCCATCTCTTCGTTCTCCTCAGCAACGTCCCGGGCAATCCGCAAGGCGGGGCACACGCCGTCTATGTTCTCGATCCGTCGAACGGCTACAGTGAGGTTACGCACTTCGATGTGACCGGGTTCAACCAGGCTTATAGCGGTGCCGGCTTCGGACACGACTGCGACGGCCATCTGTGGCTCACGGATTTCGCAAATAACGTGGTTTATGAAGCCGCCTCCGGCGAGACGGGCTGGTGTAATTTCAAGGACATCCCGTGGTTGAGCGAGGCGCCGACGAGCGGTACGCTTGATGCCGGTGCCCAATCGCAGGTAACGTTGAGCTTCGACGGCACGGGCGAGCAGGAGAATACGACCTCACAAGCTCAGATTGAAGTGAAGGGCGACACCCCCTACGCGCGCCAGGCGATTCCGGTGACGGTGCACTGGCAGGCGCAGCCGGTGGACCTGGTAGTGAGCGCGAGTGCGAGTCCGAGTCCGGTCGCGAACAATGGCAACCTGGTCTACACGGTGCAGATCAGCAACAAGGCGCAGGCCAATCACGGCAATGCCCAGAACGTGGTGCTGAGCTACACGCTGCCCGCGGGGGTGAGCTTTATCCCCGATACAGGCGGCGCCTGCACCCAAGCGAATGGCACGGTCACCTGCGCGCTTGGCGAGATGGACACCGGGGCGAGCAAGACGGTAACGATAGCGGTGCAGGTGACGCAGGCGGGAGACCTCGCGAGCACCTTCACGGCGACGGCCGACGAGCCCCAGGATCCGGCGGGGGACAACCAGGCGACGGTGGAGACCACGGTGATCGGCACGGCCGATCTGGCGTTGAGCGGGCAAGGCGCGGTGACTATCAATACCGGCAGCACCGGCACGCTCGACTTCACGCTCACCAACGCCGGGCCCGACGCGGCGACCGCCGTCACGCTCAGCGCACCCGCGGTGGGGGTGCTGAGCTACCAGTCGGCGACGGCGACGCAGGGAAGCTGCGCGATCAATGGCGGCAAGCTCGCCTGCGATATCGGCGAAGTCGCGAAGGGCGAGAGCGTCACGGTGACGCTCAGCGCCTTTGGCTCCTACGCGGGGCAAGGCACGGTCACCGCCCAAGCGACGACCACGAGCACCGATCCGGACACCGGTAACAACAGTGCGCAGAGCGCGGTCACGGTGCAGACGGCAAGCAACGGCGGAGGCGGTGGCGGAAGCGGCAGTAGTGGCGGCGGCAGCCTCGGCTGGCTCGCGCTCGCCGCACTGCTGGGCCTCGTGCTCGCCGGAAGGTTCGCCCGTTGGGGTAAGCGCGCAGATTCCTGGTAAGCGGGCCGTAAGAGGAAAGTCCCGCCACTCGCGAGTGGCGGGGCGTTTCCGGAGATGAACCCTTTGTGAGGTGAGAACAAGCCTCGTAATCAAAATTTTTCAGGAGATATGTCATGCAACAGCAAAAAATTATTCATCGCGGCTGCCTGTTAATTGTCGTGGCAACAGCACTTCTGATCACATTCGTTGCCCCATCGGCATCGGCTGCGTCAAAGACTTCTTCAGCGGTGCCCTCTGCATCCTTGCGCGCGGCCTATTATGAAACCCTCGCGAAAAACGCCGGAACAAATTACCGGTTCGATGACCTGGGCTGCGGGACACTGCCGGAACAATCGCTCAAGGCCTGTTTCAACAACACGGGCGCCAACTTCATCCTGCCGGCCAAAGGAACCGGAGAATTGGCTGGCCGATCCATCGGCTTGCGGCTCGCCGCCTTCGGACGCGGTTCTTCGCTCGCCCCTCTGCATGCCAATCGCCCGCAGATCAGCGGGAATCGCGTGAGTTATCAATACGGCGACGTCATCGAATGGTGGCGAGTACTTCCGATAGGCTTCGAACAAGGCTTCACGATCGTCCGGCGGCCGGCCGGCAACGGCGAACTAACGCTCGTACTTGCTGACAACCACGCCGCCAAGATGAGGGGCGGTGAAATCGCGTGGGGTCGGCTTCGCTACGGCGACTTGGCCGTCACCGATGCGACTGGAAGAACCGTCCCAGCAACCCTGAAAACCGAAGGATCGCGCGTGTTCATCGCCGTCAACGATGCGAAGGCCGCGTATCCGCTCACGGTGGATCCTCTGGTATTTATTGAGCAGCAGGTGACCGCCGGCGATCCGAGTGCTTACGCTCTTTTCGGCGGGGGGGTGGCCATTTCCGGAACTACGGCCATGATCGGAGCGTTCGGTGCCACTATCGGTAGCAACACCGATCAAGGCGCGGTCTATGTGTTCAAGAAGGCCAACGGCATCTGGGCCCAAACGCAGAAGCTTTACGCCAAGACCGGGGTGCCGTACGGCACCTTCGGGAGAGCGATTGCACTCCAGGGGAATACCGCCCTCATCGGCGCCTGCGGATACCATGGCGATAATCGAGGTGCGGTATACGTATTCACGAACTCGAATGGCACCTGGGTCCAAACGCAAAGGCTCACCGCTTCCGACGGTGAGGCAGGAGACTCATTCTGTACGCCCGCGCTCGATGGCAGCACGGCCGTCATCGGGGCAAGCGGAGCAAAAATTAATGATCAAATCGGGGCAGGTGCGGCCTACGTATTTGTTGATTCGGGAGGTACGTGGCAGCAGACTCAAAAGCTTACCTCGGCTGCCCCCATTGCGGGTGCCGCGTTTGGCGCATCGGTGGCGGTGCAAAATGGAACTGCCCTGATTGGCTCGCCGTATTTATTCTCTGATGAAGGCGAGGTGTTCGTATTCACGCGCTCCGATATAACCGGAATTTGGTCGGAAACACAGTTGCTGACTACGGATGATTCCGTGGTGAATGACCATTTTGGCTGGGCGATAGCACTGGACGGCGACACCGCCCTTATCGGCAGAGGCGGCAATGATGGCGGCGCCGGTCGTCTATGGTCAGCTTATATCTTCACGCGTACCGGAGGATATTGGTCCCAGGCGCAAGAAATTATCTCGTCGGACACAAGCGCGTCTGATTTGTTCGGCTCTGCGGTTGCCCTCCAGGGGAGTACCGCCCTCATTGGCGCTAGCGGTACCATGATTAATGGCAATCCTAATCTAGGCGCCGCCTATGTGTACAGAAATTCCAATGGTACTTGGACCCAAGCGGCAGAGCTTACAGCGAGCGACTACGGCGTCGGTCCGGGCGTTTACTTTGGATACTTTGTGGCATTCGATGGAACGACTCCACTGGTGGGTGCTCCAGGCTACAGCGGTTCCCAGTTTGGTGGGCAAGGCGCTGCCTACTTCTATAATCTGAATAACCTTGCCCTTGCACTGGACGCGCCGGCGACTGTGCCGTCGAAGGGTCAATACCTCGATACGATCACGGTGACCAACAACGGCGGCGCAAATTCATCTCCGGTGTCGCTCACTGTGCCACGCCCTGCGGGCGCACTATTTGTCTCTGCTACGGCCACCCAGGGAAGCTGCAGCATGAATTCCGATCTCGTCACCTGCGACTTCGGGCGGATAGCGGGCTCCGGCGAGGCGGTGGCCTATGTGACGCTCGAAGCAACCGGCAACGCAGGCGATACCATTGACAATACGGCGCAGATCGTCAAGGCGACGCCGCCGCTCACCGCCAGCGCATCTACAGTGATAACGCAACCTTAAAGCCCGATGTCGGCAATGGCTCGCGGTTTTATGCGGAGCCGTCTGTTCTGCCAGCGTATGGGTCGGCCGGAGGAATCGGTAGGTGCCGGGACAAGCCCGCACCTTCTTCGGGGGCGGGGCGTTTCCGGTAATGAGCCTAAAGCGGATGCGGAGTCGCGCGACTTGCGGCGCCATGGGGAAAATGTTTTACCGCTCCCAAAGCGGCTTGTGGAGGGGTGATCAACGGCTCGGTCACCCCTTCCTTTTTTTGATCAAAATTGCTTATTGAGTGTGGCTCGCGGACGATGGACTTTGGGTAGTTCCACTCCTGTTTGTAGAGACAGTGGCAGGAGTTTGCGCAGCGTAACGATTCAGCAGTGCCTGGAAGCGCGGATCCTTGCGGATCGGATCCCAGGTCGGATCGAGCTTGAGCCACGGTGCTGAAATGACTCTTCCCGCCGGCATGGCGAGAAGGCGGCCGAGCAGTTTTGTGGCTGTTGCCGCATCGCCCAATTGGGCGTATATCTTGGCCAGGATGGCGAGATAGGCCGGCCCGGCGAGAATATCCCGGGAGATGGGGAACAGTTCGGTTGCATGGCGACCGCTGCGGATCGCCGCGTCCTTCTCGCCGAGCCCGGCCTCGGCCAGGCCGAGACCGCCCCAGAGATCCGGATCGTCGGGCCTGTGGCGCAACCGCTCCTGCATTTTGTTGCGTGCGTCCTTGAGGAGTAGTTGCGTTTGCGCCTTGTCTCCCTTCAGCGTCCATGCCTTGGCCTGCAAGAGACTTTTCGGCAGCACGCCCAGCGCATCCGATCCCACCATCCAGTCCGGGGCGGCGGCGAGCGCGGCCAGGGCGCGGTCGGGTTTGCGTGCGAACAGGGCGTCTTCGAAGCGCAGCGAGGAGACGAGTCCCTGCGGATCGAACGTCGGACGGGATTTTCGCGAGCGCCAGGCGAGCCTGTTCCAGTTTTCCGGCAAGGAGCAGTACCCATGTTTTGCGCACCATCGCATCGTAATTGTCGGGTTCGATCGCGAGCGCCTGATCGAACTGCTGTTCGGCCTGTGCGTAGCGGCGCAGCGCCGAGAGCGTAATGGCCGTTTCGTTGGGCCAGCGGGAATTGCGCGGATTCAGGGCGGCGGCCCGGCGCAAACCCTCAAGCGCGGCGTCCCATTTCCCCTGCCGGCGATGAATAAAGGCGATTGCTCCGATTACTTCGGAGTCGTTTGGCAGACGTTCCCGCGCCTGCCTGAATTGCGCCAGCGCGGCTGCATAGTCCTTGAGTCCGTAATAGGCGACATAGCCCATGGCCATGTGTGCCTGGGGGAGATCGGGATCGAGCGCGAGCGCCCGCTTCGCCGCCTGTTCGGCCTTGGCGATGCGTTGGGAATCGTAGTCAATGCCGAACCAGTAGGCGTAGCTCTCGAGCAGGGAAAGCCGGGCCCAGGCGAGGGCGAAGTCCGGATCGCGCGCAATCGCCTGGCGATAAAGCGTGATCGCCTGTTCCATGACGGCGTCCGTATCCTTCGCATCGGCTCTGTTCAGGGCCTGATCGGCGTGATAGTTGGCCTTCAGAAAGAGGACATAAGCCTCGGGGTCCTGCGTCGGCGATTGGGCGAGCCGTGCGGCCTGTGCCGGTTGCAGCTTTGCCATGAGCGCCGCGGCTATCTTTGTCGCGACATCGCCTTCCACCCCGAAGACATCGTCGAGCGTACGTGTGTAGGTCGCGGCCCAGATGTGGGCGTCCGTGCGGGCATTGATGAGCTGCACATTGATCAGCACCCGTTGCCCGGTTTTCTGCACGCTGCCTTCGAGCACCGCATCGGCACCCAATTCCTCGGCGACCTGGCGCAGATTCGCAGGTCGGCTTGCATAGGATGCCGTGGAGCTCCGGGAAATCACCCTGAGATCGCGAATGCCGGCAAGCCGTGTCAGGATCGTATCCTGGATGCCGCTCGCAAAATAAGCGTTGGCCTTGTCCGCACTCAGGTTCTCGAAGGGCAATACGGCAACCGTCGTGACAGCGCTACGCGCCGGGCGCACGGCCAGAAACCAGGCGATTAATCCGGCGGCGATGGCCACGACCGCGAGCGACGCCAGGCCGGTTGCCAGCCATCGCCTGCGTTTGCGCGCCATTTCAGCGGACGGCCGCAGGGTCGCCCGCGCCGGTGCCGCTTTTTCGACCGTGACGGCTGCGATGAAGCGGTAGCCGACGCCGCGCACGGTCTCAATGAACTGCGGCGTCGTGCCCTCGTCGCCGAGCGCCTTGCGCAACGCGTGCATCTTCGTCGTGAGTCCCTGTTCCTCAACGATGTTTTTCGGCCACAGCGCTTCGATCAGCTCTTCGCGGGTTTTCAGGTGACCGGCGGCTTCCACCAGGATGAGCAGCAGATCGAAGGCCTTGCGCGCGAGGGCTACCGGCTCGCCATCCTTGAGCAAACGGCGTTCGGCCACATCGAGCCGGAAGGGGCCGAATACGTATAAGTCGTTATTTTCAATAAAAGTTTTTTCGTCCATTCCAGCAACGGCAAACAGGCGGAATGTAAAAAGCATGCAAAAAACATGCAAATGTAAGGCTAGGTGCCCCGCGGACAGCCACACTTTACTACGTATTTGATCGGCACGTAGCGGATTCTCGGTGCCTTTCAGCGCATGTCAAGGAGGCAATCGTGAAGAGTTTGGCGAAAAATGTGACAACGGTGAAGGTATTCCTGTTGTTTCTGTTTGCTTTCGGGTGCGTCACTGTCGTTCTGGTCGGGTTTGCGATAGGACACGCCACAAATTCCGGGAGTCATTCGTCCCATACCGTTTCCATGTTGTCTTCGCCGCCACTGTACGTGGCGATGCGAATGCGCTTTTCGGGCTCGGCTTCCGACCCTGGACGGGTTGTTGATAGCGGCATTGTCCGGCCCGGCTGATTGGCGTTTTGTCTCGTTTCGATAGTTTTGGGGTGGCCAACGGCGCGGCGCGCCGTAATGGGGAGGAACCTTCAGCGGGGGCCGCATCGGCCCCCGTTGCGGGGCGCAGAAAGCGGGAATGGAAGAGACAAGGTAAGGAATGGGCGGAATCGTGAAGGAAAGAAAGCTCCGATTTATTTTTGCGCGTCATTCAGGGTGTGCGTCGGATCAAAGTCCGGGGCAGGCTGTGCGGCAATCCGGAACCGCAGCCCGTCATTCCGGGCATGCGCGTGCGCGATCCGAAATTTTGTTCGGACTTTCCAACAACGCTGATGTAGCGTCTTCGTTGCGGGATGACGGAGCGGAAGGGCGGGAGTCGCCGAAATGAGCAGTCGGGCGGCTCCCGCGAATAAATCGGAGTCTCCGCTCGCAAAGCGGTGCGCAAATTTTCAACGTCAATAGGAAGAGGCCGGATAAAAACATATCGAATGAAATGGTCGGGACTTATTCCGTTGATGACATTTTCCGTGCTCCTTGCGGCCTGCGGAGGAGGGAGCCACGGTGGCGCACGGGCGAGTGCTCTGGCCTCAACCATTAACGCGCCGCCGGGTCCCTTCACGGCTGATGGACGTGCCGTCGTCACCATTGGCGTGACGCTGCGCGACACTGCCGGCGACAAGATCAGGAACTCGTCGGCCGCGGTGAAGATTTCGGCGAGCCCCTGCAGCGACTGCACACTGAGCTATATCGACAAGAACGGTACGATTACCGGCACGCTTAGCTCGAAGGCGGCCGAGGCCATCACGCTGCACCTCAGCGTCAACGGCACGGCGTCTCCGAATACGGTAACCGTAAGTTTTGCCGCCGGTCCGCCGAGCTTGGGCCAGTCGTCCCTTAGGGCTAGCCCCGCGAGCTGATATTTACGACGCCGCAGGGGTTGGCGGCATCGCCGCGCTCCAGTTGCAGGGCGACATGACCAATACCGAAGCGCTCGTGTAGTTCCTGCTCCACGCGGGCGAGCAGGGCGTCGTCGAGTGCACCATCGGGCTTTACCAGATGCGCGGTGAGTGCGATCTCGGTAGTGCTCATCGCCCACACGTGCAGATGATGGACTTCGCTTACGCCGGGCTGGCCGCATAGATAGCTGCGCACGGCAGTGGTGTCCACGCCGGCCGGTACCGCGTCCAGCGAGAGGTTGAAGGATTCGCGCAACAGTCCCCAGGTGACGGCGAGAATTGCGATGACGATAATGAGACTCATGGCCGGGTCCAGCCATTCCCAGCCGGTAATCAGGATGCCGACGCCGGCGAGGACGACGCCTAGCGAGAGCACCGCGTCGGAGGCCATGTGCAGAAACGCACCGCGCAGGTTGATGTCCTTGCGCTGGTCCTTCATGAACAGGAGCGCCGTCGCAACATTAGCGATTACCGCGATGCTGGCGACGGCGATAACGATAGGCTCGTTTACGCGCCCGGGCGCGAACAGGCGCGTGACGCCTTCCCAGGCGAGCGCGACCGAGACGAGGATCAGAATTACGGCGTTTACGAGCGCGGCGAGGATGGTCGCGCGCCGGTAGCCGTAGGTGCGTCGCGTACTCGCCGGACGGCGCGCCAGCCACATGGCCGCGCCCGCAAGCACGAGGCTGAGAATATCGGTCAGGTTGTGACCGGCGTCGGCCAGAAGCGCCGTGGAGTTGCCGATCCACCCGGCAATCGCCTCGCCCGCGACGATGACGACGTTGAGCGCGATGCCGATGCCGAAGGCGCGTCTCGCTCCTCCGCCGCCGCCCGGCGCATGTCCATGGCTCATGAAAACGGCCCGGTATTCATGCGCTCATGGTAATGCACCGGCAGGCTCTGGAGAAAGGGCATTGAGCACGGGCGAGGTCGGGCTCGTTTATCATTGGGACCTGCTGAACAACGGTAGCAAATCAGGATGTTCGGATTGCACGCCAGGGGTCTGCATCTTATGCGTGGGCGAGATGTGCCCGCAATTGCCGTGCCTGCGTCGCCGGGATCGCATCATTGAACGAAGATAATTCGACATCGTTTCTCAATGAGGCCGAATTTGCCGCGGCGGTGCGCGAGGCATTGCGACACTATCATCGCCCCGATCATTTGCGCGAAAACCCCTTGCTGCGCTCGCGTCTGTTTGCCGCCGCGGCGCTACAGGTCGGCGCTTCATCGGCGCTGCCCACGCAAGCGCTCAAGGAGATGCTTCAAAAGCAGTTCGAATGCCTGGGAGATACGCCCGAGATCAGTGCTCTCAAGCGTGTGCTGGAATTGACTTTTCTCAAACCGATGCGCAGTCAGCAGGCCGTGGCCGATGCGTTGAACATGAGCTGGAGCACCTATCGTCGGCGCCTGGCCGATGCGGTGCGGGTGCTTACCGCACAGCTATGGGAGGCGGAAACCGCGCTTGCCGAAGCGCAGGCAAAGCGCGCTTCCATTTCCGCCACGTCTCCGTCCGGCGGACGATCTTCGTGGCGTCGGCCCCGCCTCGCATGGGGCATGCTGGTGCTTGCCGTGCTCGCGGTGGGCGTGTGGCTGCTGCTCTCCACGGTGCGCAGGCATGAAGCCGGTAGCGCAAGCGCATCCGCCGTGTCCGCCGACGGCAAGTTAACGCTTGCCGTGCTGCCGTTTCTCAACATGAATCAGGATCCCGCCGTGCAGCATTTGAGCGACGGTCTTACCGAAGAGCTTATCAATCGGCTGGGTCGCATCGCCGATCTCCGGGTTACGGCTCGGACCTCAGCCTTCGTTTTCCGCGACAGGACGGTGGATGTGCGCGATGCGGCACGTGCGTTGGGAGTCGAGAACGTTCTCGAAGGCAGCGTGCAGAACTCGGGCGATTCGTTTCGCGTGCGCGTGGCTCTCGTTAACGCTCGCGACGGCTATGAGCTGTGGTCCGACGAATACAATGTGGCCTCTCGCGATCTTCTCGGTGTGGAAGATACGATCGCCAAGTCCGTCATCAGGGAACTGCATCTCGACCGCACTGCTGCGCCGCTTGCCGGATTGCATCCTCGATCGAATGCGACCAGTTCCGAGGCGCACGATTTCTATCTTGTCGGACTGGAGTATCTGAACCGTCGTACCGTCGCCGATATTGAGCAGGCAATCGCCTACTTTCGCCGCGCGATTCAGGCCGATCCGAACTATGCGCCCGCCTGGAGCGGCGTCGCCATCGCCTATGCGATACTGCAGGATTATGACAGCGACTCACCGCCCGATACGCATTACGCAGAGGCCGTGGCGGCCGCCGAGAAGGCGATAGCGCTCGATGGACGCTTGCCCGAACCGCATGCGGTGCTCGGGAAACTGCACCAGGAACACTGGGAATGGCGGCAGGCGGCGCACGAGTTTCAACGGGCACTCAAACTCGATCCCAACAACGTTACCGCGCACCAGTGGTATGCCATCTACCTGTGGTTTGTCGGCGACATGCAGGGCGCCTTGAAGGCGATGCAGGCCGCGCACGATCTCGATCCTCTCTCGCCCATCGTCAATGCCGATCTCGGCCGTGCCCTGCTTTACGTGGGCAACACCGATGCGGCCATTGCTCAGTATCGCACCGCGATCACACTCGATCCGGGCTTCGCCCTCGCGCACCTGTTTCTCGCCGAAGCCTACATGGCGAAGGGTCGTTACGACGCGGCACTGCAGGAGATGCAGACGGCGGTACAACTCACGCCGGCGCCTCATCCTGCAAGTTATCTCTCCATGCTCGGGCTGGCATACGACCTGGCAGGCGAGCGCGGCAAGGCAAGCAGCGAACTCGACGCGCTGACGATGCGCGCGCGCCGCCATTATGTCTCCGGCGTCTCGCTGGCGCTGCTTTACTGGGCGCTGGATGAAAAGGACAAGGCGTTTTCAGCGCTTGAGCGAGCGGCGGCCGATCACGATCACCTCATGATGCCGGTAGTGGCGGATCGCGCAGCTTCCTGGACCGCCGATCCGCGTTACCGTGCATTGCTCGCCGGCATGGGGCTCCCGATAGTCGCAAACCCCCCGAATAAAGCGACGTCTCAGTAGTCGGGTGGATAGGCGGCCTGTCGGGAGACTGCCTGTTCGGCGATTCATTTGATGTCGAGCGAGTATTTCACATCCGTGACGACGCCGTCCGCATTGGTCGTCACTACAAAGCCCTTGAAATGATCGAAAAACTTGCCGCGGACGAAGGTCCATTCGTTGCCGGCATGCTTGATCGTTTTCGCCTGGGCGTCATCGTCGCCGAAATCGGAACTTATCGGATACAGAATGTCCAGTGCATCCTGGAGAGTGTGGGCATTCTCGTCCGACTTCAAGCGGAAGTCCGTATTAAGCAGCTTCTGGAAGCCCGGCATGTCCGCCGTTGTTGACGGCGTCGTTACCTGAACGAGATCGGATCCCTTGCGGCCGATCAGAACTTTTGTGCCGCCTCCTGCCACGATCACGTCCACGTTGTAAAACTTGGCGGAAAACACTTTCGCCAGCGCCGGATTGTCGAGCGGCGCCGGCTTGAGTTTGACCAGCTTGCCGATATTTTCGTTAAAAAACTGCTGATCGGCCGGGCTTGCTCCCTGCGCAAGCGCTCCCGAGGCGGCAACGGCCAATGTCAGGCTCATCGCCGTAAAGATCACTTTCTTCATCTTCCTTTCTCCGGTAAAAAAACGGTTAATCGGCGGGGCGCCACGAACAAGAGTCTCTTGCCGTCATGCGTCCCATTCACCCGGCTTTGAGAGGGGCCGGCTTGATGATGCGCACCTCTACCCGGCGGTTCTTTTGACGGCCCTCTGCCGTCGCGTTCGACGCCACCGGCATCGTTGCGCCGTATCCCCTGATGGTAATGCAGGCATCCGAAATATGCCCGTTTGTCACCAGCCAGTCCTTGACCGCCTCGGCGCGGTTCTCGGAAAGCGTCTGGTTATGTGCAGCGTTTCCAACGCTGTCGGTGTGGCCCTCGATGAGTACCGGGTGGCCGGGATAGGAGCGTATCAGTTGCGCCAGTTCGTTGAGTGATTTTTCCGCGGCCGGCTTCAAAGCGTATTTATCGGTGTCGAACAGGACATCGGAGCCGAACTTCACGCGAATCTCGCGGGCGTTCTCACTCACGCCCAGGGCCGCACGATTCTGCGCCAGCTCCCGGTTGAAATCCTGCAACGCGAAAATCTTTTCTTTTCCGCCCGGCGGGGTCACCCAGAGTTGCAGCCCCAACGAGGCAGGCGGTCCCTGAAAGTAACTCAGCCGGAATTGATGGCTGCCTTGGGAGAGTTGGGCGGTGCCCGTGGCTTCACTCCAGGAATGGTCGCCGTCGTTATTGATGATGGTCTTCCCATCCAGGTAAAGAATCGCACCGTCGTCGTCGCCGACGTGAAAGTGATACTTTCCAGTCTTCGGGATGTAGATCTGTCCCTGCCAATCAATCGCAAACCATTCGATGCGATTGGTGATGCCGGGAAAGCCTTCCGTGAAATCGCGATTCGGAACGTCCCACTTGGCGGTGTAAATGGAGCCGATGCTTTTGAGCGTGGAAAAGTTCGGCAGTTCCTCGGTGTTTTCGTGCAGGAAATAGATTTTGCCTTCCATGCTGATTTCGGTCTTTTCCTTCGATCCGAACGCCGCAGCCCCGGGCGGCGCGACGCAGGCATATGTCATTTTCGGCTTGTCCCCCGCAACATGCTTGACGAGGTTGCCCGTCGCGGCGATCAGGGCCTTGCCGATCGGCGAACTCTCGAACGAATTGCTGGTGGAGAAATCGCCCAGATCCGTGCCGACGTCGGCGCCGACGCCGGTTTTCGATACATGCCCAGCGGCCTGAAAGTCGTCAATTTTCTGACCGCTGGTGACGTCGTAAAGGCTGCCCTGCAGGGTAACGTCGGCCTTCACGGAATGTACGCTGCCGCCCACGCTGAACCCGCCGATGGAGAAATTGCCGGATTGCTGACTGGATTGCTTGGCCGAGGCCTCAAGCACCGTCCCCAGGAGTACGGCGTCCACGCCTTGGGCGCGACCGATTTCGACCGCCTGCATCGGGGTCACGTCCTCCGGGCTGACGTCATTGCCGAGAGGCAGAACGCGCGCCTTCATTCCCTGCGATTTGGCGATTTGCGCCGCGACCTCGCGCGCAAGCGCCATCGGGAGATTCTGCCCGCCCGAATCCGTCTTGTCCGCGAAGGGCAATACCCCGATTTCGTACGGTTTCGCTGATCGTGACGGCGAACCGAACGCCGGTGTCGGTGTGCCGCCTGCGAGCAGCACCAGCGCGAGGACTGCGAGCAGACTCCCGGCCGCTTTCGACTTAAACAATGAACAACTAAACATCGAATTATCTCCCGACATGCGTTGGTGACAGATACAGTAAAGCAGAGATAGCTGCTCACTTTCTACGCCAAAGATTGCTCAATTTTTGTGCAAACCCCCTTTTGTCCGGCGATGACGCGGTGGAAGTAGTCGCGCCGCTCCGGTCGAGCAAAAAATGAACAAAATCTGGTATTGCGAATGAACAATCCAGCCGTCTATGCTTTGAGTGTGCCGGCGCAAACGATGCCCGGGACGGTTGGATGTATGGCCCATGAGGCGGGAGCAGACATGCAAGAGGATCGCATTCGAAGCGGGTCGCGGCCGGCATGGTGCGCCATCGGTCTGATCGTCCTGGCGATTGCAGCGGTGAACACGACAACCTACGCGGATGACGCGCCGCCCCCCAAAGCGCACGGATCTGATTGCCCTGGACATGGGCGGAAATATTGAGCGGGTGCCGTCGGAGTGGGATCATCAGGACTGGGCCGCCATTAACCTGCTCGGCACTTTGCCCCACAATACAGCCGCCTGGTCCACGATTGACGGGTCGTTTCCCAAAGATTTTCCCCAGGACCTCGTGTTTTCGTTTTTCGGACGTCAGCCGGCCTTGATTGACTCTGTCGTGATTGACTCCGACACCCGTAACAGTAAAGACCACTGGGCGAAGGACGTGGAAATCTGGACCTCCATGGACGCGGCGGACGGCAGCTTTACCAAGGTCGGGCAGAAGGCGCTCACCGATGCCCCCGGCGATCAGACCATCGGCTTCCCGGCCGTACAGGCGCGTTTCGTCAAAATACGCATTCTTTCGAATTGGGGAAATCAAACCGAGGTCCAGCTGGGACGCGTCAAGGTAATCGAGGGTCAGGCGCCCGACTATAAATCCATACTCGAGCGTAACTCCGACCTGGCGGCGCTCGTCAAGGGTGAGCCATTCGGAAAAATCGTCGGGTCGAGCCCGGTTCCAGGTCCGTCGGTAGCGACAGGGCAAAAAGCCGCGATGGCGGCTACGAGTTGCGAACTGGCATCCCTGCAGGCCTGCGCCGGTCAAGCCGAAATACAGCCAAAGCAAGAGGACATTGGTTCTTCGCGACCACAAGACATACCCGCCGCTGGACTACGCCAAGGATACGAGCGGCGCCGGTCTTTCTTCTTCCGATGCAGCGATCTATCCACACATCGCCTTCACCGAGGTTGACAAGTTGGAGAACCTCCGCCCCGCAATGCTGTTGTCGGAGGAGGGTTATGACACGCTCGTGCTCTCGCAGGTCTGCGATACTGCAAGAATCCCCGCCGAGTTCAAGCAGGCGCTGGCGCCGTGGATTGCCCAGGGTCACAAGCTCATCATCCAGGATGCCGACAGTTGCGAACAGAAACCCGATTACGGCTTTTTGCCGTTCAAGCTTGAGACCAGCAATCCGGGCGCGAACGGAGCCGCAAGCGATCGTCTGATCTTTGTCGAAGAGAATTCGATCGCGAACAGTCGCGCGAAGGATCCCGCTTTTCTCGACATTCCGAGCTGGCTCGCCTCGGAGGGCGGTAATCACAACGAGCTGGGCGATTCCAACACGATCAAGGAGTATGACCCGCACTGGTGCGGCCATCTGTTCGGGACCAACATGCTTCACGTCAACGGTTTCGAGGAGGCCTATGCCCATTACGGCCGCGGCCTCATCATCTATGACGGGTTCGACGTTGATCAGGCGAATGGCCCGGCATACCAGCGTCTGGTCAGCCGGGAACTGGCGCAGCCGTTCGACCCCGACGAGCTGCCGTGCAGCGCCCACCTCGGCGACTTCGTCATTACCACCGATCAGAAGCTCAAGGTCCAGCCGATGGTGCCCGGACGCAGCTATATTTATCCGCTGACACTGCTTTCCAATCAGGGTTACAAGGGCGAGATCAAGCTTGCCGCGACTTCGACGCCGCCCGATCCGGGCTTCGCGCTCAAGTTCCAACCCGCGAGCGTCGCCCTCAGCGAAATTTCGCCCGCCACCTTAACGCTCACGACCACGCATGCGAGTTCGAAAGACGCGCACATGATTGCGGTCCGCGGCACCGATGCCAGCGGAAAATCCAACAAGCTTTGCCTTGCCCTGGTTGAGCGCAAGACAGGCGGGTTGATAATTGATGCCGCGAGCCTGACCGGGAAAAAGCGGAGCAAAAACCTGGAAATAATCCTGGACGAGTCGGGCTCGATGAAGAAGAAGCTGGGCAAGAGTACCCGCATCGGAAGCGCGCGGATTGTGCTGCGCCAGGTATTGACCAAGCTGCCCGACGATCTCAATGTCGGGCTGAGGCTTTATGGAAATCGCTACAGCTCGAGGGACAAGCGAACCTGCACCGACACCGAATTGGCGGCGCCGATCGAGAAGCTCGACCGCGACAAGATTCTCGGCATCGTCAATGAAACCAATCCGCGCGGCGAGACGCCGCTGGTGTATTCCGTTTTCCAGGCCGCCAACGACCTGAAGGCGGTCGGCGGCGGCGCAGTCGTTCTGGTTACCGACGGCGAGGAAAGCTGTGGCGGCGATCCGGTGGCGGCGGGCGAGAAGCTGAAGGCTTCCGGCATTGATGTCACGCTGAACATCGTCGGCTTCACCTTGACCGGAAAGCAGGTGCAGGATCAGCTTGCGAAATTTGCCGAAGCGACCGGTGGCCGTTACTACACGGCGCAGAATCAGAACGCGCTCGCGAGTGCGCTTACCATTGCCACGCTCGACAAGCTGCCGTTCACTGCCTACGACGCGAGCGGGAAAGCTGTTGCGCAGGGCGAAGTGGGCGGCGATTCACTGGAACTGCCGCCGGGCGAATACAAGATCGTGGTTGACGCCGGCAGCCTTCACGCAACGGCCGGTGGCGTCAAGATCGTTGCGGGGGAAGACACGGCCCTGACGCTGAGCCTGAAGGGGGGCGAGCTGATACTTGCACCCCGACAGCTCCGATGAGTCGGAATGATATTCAACTTTAATGCGAACAGAACCTGAGGAGCATCCCATGTCAAGCGAAGTCAGTTCTTCCTCAAGCGACGGGTTTATCGCCCGGATACGCAACATCCTCCTCCGTCCGCGTGAGGAATGGGAACGCATTGCCGGGGAAGACACGCCTCCGGCCGCGCTCTACCGCGCCTATGTCATCCCGCTTGCCGCCATCGGACCCGTGGCGAGTCTTATTGGTCTGTGGGCGATCGGGATATCGTTGGGCATACTGGGTGGGCGAATTCACATGTCTTTCGGCAGGGCGCTTATCTATGCCGTCCTCGCCTATGTCCTGGCACTGGTAGCCGTGTACGTGCTGGGGTTGGTCGTTGACTTTGTGGTGCCCAATTTCGGCGGTGAGAAGAACTTCCCGCGCGCGTTCAAGGTGGCGGTTTACTCTTCGATTCCCGCCTGGCTCGGCGGCATCTTTCACCTGTTTTCCGCCGTGGCGTTCATCGGCGGGTTGGTCGGGCTTTATGGGCTGTACCTGCTCTACCTCGGCGTGCCTGCGCTGATGAAGGTGCCGCGCGAGCGTGCGCTCCCGTGTACGGTCGTCATCATCGTCGCCGCGATCGTCATTTACATTCTGATCGGCATCGTTGCCGGGGCGGTGACCTTCGGTGGTCACGTCATGTTCTATGGCTGAAAATCATCCACCCTCGATCGCAGGTCCTGATGCGGCGGATCGCGCGGGAGAACGTCAAAGATGAACCGGAGACGGAGCACCCTGCTGATTTTTTTGCTGCTCGGCGGGGTGGCGGGGCTGGCCGTGGCGGCGCCGCTCTCGGGGGCCGATCTTGATCTCTATCTTTCGGTGATGCGCCAGGCCGCGGAGCGCGTGCAACAGCCTACGGCCGAGGACAAAAGGGTGCTCGCCGAGGCGGATGCGCTTACGAAAGATGCCAACGCCGGTGGCGCCGTCATGTTGACCGAAAAGCAAAGCGAAGAGATGGGACGCGCAATACTGCTGCGTACCCAGATGGACGAGGTCGTCGCCCGTGACCGGCATCTCGACGTCGCGCGTTACGACACCATCCGCGACAGCATCGAGGAGGAAGTCGGCGAGCTTTACTGCGATCCCGGTGCCGATGTGCCTGATCGGGTGCTGCTGAAACCTCGTGTTGCAAGGATCGGGCGGTTGATGAAGACCGTTCGCGGACTCGGCGGCGGCCTCGTCTGCGCTTCGGGAGGGTAGAGACGCATGATGAACAGTAATACTTGCAGGAACAATCAAGGGAGAAGCGTAATGATTCGTGCAACACATGGCCGTCGCCGTTTGAACGCGAAACTCGGAATCATGTTGGCACTGGCGGTGCTTGCGGCGGCGGCATCGGCCGGATCGGGCGCCATGCAGACGCTGTTCGACAAACTCCCGGTGCCGCCGGTCGGCGCTGCGACCGCGGCCACGGAATTCGGCTGGGACAACAAGCCGAAGTTTTCGGATTGCCCCGACCAGGGCTGGATGTTCGCCTGGCAAAGCGATGTCCCCGCCTGCCTCCGGGGCACGCCTCAGGGTCCGTTGGCAGCCTCGCTGGATGCGCTTCAACAGGCGCAGGCCGAGCAGCAGACGCAGGAGAAGACACTGGCCGAGCAGAACATGGCGCAAGCCGAAGCCGCCTCGCCGGCGGAGGTCGCGCAGGCCATGCGCGACCCGCAGGCGCGGGCCGAACTGCAGAAGAAACTCGCGGGCATGAGTGATCAGGAAAAAATGGCCTACGCGATGAAACTGTCTCAGCAATACCAGCAAGGTCGGCAGCAGCAGATGATGGTCGAGGTGCAGGCTGCTGGTCAGCCGAGCGCGGCGGACAAGGCCAACTACGACAGGCTGGGCGACGCACTCGGCACGATTGCGATTCGTCGCAGCCATGCGGTGATGCAATACGACCGGACTCTTGGCGAACTGGACGGTCTGAAGAAACAGCGGGACGCCGCTCATCTGGCCATTAATCAGGATTTCGATTCCGCGCTCCGAGGTGTTCCCTTTGAGCAGCAAGACGAGGCCGGCGGGGGTTGCTACAGCTCCGCCAATGCTGAACGCGTGCATCGTCTCGTGCTCGAATATGCCGACCGCCATGTCGCGCAGGCCAACCGTGATCTGGCACAGGCCGCGCAATGGGCTTCCGGCGCGCGCGCGCAATTGGCGCCAGTGGCGCGTGAGGACGACGAACTCATGGGCTATTACGCCGGAATACATAACGCGATGCTGCGCAAACAGGCGGCCGGCAACGTGCTGGCCGAGCACGAGACGACGCTGAACCAGTACTTCCAGCCCTATGCCGACGCCGTGCGCGAGGTCAACCTCGATGCCGCGCGCTGGGTCTATGCCAAGCAACTGATAGAGAAGAAACCGCCATCCGGACTCGCCTGCAAATGAGGGTGATGCGGACGGCAAACGTGGAGTCTGAACCGAACTGAAATTTTTAATGGAGAACCGTCATGAAGCACAAGTCGTTTTTTATTCTGTTTCCTCTTTTTGCGCTGCCATTGGTCGCGCATGCCGATGCTGCGTCCGCCGGCACCGCGAACATGATGAAGCCGGGTCTGTGGGAAACGACCGTCCAGATGCAGATAGCGGGCATGCCGATGGCAATGCCCGCGCGCACGATGCGTCGATGCATCACGCAGGCCGATCTCGACAAGAACCACGGCATGCCGAAACCCCAGACTCGTGGTGGCATGAAATGCGCGGCAGCGAAGTTCGACCGTTCCGGGAACGCCGTGACCTACAGCATGAAATGCACCGGGAAAGACGGAGCGGTCGAGTTAAACGGTACCAACGTCTTCGATTCGCGTGATGCCTACCACGGGACGATGCACATGACTGGCGCCGCGCAGGGGCATCCGATGAATATAACCAGCAATATCAAGGCAAAACGTGTCGGCGACTGCAAGTGACTGGAATCGGAAAACGTGAGGAGATGATTATGCACGGACGAACATGGCTGGGATTGGCGGCGGCGCTTGCCGCGGGCATTCTGATTCCGGCGTTCGCTGCGCAAGCGAGCACCGCGCCGACTCAGGCCGAGCTGACGGCGGTGCAGGCGCAACTACAACAAACGCAGGCCGATATTGACGCGGTGAATCATCTGCTCGATTCCATCCCTCCGGAGCTTACCGACGTTGCCGCTCTCGCCCGATCGTTTCACTCGCCGGAAGCGGCGTTTGCATTCGTGCGCGACCAGATCGCCTACGAACCTTATCGGGGTGTGCAGAAAGGCGCATGGGGTACGCTTGCGACCCGCGGCGGCAATGATCTCGACAAGGCGCTGCTGCTGGCCGCGCTGCTGCGGGCGCAGAATCTCGACGTTTCACTGGTGCGCGGCAACATTGATGCCGCGACTGCGCAGCGGCTGGTGAAAGAAGCGTCGGCGCATCCCGACGCCGTGTCACTGGCCCTGGCCGCTTTGACGGTCCCGGCGGCCAGTGTCGCCGTGGGGCCGGGCGAAAAGGATTTTGCAGCGAGGTTTTCCGCCGGCGTGAAGCGGCGGCGTGACACGCTGCATGCCGCAGTGGATCGGGCTTACGGCCAGCTTTCCGGCAGTGCTCCTCAGGCGCCCGCCGCCGGTTCGGCGGCGGCGGGCGATCACTATTGGGTGCAGGTAAAAATCGGCGACAAGGAAGAATCCTTCGATCCGAGTCTCGGTGCGAATGCGCCGGGAACGGCGCTTGCAGCGGTTAGCGATACCTTCGATCCGGATTCGCTTCCCGACGAGTTGTTTCAGACCGTACGCTTCACCGTGGTTGCCGCTTATCTGGACGGCGACAAGCTCACGCAAAAGAACGTGCTGGACGCGACGGTGCGCGCAACGGACATTCTCGGCAAGCCGCTGCGGTTGGTCATCGCCCCGGAGACTCAAAACCCGGCCGCCAACGATTTCAAGGCACAGTTGCTGGTGAATGCAGACACCACCGACGGCGATGTTTTCCAGTTGCACACGCAGTCCAAAAGCGAGGACTCGGGCGGCGGAGGCGGTATGTTCGGCGGACTGGGCGGGCTTTCCGGCGGCGGGAGTTCGCCGCCCAAAAAGACGGGGAAGGGGCCGGTACTGGCACGGCTGTGGCTGGACGTCGTCGAGTCTGCACCTGGCCAGAAGCCGTTCAAAATCCGCAGGATCATACTCGACCGACTGAACGGAGCTGGCGATGCTTTGGCCGACGGCCAGTCGGATGAACTCGCGCGCCAACTCCTCGTGCAGATATGGGATGGCGCCGCCGATGCCGGTGCGTTTGCCGCTCCGTTTGTGTTTCGTACCCAGAACAATGAACTCGCGGCGATTCACGCCGGCGGCGGTGCGAGCGTGGACGCAGCGATCCAGGGCGGACAGGTTTCGCCGGATGATTTGCCGCCGCCGGTACTTTCAGGCGTGGTCGTGAACCTGTTCTTTGGGAGCGATCTTGCGCGGCATTTCATCGGATCGAAAATCGGCGCGCAGATGCGCAGCTTCTACCGCATGCCCCGCCTTGCGTTTATCCGGCGCGGATTCCGGGTAGCCGACTGGGGAGCGGCCGATCCGCGCGCCGTTTATGCCGAAGACGTTGATCTGCTGGATCCCGACCTTGCCTTTACCGGGCCGGCGTCCGGCGACGTGCGCGAGTTCGCGTTGCGCTCGGGAATTACCGACACCGCGCTGGAAGCGCAGGCGGCCACGGTGCGTCCGCGTCTCGGAACGCTGACCGTGTTTGCCGCGCTGCCGGGCGACGATGCGCCGAAGCGTTACACGCAGGCGTCCGCGTTGCCGGACAAGCTGCCGCCGCCGATTCTCGCCGCGCTGCGAGAGGATGTCGCATCCGGAAGCATCGTCGTCGCGCCGGCGGCGCTCGTCGCCGTGAATGGAGTTCAGGCCTACGGCTGGTGGAGCTTCACCGACGGCACGTCGTACGCGCTCGGGAAAATGGATACTCGGCGGCGGTCAGGCCATGCTGGAAGCCGCACAAACCGACAAGGAAATTTTTGAAAAGACCATGCCCTTCATCAAGTTCTATGGGAATTGCCTGAAATGCTACATGGGTGCCGTGGCTGGTGCACTGGCCGGAGGCGGGCCGGCGCCCGTACAGCCCACAGGCGCGCAGAAACTGCTGCCCGGAAACCAGAAGCAATTTGTCGGTTGCATGATCAGCGCCATCTGCACCTTCAAGGACGATCTGGTCTCTCAACTGGCGGGAGACATGGCCACGGCTCCCGAGGCGGCTTTCGATGTGGAAGAACTCAACACTCTGGAGCAGGTTGTGCACAAGCTTGAACTGACCCTGTTTGAGAAAGGCGCGGGCGCCGCCGTCGATGCGGAAGGAAAGAGCGCCAACAAGGCATGCCAGGCCGGCATGAACCAGGCGATGAAGTAATTCCGGAGTTCGTCATGAAGCACGCATATTTGCTCGTTGCCGTCGCGGCTTTTCTGCTTGTAGGGATTTCTCCGCTCGGAGCGGCGCCGTTAGACGCCGGAAATCACGCGATACACGCGGCGGCGCACAACCGCGCGGCGGAACTCGACGTCGAAGGCTTCGAAATCGTATCGAACTTCGAGGGAGCCGTGGCTCCGCCGGGGCGCGTTTACGTTGTACTGAAGGTGCGCTGGAAGAATATCCTCGCGCCGGTCACGGTCAGCGACGCGGATCTTCATCCCGACGCCACCATGGGCGTGGGCGGCCTCGGCTCCGGCGCGGCGGCTTCGAAGAAGGCCGGCACAGCGAAGACGCATACCGTGTATGAGCCGTATCTCATCCCGGATATCGGCACGCAGTTGCAGTTGCTGGTCAACGGAGAGTCGGGCGCGACACTCGTCAACGGAAACTTCAAGGCGAAAGACCTCCTGTCGGCAAGCTCACAGCAGGTGACGCACGGTGCGGATGTCGCGGGGCGCTACGTGTTTGAGGCGGCGGCTCCGGTTGTGAGTCTCACGCTCGCCTATTTCGACAAGGCTTACGGCGACATACGCATTCCGCTCGCCGGCGTCGTGCCCAAGACGAACGGTCAGCTCATCGCCGGCCCCGCAACTTCCGGTGCCTTGACCTTGAGTGTGGCTTCGGTCGAGGAAGCGGCGGCGATCGGCGAGAAGCAGGCGCCCGCGGGTACCCGCTTCGTCGTCGTCAATCTGCTCGGACAGGGAGCCGCAAGCGTCGGCGACAACTACCTGAAAGTAAAGCCCGAGAACATCTCGCGCCTGATGGAGAATGCCGGTTATCTCTATGCGCCGATGACTATCGAGGCACTGGATGGGGCCTGGAACGGCGTGGTGACTTTTGTACCCGGCACGCCGCAACGCGGCAAGCTCGTCTTCGAGGTTCCAGCGCAACACGGCCCGCTCACGCTTTCCGTCATGGTGCCGGGTGAAAAAGCGCCGATGCGCCTGCCGCTTTCGTCCGCATCGGCTCCAGCGAAACCGCCGGCGCCGGTAGTCAAGATTGCGGACGGCGATACTGGAAGCTTCTATGTTTACGGCGTGCATCGTGCTCAATCGTTTGGCGCGGCCAAGGCGAACGCGGGCGAGGAGTTCGTCATCCTCGACGTCGGTATCGCCAATCACAGCGACAGCGGAATGGACTTCCAGACCGAGGAGCAGATACTGCTTCTGAACGGCGGTACGACGATCGCTGCCACCGGCGACGATCTTGCGGCGACACCGCGCGGGCTCATAGAGGATGGCGTCATTCCCGCCCACACTCTGGGCCGCTTCGAGATTCCGTTTCGGGTTCCCTTCGGGGCGGTGAACCTGACCGTCTATTACCGGGGATTCGAAAATGAACAAAAGACACTGCTGCCGCCTCTTCATTAAGCCGCGCCGTTCAACGCTTGCGCTGGCGGTCTGCGTCCTTGCCGCGTTATCAGTGCTGCCGTTTGCGGCGACTGCCCAGACTGCGGGCGCCGCGGCGTCTCTGCCCGACGAGAATCTCCTTTCCTATGCCGACGGCACGATCGTACGCAGCTACACACCCGGTTTGAGCGGTGTCGCGGACATCTTCAGAGGCTACGGCCTCATAAATGCAGGGACGAAAGGCCCGATCCAGGTCGTGTATGAACTACCCGGCGTGGCGACGCTTTCCAGTCTTGCCATCGCGTTCGCAACGGCCGACCCCGGCGCGCCACCGGTAACGGCGACGATTGCGGTTTCCACCACGAGCGCGAGCGACGGGTTCCGCGATCTCGGCAGCGTGCACAGTAACGACAGCGGCGATCCGCAAGCGATTCCGGGGGTATCCGGCGTGCATGCACGTTGGCTCCGCGTCACCGCGACGGTACCGCTCCCAACGGACAGTTCTTCGATTGATGTTCCGATTAATCAGATCGTCGCGCATGGCACGCTGGCGCCGCGGCCCGCGAAAGCCCCGTCGATCGCGGGCGACTACTGGGCGTTCGGGGTTGATCTCAATGCCGCCGGTGGCCTGCGTGCGAAACCGTCCGGTGAGCAAGATCGCTTGGTGGTGGCGCAGGTCGGGGACGGCGTCGTCGGTCTGCAGTGCTACGAGCAAGGGTACGTTACCAGCTATCTGGGCCGTCTCTCAGGGCGCATCTGGACGTTCGTCGGCAGACCCGGGCCCGGTAAGTTCGTCCTCAATGATGAAGGCACGATACTCGCCGGTGAGGCCGCGGACACCACCATGTTTTTCGTACGCACAGGCGGCGCGGTCCCGTCATACTGTGCCGCGCCGCAGCTTGGCACAGGCGCGACCGGTGTGCTGGTGCTGAACGGTCCAGGAAGACCTGGCAACTATCCGTTCGGCGGTGGGGCGGACGTATTGGCCCGGTTCAAGGCGCTGCATTTCACGCTGGTCGGTGCTCCGCTTCTGACGCCGGCGCTGCTGCAAGGCACGAGTATCGTCGTGCTCAACGGGCTCTGCGAGCCGCAGTTTCTGTTGAATGCGCAGCAGGGAGCCATGCTCATGCAGTGGGTCGCGGCCGGGCACAAGCTGCTGATTCAGGACTCCGATGAGTGCGGAGGCGATCCTGCCCATCCGACCCGCTACGATTTCTTGCCATATCCCTTTCTGGCCGACACCCCGGGCGCGCGGGGTGCGTCGGGAAATAATCTGATGATCGTCGAGAATGATACTCTCGGCACGAACGACAAGAGCGATAAGACACATTTCATAGATGCGGAAGGGTATGCGAATGACGCCAGCAATCAGCTCGGCGACGCCAACACTGTCGTGAGCCAGGATGCGCACTGGTGCGGACACCTCTTTGGCACGAATGCCGACGGCGTCAACGGCTTCATGCAGATGTATGCGATCTACGGCAAGGGACTGATCATCTACGACGGACTCGACCTTGATGATGCGGGATTTGCGTCGTATCAGGCGATCCGGCGTCTCGAATACGCACAGCCGGTTCCGGCGGATCTTCCGTGCACGCGTCACGTTAGCGCCGGTTTCGTTGTCGTGCCCGACCAGAGCCTCCCGTTTACGTTGGGTAAGGCCGAAATGTTTAGCGTTCCGTTGCGCGTTTTCACAAACCGCGGCTGGAAGGGCCACGTCGTGATGACGGCTAGAGGCCCGCTTGTCGCCACAGTCTCTCCGGGCGCGTTCGACATGCCGCAGGCCGCGCGCACAATCTCGGTTGCGATAGCGGTTCCCGCGAGTGCAACTGCTGTCCACTATGCGATCGTCGTCAAGGGCAGCGGTAACGACGGCTCGACGGCGCAGGCCACCATTAAGCTGAATGCAGCGAAGCCGACGCTTTCGGCGACACTCGCGAAGCAATGCAAGGTCGCCGTTTACGGCATCAATTTCGACTTCAACAAGGCGACGCTGCGCCCCGATTCCGGCCCCGTGCTTGAACAGGTGCTGGCGCTGTTCAAGAACGATCCGACCCTTGTCGTCGAGATCGGCGGTCATACCGACAACGTCGGCACTCCGGCCTACAACCTGGAGTTGTCGCAGCGACGCGCGGATTCGGTGAAGACGTGGTTGGTGGCCCACGGCGTGGCGGCCTCGCGTCTGACTACGCAGGGCTACGGCGACACGATGCCGTTGGCGCCGAATACGATCAACGGCAAGGACAATCCCGCCGGGCGTGCCAAGAACCGTCGCGTAGAACTGAAGAAGCCCGGCTGCAATTCATGATGCGTGCAAGGCCGCAGATTGGATGCGATGGAAAATCTTTACTGTCCGAGGGCTTGATCCGCGGGCGCTTCTTGGTCGAAGACGATCATTCGACTTCACTTGGATCAATACGAGGTAAATCCATGAATACGCAATCACTCAAAATCTCCGGGTTCCTGTGCGCAACGCTCGTCGGAGTGGCGTTTGCGTGCGTCGCGTCCGGCGCCTTCGCCGCCGGCGCCCCGGATCAGGATGCGGACATGCAGGCGGTCAACAGCTTCCGTCTGAACGACAAGGTCATCGCAAAGTACACCGCCGTAATCAAGAATCTCATCGCACTCCAGAAACAGCATCCTGAAGTGGAGAAGCAGCTGGATAAGGACAGCGATATTGCAGACAAACAAACGATCGCGCAGGCTGTCGCCATGGTCGATAAATATCCCCTGGCTCGCGACGCCATCACCCGCTCCGGCATGAGCGTCACCGACTATATAACGTGCAGCCTCGCTCTAGTCCAGGCCAGCATGCGCGCTATGGCGATCGGCCAGGGCGCCTCCGCCTTGTCGGTACCGAGCGGCGCCGCGACCGATAATCTCCATTATTACCTGGCGAACAAGGCCAAATTCGACGCACTGAGCCAATTGATGAGCCAGATGACTTCCGACTCCAGCCAGTAATCCGCGCGAAGACGGTTTGTTGCGTCGCCCGGGCACGCACCGAAGTTCATTTGCCTTGTGCCGAACCCTGTAATGAATCGGGGTTTTCAGGCGGTTTCGGAAGCGCTACGGGACGTTTCCTTGCGTCGGCGCAGGCGTATGCTCAAATGTTCCATCGCGACGTAGAACGCGGGCGTGACGTAGAGCGTGAGGAACTGCGAGAAGAGGAGTCCGCCGGCTGCGGCGACGCCGAGCGGGCGGCGCGCATCGGCACCGGCACCGAAGCCGATCGCGATCGGCAGCGTGCCGAGGAGTGCCGCGACGGTGGTCATCATGATCGGGCGGAAGCGGATGCGGCAGGCCTCGATAATTGCCTCCGCTGCATCGAGTCCGTGGTCGCGCCGCGCCTTGAGGGCAAAGTCAATCATGATGATGCCGTTCTTTTTCACCAGTCCGATAAGCAGGATGAGGCCGACAAAGCTGAAGATGTCGAGTTCCTGGCCGCCGAGGAGTAGCGCCACCAGTGCGCCGAAAATCGCGAGCGGCAACGCGGTGAGAATAGTGATTGGATGGATGAAGTGTTCGTAGAGGATGGCGAGCACCATGTAGATCACGAGCACGGTGATGAGGAACAGTATCGGCAGGCTCTTCATGGACTGCTGGAATACCTGTGCGTTGCCGGAAAAGCTGCCGGTGACGTCAGCAGGCAGCGTGGAGGCCGCAATGGATTCAAGGCGATCGGTCACGGAGCCGAGCGAGACGCCTGGTGAGAGGCTGAATGAGATGGTAGCGGAAGGCAATTGCTGATAGTGGCTGATACTGAGCGGTCCGACACCGGGAGAGATTTCGGCAATGCTCGAGAGCGGAATCAAAGTTCCGTTGCGTCCGGGCACGTAAAGTGCGTTCAGTGCATTGATGTCCTGCTGATATTTTGGATCGAGCTGAAGGAGCACGTTGTACTCGTCGCTTGCACCGTAGATTGTGCTCACCTTGTAGCCGCCGTAGGCGCTGACGAGCGCCGTCTGTACGGCCTTCGGTGTTACGCCGAGCGCGGAGGCCTTGTCGCGCAGGATGTGCACATTGACCTGAGGATTGCGCAATTCCAGATCGCTGTTGACGTCGGCGATGCCGGGAATGCCGGCTGCTTTTTTCTGCAAGTTTTCGGCAGCCGTTTGCAGCTCGCCGAGATCCGAGCCCTGCAGAACGTAGTCGTAGTTTCCGCTGCCGTGACCGGCACCGACATTGATGGCGGGCGGATTCTGGAAGTAGGCCTGGATGTTGGGAATGGCGGCGGCTTCGCGGCGCAGGCGCTGGGCGATTGCGTCGGCATCGAGACTGCGCGATCGGTTCGATTTGAGCCCGATCATCATGAAACCGGTGCTTTCGCCAGTGCTGCCGCCGTGCCCCTGGCCGACACTCGACATGACCGAGGCGACGCCGGGCGTTGCGCGCACGCGTGACACGAGTTGGTTCTGGAGTGTGCGCATGTCGTCGAAGGACATCCCTTCCGGACCGCGCGTGTTGGCGAAGATGACGCCCGTATCTTCGGTAGGAATGAATCCCTTGGGGACGAGTACGAAGAGAGCTCCGGTCAGCACCAGAATCACGGCGGCGAAGGTGAGCGTCGTGCGCCAGTGGCGGACCGACCAGCCGAGCGTGCTCACGTAGGCGTTCCGTGTGCGTTCGAAACCGCGCTCTATGAGACGATAAATGCGTCCGTGCGAAGGAGTCGCCCTGAGCAACCTTGCCGAGAGCATTGGGGTGAGTGTCAGCGAGACCACGCCCGAGATCAGGATCGCGACCGCGATGGTTATCGCAAACTCGCGGAACAGCCGCCCGACCACGCCGCCCATGTACAGGATCGGAATGAAGACCGCGACCAGGGAAAGTGTCATGGACAAGACGGTGAAGCTGATTTCGCGGCTGCCGTGCAGCGCCGCAGCAAGGGGTTTTTCTCCGAGCTCCATGTAGCGCACGATGTTTTCCTGCACCACGATGGCATCGTCCACCACGAAACCGACGGCGAGCGTGAGCGCCATCAGGGAGAGATTGTCGAGGCCGAAACCGAGGAAATACATCACCGCGAAGGTGCCGATGAGCGAAGTCGGAAGCGCGAGCGCGCTGACCAGTGTCGCGCGGCCGTTGCGCAGAAAGAGAAAGATCACACCGATCACGAGTATGATCGCGAGCAGCAGGGTGTAACTTACGTCGTTGATGGAACGATGAATGAAATCGGAGCGATCGTAGATGACGCCAAGTCTTGCCCCGCCCGGCGCCTGGCGCGAGAGTTCCGGCAGCAGTGCACGAATTTCCTGCGTGACCTTGACAGTGTTCGCACCCGGCTGGCGATGCACGGAAAGCACGATGGCCGGCGCTCCGTCGTAGGTGGTTTCCCGCTTGTTGGCCTCGACGCTGTCAATGGCCTTGCCGACGTCGTCGAGCCTGACCGGCGCGCCGTTGTTGTAGGCGAGTACGAGTCGGTTGTACTGCGCGGCATCGGTGAGCTGACCCGAAGCCTGCACCGTATAGGTACGCGTGCCGCCGTCGAGTGTTCCCGACGGCAGATTGCTGTTGCCGGCCGCAATGGCTGCGCCCACCTGGTCGAGCGAGAGTCCGCGGGAATTGAGCGCGTAGGGATTGATGTAGATGCGGACGGCGTATTTCTGCGAGCCCCAAACGTCCACCTGGGCGACGCCGGGCAGCGTCGCGAGGCGTTGGGCGACACGTGTCTCGGCGAATTCGTCGAGCTTGGTGAGCGCGAGGTGCTTCGCGGTGAAGCCGATGTAGATGATCGAGTAGTCCGAGGGATTGACCTTGCGCAGCGTCGGCAGGCTCGGCATTCCCTGCGGCATCTGCCGCGAGGTTTCGGCAATGGCGTTCTGTACGTCCTGGGCGGCGGCGTCTATGTTGCGCGCGAGATCAAATTGCAGTGTGATCCGGGTCGAACCCGTACTGCTTACGGAGCTCATCGAATCTATGCCGGAAATGGCACTGAAGCTGCGTTCGAGCGGCGTCGCCACGGTGTTTGCCATGGTCTCCGGGCTTGCTCCCGGCAGTGAGCCGTAGACCACGATGGTGGGAAAGTCCACATTCGGCAATTCGCTCACCGGGAGATTGCGGTAGGCGAAGAAGCCAAAAATAACGAGCGCTGCCATTACCACCGTGGTCATGACGGGACGCTTTATGAAAGGCGCGGAAAGGTTCATGGCGCGGAAGATGGCGCGCTCACGGGAGCATTCGCCGAGGTAGCCACTGCGGGCAGAAGATTCGTCTGCACGGCAAGGCCTTCACGCAATTCGCGCGGGACGTGCACGACGACGATGTCGCCCGCCGTGAGGCCCTTGGAAATCACCGCCTGTCCGGCGTACTCGCGCGCGATGGTTACCTGTCTGACCGCAACCTTGCCGTTCGTGACGATATAGACGTAGCTTCCGTTCTGTCCCGGCTGTATTGCAATGGATGGAATGGCGACCACGTCGTTCTCGACGCCGAGAACGAGGTCCGCCGTCGTCAGTTCTCCCGGCCAGAGCTTGCGGTTCGTGTTGGGGAATTGCGCCTTGAGGCTCAGGGTGCCCGTGTCCTGGTTGATGGCGTTGTCTATGAAAACCAGACGACCGTCGTCGGCCGATAGTCCGTCCGTTCGGATCGCGCACGATGACTTTGAGTCCGGGATCGTCGCGGTGAGCCAGCAGCGAGGCAAGGTCGGATTGCGAGATGTTGAACTGCACGAGAATCGGCGCGACCTGATTGATGGTGACGAGCGCCGTCGTGTCGTTGGCCTGGATCAGATTGCCCGACTTGTAGGCGATAGCGCCGGTTTTCCCGGTGATGGGCGCGGTGATTTTCGTATAGCTCAATTGCAGGCGCGCCTGCTCGAGTTTCGCCTGATCGGCGGCGAGCAGACCCGCATCCTGATTCACCAATGCCTGTGCGTTCTGGTTGTCCTGGGCGCTCACGTAGCCGCTCTTGACGAGATTGGCCATGCGTTTGGCATTGGCGCGATCGGAGGCGAGTTTGGCCTTGTCCTGTTCGACCTGGCCCTGATTCTGCGCCACGACGGCCTCGAAGGGTTTGGGGTCTATGACGAAAAGAAGCTGGCCGGCCTTTACCTCGTCGCCTTCGGCGAAAAGCACCTTCAGCAGCATGCCCGAGACCTGGGCACGCACGGCGACGCTGTGGCGGGTTTCGACAACGCCCGAGGTTTCAATGACGCGTGGAATCGCGCGGCGGCTCGCGCGCACTACGTCCACGCTGAGGCTCGGTGCATCCCGGCCGGCGTGTTTGCCGGCCGGCTTGGCGACGAGTCCGTGCACGCGCCACGCCACCAGCCCGACGACTACGGCCGCAATGCCGAGTCCGATGCTCCAGCGTTTCGTTTTTCTTGAGCCGACCATTCCGTGCTGCTCCATCGCTAATCAAGACGCGCTCCGGATTCCGTTCGGGCCATGCGTGGGAACGGTCGTCCGGCTTGCCAAAGCATCATAGCGTTTAGGCTTCACGCAAGTGTTTCAGCCTTGTTACAAAATCCTGCTAGAGTATCGCGATGGCCGGGGAGCATATTCGAGCCGGACTGGTGCGGGCGCTGTTGGCGGCCGGCTGCTTCGCACTCGGCGCTTGCAGCCTTCCCTACTACGGGCAGGCGGCCAACGGCGAGCTGAAAATGCTCAGCAAGCGCAAGCCGATCAAGGCCGTAATTGCCGATCCGGCGACTCCGGCCGATGTACGCGAAAAGCTGGAGTTCGTCGCGGTGGCGCGGCGGTACGCCGTCACCGCGCTCGGGTTGCCCGACAATGCGAGCTACAAGAGCTACGTCAAACTGGATCACGCCTATCCGGTATGGGTCGTGTTCGCGGCGCCGGAATTTTCGCTCGAGCCACTGACGTGGTGTTTTCCGTTCAGCGGCTGCGTGCCGTATCGCGGCTATTTCAGGGAAGAGAAGGCGCAGGCATTCGCCGACAAACTCGCGAAGCAGGGCGACGATGTGTATGTTGACGGCGCGCCTGCCTACTCGACCCTCGGCTGGTTTGCCGATCCGGTTTACTCCAGCATGCTGCAGTGGAACGACGTTGCGCTTGCGGGCACCATCTTCCATGAGCTTGCACATCAGAAACTCTACGTTAAAGGCGATTCCGCCTTCAACGAATCCTTCGCCGACACCGTCGAGGACGTGGGCATAGGTCGCTTTTTCACCGCACACGATCCGGCACTGCTGCCCATTTGGAACAATCAGCGCGGAAGCGACCGGGCGACGGATGGCTATGTTGACGAGGCGCGCGCAAGTCTCGCCGTCATTTATGCGTCGAAGGTATCGGATGCGCAAAAGCGGAAAGAAAAGCGTGCGGAATACCAATGGCTGGTCGCACACTTCCTTCAGGCCGGCAAGCGCTTCGGCGTTACCTACTCGCCCGGTTGGCTTGAGAATCTCAACAATGCGAGCTTCGCCCAGATGACCACCTACGATCGCTGGGAGCCCGCGTTCCATCATCTGCTGACTTGTGTTCACGGTGATTTGCCCGCCTTTTATCATGCCGCCGCGCATCTCGGCTCGCTGCCCATCAAGACTCGCACGGCTCGCCTCGAAGCACTCGCTGCGTCGAAATTCAACTGCGCAACAAGTCGTTCAGACGCACGATAGGAGCGAACTTACCCGCGATTCAGGCATCGCGGCGTAGTGCCGTTAAAGGCGGCGTGCGGGTCAGGCGCAGCGTCGCGGCGAGGCCGATGCCGCCGATGCCGAGGCTGCCGGCGAGCGCGCCGGCGAGCACCAGCCAGCCGTCGAAATACGCGGGCAGATCGAACACCCAGCGCCCGAGTGCATAGCCTGCGCCGGCGGCAACGAGGCCGGCGGTGAGTCCCGCAATGGAGCCGAGGAAAACGAATTCGGCGCCAAGCATGGCGGCAAGCAGGCGCCGCCGGGCACCGAGTACCCGCATCAGGGCAAGTTCGCTTGCGCGTTCGGCACGTCCCGCTTCCAGCGCCGCAAGCAATACCAGTACCGCGGCGAGCAGCGCGAGTGCGAATACGGCGGCGAGCGCGAGCGCCGCGTGGCGCAGGAGATCTGTCACCGCCGTAATGATTGCGCCGACGTTGATGACGGTGAGATTCGGAAAGCGGTGTACAAGCGCAAGGGAGAGCCGGTCATTACCGCCCGTGTGTATTGCGGTAATCCAGGTGGCCGGATAGCCGTCCAGTGTTGTCGGCGGCGTGACCAGAAAAAAGTTGGGCTCGAAGCTCTGCCACTTGATTTCGCGCAGGCTTGCAACCGTGAGCGTCAGCGCCTGCCCGGCCACCGAAAATTCGAGTTTGTCGCCGAGTCCGACGTCCAGCCGCCTGGCCCAATCCGCATCGGCCGAAACCAGCGCACGGCCCGCGTCCTTTTTAGTCCACCATCGCCCCGCCGTCAGTTCGTTGCCGGTGGCCGGCGTGGCGCGCATGCTGAGCGTCTGGTCGCGCATCAACAATTCGCGTCCGCGCGCGCTCTTGATGTGTGCTTTCCATTTGTCGGCGGACACGCCGTTAATCGTGAGGAGCCGTGCACGCACCATCGGATAAAGCTTTGCGTCTTTTATTCCCTCTGCCGCAAAGAAACGTTGTACGTCGTTGCGTTGAGCGGACTGGATGTTGACGATGAAGTGATCGGGCGCATTGGCCGGAAGCCGTGCGTGCCAGGTGGCGACGAGATCGTGGCGCACGCCGGTCAGCAGCAATATCACCGTAAGCGCGAGCCCGAAGGCGACGAGTTCGGCGAGGCTGCGCGCGCGTCGTCGGGCAAGTTGGGAGGCACCGTAGCGCCAGGCGGGACGGATGCTCACGCCGGGCGCACCGAGCAACTTGATGAGTAAATAACCCGCGCCGGCGATGAGCGCGACGAGCGCTGTTGCGGCGGCCAGCGTCCACAGCGTGAGCGGTATTGAAGCCGCGCCGCGCCACAGGACGAGCGCCGCAAGCGCAATCGCGGCCGCAAGGATTTCCAGTCGTTTGACACGACTGCCAGGCGTCGCGCCGCGCAAGGTGAGAGCCGGTCGCGTACCCGGCAGCAGGAAGATCGGCACCAGCCACAGGCCGACCGCAAGGAGGGCGACGGTGATCGGTGCCACAGCCAGTGCCGAGAAGGGTGCCGGTGCGAGAGCGAGATGGAACCACAGCGCAGCGAGTGCGCCGAGGCCGCGCGCAATGCCCCAGCCGAAGACGATCCCGGCAACGCTCGCCGCGAGCGCAAGCCACAGGAGTTCGAACGCATAGAGCCGACGTATTGCGCCCCGGCTTGCGCCGAGGGTCTTCAGAATCGCGGCGCCCGCGCGTTGTCGCGAAAGGTAATGACGTGCGGATTGGATCAGCGCGGCGGCGGCGATCAGCAGCGTCGCAAGTACGGCAAGGCGCAAAAAGTTGCGGGTGCCTTCGAGCGGAGAATTAAGACCCGGGGTGACATCGCTCACGTCACGAAGCTCCGCGCCGGCGGGAAGCAGGGGTTTCGCCTGCGCGCGAAAACGCGCGAGCGCATCGGGCGTGCCGGCCAGCAGCAATTCGTAACGAAGGCGGCTTTGCGTGCCTGCGAGTCCGCTCGCGGCGAAGATCCGCTGCGTTCATGATGAGCAACGGCGCGATACCTGTGAGGTCGAGTTCCGCCCCCGGTGCGCGGGCGACGATTGCACCCAGCCGGAACGTTTCCTTGCCGAGTTGCAGTTTGTCGCCGGCTGTAATCGCCAATGCGGCGGCAAGCCCCGGACCGACCCACACCGTGCCGCGTGACGGTATGCTGCTCGTCGTGTGTGCAGGCGCACCGGATCGCGCGCGAAGTTGCACGGCGCCACGCAGCGGCCAGGGCGATCTCACCGCGCGCACACTTGCAAGCTTGAGGCGTTCGCCCGCCACCGCGACGGTGGGGAACGTCACCACTTTCGTGGTCGTGAGTTCCAGCCTTGCGGCGAGCGCGGAAAGCGTGTCCGGCAACGGCGACTGGGCGCGTAGTGCAAGATCCGCGCCGAGCGCACTGTCGGCGGCCTGAAGCACCGTTTGTTCGAGTTGCGCCGAGAACAGGGCGACGCCGCCCGCCGCCGCCGCCGCGAGCGTCAGGCTGGCGAGCGGCAGGCGCAGCTCGCGGCGCAACCCGCGCCGGAACCACAGCCACGAATGCCGTATCGCGTTGGGCACGTCAGCCGGCGCGGAGCACGCCGCCCTCAAGTGAAAGGCGGCGCGTGCAGCGTTCGGCGAGCCGTTCGTCGTGCGTTGCAAGCACCAGGGTCGCGCCGCGCGCGGCGCGCAAATCGAACAGGAGTTCGATCACGCGCGCGCCGCTTGCGCCGTCGAGATTGCCGGTGGGTTCGTCCGCAAAGAGCAGTTCCGGTTCCGGCGCGAAGGCGCGGGCGATGGCGACTCGTTGACGCTCGCCGCCGGAGAGTGTTTCGGGCAGGTGGCGCGCGCGCCCGGCAAGTCCCACGTCGGCAAGCGCCGCGCGCGCGCGCCGGGCGGCATCGCGCGTTCCGCCGAGTTCGAGCGCAATGCGCACATTTTCTTCCGCCGTGAGGCGCGGCAGTAGATTGAAATCCTGGAACACGAAGCCGACGCGCCCGGCACGCAGTGCCGCGCGTCGGTCTTCGTCGAGGCCGCCGAGCGCGTGTCCGAAGAGCCGCACTTCGCCGCGGCTGGGGTCGTCGAGACCCGCGAGCAGCGCAAGCAGCGTTGTCTTGCCCGATCCCGAGGGGCCGAGGATCGCCACCGCTTCGCCGGCCTCGATCGTGAGGTTGATGTCGCGCAGTATGGCGAGCGGGCCGTCGGGGCTGCTAACCTCTTTGCCGAGATTGTTCGCCACCAGCGGAGGCGTCATGCCGGCGGCCGGATTGCGTGCGGGTTTTTCCATCGTCTGTTTCCTTGTCGCATGGGGCACGGCGGCGGGCGCCCGGCCCGAGTCGCCCGCTATCCTCGTTGTCGGCGACAGCCTGAGTGCCGCTTACAAGATTCCCACCGAGGCCGGTTGGGTGCATCTGCTCGCCGGGCGATTGGCCCGGCACGGCTATGATTATCGCGTAATCAACGCGAGTATTCCCGGCGACACCACCGCGGGCGGTCTCTCGCGCCTGCCCGATGAGCTGAAGCGCTATCGTCCGGCAATCGTCATTATCGAACTCGGGGGCAACGACGGGCTGCAAGGACTGCCGCTCGATCAAATGCGGGACAATCTTTCGCACATGGTTGCACGCGCGCAAAAATCCGGGGCGAAAGTGCTGCTCATTGGCGTGCGCATGCCGCCCAATTACGGCCCCGTGTATGCCACGCGCTTCCAGGCCGTCTATAAAGAGGTCGCCGAAGCCGGGAACGTGGCACTGGCTCCCGAATTGCTGGCGGGGGTCGCGACCCGTCGCGATTTGATGCAGGCAGGTGGCATACATCCGCGTGCCGAGGCCGAGTCTAAACTCCTCGACAATGTCTGGCCGGCGCTTTCGCCCCTGCTCAAAAACGCAGGCGCCGGCGCCTAGCCGGAGACGCTCTCCAGCGCCTTGCCGGTTTTACTGATAGTGAACGGAAGCAGCGCGAGCACGATCACGCCCGAAACCGCCATGATCAGGAATCCGCCGAAGAAGCCGAGCAGGGACGCGGCGGCGAGTACCAGCATGGGCGCGATGGCGCCGCCGATATGGCCGAGCCCGTCGGTGAGCGCGACGCCGGTTGCCCGCGCTGCGGTGGCGAAGTGTTCGGCGGTGAGCGTGTACATGATCGGCACCATGAGTCCGATGGTGGTCGAGGCAATGAAGCCCGCCGTCATGATGACCGCCGGATGGGGATTCAATCCGACCGCGAGCAGTGCCGCGACCCAGACCACGCCGACGGCGAAGATCGTGTACTTGCGTTCCATGCGGTCATTGAGCCAGATGGAAGCGATTGCGCCGACAAGGAAGCCCGCGCTGGTCACGACAAGAAACGTGAGGCTGCCCGCAATGCTGTAGCCCTCGCGTTCGAGCAGCGTCGGCAGCATTTCAAGCCAGCCGTAGTTGCCGATGTAATAGAAGAACCACAGCGCGATCAAGAGCAGCAAGCGGCGGCGATAGGGCGGACGTAGCAGAACCAGCGTCGGGAAACCGCCATGCACGGGCGGTTCGTATTCATGGCCAGGCGGCGGCAGAGCGTGGCCCAGGCGCTTGACCGCGCGCGCTTCGGCTTCCGTCACCTCGGCTTCCGCTTCGGCGTTTCGACCGTGGGCCACCAGCCAGCGCGGGCTTTCGCGCAGGTGCCAGCGCATGAAAAAGATGGTCACCCCGCCCGCGGCGCCGATCAAAAACAGCAACCGCCAGCCCCAGACGTAGTTCGGTACCAGTGCGCGCGCGATAAAGGGAACAACGACAAATCCGGCGTATGCGCAGGCCGTGGCCCAACTGGTGAATTTTCCGCGCACGGCGGCGGGCGATACTTCGCCGAGATAGGTAGTCACGGCGGCGATTTCCGCGCCGAGCCCGAGTCCGGCGACGATGCGAAAGGCGATCAGCCAGCCGATGGAAGGCGCGAACGAAGCGGCGATGGAGCCGAGCGTAAAAAATCCTACCGATAGCGCGAGGCTGCGACGCCTTCCGACGAGATCGGCAAAGCTGCCGTTCAGGAAGGCGCCGACGACGTAGGCGAAAAGGCTTCCGGTAATGGCCCAGGCGGCAAAGTCGGTAGATACGCCGAACTGATCCGCGATTTCGGGCAGCGCCGCGCCGATGTTCACGATGTCGAAAAAGGCGAAGAAGTAGCCCGCGCCGAGTACCACGAGGAGGCTGTAGCGCCAGGGCCAGATCGGAATGCGGTCGAGGCGCGCGAGTGCCGAGGCCGGGGGTTCGTTCATGATTGCATTTTCATTCACGGGAAGCCGAATTCTAACAATGCGCTCAATGTTGGCAGCGCGGGCAGTAGTAGCTCGAGCGCTGGGCGATGACTACACGGCGGATGGGCGCGGCGCAGCGCGGGCAGGGTTCGCCTTCGCGGTCGTACACGGTGAGATGCACGCGGAAGTAGCCGGGGCCGCCTTCGGCGGCGACGAAGTCGCGCAGCGTCGTGCCGCCTGCGACAATCGCTTCGGCGAGCACTGCACGAACAGCTTCGGCAAGGAGCGCGTAGCGTGCGGCGCCGATGCGTCCCGCGGCACGGCGTGGATGGATGCCGGCGCGATAAAGCGCCTCGTTGGCATAAATATTGCCGACGCCCGCGACGATGGAGGAATCCATCAGGAAGGCCTTGACCGGTGCACGCCGGCCGCGGCTCGCGCGGTACAGATAAGCGCCGTCAAAGTCCGGGCCAAAGGTTCGGGTCCGAGGCGTGCGAGCAGCGGATGAGGTTCGGCTTGAGTGCCGGCCCAGAGCAGCAGGCCGAAGCGGCGGGGGTCGCGGTAACGGACGGCGCGTCCGTCGGCGAGTACGAGATCATAGTGTTCGTGCGGACCTGCCGGCGACTCGGCATCCACAATTCTGAGCGAGCCCGACATGCCGAGATGCGCGAGCACGCCGCCACGTTCCGTGCGCAGCAGCAGATACTTCGCGCGGCGGTCGAGGCCGGTGATTTCGGCGCCGGCGAGTTTTGCCTCGAGTCCGCGCGGAATCACTTGGCGCAGCCGCCGCTCGCGCACGACCAGCGCCGCTATCCGCCGCCCGATCAGATGCGGCGCGAGCCCACGTCGCGCCGTTTCAACTTCCGGCAGTTCCGGCATGGGGTACGGTCGAGGCAGGGCCGAGAAGTTTATCCGCAAGCGCGGCGTCGAGCACGTAGAGTATGCCGCGATCGGTTCGTGCGAGTTCCGCGTGCGGCGCACGCGAGAGAAGCGTGAAGACGATCGGCTGCTTGCGGCCCGCAAGCGAAACAGTGATCGTCGGGGCGTCTTTTGCCGCGCCCTTCGCGAGCGGCTTTACCTGCGTGGCTTGTGCGCTCGACCAGGCCGCTGCACTTTGCCTTGTATTGCCTGCGCCGGGAGCGGTCGAGACGATGCCGGTGATGCGCGCGCCCGGCGGCAGGAGACGGCGATCCACGAATGGCCAGGGACCGGACGCAAGCCGCGGCGCGATCGTGTCGAAGACGAGGTAAACCGTGTCGCCGCGGCGCACGTAGCGGAGCAGGTTGGCGGAATTGAGCGCGCCGAATTCGAGGCGGGTGCCGCCGGCTTCAAGCACGAACGCGGGCGGGGCAAGACCGACTCCGGCGAGCGAGAGCGCATGTACGGAGTAATGTCGCATCGTGGCCTCGTCGAGTCCGGCGAGCAATGCCGCGACCCGGTCCGCATCGGCCCGGGCGCGGATGGGTTTCTGCATGCGCCAGCTGCTGTCGCCACGCACGAGGATGAGTGTGGGCTGCCCCTGTACCTTGACGACAAGGCGCGTGAGCGAGGCGGGTGCGAGCGTGCTGAGCGGCGTCGCGGCGGGTGGGGGACGGTTCTGATGATGCCGGTAGAGCAGGACGAGTGCGGCGATGGCCGCGGCGAGCAGCGCGAGTGCGATCAGGCGCTTGCGCATCAGCGGCGGCGTCGGCGCAGCGCAAGCACGAGCGCCACGGCGAGAAAGACGAGCGGCAGAAATGCCAGAAAGCCGAAGCCGATTCCGCCTTGTTCCGCACGCGAAAGGGCGAGCCTGCTATCGGGCGCCTGCGCGGAGGTGATGTCGAGGTAGCGATCCTCGTCCGTCAACCAGTTGAAGAGCCTGAGCCCGAGATTGAGATTGCCGCCGTTGCCGAGAAAGCTGTTGGCAAGAAAGTTCGTATCGCCGATGACGACGACGCGCTGGGTGCCGTTGCCTCCTGCGCGCGCGCGGGTCAGGGCGATTGCGATCGGAACGGGTCCGGGCACATCGGTGCCGGGGCGATACAGAACGCGACCCGCCTGCGGGCCGCCGATCATCAGCCAGCTCGCCGGGAAGCGCGGGCTTTGCGCGAGCACATCCGGCTTCCAGCCGCCGGTGCCGGCGAGCTTGAAGCCGGTCGCGTCCGGGAACAGAGTGTTCAGATCAAAGCCGCGGGTGATCGCCGACGCGCCGTAGTCGGAAATTACCAGTGCGGTCGGATGTTCGGCACTGAAGCCTTTGGAGGCGCCGGAGACGACCGTACCGTCAAGCGTCTGGATGCCGAGTGCCTGTGCAAGCGGTGCGAGGCCGTGCAGCGACCCCGGATTGTGCAGCCAGAGGAGGTTGCCGCCGCCGGCCAGCCAGTGTTCGAGTGCGACGATTTCGCGCGGCAGGAGATCGAGTTGCGGGCCCGCGATCACCACCAGCGCAATCTTGCCGCCGAGTTCGGAATCGTCCGCAAGATTTCGCGTGGCGACCTGGAAGCCTTGACGCCGGAGAGTCGCACCGAAGTTGCCGAGATCGTAATTGCGTTTTCCGAGCGGATCCGCCTCGCCGTGCCCGGTGATGAAAACCACCTGTTTTTCGGCGCCGCGCGAGAGCCGCAGCAAGGCGTTGCTGATACCGGATTCGCTCACGTCGTCGAGTTTTTCGCCGCGCTTGCCGTAGCTCACATACAGCTCGCCGACGGTGGTGATGCCGAGTTTGCGCAGCTCCTCCAGGGCGGTATCGGGATTCACGAAGCGCAGGCGGATGCGGGAGTCAGCGCGGTGGTAGCGCTCGAGGAGTTCGTGTTCGGTTCGCGCGAGCGCCGTGTCCGGGCGCACGAAGGCGCTGATCGTGACGGGTTTGTCCAACTTTGCGAGCAGCTCTGCGTGGTGGCACTCAGGCTGTTCCGGTGCCCCTGGGTCCAATCCGCCTGCGTGCTCCAGGTCAGGGTCGCCCAGGCGGCAAAACCGGCGAGCGCAAACAGCGCAACGATGAGTGCAATGCTTTGCAGGCGCAACAGCAGACGCGAAGGAAATTTCATCCGCCGAGACGCTCCGCGTCGAGCTTCCATACCGCAAGGCTGAGAAAGAGCGCGGTCATGATGAGGAAGTAGGCGAGATCGGCGGTATTCACCACGCCGCGGAAAAACGGGGCGAGATGCGGCTGGAAGGCGAGCCAGCCGAGTGCGTGGGCGCCGGTTCCGCCCGCGTGCGCGGCGAGATTGATAATCAGCAGCAGGATGAGGACGCAGAAGCCGCCGAGCGCGGCGAGCAGCGGCTGACTGGTGAGCGAGGACATGAACAGCGCCACTGCGCCGAAGGCGGCGGCAACAAGCGCGAGGCCGAGCGCGCCTGCGCCAAGGCGGCCGAGATCGAGCGCGGTGCCGAGCCGGAGCGTGAGCGGCATGGCGACGGCAAGCGCGACAATCAGCCACAGAAATGCGATGAGCGCGAGGTATTTGCCGGCGACGATGGCGGTGGTGGAAACGGGCGCCGAACGCAGCAGACGAATCGTACCGTCGCGCTTTTCCCCGGCGATCAGACGCATGGCGGCGAGCGGCGTGAGGATCACAAGCACGAGGCTCGCCCAGTACAGGGCGGGCGCGGCGACAAGAGCGGTCACGCCGGGCGCGTGCGCGGTGGGGGCCAGCTGCGGCGCGACTTCGATAAAGTTCTGCACGAAGGCAAGAAAGACCCAGGCGAGCACGAAGCTTGCGCCCGCGAGGATCAGCCAGGCGAGCGGCGAACCGAAGAGCGCTCTCAGTTCGCGTCCGGCAATCGCGAGCGCACCTCTCATGCCGCAGCCTTCCGATCACCACTCACGATGCGCATGAAAAGTTCTTCCAGCGAGGCGCGGTGCGGTGCCAGCGCAAGCAGTCCCCAACCTTCGGCGAGCGCGCTTTGCGCAAGCGTCTCGCGGGGGTCCGCGCCGGTTTCTGCGAGGATCAGAAAGACGCCATCGGCGAGCGACGTGACGCCGGCGACGCCGGGCAGAGCCGAGAGCCGATCCGGCGTGGGCGGGCGCGCGAGTTCGAGGCGAAACTGCCTTGCATCGAAGGGCGCTTCGTCGAGTCGGGACTCGTGCACGATGCGGCCGTGATCGAGAATGGCGACATGGCTGGCGATTTCGCCCGCCTCGGCGAGCAGATGCGTCGAGACGATCAGCGCGGCGTCGTCCGCGAGCGCGCGGATCAGGCCGCGCATCTCGCGGATTTGCACCGGGTCCAGACCCACGGTGGGTTCGTCGAGCACGACGACCGTGGGCTTGTGGACGATGGCCTGTGCGACGCCGACCCGTTGCCGATAGCCCTTGGATAGGTGTCCGAGCAAGCGCTTGCCTTCGGTGTCGAGACCGCAGCGTGCACGCGCTTCGACGACGGCCGTGCCGCGTGCCGCGCGTGCCACGCCGCGCAGGCGCGCGCACCAGCCGAGATAGGCATTCACGCTCATTTCGGGATAGAGCGGCGGATGTTCGGGGAGATAGCCCAGTGCGCGCTTGGCCGCCCGGGGCGCGGCGAGAAGATCGTGGCCCGCAATCCGTACGCGCCCGGCGTGGGGCGCGAGATTGCCCGTCAGCATCGAAAGCGTGGTGGTCTTGCCCGCGCCGTTGGGGCCTAGCAGCGCCAGTACTTCGCCGCGGCGCACCCGCAAATTGACGCCGCGCACGGCCCAAAGCGCTCCATAGCGGCGCGCGAGGCCCTGCGCCTCGATGAGAACGTCTTCAGTCGGGATTGGGGTTTCTCTCAAAATTTCCCTTTCAGGGGTTTAGAAGCAGTACACTAACCGGCGAAGCTGCAATTTTTCAATTGATATTTCATGCTTGGATTCATTACGGATTTTATTGCCCGCGGCCTCTTGCCGCTGCCCTGGTGGGGCTACCTCGCCGTCGCGGTCGTCACGATTCATCTTACGGTGACCGGCGTCACCATCTATTATCACCGCGACCAGGCGCATCGTGCGCTCGATCTGCATCCGTTGCTGCGCCACTTCTTCCGTTTCTGGGTGTGGCTGACGACGGCCATGGTGTGCAGTCAGTGGGTCGCCGTGCATCGCAAGCATCACGCCTTTGTCGAGAGCGAGGAGGATCCGCACAGCCCGCAGATTCTCGGCCTCGGCTACATGCTCGGACACGGCGCGGAAGTCTATGCCCGTGCGACTCGCGATCCCGGCATAGTCGAAAAATATGCGCGTGGTACGCCCAATGACCGCTTGGAGCGTTTTTGCACCCGTTTCCCGCACATCGGCGTGATAGTTCTGATGTTTGTCGAATTGCTGCTCTTCGGCGCACCGGGGATCGCCATCTGGGGCGCGCAGATGCTTGCCATGCCGCTACTCGCCTCGGCGCTCGTGAACGGGGTCGGGCACCACAGCGGCTATCGCAATTTCGAGCTGCCTGACGCCTCGGCCAACGTCATGCCGTTCGGCTTTCTTGCCGGCGGCGAAGAGTTGCACAACAACCACCATGCCTTCCCGAGTTCGGCCAAGTTCTCGGTGCGCTGGTTCGAATTCGATCTCGGCTGGTGCTACATTCGTGCGCTCGCCGCACTCGGTCTCGCCAGGGTGCGCCGCACCTATCCGCGCCCGCAACTCGCGGAACGCCCCGCGCGCATTGATCTCGAAGCCGTGCGCGCCGTGGTGGCCAATCGCCTCCATGTTCTGCGCGCCTATCGTCGCGAGGTGCTGTTGCCGGTATTGCGTGAGGAACTGGTGCGGCGAGGGCGAAAGAAGCATTTCCGCCGCGATCGCCGCTTGCTGCTGCGCGACGCCAAGCTGCTCGATGCGGATGCGCTGAATCGGCGCGAGCGCCTCATCGGGCGCTTCCCGCGTCTTGCGGCGGTCTGGAGTTATCGCGAGGAATTGCGTGCGATCTGGGAAGAACGCACCTCATCCAACGAGCGCGTGATCGAGCGTCTGCGCGCCTGGTGCCAGGAGGCCGAAGAGAGCGGACTCGCCGGGCTTGCCGAATTCGCCACGCGCTTGAGGACCTACCGGAGCGCGCAGACCGCCCGGATATAAGAAAAATACTCAGCTCTGACGCTTGCCCTTCTTCGGCGCCCAAGGCTTGAGCGCTTCGCTGATGCGTTTCGAGATCTCCGCAATTTCCCCTTCGGCCTCTATCGTGAGCAGCTTGTCCTGCTTGGCATAAAACTCCGCAACGGGCTGGGTATGCGCTTGATATACCCGCAGACGGTTTTCGATGGTGGATTGCTTGTCGTCGCTGCGCTGCATGAGTTCGCTGCCGTCGAAATCGCACTGGCCGTCAATTTTCGGCGGTTTGGTGTAGAGGTTGTAAACGCGGCCGCACTGTGGGCAGGTGAGGCGGCCGGTGAGCCGTTGAAGCAGCACGTCGGGGTCTATCTCCAGCAGCAGGACGGCGTCGAGCGGCTGAGCGATGCTGCCCAGCAGTTTGTCCAGTGCTTCGGCCTGCGAGATATTGCGCGGAAAGCCGTCGAGGACGAAGCCCGTGCCGGTGTCGGGCTTGCGCAGACGCTCCTGGATGATCTTGAGCACCACCTCGTCGCTGACCAGGCGTCCCGCTTCCATGGCCTCCTTGGCGAGTCGGCCGAGTTCGCTGCCCGAGACCAGCGCGTCGCGCAGGAGATCGCCGGTGGAGACCTGAGGAATGCCGAAACGGTCCGTAAGGAGTTTGGCCTGTGTGCCCTTGCCGGAGCCGGGCGCGCCGAGTAGCACTATGCGCATGATGAAATGTATTCCTGTAAAGGGATGGAAAAGGCGGCGCGAGCAGCAAAGGTAGCCGACGACAGGCCCCGCGTCAATACGGGGGAGGCCGGATTTCCGTCTATGGCAGAATGCAGGCATTCTTGTGCCGGCCGTATCCGTGAGTAAACGCAACGCTTTTTATGCGCAATCGGGTGGCGTGACGGCGGTTATCAATGCCACCGCGTCCGCCGTTATCGAGGCCGCGCGCGCGCACAGCGGTGCGATCGGCAGGCTTTACGCCGGGCGCAACGGCATCCTCGGCGCTCTGCGCGAGGAACTCATCGATACCGGCAAGGAAAGCCGGAGCGCGATTGCGGCGCTGCGCCACACGCCCGGTGGCGCGTTCGGTTCCTGCCGCTACAAGCTCGGTAGCCTGGAGAAGTCCCATCGCGAATACGAAAGGCTGATCGAGGTGTTCCGCGCGCACGATATCGGCTATTTCTTCTACAACGGCGGCAACGACTCGGCCGATACCGCGTGGAAGGTTTCGCAGCTCGGCCGCGAGATGGACTATCCGCTCGCCTGCATCGGCATTCCGAAGACGGTGGACAACGATCTCGCGGTGACCGACTGCTCGCCCGGCTTCGGCTCGGTGGCGAAGTACGTGGCCGTGTCCACCCGCGAGGCCGCGCTCGACGTGGCTTCGATGGCGGAAACCTCGACGAAGGTGTTCATTCTCGAAGTCATGGGTCGGCATGCCGGCTGGATCGCGGCCGCCGCAGGGCTTGCGGGAGCGGGCCGGGGAGAGGCGCCGCATCTCATCCTCTTTCCCGAGCGGCCCTTCGATCAGGCCGATTTTCTGAAAAACGTGGACGTCTGCGTGAAGCGCCACGGCTACTGCGTGGTGGTGGCCTCGGAGGGCGTGCGTGACGCCGCGGGCCGATTTCTTTCCGAGGCGGGCACGCGTGATGCCTTCGGCCACGCCCAGCTCGGCGGACTTGCGCCGCGTCTCGCGGCCATGATCCAGGAGGCCTTGGGCCATAAATACCATTGGGCGGTGGCGGATTATCTGCAACGCTCGGCGCGGCATATCGCTTCGCAGACCGATCTCGATCAGGCGCTTGCGGTGGGCCGTGCGGCGGTGGAATTCGCCGTGGCGGGGGAGAATGCCGTGATGCCGGTGATCGAGCGGACTTCCGACAGCCCCTATCGCTGGCGAATCGGCAAGGCGCCGCTTGCGCGCATCGCCAATCATGAAAAGAAACTCCCGGCTTCGTTCATACGTGCCGACGGTTACGGGATCACGGCCCGGGCCCGGCGCTATCTTGCGCCGCTGATCGCGGGCGAGGCCTGGCCGCCGTTCGAGCGCGGGCTGCCACGCTATGTGGCCCTCAGGCTCGAACTTGCCCCGCGAAAGCTGCCGGCGTGGCGGGCGGGCTAAAGCCCACGCGAAGTCGTATCTTGCGCCAAAGGTGGTGCTCCGGCTAAACTATGCGGTTCCAGGTGATGCCAAGAAAACTACGGAGACGGAGATGGCCAGAGTCTGCCAGGTGACCGGCAAACGACCGCTCAGCGGCAACAACGTATCGCATGCGCACAACAAGACGCGCCGGCGGTGGCTGCCCAATCTTCAGTCGCGCCGCTTTTGGCTGCCGACGGAAAAGCGCTACGTGCGCCTGCGCGTCTCGGGCCACGGCCTGCGCATCATAGACAAGAAGGGCATTGAGGTCGTGGTGGCGCAACTTCGCGCCGACGGCGTCAAGGTTTGAGGAACTGAGTCATGGCGAAGAACACCGCACGCGAGAAAATCCGCCTGGTTTCCAGTGCGGGGACCGGGCATTTCTATACGACCAGCAAGAACAAGCGCAATCAGCCCGAGAAGATGGAAATCAACAAGTTCGATCCGCGCATCCGCAAGTACGTGCCCTACAAGGAAGCCAAGATCAAGTAGCCGCCCGCGGAGGCGGTGGCGGCAAAGCCGCCGTCCTGTTTCCGGTTTCGTGGAATTTCAAGCGAATAAATTGATACGCGGGTTTTAAACCCCGTGGATGGCGCCGCGCGGGGGCGCGTCCCCGCGTTCTCAAGCGCTTGTTTGCAGCGTGCCGGCGAATGAAGACTTTTGTTTTATGCAGTCCTGTCGCGGATAAAGTCCTCGACCATGCGCCAGGCTTCGTCGTCACCAAACTGACGCGGTGGATGCTTGCAGAACCAGGCGCTGGGCGCCTCCAGCGCGCCGCCTTCTCCGCGCGCGAGCGCAAGCTTGGCGCAGCGGATCGCATCAATCGCCACGCCCGCCGAGTTGGGCGAATCCTCCACCGAAAGCCTGAGTTCGAGATTCATCGGTACGTCGCCGAAAAGCCGTCCCTCCATGCGGATGAAGGCGATCTTGTTGTCTTTCTGCCAGGGCACGTAGTCGCTCGGACCGATGTGAATGTCGTCGTCGGCAAGGCGTTCGCCGGCCACGGCCTGCACGGCCTCGGTCTTGGAAGTCTTCTTGGAGGCGAGGCGCGTGCGGTTCAGCATGTTCAGGAAATCGGTATTGCCGCCGGTGTTGAGCTGATAGGTGCGATCGAGCTTCACGCCGCGTTTGTGGAAGAGATCGGCAAGCAGACGATGCGTGATCGTCGCGCCCACCTGCGACTTGATGTCGTCGCCGATGATCGGCAGGCGCGCTTCGGCGAAGCGCCGGGCCCAGTCGGGATCGCTTGCGATGAAGACGGGAATGTTGTTGATGAAGCCGCAGCCGGCTTCGAGCGCGCATTCGGCGTAAAAATGTGTGGCCTGCTCCGAGCCGACGGGGAGATAGTTCACCAGTATTTCGGTGCCCGATTCGACAAGTGCGCGAATGACCTCGGCCTGATCGGGCTGCGCGAGTTCGGCCGGTTCGAAGCGCTGATGCGCGGGATAGTCGGCAAGATGTTCGGAAACGCCGTCGAGCACGGCGCCCATCGAGACCGCGACATCCATGCGTGGCAGATCGCGGCAGAATGTTCGGGTGCAATTGGGCGGCGCGAAAACGGCCTCGGACAAATCCCGTCCTACCTTGCGGGCGTCTATATCGAAGGCCGCCACTACCCGCAGGTCCGCGGGCGTGTAGCCGCCCAGTTCGTAATGCATGAGCCCGATTGCAGTATCCGGTGCTCGATTCCGGTAGTAATGGATGCCCTGGATCAGCGCGCTTGCACAATTGCCGACGCCGATCACGGCAATCCGGATTTCCGCCATACGAAAGGTCTCCTGAACGCTTTTGGAAGTGTTTTGAGCCGGCAAAACCTGCTGGTACGATAGCATAGAGGTCCCAGGTCACAAGGGCTGAAGCCATGGATGATTGGGCGGGGATGGATGCACGGATTCTCGGTTGGCGCGAACGCGCCCGGCGCGGTGTCGCCGATGCGGCCGCGCCGCTCGTCAACCGCATGGCGCAGGCGGGAATTACGGCCGACCAACTGAGCTGGGCGGGATTTGCGTTCGCCGTGCTGGCCGCACTCTTTGCCGGTTTCAGGGTGTTTATCGCCGCGGGAATCATTTATCTGCTCGCCGGCCTTTGCGATCTTCTGGACGGCGCACTCGCCCGCCGCGCGGCAAATCCGAATGCCGGCGGCGCCTTTCTGGATTCGATGCTGGATCGGGCCGGCGAGACCGCCATACACGCCGGCGCCGCGGTTGCCTTCGCCTGGTGGGGCTGGTGGGTCGGCGTGCTCGCGGTGGTGCTTTCGCTTTCCGGCTCCTATCTGACCAGTTACGCCCGCGCCCGCGCCGAGGGTCTGGGCGTTACGCTTCAAGAAGTCTGGTTCGGACGCGGCGAGCGGTTGATCCTGCTTTCGCTGGGCCTGATTTTCCATTTCGCGCTGATCGCCTTCTGGATCCTCGCGGTGTTCGGTTGGGCGAGCGCGGCACATCGTTCCTTGCTCGCCCGTCGCCGTCTTGAAGCGGCGCCCGGTGAGACGAGTCAGGAGGAAGTTTCTGTACCGCCGGAAGCGTCGGCGGTGGATTCCGACGCCGATTCCGATTCCGTCTGAGGCTCCACGGTTTCGATCAGTTCGATCAGTTGCTGCCCATAGCGACGCCTTGCGGCGGGCGTGAGCGGACCGATTCGCCCCAGTTCCGCAAGGTTTCGCGGCGCCTGCCGCGCGAGTGCAAGCAGGACCTCGTCGCGCAGAATCCATTGCCGGGGACGATCCTCGTCCATGGCCTGCCGCTCCCGCCAGGCGCCCAGCGATTTGAGGCGGGCGAGTGCGTCGCCGTTCATTCGGCGCGCGGCGCGTATTCGCCGCCAGACATTGTCCGGATCGGGGCGGTAGCGCACCGGGTCGGCAGCCTTGCGCATGGCTTCGGCAAAGGCGGCTTCCTTTTTCGAAGCGACGAGTTGCGCAGCGAGTTGCTCATGCAGTTCGCCGAGGTAGGCCACGTCGTCCGCGGCATAGTCGAGCGCGTCCGGCGCAAGCGGCCGGCGCAGCCAGTCGTAGCGGCCGAGCGAGGCGCGCGGCGCGGCGTTCAGCAACGCTTCCACCAACGTGGCATGGCCGATCTGGGCCGCGAGACCGACCGCTTCCGCCGCCGTCTGCGTGTCGAAGAGCGGCGCGGGTACGCGGTCGAAAAGACACAGGAGCAGTTCCATATCCTGATGCGCCGCATGCAGGATTTTCGTCGCCGGAGTCTCAAACAGCAGTGGTGCAAGCGTTGCGAGATTGTCGAGCCGAACGGGGTCCACGAGGGCGATCCGCGACGGCGTCGCTATCTGGATCAGGCCCGCGCGCGGGAAGTAGTGGCGGTCGCGCACGAACTCGGTGTCGAGTCCCAGCCAGGGCGCGCCGAGCGAATCCGCGACGAATGCCCGCAAGGCATCGGCGGTGTCAATTAATTGCACATCCAACATCGTTGGCATGATAGAGCCTATCTCATAATCCCGCACGAGCCGCGTTGCCGGTCCCGCGCTTCACACCGCCGACGCAATCCGCCGCCGTCACGATCGTGGGGGATTATGAGATAGGCTCTAACGGCTAAACGCAGGCGTTCGATTCATGCACATCCACATACTCGGTATCGGCGGCACCTTCATGGCGGGCGTGGCGCTGCTCGCCCGCGAGCTCGGTCACGGGGTCAGCGGCAGCGACGGGCCGCTCTATCCGCCGATGAGCGAGGTGCTCGCCGGCGCGGGGATTCATGTCTGCGAAGGCTACAAAGCGGAGCATCTCGCGCCCGCGCCCGATCTCGTGGTGATCGGCAACATCATTTCGCGCGGCAATCCGGCGGCGGAATATGTGCTCGATCGCGGCCTGCCTTACGTTTCCGGCCCCGCCTTCGTTGCCGAAGAGATTCTCGCCGGGCGGCGCGTGATCGCCGTTGCCGGCACCCACGGCAAGACCACGACCACCAGCCTCATCGCCTGGCTGCTCGATGCGACGGGGCGCAAGCCGGGGTTTCTCGTCGGCGGGCTGCCCGAGAATTTTCCCGCCCCGGTGCGGCTCGGTGCAGGCGAATGCTTCGTGATCGAGGCCGACGAATACGAGACGGCCTTCTTCGATCGGCGGCCCAAGTTCATCCACTATCGTCCGCAGATTCAGGTGCTCACCAACCTCGAATACGACCACGCCGACATCTATCCCGACCTTGCCGCAATCGAGCGTCAATTCCACTATCTTCTGTGCACTGTGCCCGGCCGCGGACGGATCGTTGCCAACGGCGGCGATGCCGCGCTCGCGCGGGTGATTGCGGCAGGTTGCTGGACGCCGATTGAATATTTTGGTGCGGGGCCGAAGGCCGACCTCGCGGGACAGTTGATGGCGTCGAATCGCTTCGAGCTATGGGCGGACGGCGAGCCGTTGACCGCGGTCGAGTGGGGCATGCACGGCACGCACAACATGGAAAACGCGCTGGCCGCGTTGGCCGCGGTGCGAGCCGCGGGCGTGCCACTCAACGAGGCGATCGAAGCGCTCGCCGGGTTTCGCGGCGTGCGGCGGCGATTGAGTCTCCTCGCTGACGCAAACGACATCCACCTGTATGATGATTTTGCCCATCATCCGACCGCGATCGCACGCACCCTGCAGGGATTGGTACGGCCGGGACGACGTCTGCTCGCAGTAGTCGAGCCGCGTTCCAATACTATGCGCCGCGGTGTTCACGCCGCCGAGCTGGCCGTGGCGCTAGGCGCCGCTGATCGCGTCTTCGTTCTGCACCGCGCGGACCTGGCCTGGAATCCCGCGACCGTGCTCGCGGCTCTCGGCGAAAGGCTGACCGTGGAAAGCGAGGTGTCGGCGCTTGCCGCGCGCGTGCTGGCCGAGGCACGCGCAGGCGATGACGTGGTGCTCATGTCGAACGGCGACTTCGGCGGCTTGTCCGCACTTTTGAAAGCTGCTGTCGAGACGAAGAAAAGCACGTGAAGCGCGGTGAATCGCACGCCTCCGTCTGAATCGGTGCGAGTTCGGACGCAAGACCGACGGGCGGCCCAGCATGCAGAATAGCGACTGTGAGTACGCATAATCTGAAATCCTTCCTCGATCCGGCGTCAGTCGCGCTCGTGGGCGCGAGCCGGCGGCCGGGATCGGTCGGTGGGGTCGCTTCGCGGAATTTGGAACTCTTTCCCGGCCGCGTGTTCCGCGTCAACCGCCACCTCGAACCCGATGCGGTCGCCGGCATTTATCCGGCAGTCTCCATGCTGCCGGAGGCGCCGGAACTTGCGATCGTCGCCGTCCCGGCGGCCGGCGTGCCCGCCGTTATCGAGGATCTCGTGCGGTTGGGTACGAAGGCGGCCGTCGTACTATCGGCGGGCTTCGCCGAGACCTCTGCCGGCGCGCAGGGCAAGATCCTGGAAGCGGAGATGCTTTCGGCCGCGCGCCGCAGCGGAATGAGGATTCTGGGACCGAACTGCCTCGGCATGCTGGCGCCCCGCGCCCGCCTAAACGCCGGTTTCGCGCAGTGCCTCCCGAAGGCGGGGCCGATCGCCTTCCTCTCCCAGTCCGGCGCGTTGCTCACGACCGTGATTGACTGGTCGGCCGAGCGCAGCATCGGCTACTCCGCCCTCGTGTCGCTCGGCGACATGAGTGAGGTGGACGTCGCCGACTGGCTCGACTATCTCGCGGACGATCCGCACACCGGCGCGATTCTGCTGTATCTGGAAAGCATCCGCGAGGCGCGCAAGTTCATGTCCGCAGCACGTCTGGCGGCACGGCTCAAGCCGTTGATCGTACTCAAGGCCGGCCGCGCGTTTGCCGGCGCACGCGCCGCCGCGTCGCATACTGGTGCGCTCGCGGGGCGCGACGAGGTGTTCGACGCTGCACTGCACCGGGCGGGCGCCCTGCGCGTGCCGACGCTGATGCAGATGCTCGAGGCGGCGGAAACGCTGGCGCATGGAATCCATCTCGAAGGCGATCGTCTTGCGCTTCTGACCAACGGCGGGGGGCTTGGCGTACTTGCCGCCGACCAACTCTCGGCGAGCAGGGGAACGCTGGCGCCGTTGAGCGAGGCGACGGTCGCAAAACTCGACGAGTTCCTGCCCCCGGGTTGGTCGCACGGCAATCCCGTGGACTTGCTCGGCGACGCGGATGCCGAGCGCTACCGAGCAGCGCTGGAGATTCTGCTCGAAGCGCCGGAAGCGGATGCCGTGGCGGTGATGAACTGCCCGACCGGTCTCGCCGATTCCGCGACAGCCGCGCAGGGAGTGCTTACCGCCGCTGCGTGCAATCGGCGTCGCAAACCGATCCTCGCGGCGTGGCTGGGCCCGACGGCGGGCCGCGAGGCCGCGGAGCGCCTGGAAGCGGCGGGTATTCCGAATTTCCAGACCCCCGAGGCGCTGGTGCGCGGGTTCATGCAGCTTGCCGAGCGTCGCCGCCAGCTCGAATTCCTGAGCCGTACCGTACCGGCATTCCCGCTGCGCGGCGCACCCGATCGGGGGCGCGTGCGCGAACTCGTTGATGCGGCACTGGGCAAAGGGGAAACCTGGCTCGACGAAGCCGCCGCCAAGGAGCTGCTCGGTGCTGCCGGATTGCCGGTGAACGCCACCCGCCGTGCGCGGACTCCGAAGGAAGCGCGGGCCGCCGCCGCGCAGATCGAGCCGCCGTACGCCGTGAAGATTCTATCGCCGGATCTGCTGCACAAAAGCGACGTCGGCGGCGTCGCTCTCAACGTGGAAAGTCCGGAGGAGGTCGGGCGCGTCGCCGAGCGTATGATTGCGCGCCTGCACGAGCGCTACCCCGAGGCACGTCTTGCCGGGGTTTCGGTACAGCACATGGTTGAGCGTGGCGAGGGCAGCGAGCTCATTGCCGGTCTCACGCTCGATCCGGTCTTCGGTCCCGTCATCCTGTTCGGCGCTGGTGGCGTCGCCGTCGAGGCGATCGACGACACAGCGCTCACCCTGCCGCCGCTCGATGTGAACCTCGCGCGCGAACTCGTCACCCACACACGCATCCACCGCGTGCTTGAGGGCGCGAAGGGGCGGCTGCAGCCGGCGGACCTCGATGCTCTGTATGCCGTCCTCATTCGCCTGAGCGAGTTGATCTGCGAGTTTCCCGAGATCACCGATCTCGATCTGAACCCGCTGCTCGCAACCCCGCGCGGCGTCACGATTCTCGACGCGCGCATCAAGCTACAACCGGCAACCGGCGCCGCCATCGCCCGGCTCGCGATCGTGCCGTACCCGCGCGAGCTGGAAGTGCCCTTCGAGCTGCCGGACGGCACGCGCTGCGTGCTGCGTCCGATCCGCGCCGAAGACGAGTCGTCCATGCGCCGGGCCTTCGAGCGGCTCTCGCCGCGCAGCCGCTACTTTCGCCTCGGCGACTCACGCGCTGTTCTGCCGCACGACATGGCGGCGCGAGCCACGCAGATCGACTACGACCGAGAGATGGCCTTTGTTATCGCCGAGGACAAACCTTCCGGCGAGGCCTCGCTGTTTGGCGGCGTCAGGCTCGTCTGCGACGCCAATCGCGAGCGCGGGGAGTTCGCCATTACCGTACTCGACGAATACGCCGGCAAAGGCATCGGCCGCCGCCTCATGCAGCGGCTGATTGAGTATGGGCGCACTATCGGCGTGCGCGAAATCTACGGCTACGTCATGCGCGTCAACGCGCCGATGCTCGCGCTTTGCAACGAGTTCGGCTTCGTGATCGAGCCTTGCTCCGACGATCCCACCCTCGTCGAGGCTTGCATCAAGCTCTCCTAAACATCAACTTTCGGCCAGCCCCATCATTTGATGTCAGTTCTCCATGGATGGTCTGAGCAATCCTCGAGTGCCTCATTGTATGAACGGTGTAGCTTCCCGGTGCCCATCTTTGCGCACTTTCGTTCGTCAACTGCTTCGGCGATGTGTTCCGGGCACAAGACAATCTCTACGATCACAGGTCTCTTGCCTATATCCGCAACCGTCGCTCCCCCAACCATTGAAAGAATCACCTGATTGAACTCCTTAATAGAGTCGTCGCGAAATCTTGAGCGAAGTGCCGGATCTACATAGACAGCCAAGTAGCGTTTCGTGCGCCGCGAGATGCCTTTCTTTTCCGCCACGACTCGGCAATGTCTTGGCCGCAAATCGGCCCCAAAATCGTGAGATGTGAGGAAGAATTTCTTACGCAAAACAGCTCGGCTCAGCTATCCATCCCTTCAGTGCAAACCCCTTCTTCGCCCGGGCGCCAGAGTAGGTCCATGGTCCGATACTTAAGACCGTGGGAATGTTCACTTTAGGTCGTCTGCGATGCCCGAGGAGGGCTGAAAATTGTTGTTTGGAGGGAGAAGGAATATTCAGATCAGGGTTGCCTGATGCCCTCGCCTTCATCAACGGTGATCCAATGCTTGCCATCACGGGAAATTTCGATCTTCACGCCGACACGGGTGGGTGACGTGAAAACATAGACGATGCGTTCCTTGATCCTCTTGCCGTTGTTTTCGTCGCCGCCATATTCGGTCCAGGTATTCCCGTCTATGGTCATACGCGAGACGAACGGATGTTTGCCACTGGCGCCGGCGGCGAAGAATTCGTAGGGAAACTCTGATTAATTCCTCTGATTTGAGATAATACGCTTTGTTATCCATTCACGTCCCCCGGAGATTGAACCGATGCGCCAGGAGAGTTTTGCCGAAGCCGGCTTTGAGAAGTATCGCAAAGTGACGCGGCGCGAGCGGTTTTTGGCCGAGATGGAGCGAGTGATTCCATGGGCGGAGCTGGCGGCGGTGATTGAGCCGTACTATCCGAAGCCCGAAGGGGCGGGCCGCCGCCCCATAGGTATCGAGCGGATGTTGCGCATCCACTTTCTGCAGCACTGGTTCAACCTCTCGGACCCGGCGGTAGAAGAGGCACTGTATGAGTCGCGCTCCATGCGCACCTTTGCGGGCATAGACCTCGGGCGCGAGCCGGCGCCCGACGAGACCACGGTGCTCAAGTTTCGCCATCTGCTCGAGGCGCACGATTTGGGCGCGAGCCTGTTTGCGCTCATCAACGAGTACCTGGAAGCACAGGGTCTCACGGTGGGCGCCGGCACGATCGTGGATGCGACGATTATCAACGCCCCGAGTTCGACCAAGAACCGGGAGAGGAAGCGCGACCCCGAGATGCACCAGACCAGGAAGGGCAATCAGTGGTACTTCGGCATGAAGGCCCACATCGGGGTGGACAGCCGCACGAAGCTGATCCACTCGGTGGCGGCGACGGCGGCGAACGTGCATGACAGTCAGCTCATGAGCGATCTGCTGCACGGCGAGGAGACCCGGGTGTGGGGCGATTCGGCCTACGCGGGCCAGCGCGAGCAGATACGCGAACACGCGCCGCGAGCGAGCGACTTCACGAACCAGAAGGGGCGGCGCAACCATCCGCTCGACGAGGCCGAGCGCGATAAGAATCGCACCAAGTCCAAGGTGCGGGCGCGGGTCGAGCATCCGTTCCTCGTGGTCAAGTGCATTTTTGGCTTTCGCAAGGTCTGCTACCGCGGGCTGGATAAGAACGCCAATCGGCTCTTTATGGTCTGTGGCTTGACCAATTTGTATCTCGCGCGCCGACAATTGTTGGGCGTCACGTAGGCGAGGTGCGCCCGCGGTGCGCCGCGGAGACCCTAAAATGGCATCCACAGCGCCAAAAGTGACACAATCCATCGGTTTTCGGAGAGGCTTTGAGTCATGCAACAGAACCGCTCCCATTTTTTACTGTCAGCGTGAATTAATCAGAGTTTCCGTAGTGCCAGTAGCTCTTGTCCTCGCCGTTCCAGGTGTCCACGACCAGCGATTTGACGGCCTTGCCGGACCATTCATTGTCGAAACTGCATTCGAGAAAAAGGCGGTTTTCGGACCAACGGCAGTTCTCGTTCCACGTCCACGATCCCGCTTTGCTGAACGGTGTATCCAGACTCTTGCCGTGAAATACCCACCGGCCGACGGAGATATCCAGTTTCTGGAGCTCGGGCGAGAGCGGCCGGTTGTTGCCGGCCAGGGCTGAGGCTGTCGAGGCAGCCAATAACAGAAAAAGCGCGCGGTGCTTCATATCGGTTCCTTCGATGCCGACGATGGGCGTATTCAAACGACAACAAGGATAGCGCACCGGTGGCGTAAGCGCCGTGTTTCGGGCGAGGCTCGATGAGCCACGCAAAGAAAAGGCCGCACCGGTTGGTGCGGCCTTTCTTGTGCCGTGCGCGGCGTCGGTCAGTAGCGGTAGTGATCGGGTTTGTACGGACCGCCGACCGGCACGCCGATGTAGTTTGCCTGCTTCTCGCTCAGTCGAGTGAGATGCGCGCCGAGTTTGGCGAGATGCAGCCGCGCCACTTCCTCGTCGAGATGCTTGGGCAGCACGTACACCTGTTTGTCGTATTCGTCGGGTTTGGTGTAGAGCTCGATCTGCGCGAGCACCTGATTGGTGAAGCTGTTGGACATCACGAAGCTCGGATGTCCCGTTGCGCAGCCGAGGTTCACGAGGCGGCCTTCGGCGAGCAGGATGATGCGCTTGCCGTCGGGGAAGATGATGTGATCCACCTGCGGCTTGATGTTTTCCCACTCGTATTTGCGCAGCGATGCGACGTCGATCTCGGAATCGAAGTGGCCGATGTTGCAGAGGATCGCCTGGTTCTTCATGCGCACCATGTGATCGTGCCCGACGACGTGATAGTTGCCGGTGGCGGTGACGAAGATGTCCGCCTGTTCGACCACGCCCGGATCGCCGAGATCAACGACGCGATAGCCTTCCATCGCCGCCTGCAGTGCGCAGATCGGATCGATCTCGCTTACCCATACCGAGGCGCCGAGGCCCTTGAGCGACTGCGCGCAGCCCTTGCCGACGTCGCCGTAGCCGCAGATGACCGCAACCTTGCCCGCGATCATCACGTCGGTCGCGCGCTTGATGCCGTCCACCAGCGACTCGCGGCAGCCGTAGAGGTTGTCGAACTTGGACTTGGTGACCGAGTCGTTAACGTTGATCGCGGGGAAGGGCAGCAGGCCGTCCTTCGCCATCTGGTAGAGGCGATGCACGCCCGTGGTGGTTTCCTCGGTCACGCCGCGCACATCGGGCAGGCGCTTCGAATACCAGTGCGGGTCCTTCTTCAAATGTTCCTTGATGGCGGCATAGAGCGCCGTTTCTTCCTCGTTTTCGGGATTGGCGATGAGTGAGGCGTCGGATTCCGCGCGCGCACCCAGCGTGAGTGCGAGCGTGGCGTCGCCGCCGTCGTCGAGGATCATGTTGGGGCCGTTCTCGTCGCCCCAGTCGAGGATGCGGTGAGTGTAGTCCCAGTACTCCTCGACGGTCTCCCCCTTGATTGCGAACACCGGGACGTCCTTAGCGGCGATCGCAGCGGCGGCGTGGTCCTGAGTCGAGAAGATGTTGCAGGAAGCCCAGCGCACGCGGGCGCCGAGTGCGATCAGCGTTTCGATCAGCACCGCGGTCTGGATCGTCATGTGCAGCGATCCGGTGATCCGCGCGCCCTTGAGCGGCTGTGCCTTGGCGTATTTTTCGCGCGTTGCAACGAGGCCGGGCATTTCGGTCTCGGCGATGGCGATTTCCTTGCGGCCCCATTCTGCGAGGCCAAGATCGTTCACCACATAATCGGTGAACGATTCCTGAACGATAGCGTTCATAACGTTCTCCATATTCGGGTGAGCGCCGTTGACAAAACGTTCCGCAAGGCAAGCCTGGCAGGGATTGATGATCCCTCGTCGCAGCGCTCCTTGCCCGCGGATCTAAAACCTAACCGGCGGCAGCGGCCTGTTTGACGCCGGCGTCGTCGGCGAGCGTCTCTGCCTTGTCGGTACGTTCCCAGCTGAATTCGGGTTCTTCGCGCCCGAAGTGTCCGTAGGCCGCCGTCTTGCGGTAGATCGGGCGCACGAGATCGAGCATGCGGATGATGCCCCAGGGACGCAGGTCGAAATGTTTGCGTACGAGCGCTTCGATGCGTTCGTCAGCAATCGCGCCGGTGCCGAAGGTGTCCACCGAGATCGAGGTCGGCTCGGCGACGCCGATCGCGTAGGAAATCTGGATTTCGCATTTTTCCGCGAGACCCGCGGCGACCAGGTTTTTTGCGACGTAGCGCGCGGCATAGGCAGCCGAACGGTCCACCTTGGACGGATCCTTGCCGGAGAAGGCGCCGCCGCCGTGGCGCGCCATGCCGCCGTAGGTGTCCACGATGATCTTGCGTCCGGTGAGCCCGCAGTCGCCGACCGGCCCGCCGATCACGAAGCGTCCGGTGGGGTTGATCAAAAAGCGCGTGTCCTTGCCGATCCATTCGCGCGGCAACACCGGCTTGATGATTTCCTCCATCACGCCTTCGCGGATGGTTTCGTTGGAGACGTCCTCGTCGTGCTGGGTGGAGAGCACGACCGTTTCGATGCCGGTCGGACGCCCGTCCTTGTAGCGGAACGTGACCTGACTCTTGGCGTCGGGGCGCAACCAGTCGAGCGCACCCGAGCGGCGCACCTCGGCCTGGCGTTTGACCAGACGATGCGCGTAAGTGATCGGCGCCGGCATCAGCACCTCGGTTTCGTTCGAGGCGTAGCCGAACATCAATCCTTGATCGCCCGCTCCCTGGTGCTCGTTGAGCTCCCTGTCCACGCCCTGGGCGATGTCGCCGGACTGCTTGCCGATGATGGAGATTACGGCGCAGGTGTCTCCGTCGAAGCCGACTTCGGAACTGGTGTAGCCGATGCCGGAGATGACCTCGCGCACCAGCCGGTCGAGATCAATCCACGCCGAGGTGGTGATTTCGCCGCCGACGATGGCCGTGCCGGTCTTGATCATGGTCTCGCAGGCGACGCGTGCGCTGCGGTCCTCGGTGAGGATCGCGTCGAGTACGGCATCCGAAATCTGGTCGGCAACCTTGTCGGGATGCCCTTCGGAAACGGATTCCGAAGTAAAAAGATAATTGTCGGCCATCAGCCGGCTCTCCACGGGGAAGGCTTTGAGGCATCGAATTTTATCATTGTTGCGGGCCGGGCGCGAAGGCGACGCTTCAATCCTTATCCTCGTCATCGCCCGAGGAGAGCGCATCGCCCAACTTGCTCCAGCGCTTACCGGTGAAGGTCATCACCTTCACCTGATCCTTGTCGTCGCCGTCCCGATAGGAGAGGAAAAGCCTGTTCTTGTAAGCAATCGCGAAGGAGATGCCCTCGGCCTCGCCCCTGGAGAATCCGGCGTGGCCCACAAACTGCCATTGCTTGCCGCCAAACTTGCGCACGCTGGCGCCTTGGTGCACTTCGTCCTGATAGGCCATGTAGGGTGTGCCGTCGGGGGCGACGGCGATGACGTTGAATTCCGCTTCGCCGGTCGTGAACCAGTTGGCACCTACGTATGCCCATTGCCGACGGTTGAATTTCTTCACGGAACTGGGGTGGTCGGGACCGCCGTCTTCATAGGCGACGTAAGGCATGCCGTCGGGCGCGACGGCGAGCGCGACGAACCTGACGGCGCCGGCGGAAAATCCGCGGTTGCCCACCGCGTACCATTGCTTGCCGTCGAAGCTTTCGGCGCTGGCGCCCGCGTGAACGTCTTTGTGATCCCGGTAGGCGACATAGGGCATGCCGTCGGGCGCGATGGCGAGGGAAACATACGTCGCCCGGCCCGGCGAAAATCCCGGCTTGCCCAGCGTGACCCACTGGCCGTCCTTGAACTGCCTGACGGTGACGCCGCCCCGGCCCGCCGGGCTGAAATCCTGATATGCCACGTACAGGGTGCCGTCACGGCCGGCGGCGAGGGAAATGTATTCCGCTTCGCCGCCCGAGAATCCCGGCTTGCCCAGCGTCATCCATTTGCCCTGGTCGAACTGCCTGACGGTGACGCCGCCCCGCCCTTCGGCGCTGAAGTCCGCATAGGCCACGCAGGGCACGCCATTGCCCGCGAGCGCGAGCGACACATAGAAAGCCTCGCCCAATGATGCCGCCTCGTCGCCCACAAGACCCCAATGCCTGCGGTCGAATTTCTTGACGTGGATTTTTCCGCCGTCATCTTCTTCACGATAGGCCACATAGGGTGTGTTTGATGCGAGGGCGAGCGACGTGCCGTTCGCCTGTTCTTCCTTGAATTCGGGTTCGCTGCCGGCATGCCAGACATGTTCGGCGGTGATTGTTGTCGAGTCGGCGGCGCCGCTGACCTTGACTTGCAGTTTGTAGATGCCACTCACGTCCGGGGTGAAACTGGCATCCGCGCTATCGTCGCCGCCGATTGCGGCCTTGCTGTCATGGGGCCTGGAGACGAAACTCCAGCGGTAGGCTGGATTTATCGCGTTGGAAGCGGCGTGCAGTTCAACCGTCTGATTCCCGAACACCGTCCTGTCGGCGCCGGCGGTGACTCCCACGGTAGAGCTGATTTTTACCGTATCGCTGGCGGTACCGTGGCCGGTGTCCAGCGTTACCTTAAGGACATAATCGCCGGGCACGTCCGGCGTGAAGCGGGCCGTGGCGCTGTTCGCGCCGGCGATGTCAGTCGTGGTGAGCCGGCTGGCATCGGGTTTGGATTCGAGCGTCCAGCGATAGCGTTGATTGTCCGCGTCCGAGGAGGCGAACAAGGTAGCTGTCCGGCTGCCTTGCACCGTCTGGTCCGCACCTGCGCTGACGCTCAGGTCGGGGGAAGAATGTGGGTTTTTATCAGCGCCGTCGCCACAGCCGCCAAGCCCGAGTGGCAGCATGAGTACGGCGAAGACAAGGCCGTAGCAGCGAGTACGATCGAACATGAGCGCCTTCCTTGATGCCCGGTTTTGAGCTTGTTCCGCAGACGATGAACTTTATCCCATGAGGTAATCGCGGGCAAGCGCCGGTTGCCGCGTAGCACGCGGCGCTTGAGAAAATCCGTCTCCGGCCTCAATATGTATGAGTTGCATCAGGACATTGTCATGCCGATATACGAATACCGCTGCGATGCTTGCGGACACCGGTTCGAGCGCCTGCAGAAGATGTCCGATCCCGATCCGGCGCATTGCCCGCAGTGCGAAGCCGCGACCATTTCGCGCCTGATTTCGGCGGTCGGCTTCCGTCTCAAGGGCGGGGGCTGGTACGAGACCGACTTCAAGCAGGCCGGTCGGCGCAATGTGAGCGGCGACGGCGACGGCGCGCAGAAAAAGGACAAGCCGGGTGCGAACAAGGCTGCGGAGAAATCCGGGGACAAGCCCGCGGACAAGCCCGCAGCCAAATCCGAAACCAAGAGCGCCAAGGCCGGCAAGTCGGGCGCGGACAAGTCCGCGGGCGCCAAGGGCGATTCGGCGTAGGCCGGGATCATGTTGACGCGACTGAAACGCTGGTTCGTCTACGGACTTCTGATCTGGGTGCCGATCGCCATCACGGTGTTTGTCGTGCGCTTTCTGCTCGAACTGTTCGACAAGCTGCTCGGTTTCGTGCCCGCGCAATATCGGCCCGAGCATCTGTGGGGTTTCGGGATTCCGGGGCTCGGCCTGATGCTGGCGATCGTGCTGCTGATCATGACCGGGTTGCTTGCCAGCAATCTGGTGGGCCGCTTTGTCGTCGCCGGTCTGGATCGGCTGATGGCGCGGATCCCCTTCGTGCGCGCGATCTACGGCGGCTCGAAACAGGTCGCGGCGACCCTGTTCGCGGGCAAGACCCAGGCCTTTCGCCGCGCCGCGCTGGTGCCCTTCCCCACCCGGGGCGTCTACTCGATCGGCTTCATTACCTCGTCCCAACTGGGCGAGGTGCAGGAGAAGACCGGCGTCGAGGTCGTTTCGGTATTCGTGCCGACCACGCCCAATCCCACCTCGGGCTTCATCCTCCTGGTGCCGAAAGAGGACGTGACCGAACTGGAGATGACGGTCGAGGAGGCCCTGAAAATGATCGTGTCGCTGGGTGTGGTGGTGCCCGAATGGCCGCGCGTCGTGCGCGATCAGCTTGTCGCGGCGAAGGGCAACCGATAAAATGCCCTTATTCGCGGGCGCGTGAGCGACCCGATCCGATTCTTCCCCGACTGACGAGAATATTTGGTGCGCACGCATTCCTGTGGCGAGCTTGACGCCTCTCTGATTGACCAGACGGTGACGCTCGCCGGCTGGGTGCATCGCCGCCGCGATCACGGCGGCGTCATCTTCGTGGACCTGCGCGATCGCTCGGGCCTCGTGCAGATCGTGTTCGATCCGGACGCCGCGGAGAGTTTCGCGCAGGCCGAACGGCTGCGCGGCGAGTGGGTCATCGAAGTCGCCGGCCGCATTCGACATCGCCCCGAAGGCACCGAGAACGCCACACTCGCCACCGGCGAGATCGAGGTGCTCTGCGCGCGCATCGAGATTCTCGCCGCCGCGGCAACGCCGCCCTTTGTGCCCGAGGACGAGGACGTCGGCGAGGATCTGCGTCTGCGCTACCGCTACCTGGACCTGCGCCGTCCCGTGATGCAGGCGCGGCTTGCCGCGCGCCACCGCATCATCCGCGCGCTGCGCCGCTTTCTGGACGAGCAGAACTTCATCGAAGTGGAAACGCCCTGTCTCACCAAGGCGACGCCCGAGGGCGCGCGCGATTACCTGGTGCCCAGCCGTACGCATCCCGGCAAATTTTTCGCGCTGCCGCAATCGCCGCAGCTCTTCAAGCAACTGCTGATGATGGGTGGTCTCGAACGCTACTATCAGATTGCGCGTTGCTTCCGTGACGAGGATTTGCGCGCCGATCGGCAACCGGAGTTCACTCAGCTCGATATCGAAACCTCGTTCCTCGACGAGGACGCGATTACCGGCTTGATGGAGCGGATGCTGCGTGAACTGTTCCAGGCGGAACTGGGCGTGGACCTCGGCGAATTTCCGCGCCTGACTTATGCCGAGGCCGTGCGCCGCTACGGCAGCGATCGCCCGGATTTGCGCATTCCGCTCGAACTGGTCGAGATCGCCGAGGCGGTGGCGGATTCGGACTTTAAGGTATTTTCCGCGCCGGCGAGCGATCCGCAAGGCCGTGTCGCGGCGCTGCGCCTGCCGGGCGGAGCCGCGCTCAGCCGCGGGCAGATTGACGGCTACACCGAGTTGGTCGCGCGCTACCGGGCGAAGGGACTCGCCTGGATCAAGGTCACGGACCGCGCGGCCGGGCGCGAAGGCTTGCAGTCGCCGATCGTGAAGTTCCTCTCCGATGCCGCACTCGAAAAAATCCTGGATGCCACCGAAGCCGCGAGCGGCGACATCCTGTTCTTCGGCGCCGGGGCGGCCGGGGTGGTAAACGAATCGCTGGGCGCGCTGCGCGTGCGCCTGGCCGAAGAGCAGGGACTGGTGCGCGAGGGATGGGCGCCGCTGTGGGTGGTGGATTTTCCGATGTTCGAATGGAATGCGGACGAGAAGCGCTGGCAGGCGCTGCACCATCCCTTTACCGCACCGGCGGGAGACGACGCGGAAACGCTCGCTGCCGCGCCGGGCGAGACGCTTTCGCGCGCTTACGACGTCGTGTTGAACGGCTACGAGATCGGTGGCGGTTCGATCCGCATCCATCGTCCCGAAATGCAGCGCGCGGTGTTTGCCGTGCTCGGCATTGGCGCGGAAGAGGCCGAGGAAAAATTCGGCTTTCTCACCGAGGCGCTTAAATACGGCGCGCCTCCGCACGGCGGCATCGCCTTCGGACTGGATCGCCTGGTCATGCTGATGACCGGTGCGGCGAACATTCGCGAGGTGATCGCCTTCCCCAAGACCCAGACCGCGCAGGACCCGATGATGGGCGCGCCTGCCGGCGTGGACGCCAAGCAGCTTGCCGAACTCTCGATTCGTCTCAAGCCCGGCCTCGGCTGAGGTTGCTTCTTGTTCCTTCTCCCCTTGCGGGAGAGGGTGAGGGGTAGGCCGCAAAGCGGCGCAAGCGGCTTACCGAAGTTTCTCAGGCCTCAGGCGAGGCCGGTTTTCGATTCTTTGCGACGTCGTAAAACAGGTCTTCAAGACGCTGTAAATGACGTTCGCGATCGAACCGTTCGCTTGCGATCCGTTGTCCGGCTTGAGCAAGCTTGCGCGCATACTCCGGATCGGTCGCGAGCCGGCGCAGTTGTTCGCTGAGCGCATCCACGTTTCCCACCGGGTAGGTCAGGCCCGTTTCACCGTCGGTGACGAATTCGAGCAGGCCGCCGGCGGCCGGACCGATTGCCGGCACTCCCATCAGCATGGCCTCCACCAGCACCAGCCCGAGCGCCTCGCCCGAGGAGGGCATCACCACCACGTCGCAGCAGGCCATCGCCGGGCGGGCGTCCGCGAGCGTGCCGAGGAAGCGGATGGGCCCGTCGAGACCGAGTTCCTTCACGCGGCGACGGATGCCGGCATCGTAGGCTGCATCCATCACGGGCCCGGCAAAGACCGCACCGGCGTTAATCCCCGTCGCGCGGAGTCCGGCGATGGCCTCAATCAATTCGTGCTGACCCTTGGCCGCCTCAATGCGGGAGAAGCAACCGGCAATGAAATCCGTTGCGCCCGGACGAATTTCCTGGCAATTCATCGTATCGGCGGTGGGCGAAACGCCCGGCGGGAGCGCGCGGATGCGCTGCGGAGCGATCGGCAGACTCCGATGCGCCTTCGCCGAAAGTTGTTCGGTGATGGTGATCAGGCGATCCACCCGCGCGAACATGTAGCGATGCGCGGGACTTTTCTGGCGGTTGCGCGTGATCAGCATGTGGCGGGTGTAAACGAGCGCCGGCGCGTCTTCGGCATGGCGCTTTGCCATGACGGCGAGCGGCAGGTCGGCGCTGCGGTGGATATGGAGAACGTCGGCATCGCGGGCAAGACGCGCGAGTTTGCGAGCGCCGTGCCAGGGCATGAGGCGGGAGTGATCCAGGGTAAGCGCCGACGGCTGGCCGGTACGGTTCGCGAATTCGCTCCCGGCCCGCGCGACCACGATAAGCCGATGTCCGCGTTCGCGCAATGCGGGCACCAGTTCCGCGGCGTAGTGTTCGAGCCCGCCGCGCCCGTCGGAGAGGCAAAGCTCGATAATGGTGAGCGGGCGGCGGGGTATTTCGCTCGGTGCGGCTGACACGGTTAAAGACAATGTCCGAAGATGGCGGGTCAATTATAGAGAGCGGGACGCTGAAGCGCTCCGCGGTTCTGTATGTGCACGGCCTGTTCATGACCGGGCGCGAAGGTTTCGTGCTTGCCCGTCGGCTGCGCCGTCACGGCATTCGCTGGGAGCGCTTCGTGTATTCCTCGCGGCGCGAGGCGCCTTTGCAGGTGGCGGATCGGCTCGCCGCACGGCTTGCCGCCGAACCCGAATTGAATCTCGTCGGCCACAGTCTGGGCGGCGTGATCGTTGCGCACGCGCTTGCCGGGTCGCCCGACTGGCGTGGTCGCGCCGTGCTTCTCGGCGCGCCGTTTGCGGGCAGCGACACGGCGCGGCGCGCGGCGCGTTTGCCGGGCGGCCGTCGCCTGCTCGGCGCCGGCGGGCGATTTCTCGCGGGAGAGCTGGCGCAGACATCGGCATCGCGCCGGGTGATGGTAATCGCCGGCGTACGCAATATCGGCATCGGGCGTTTGATCGGAGCCTGTGCGCCACCGGGCGACGGGCAGGTGCGGCTTGCGGAAACCCGGCTCGCCGGCGCCGTGCACCGGCTCGCGCGCCGGGGACATGTGGCGCTCCTGTTCGATCGTTTTGTAGCCGAGGCTTGCGCCGCATTCATCCGCGACGGCCGCTCTTGTCCGGCGCATCGGCGAGGCGGGTAGGAGCGGGACCATGCCCGTGATCCCTCCTGGCACGATGAAAACCAATAGAGTCGCGGCTGAAGCCGCTCCCACCCGAATCATTGCCGGAATCGCGGCAGGGACCGCCACTCCTACGATGGAGGCTGGGGTAGGAGCGGTCGTCCCGGCCGCGATTGCGGCGGTGGGGTTTTGCGCAGAATCGCGGGCATGGCCCGCTCCTACCATTTCATTCGTCATTATGGGGTGCCCGCGCTCACGTTTCGTCATTCCGGGGCTCCCGCAGGGAGAACCCGGACTGCGAAGGCGGAACGCCGAAGCGAACATGCGCGAAGCGCATGGCCCGAAGGGCGAGCGACTCAGGTCGCGAGTAATCTTTCCGCAACGAAGGCGACACATCGGTGCCGCCGTAAACCCCAGACAAGATTACGCAAACCGCCCATGGTTTGCGTCCTTCGGGCCAGCGCCGAAACGGCGCTGTTCAATCCGTTCCATACGGACACGTCCGGAATGACGAGATGGCTATAAAAGCTTTTTCAATTCGTAGAGGAGATCGAGTGCGCCGCGCGGACTGAGCGCATCGGGGTCGAGTTCGGCCAGCCGTTCGCGCAGCGGATCGGGACGCGCTGCAATTGCTGCGGAGGTAAACATTTCCGTCTGCGCGGCGGGATGCGGTCGGCTTGCTTCCAGCTCGGCAAGATGTTTGCGCGCGCGTTCGATGACGCTGCGCGGCACGCCCGCGAGGCGCGCAACCTCGAGGCCGTAGCTCTGGCGCGCGGGGCCTTCGCGCACGCTGTAGAGAAACGCGAGCCCGCCGGCGTGTTCGCGCGCTTCCACATGGGCGTTGGCGACGCCGGCTAGCATTTCGGGCAGATCGGTCAACTCGAAGTAATGCGTCGCAAAGAGGGTGAGCGCACCGCGCGCCGCGAGCGCTTCCGCCACGGCGCGGGCAAGCGAGATGCCGTCGTAGGTGCCGGTGCCGCGCCCGATCTCGTCCATGATGAGGAGGCTCTCGGGCGTTGCCGTATTCAGGATGCGCGCGGTTTCCACCATCTCGACCATGAAAGTCGAGCGGCCGCGGGCAAGATCGTCGGCGGCACCGATGCGGCTTGCAATGCGGTCAATCGGGCCGATCGTGACGCGGCTTGCGGGCACGAAACTGCCGATGTGCGCAAGCAGCACGATGAGCGCCGCCTGGCGCATGTAGGTGGATTTGCCGCCCATGTTGGGGCCGGTGAGAATCAGCATGCGCCGCTCGGCGTCGAGCGCGAGATCGTTGGGGACGAAGGGCGCGCTCTGCGCCGCTTCCACCACCGGATGGCGTCCGCCTTCGATCGCAAGGCCCGGCGCGTCGCCGAACTCCGGGCGCACCCAATCGAGCGCGCGGGCGCGTTCGGCAAGCGTCGCCAGCACGTCGAGTTCGGCCAAGGCGTGGGCGAGTGCGCGCAGCGTTGCGAGGTCGGCCGCGACGCGGGCCACCAGCGCCGCATAGAGGGTGCGTTCGCGCGCCCGCGCCCGTTCGCGTGCCGACAGCACCTCGTTCTCGAAGCGCTTGAGTTCGGGCGTGACGTAGCGTTCCGCGTGCTTGAGCGTCTGGCGCCGGGTGTATTCCACGGGTGCGCGTTCGGCGTCGCGGCGCGCGAGTTCGATGTAGTAGCCGTGTACGCGGTTGTAGCCGACCTTGAGGTTCGCGAGGCCGCTGCGTTCGCGTTCGCTGCGTTCGAACGCGAGCATGCGTGCGCCCGCGTCCTCGTCCATCGCGCGCGCTTCGTCGAGCGCCTCGTCGTAGCCGCCGGCGATCACCTCGCCGTCTTTGAGCGCGGCGGGCGGATTTTCCAGCAATGCGCGCGCGAGTTCGGCAGAGAGATCGGGATGCGGATCGAGAGACGCGGCGAGCGGCGCAAGCCGACCCGCAAGCGGCGGCGTCAACTGTTCGCCAATCGCGGGAATGCGTGCGAGCGCGTCGCGCAGACGCGCGAGATCGCGCGGCGTCGCCGTGCCGAGTGCGGCGCGCGTGAGGATGCGTTCGAGATCGCCCAGGCCGCGCAGGCCGTCGCGCAACGCCGCCAGGCTTTCGCCGTGCATGAGCGATTCGACGGCGTCGAGGCGTTCGTTCAGGGCTTCCCGGTCGCGCAGCGGTTCGCGCAGACGGCGCCGGAGCAGGCGTGCGCCCATCGGCGTCACGCTGCGATCGAGAACGCCGAGCAGCGTCAGTCCGTCGGCGCCGGAGAGATTCTCCTCGATTTCCAGATTGCGCCGCGTGGTCGCGTCCACGATGAGACCCTTTTCGGGGCGCAGGCGGATCAGGCGGTCGAGTTGCGGAAGCGACGCCGTGCCGGTCTCGGCGGCGTAGGCGAGGAGAGCTCCCGCGGCGCCGAGCGCGGCGCTCAAATCCTCGGCATCGTAGCCGGCGAGATCGGCTACGCCGAACTGGCGCGTGAGGGCCTTGCGCCCGTTTGCGGGATCGAAATGCCAGGGCGGGCGTTGGCGCAAGGCATGGCGTCCGGGAACGGCCGCTTTGCGATCTTCGGCGGCGAGGAGTTCCGCCGGCGCCGCCGCGACAAGCGCGGCGTCCCGTTCATCGGCGCTTGCGTATTCGGCAAGCGTCAGTTCGCCGCCGGCAAGATCGAGCGTTGCCAGCCCGAAACGCTCGTCCGTGCGGGCGAGTGCCGCGACCAGCACTGCGTCGCTTGCATCGAGGAGCGCCTCGTCGGTCACGGTGCCGGGCGAAAGTATGCGCGTCACCTCGCGGCGCATCGGCCCATTGCCGTCGGCTTCGCCGACCTGTTCGGCAATCACCACCCGCTCGCCGCGTTCGAGCAGGCGCGCGAGATAATTCTCCACCGCATGCACCGGAACGCCCGCCATCGGAATCGGCGCGCCCGCCGATTCGCCGCGCGTGGTGAGCATGATGCCGAGGCGTTCCGAAGCGCGGCGTGCGTCCTCGTAGAAGAGTTCGTAGAAATCACCCATCCGGTAGAACAGGAGGTCTTCGGGATGCTCGGCCTTGATGGCGAGGTACTGGCGCATCATCGGCGTGTGCTCGCCGCCGGGCGCTGCGGACGGGCGCGCCCGGCTCATGGCTTCGGGATCGCGCGGCAGGTCGTAAAATCGGAAGGATAATCGCTCATGGCGGGTCAATGTAGCATGCGGAATCCGGCAGTCGGGAACGACGATGCCGCCCTGGGCGCCCTCGCCGAACGCGTCGGTGCGCGGGCGCTCGCGGTGGGCGTGACGATTGCCGCCGCCGAATCCTGCACCGGCGGCTGGATCGCCAAGTGCCTGACCGACATCCCCGGCAGTTCGCAATGGTTCCGCGCGGGACTCGTCGTCTATTCGAATGCGGCGAAGACGGCGCTTCTGGGGGTGCCGGAAGCCCTCGTCGCCGAGTGCGGTGCGGTGTCCGAGGCGGTTGCCCGTGCGATGGCTGAAGGCGCGCTCGGAGCCGCCGGCGCCGATCGGGCGGTCGCCGTCACCGGCATTGCCGGGCCGGATGGCGGCACGGCGGAGAAGCCGGTCGGCACCGTATGGTTTGCCTGGGCGGCGCGCGGCGACGCAACGCACAGCGTGCTCGGGTATTTCGAGGGCGGGCGCGAGGCGATCCGCCGCGCTGCCGTAGCGTGCGCCTTGCAGCGGTTTGCTTGAGCGAGTTTGAAGGTCCCGCCGACTGTTTTTTGCGCTGTGGCCGGATGCGGCAAGCCGCACGGCGATTCGATGCGCGACGCGGCAAGCGGTACGTCTCGCCGGCGGTCGCCCGGTACCGGCCGCGAATTATCACCTGACGCTGGCCTTTCTCGGCGAGCAAGCGGCGGCGCTATCTGCCCGCCATACTCGAGGCCGGCGCCGGGCTCGCGCCGCCGAGCGGGGTGCTGCGCCTCGATCGGCTCGGATGTTTCGAGCACGCGCGAGTGCTCTGGCTGGGGCCGGAGCGCACGCCGACCGGCGCTGCGCCGCATGGTGCGCACGCTGTGGGAGTCGCTTGCCGGGCTGGATATCGGGCAGGAACGGCGCGCGTTTGCGGCGCATCTCACGCTGGCGCGCAAGGTGGATCGGGCGCCGGAGGTTCCGGTCCGCGCAGTGATCTGGCGCTACGGCGGTTTCGCGCTGATCGAGAGCGTCCCGGCCGCGCAGGGACCGCGCTATCAGGTCGTTGCCCGATGGTCGGCGGCGGCCGACGCAGGTGCATGGCCTGTGGAATAATGGCCGTCTGTTTTCTGCGATGAGGTGAGGGATGGACGACAATCGTAAAAAGGCGCTGGCTGCGGCGCTTGGCCAGATCGAAAAACAGTTCGGCAAAGGTTCGGTGATGCGTCTGGGCGGCGCCGATGCGGTGCGCGACGTGCCCGTGATTTCGACGGGTTCGCTGGGGCTGGACATCGCGCTCGGCGTGGGCGGACTGCCGCGCGGACGGGTGGTGGAAATCTATGGCCCGGAAGCCTCGGGCAAGACCACGCTCACGCTGCAAGTCATCGCGGAGGCGCAAAAGATCGGCGGCACCGCGGCCTTCGTGGACGCCGAGCACGCGCTGGATCCGGCCTACGCGGAAAAGCTCGGGGTGAACACCGAGGAACTGCTGGTATCCCAGCCCGACACCGGCGAGCAGGCGCTGGAGATCGCCGACATGCTGGTGCGTTCGAGTGCCGTGGACGTGGTGGTGATTGATTCGGTTGCGGCCCTCACGCCGCGCGCCGAGATCGAGGGCGAGATGGGCGATTCGCATGTGGGTCTGCATGCGCGGCTCATGAGCCAGGCGCTCAGGAAGCTCACCGGCAACATTAATCGTTCGAACACCATGGTGATCTTCATCAACCAGATCCGCATGAAGATCGGCGTGATGTTCGGCAGCCCCGAGACCACGACCGGCGGCAACGCGCTTAAGTTCTACGCCTCGGTGCGTCTGGATATCCGGCGCATCGGTGCCATCAAAAAGGGCGAGGAAGTCATCGGCAGCCTGACGCGCGTGAAGGTAGTGAAGAACAAGATTGCGCCGCCGTTCAGAAAGGCCGAGTTCGACATTCTCTATGGCGAGGGTACTTCGCGCGAGGGCGAACTGATTGACCTCGGCGTGGAAAATGACATGGTGGACAAGTCCGGCGCCTGGTACAGCTACGAGGGTGAACGCATCGGCCAGGGCAAGGACAACGCGCGCCAGTTCCTCAAGGACAACCCGAAACTGGCGGACAAGCTCGATCAGGCGCTGCGCGCAAAGCTCCTGCCGCCGAAGGTCGCAAAGGCGGAGCCGGTTGCCGAAAAGGAAGACTGAGGAAGACTCGCCGCCGGATGCACGGGCAATCGCCGCGCGCCTGCTTGCGCGCCGCGAACATAGCCGCGCCGAGCTTGCCGCCAAGCTCCTGAAGCGCGGCGTAGCGGAAGACGAGTGCGCCCGGGTGCTGATTCGCCTGGAGGCGGCAGGCGCGCTTTCCGAGGCCCGCTTTGTGAGAATCGCTCGCCGCTTCGCGCCTGCGCCAGGGCTATGGGCCGGCGCGCATCCGCGCCGACCTTGTCGCTCGCGGTGTTGATCCTTCCGCCGCCGATTCCGTACTGGCCTTCGACGACGAGGAATGGGCGGCGCGCGCCGAGGCTGCGCGCCGTCGCCACTTCGGCGGCGACGTTCCCAACGAACAGGCCGCACGCGCGCGCCAGGCGCGCTTTCTCGAACGCCGCGGCTACGCCGCCGCCCACATCGGCCGCGTCCTGCGCGGCGGAATCGAAACGTGAGGTTTTTGCTTGCATCAAACGGCAAATTTAGCTAACATTAGCTAATGCCGTAACGGGAGATACGCAGTGACAAAATCGTCCGGCGATGCGTTGCAAATCAACATGCACGAAGCCAAGTCGAGCCTGTCGCGCCTGGGTGTTTTGGCGTGGGAGGGCAGACGTATCGTGATTGCCAAGGCCGGTAAACCCTATTTGGATTTGATTCCGCATCGCGAGCCCGCCAAGCAGCGCCGACCCGGACGCTACGCGGGGGAAATCGTCCTGGCCGAAGACTTTGACGCCACTTCGCCGGAGTTGATCGCCGCATTTGAGGGCGACGAGCGGTGAGGCGGCTGTTGCTCGACACGCATGTTTTTCTCTGGTGGCTGGCCGACGATCCGGCGCTTGGCGGGGAAACGCGCGCGGTGATCGGCGCCGGCGACAATACAGTTTTTGTAAGTGCCGTTACCGGCTGGGAGATCGCCATCAAGCGCGCGCTGGGCAAGCTTCAGGCGCCGGACGGCCTTAACGATGCGGTTAGCGGGGAAGGCTTTACGCATCTGCCGATGACTTTTCTTCACGGCGAGCGTGCCGGTGCGCTTCCGCTTCATCATCGCGACCCCTTCGATCGCATGCTGATAGCGCAGGCCGAGATCGAAGCGCTCGAGCTCGTGAGTGCCGATTCGCGAATGGGCCTTTATGCCGTCAATCTGCTTTCCGCCGGCGGTTGATCCGGGCCGCGAGGAATATTGCCGACAGTCCAGTTCCTCACGGACAATCCCGAGCTGGCCGACAAGCTCGAGCACCGCGGCGTGCCGGGCGTGGAAATCGAACGGGTGCTGGACCGTCTCGAAGCGCAGGGGCTGCTTTCCGAGGCGCGCTTCATCGAGCAGTTTGTCGTCCTGCGGCTGCGCCAGGACTACGGGCCGTTCCGCATCCGCGGCGATTTCGCCGCCCACATCGGCCGCGTCTTTCGCGGTGAGATCGGAGAACGAGCGGGATCGCGCGGGTAGCCCGCTTCGGGCTTGCGCAGAGATGCCGTAGAATAGCAATGTACATGTATTGCGCTTTGCGATGAAAGCAACCGAAAACCTGAAGCCTGTGACTTATCGCATCCCGCCGGAACTGGATCGGCGGCTGGGAGAGGTGGCGCAGCGCACCGGGCGCAGCAAGTCTTATTACATCCGACGCGCTCTTGACGAATGGCTGGAGGATCGCGAAGACTACCTTGCGGCGCTCACGGTGCTTGAACGGGTCGAAAGCGGCGAAGAACGCATCTACCCGCTGGACGAGGTGGAGCGAGAGCTTGGGTTGGCGGATTGAGGTCACGGCAGAGGCCCGAAGTCAGCTGCGCAAGATAGATCATGGTGATGCGAAGCAAATCCGGGATTATCTGCGGGAACGAGTCGAGGCACTAGAGGATCCCCGCCAGCTGGGAAAGCCGCTCAAGGGCCGGTTCTCGGAGTTGTGGCGCTACCGTATTGGTAGATATCGGGTGATCTGCGAGTTGCAGGACCAGAAACTGATGGTCCTGGTAGTCCGCATCGGTCATCGTAAAAATGTATATCGCTAGGTTTGCATGAAGACCAATGACATCCGCCGGACGTTTCTCGAGTTCTTCGCCGCGCGCGGGCATCGCGTCGTGCCCTCGAGTCCGCTGGTGCCGGCGAACGATCTGACGCTGCTCTTCACCAACGCGGGCATGGTGCAGTTCAAGGACGTGTTCCTCGGTCGCGAGACGCGTGACTACAGTCGTGCCGCGAGTTCGCAGCGCTGCGTGCGTGCAGGCGGCAAGCACAACGATCTCGAGAACGTCGGCTATACGGCGCGCCATCACACTTTTTTCGAGATGCTCGGCAACTTCAGCTTCGGCAACTACTTCAAGCGCGAGGCAATCCTTTACGCCTGGGAACTGCTGACGGAAGTCTTCGGGTTGCCGGAGGAGAAGCTCTGGGCCACGGTGTACGAGACCGACGACGAGGCGTACGACGTCTTTGCGAAGGAAGTCGGCCTGCCCGCGGCGCGCATCGTGCGCATTGGTGATGTGCCGGGCGGACGCGAAGTACGAAAGCGACAACTTCTGGCAGATGGCCGATACCGGTCCCTGCGGACCCTGTGCGGAAATTTTCTACGACCACGGTCCGGAAGTCGCGGGCGGTCCGCCTGGATCACCCGACGCCGAGGGTGATCGCTACGTCGAAATCTGGAATCTCGTCTTCATGCAATACGACCGCGCGAGCGATGGCACGATGACGCCGCTGCCGGCGCCCTGCGTGGATACCGGCATGGGCATCGAGCGCATCGCCGCCGTTCTCCAGGGCGTGCACTCGAACTACGACACCGACCTTTTCGAGCATCTGATAAAGGCGGCGGCGCGGGCAACCGGCGCGAAGGATTTGCAATCGAATTCGCTCAAGGTGATCGCGGATCACATTCGTGCGACCGCATTCCTGATTGCCGACGGCGTGATTCCCTCCAACGAAGGTCGCGGCTACGTGCTGCGCCGGATCATGCGCCGCGCCATCCGCCACGGCTACCAGCTCGGTCAGGACAAACCCTTCTTCCACAAACTCGTCGCAGCGCTCGACGAGGAGATGGGTGACGCTTATCCCGAACTCCACAAGCAGTACAAGCAGATCGAGAAGATCATTCTCGACGAAGAGCTCCGTTTCGCGGCGACACTAGATAGAGGAATGGCAATACTCAGAGAAGAGCTCGACATAATGGGTGCTTTAGACCTAAGAGATGTTAAGAATCAACGTGCACAAGGAATCGAGCGTCCCCGAATTGCGTATGGTTCTAGAAAGTTGAGTGGAAAGATTGCGTTTATTCTTTACGACACATATGGATTCCCTCTCGACCTTACAGAGGATGTTTGCCGAGAGAATGGCGTTGTCGTAGACGTAACTGAATTCAATACCGAGATGGACAAGCAGCGCGAGCGCGCTCGCGCGGCAAGCAAGTTCGGCGCCGACTACAGCCGGGAGATCGAAGTGGATGAGAAGACGAAATTTTCGGGCTATGAGCATACCGAAGAAGAGGCAAGTATTACCGCGCTTTTCCACGGCGACAAATCCGTCAAGAAGTTGAGCGCGGGCGAGGAGGGGCTGGTCGTGCTCGACCATACGCCGTTTTACGGCGAGTCCGGCGGCCAGGTGGGCGATACCGGCATTCTCGCGGCGAAGGACGCGCGTTTCCTGGTGAGCGATACGCAAAAGCGCGGCGATGCTCACGTGCATGTCGGGCGCCTGGAGCAGGGCGCGCTCAAGATCGGCGATGCTGTTCATGCGCAGGTGGATGCGGAGCGGCGCGCGGCGATCGTACGCAATCACTCGGCGACGCATCTTCTGCATGCGGCGCTGCGCAAACTTCTCGGCGAACACGTCACGCAGAAGGGTTCGCTGGTCGCGCCCGATCGTCTGCGTTTCGACTTTTCGCATGCTCATGCGCTGTCGCCGGAGCAGTTGATCGAGATCGAGGATCTCGTCAACGCCGAAATCCTCGGCAACGTCGCCGCCGATGTCAGCGAAAAAAGCTACGATGAGGCAATTCAGTCTGGCGCGATGGCGCTGTTCGGCGAGAAGTACGGCGACACCGTGCGCGTCATGCGCTTCGGCGACTTCTCGACCGAGCTCTGCGGCGGCACGCACGTCGCGCGCACCGGCGACATCGGTCTGTTCAAGATCGTCGCCGAATCCGGGATCGCCGCCGGCATCCGCCGCATCGAGGCCGTCACCGGCGTCGGCGCGCTCGCCTTCGTGCGCGAACAGGAACGCCGTCTCGGCGAGATTGCGGCGCTGGTCAAGGCCGGGCGCGAAGACGCCGCCGAGCGGGTGCGCCAGCTTGCCGAGCGTGCGCGCAGCCAGGAAAAGGAACTGACCGATCTGCGCCGGCAATTGGCGGCCGGCCGGGGCGGCGATCTCGCGGCGCAGGCCGTGGACGTCGCCGGCCACAAGGTCTTGGTGGCGCGGCTCGACGGCGCCGACGCGCAGGCGTTGCGCGCGGCCGTGGATGGACTCAAGGCGAAACTCGGGTCGGCGGCAATCGTGCTCGGCACCGCGGATGGCGGCAAGGTTCGGCTTGCCGCGGGTGTGACGCCGGATCTCGCCAAGCGTCTGCCCGCGGGCGAACTCGCCAACATCGCCGCCGTCGAGGTCGGCGGCCGTGGTGGTGGGCGTGCCGATTTCGCTCAGGCGGGCGGTACCGAACCCGACAAGCTTGATTCCGCGCTCGCGCAGGTGCTCGCCTGGGCGAAGCAACGGCTCGCTTCCTGAGCAGGCCGTGATTAATTCGGGACTTATATTGCGCTGCCACAGATGTTGATTGTAGGAGCGGGCCATGCCCGCGATGAGTGGCGCGATGGCTTCTGTCGCGGGCATGGCCCGCTCCTACGGCGATTGCGTTCGACCGTCATGGTTAAACCTGTGACGCTAGAATTGCCCGTGATGCAGCCGTAAACGGAAGAAGGCCATGTTGATCCTCAGCCGCCGTGCGGGCGAAATCCTCAAGATTGGCGAAGAGATTGCCGTTACCGTGCTCGACATCAAGGGTGGTCAGGTGCGTCTGGGAATTGACGCGCCGCGCGGGCTGCAGATACGCCGCGAGGAGCCGCAGCACGAAAGCGAAAAGCACGGCGCGGGTTTGGCCGGGGACGCCGCCGGGACGGGCGGAGAATTGCCCTCGAAGGCCTGAATGGGCCTGTGTGTTACGCTTTCGCACGCTGTAGCTATTGCGCCCTTTCTATTGGAGGAAGGACCCGAATCTGGAACGCGGCTGGAGTGGAACTGTAGGAGCGGCGGTCCCCGCCGCGATTACGTAACGTGCGATTAAAATCGCGGCGGGGACCGCCGCTCCTACCAGGTTGGTGTAAGGCCGGTCAGTGCGGAGAGATGGCCGAGTGGTCGAGCAGATTGTATGGAACAATCTGCAACATGCGCCGCGCAGCGGTGCATGGCCCGCAGGGCGGCGGCCATGGACGGCCGCCGTAACGCGCTCCCCGGCACGCGCCGCGAGGCGCGTCGGCCTGGTAAAGCGCGAGCGTGTGAGGTTTCGATAATGCGGAGAGATGGCCGAGTGGTCGAAGGCGCTCCCCTGCTAAGGGAGTAAGGGCTAACGCCCTTCGAGGGTTCGAATCCCTCTCTCTCCGCCATCTTTCCGGGAACGGCCTGCAAGGCCGTTCCCGGAAAGATCACAGATGGGCTTTGAACCCTCGAAGTTAAGCAATACGGGTTCGAGCGATCCGCCACAGGCGGATCACAACATGCGCCGCACAGCGGTGCATGGCCCCGAAGGGGCGAGGCCGCAGGCCGAGTAATCCCTCTCTCTCCGCCATCTTCGGCGCGAAGATGTCCTGGCGTTTCGATACAATAACGGGAGGAGGAAAGTTGTCATGATTCGAGTTGAAACCGAACAGGAATCCGACGGCCGCTGGTTGGCGGAATGCGCTCAACTTCCAGGAGTTTTGTCCTATGGGGCAACCCGGACAGAGGCTATCGTCAAGGCTCAAGTCTTGGCGTTGCGGGTACTGTCAGAGCGCCTGGAGCATGGTGAGCCCGTCCCCGATCTGAACAACCTGTTCGCAGCGTGACCCAATGGCGTGCCGTCAAGGCGCGTAGAGTTCTGGCGGCTTTGCTTGCGCAGGGCTGGCGTGTGAAGCGGCAAAGCGGTTCGCATAAAACCCTGCAGCGAGACGGCTGGGAGGATTTTGTATTCGCTTTTCATGATCGGGAAGAAATCGGCCCGCGCATGCTGGCCCGTATCGCCAAACGTACGGGACTGAAGCCGGACGATCTGTGAAGGGTTTGCCCGATGAGGTCCGATGTTGACCTGACAGCGCGAGAACCACGATAATACGCAGTTCGCGCCCGTAGCTCAGTTGGATAGAGTACCTGGCTACGAACCAGGGGGTCGGGAGTTCGAGCGATCCGCGGAGCGGATCACAACGTGCAGCGCGAAGCGCTGCGCGGCCCGAAGGGTGAGCCTGAGCACTCGCGAGTGCTCAGGCGAATAATCTCTCCGGGCGCACGACTCTCGGAAGAGTCGAGTTGATCAGGATGGAGGTGAAGCGCCGATAATATCGGCTTGATGCAAAGTTTACGCGCCCGTAGCTCAGTTGGATAGAGTACCTGGCTACGAACCAGGGGGTCGGGAGTTCGAATCTCTCCGGGCGCGCCATTGCGAAAGGGCCTTTTGGCCCTTTCGCAATGGCATGGGTGGGTTCGGACTCCCGAAACCCGCGCAAGCGGGTCGGGAGTTCGAGCAAATCGCGGAGCGATTTACAACGTGCACCGCGTAGCGGTGCGCGGCCCGCAGGGCGAGCGCCGAGAGGCGCGAGTAATCTCTCCGGGCGCGCCATCTTGCCGCGGCAAGTCATGGCCGCAAAGTAATCGCGGCTTTGAGGGGGGGCGGAGATGAGATCGGTTCGAAAATTTACAATAAATCAATAGCTTCGATATTATCCGGTCGGCAGAAGTAGTAAGTGTTCATCCATTCGCGGGCGGTGGCGAACAGAGGCCTACAGAGTGGATAAACGAAAGCGATCGAGAGGAACCTTCGTGCAAATACCGAATCCTGATCGTGTAGGTTTGAAAAAGCCAATGGAAATTGAATGGTAACTGGGGTAACCTAAAGCTCTGTGTCAGGTATGCCTGCTTTGTTCAGGAGCGGTGTGCCGAAGGTGTCAATAAAGAGCCGCGGGAATGGTAGCAGCAACATTTTGGAGGCCGCTTCGGGTGATGGATTCCGAGATCCAGGCTTATCGGACGCGTATGGTCAAGGCGCTGTGACCAAAGCATTTACCCGGGTAACCACGTTGGCGCGCCTCTGTGGCAGGCGCTTTTTAATATCAGGTTTGATTATTGGATTGAGTGTGGTGCTTGCGCTTGCGCTTGCGCCGCGTCCGGCGCAGGCCGATCCCTGGCTCGCACCGGGCAACGTGCAGGCCCGCCAGGACGTCGAACTTCTGGTGGACACGGGTGTCATCAACGTTCCGGTCACCACCTGGCCGATTCCCTGGGGTTCAATCTCGGCGCAATTGGCCACCGTGGAGACCGACAAGCTCTCTCCCTCCCAGCAGCTCGCCTACGAACGTCTGCTCGACGACATCCGCGGCGTGCAGGCGGGCGGCAATCAGTTCGGGTTCATGGCGGCTGCGGCGCCCGGGCGTCCGGCGCTGCGCTGGTTCGGCGACACGCCGCGCGGCAAGGAGGCGGCCGGCGCCTCCTGGTCCGGCTACAACGGCAATCTCGCCTTCCGCTTCAACGTCGCCGCGGTGTACGGCAGTCGCGATCACCAGCGTGCTCGTTTCGATGGCAGCTATCTCTCCGTCGCACTCGGCAACTGGATTCTGACCGCCGGCCAGATTGATCAATACTGGGGGCCGGCCTGGAGCGGCAGCCTGATTCTTGGAACGAATTCGCGGCCGGTGCCCGGCGTGATGTTGAGCCGCAATGTCTCCACGCCCTTCGATACTCCGATCCTGCATTGGATGGGACCGTGGACGTTCACGATTTTTGCCGGGCGGCTCGAGAACAGCCGCTATGTGCCAAATCCCTTTCTGCTCGGTGCACGTTTCGCGATCCGACCGCTTTCGGGCGTGGAGATCGGGCTTTCGCGTACCGCCGAGTTCGGTGGCGCGGGGAGACCCCAGAACTGGAGTTGCCTGTGGAAAACCATTATCGGACACACGAATATACAACCAGGGACAACAGTTAATTGCGCCAATCAGCTTGCCGCGGTTGACGCAAGGTTCCACATCCCCCGAACACGCCTCGCCTTTTACGGGCAGTTAAACGCGGAGGACACATCAAGTTCAGGTTTGAGCAAATGGACAGACCTTTTAGGGCTTTCCATGTGGGGAAGTGTCGGCAACGACGGCGCGAACTATCGCGGATTCCTCGAATATGCCAATACCACGGTCAATTCATATAAACAGCCCGACCCCAATATCGAATATGAACACGGTATCTATCGCAGCGGTTACCGCTATCGTGGCTTCGATCTGGGCTATCCGACCGACAACGACAGCGAACTATGGACCCTGGGCCTGACCCTGCAAGGTGCGAACGATGGCCAATTGACCTTCATTCTGCGGCATGGTACCCTCAATCGCGACAATACCAATGTGTTCGAGCCGTGGGGTGGCAATAAATTGGCGCCGGTGCGAACGGGGCTGGACGAAGCCGACGTGTATTTCCAACCGTCGTTCTGGGGGGGGCATTTGAATCTCGGTGTGGGGGTTATCCGCTGGGCGCCGATTGGGCTGCCGGTCGAGACGGGACTGCACGCGCAAGTGGTATGGCAGCAAGGCTTCAACGAATGAAGGCTTCCCTGTTCAATCCTTCATTTCCACAGTTGTCGGAGGATGACTCTCTTGCTCCTTCTCCCCTTGCGGGAGAAGGTGAGGACAAGGGGAACATTGCGAAGCAATGGAAGGTGCTTTTCACCCTCACCCCAACCCTCTCCCGTCGAGGGAGAGGGGGCAAGACAGGTTTTTTACCCTCCTTCTTGTTCGCATTGCGAGGAAGGGGGAGTTGGAGGGGGATTCCGGGATTTCTCACCCTCACCCCAACCCTCTCCCGTCAAGGGAGAGGGAGCAAGACGGCTGGAAGCATTCTCGCAATCGGCGTTTTGAGTTTGGCGCTCGCAGGCTGTTCGCTGCCGGGCAGGGCCTTTCCGGGCGGTCCAAGCCCTTGGCTGTCGGGAGGGGCACCGGGTTCCGTTTACGGAGCCCCGCCAGCCACGTCTCCAGCCCCGGCGACCACTCACCGGGGCAGCTCTGAAGTACAACGTCCGGCCGATTCAGGCACAGCGACGAGCGGCAAAAAGGGCGGCGATTATCCGTTGCCACGCAGTGTCGGCTTCGATAAAGAACGAGTATTTCGATACAATGCGCGCCTTGATCCCGAGCTGCGCACCGCTTTATCTACAATGATAGCCAGTCTGCTTGTCGTTTGCACCGGTAATATCTGCCGCAGCCCGATGGCGGCGGCCCTGTTTGCCGAGCGCGCCGGCGCAGCGGGGAAGCCGCTTGAAGTGGCCTCTGCCGGCACGGCGGCGATGATCGGTCATCCTCCACCCGATGAGGCGATTGAACTCATGGCCGAGCGGGGGCTCGATATCAGCGGTCACCGGGGCCGGCAGATCACGGGTGAAATCGCCCGAAACTACGACCTTATTCTGGTGATGGAGCGCGCGCAGCAACAGTACATTGAAGCCAACTGGCCGATATTCAGGGGACGCGTGCACCGCCTCGGCGATCGGCGTGACGAAGACATCAGCGATCCGTATAGCAAGCCAAAGGAGGCATACTTGGAAAGCCTTGCGCAGATTGATGCCGGGGTGGAGGAATGGAGCGGGATGTTGCTTCAATGAAAAAAATGATATTCGTATCCCCTCTTCCCTTGCGGGAGAGGGCAAGGGTGAGGGGTACAGCCGCGAAGCGGCTGATAGTTGGAATGTTCACCCTCACCCCAACCCTCTCCCGTCAAGGGAGAGGGAGCAGGACAGGTTTACCCTCCTCCTTGCTCGCATTGCGAGGAAGGGGGAGTTGGAGGGGGATTTCGGGATTTCTCACCCTCACCCCAACCCTCTCCCGTCAAGGGAGAGGGAGCAAGACAGGGTTACCCTCCTCCTTGCTCGCATCGCGAGGAAGGGGGAGTTGGAGGGGGATTCCGGGATTTCTCACCCTCACCCCAACCCTCTCCCGTCAAGGGAGAGGGGGCAGAGCTGCTCTTGCAATCGGTGTGCTGGGCTTGGCGCTGGCGGGATGCTCATTGCCGGGTTTTTCCTTTCACGGCAGCCACAAGCGTGCGCAGGAGAACGGGAAAGCGACGGGCTATCAGGTGCAGCCCATTACCCCGGCGCTGCTTCGGGCGCAGGCCGAGAAGCGGCAGCAGACCGCAGTGGGTCTGCCCAATCCGGCGCTGAAACAGGCCATCAGCGACTACAGTTATCGCGTGCAGTCCCAGGATGTGATCGGCGTCACGATTTGGGGGCACCCGGAGTTCAGCCCCGGCGCATCTCCGGCCGCCGATTTGTCTTCGGCCAATAACACCGGCATTACGAATCCCGGTGCCGCATCCCCCGGTCAGGCCGGATTCACCGTCCAGGCGGACGGGACAATTTTCTTCCCCTACGTCGGTAAGCTGCACGTCGCGGGACTCACGATGGACGAGGTGCGCGAGAAACTGACCAAGGCACTGAAGGCCTACGTCGTTGATCCGCAGATCAACGTGACCGTAGTCGGGTTTCACGGCCAGACGTATCAACTTGCGGGCGCGGTCGTCAAGCCGGGCTTGTATCCGATTACCAACGTGCCGGTTACGGTATCTCAGGCGATCCAGGCCGCGGGGGGCATCCTGCAGACGGTCCCGACCGTAACGGTTGCTTCCAAGGCATCTGCAACGGCACTGGCTGATCTGGCGCACGTCCTCTACATCCACGATGGCAAGCGCTCGGTCTTGAACCTGCGCGATTTCTTTCAGAACGGCGACGAATCGCAGGATCGTCTCGTGCATCCGGGCGATATCATCCAGGTGCCCGACAATTCCTTCGATCAGGTGCATCTGATTGGCGAGGTGCGGGAGCCGGGTAATTACCCGCTCGACAACGGGCAGTTGAATCTAGCCCAGGCGTTGGGCGCCGCGGGCGGTCTCGATCTGACCACGGCGAATCCGAGCCGCATTTTTGTGTTCCGGGGAGCGTACGAAAAGCCGCTGATCTTTTGGCTGGATGCGCGGTCTCCCGAATCCATGCTGCTGGCCACGCAGTTTGAGTTGAAACCGCAGGATGTCGTCTTTGTCGCAACCGCGGGCATCAGTACCTGGAACCGTATCGTCAGTCAGATTCTGCCGACGGTGCAGGCGCTTTACGAAACCAAGGTGTTGGTGAAGCCATGAGTGATGCCGAGAATAAATCCGAAAACCAGAGCAAAGGTAATGCCTGGACGCCATCGCAGAGTATGGCCGTAGCCGGTAATGAGGACGGAGTAGATCTACGCGTATTGACCGCTGCGTTGTGGGGAGGGAAGTGGATCATTGCGGCCATCGCCGCCGTGGTGCTGGTGCTCGCGCTACTTTATGCTTTCCTTGCGCATCCGGTTTACGAGGCGGATGCGCTGATCCAGATCGAGCAACAAAATCAAACTCCGGGCACCTCCACGGATATTCTATCGCTTCTATTGCCGATGGCCGCTCCTGCGGATGCCGAAATCGCGATTATGACTTCGCGCTCGGTCCTTCAGCCTGCCGTCGAGCACGAGCACCTTAATATCGTGATAGCGGGGGAGGGGTTGCCCTTCATCGGGCATTCGGATGTGACAGGGGTTGCGGTTACGCAATTGCAGGTGCCCGGTGATTGGATGGACCAAAAACTGGAACTCACACCCAAGGGAAATGGTGCTTATGAGCTTGCTTCCCCGTCAGGCGACGAGGTTCTCAAAGGCCAGGTCGGCCGGCTTGTGAGCGCTCGCAACGGAACCGTCAAGATTCTGGTCAGCCGTCTGGATGCACCGGCGGGCGAGAGTATTACGCTAACGCGCCTTTACGATCAGGAAGCCATCTCGACGCTGCAGAAGAATTTAACCGCTGCCGAACAGGGCAAGGACACCGGCATCGTGCAGATCACTTTGGATGGTCCGCAGCCAACCCGAACCAGGGATATCCTCAACACCCTGGTGGATCAGTACATCAATCAGAATGTAGCGGTCATGGCACTGCAGGCAAAAACCAGCCTGGCGTTCATTAACAAGCAATTGCCACAGCTCAAAAAACAACTGGACGCTGCCGAAGCCAAGCTGACTGTCTTCAAAACGAAAAACGGTGCCGTTGGCCTCGATCAACAGGCGCAAACGATGCTGCAAGTGCTGACAACGTTGGAATCTCAGCTTACACAACTAAATCTTGCCGAGGCGGCCATGCGCCAGAGCTACACTTCCCGCTATCCGGGCTTCCGGGCACTGCGTGGTCAGGAGAAGGACATCCAGCGGAAAGTAGAAGCCATCGAGACCAAAATCAACCTGTTGCCCAAGCAGGAGCAGAACTACCTGGGATTGATGCAGGACGTGCAGGTATATACGCAGCTTTATACGACACTGCTGGCCAAGGTGCAGGATCTTCAGCTCGCCGAGGCAGGCACGGTGGGGAGTGCGCGCGTCGTGGATTATGCGGTCACGCCGATCAAACCGGTTGCGCCCCGCAAGAGCATCATCGTCGTGCTAGGGCTGTTGCTCGGATTATTTCTGGGCGTCATGGTCGTATTTTTACGCCACGCATTGTCGCGCACGGTGCAGGACGCGGCCGCGCTTGAGCGCGAGTTCGGCTTGCCGGTTTACGCCGTGGTGCCGCACAGCGACCAACAGGACTATTTGATCAAGAAAGCCAAACGCAGCCATGCGACGGGGATACCCTTGCTGGCGGTTGACGATCCGCTTGATCCGACCGTCGAATCCATCCGCAGCCTGCGTACCAGCATCAACTTTGCGCTGCAAGGATCGGCGCGCAAGGTAATCACCTTGGGCGGCTGCGCTCCCGGGGTCGGCAAGAGTTTCCTCAGCGTCAATCTGGCGCATGTCCTTGGAGCGAGTGGTGCGAGGATATTGCTTGTTGACGCCGACATGCGACGCGGACATCTGGAAAAGTACATGGATGGGCGCAAGCAGCCCGGCCTGTCCCAGATTCTATCCGGCGAAGTCTCTTCGGAGGAGGCGATTCGCCACAGCCCGTACAGCAAAAACGTGGACTTTCTGCCTACCGGAATATTTCCTCCCAATCCCTACGAATTGCTGACGAATCCTCGCCTGCGAGCGCTCATTGACACATGTTCGGATAGTTATGATCTGGTGGTTGTTGACGTGCCGCCGGTGTTGGCGGTTGCGGAAGGCTTGCTTATCAACCGCCTTGCGACGGCTAATTTCCTTGTCGTCAGGGCGGGATCACAGACGCTTCAGGAGTTGCGCCTGGCAGTAGATCGCATGCGGCAAAACGGCATTCAACCGAACGGCTTCGTGTTCAATGACCTTACGCGTCAGGCGGCAACCAACACCTATGGTCGCTATGCCAAGACTTATTACTACACCCGTTATGGCAATCAAGGGAAGAAGTGATGCATGTAGCGACATGCACATTTTGTGATTGAGGCCCTGCCTGTCAGTAATTTCGATTGAAGCACAAGGGCGTCAGATTGCGAGTGCTATGAATGGGCAGGAGACGCGGCTCTGCGGGTATCCTGTCATCCGGACAGCAGATCGTGGTCACGGGTATCGGTTTTGGGTTTTGAAGCTGTATTTATAGCGCCTTTGATGTTGTTACTGAGCGTGCGACCCAGTTTCTATGGAATTAAATTAATCTGCTCAGGTCTATGGTGAAAATGGTTAAGCCCGACTTTTCGGGAGTGCTCAATCATACCTTGCTATTACTCAAGGAAATCAGCCGCGAGTATCAGCCTTCAGTATTGGCCAATGGGTTCGGCCCTGAGTCCATGGTGCTCATTGATTTGATTGCCAAACACGATTTATCGATAGACATTATTTCGCTGGATACCGGGCGCCTTCCTGAAGAGACTTATGAACTGGCGCAAAATGCGTTTAAACGCTACGGATCTATTATTCGGCTGGTGATGCCGGATGAAGAAGAGATTCTGGCCTGGACGTCGCGGAATGGGCCGAATGCTTTTTATCAAAGTGTCGAATTGCGTCAAGAATGCTGTGGCATACGCAAAGTGGCGCCGCTGAAGCGCGTGTTGGCGGGCAAAAAGGCTTGGTTGACAGGAGTTCGCAAGGAGCAGACAATTACGCGTGCCCATATGGGAGAACGCATGTGGGATGCCGGTAACAGCCTGTACAAGTTCAACCCGATGATTGATTGGACTGCGGAGCAAGTGTGGGCCTATATTCACGAATATACCGTCCCTTATAATGCACTGCACGATAAGGGGTACCCCAGCATTGGATGTGCGCCGTGTACTCGTGCGGTGAGTCCCGGTGAGGATCATCGGGCTGGCCGCTGGTGGTGGGAGCGGGAAGCGGCCAAGGAGTGCGGCTTACACCTGGATCCGGAAACGGGGCGCTTTCAACCGAAGGCTGCCTCAAAGGCGGAAACCGCCGGGAGCCCACCGCTTCGGAACCACAGGAAAAGTGCGCATTTTCCGCATCCGGAAGAGGATGCGAAATATGCCAGTGAAGCTAATTTTTTCGATAATGTAGCCAAGGTTAAAGACAGGAGTTCAGCAATGAAGGTATTGATATTGGGTGGAGACGGATTTTGTGGCTGGCCGACCGCTTTGCATCTTTCGGCACAGGGCCATGATGTGGCTATCGTGGATAATCTATCGCGTCGCAACATAGATATTGAGCTTGAATGCAATTCATTGACACCCATCAGGCCGATGAGCGAGCGTCTGCGGGCATGGAAAGAAGTGTCCGGAAAGGAAATTTCCTTCCACAACTTCGACGTGGCGGTGAACTATCAGCGCCTGTTGGATTTGCTCAAGGAATGGCAGCCCCAGGCGGTGGTGCACTTTGCGGAGCAGCGTGCTGCGCCGTACTCGATGAAAAGCAGCTACCACAAGCGCTACACAGTCAGCAATAATCTGAACGCTACCAACAATTTACTGGCTGCCGTGGTCGAAAGCGGCCTGGACATTCATATTGCTCATCTGGGCACTATGGGAGTGTATGGTTACGGCACGGCGGGCATGAAGATTCCAGAAGGATACCTGAAGATCAAGATAGACACAGGCGAAGGCGAGCTGATTGACAATGAGATTTTGTATCCGGCAAATCCAGGCAGCATTTACCACATGACGAAGACACAGGACCAGTTACTGTTTTTCTTCTATAACAAGAATGACAAAATTCGCATTACCGATTTGCATCAGGGCATCGTTTGGGGCACGCAAACCGAACAGACCAAGATGGACGAACGTTTGATCAATCGCTTCGACTACGACGGTGATTATGGCACGGTGTTGAACCGTTTCCTGATGCAGGCCGCCATCGGTTATCCCTTGAGTGTTCACGGTAGCGGCGGGCAGACTCGCGCCTTCATCCATATTCAGGACACCGTACGTTGCATCCAGATTGCTCTGGAAAATCCGCCTGCCGTTGGAGAGCGGGTACAGATATTCAACCAGATGACAGAATGTCATCGAGTACGTGATTTGGCCAAGATGATATCCGATCGCACGGGTGTGAAGATTGATAATGTGCCGAACCCTCGTATCGAAGCGGACGAGAACGAACTGCACGTCGCCAACGATCGCTTCCTGCACTTGGGACTCGATCCGGTTACGCTGAGTGACGGGCTCATGGAAGAGGTCACGGAGATTACCCACAAGTACGCCGGCCGCTGTGACAAATCGAAGATTCCGTGTGTGTCATTTTGGCGCGCCCCTGCCGCTTCAGGCCATGCGAAGCGGGCCAAATCAGATATTGCCGGTTGAATGGCCGCGGGATGTGCGAACAATCCGTATGTTCCTCGCATAGCCTGCCGCTTTGCGGAGTTCCAAGCTGGGTGAAATTGTAATGTCCGTGTGCCGGATTGCTGCGAGGCGCACGGTCTGCCATTGAGAGGACGATGATGCGCAAAATGATGAGAATTAATGTCGGGTGTGGCAAAACGCCTACAAAAGGCTGGGATAATTACGACAACGCATCGAGTCTTCGTCTGGAAAAGACACCCTTTATACCTGATCTCTTGATGAGGTTAAGACTTATTGGGAGCTCCCGCGCTCAATTTATTCGGTTTGCGCGAGAAAATAAAATAAGGTACGGTGATGTGACAAAAGGGTTGCCTATTAAAGACAATTCCGTTTCCGTTCTTTATAGCTGTCACATGCTGGAGCACCTGGATAGAAGCGAAGTCGCCATATTTCTCCGAGAGGCAATTCGGGTCCTGTGCCCGTGTGGAGTCATCAGAATAGCCGTGCCGGATATAAAAAAATTGGTCAACCAATACATGGAATCTGGTGACGCAGATGAATTTATCGGAGCGACGCTCCTGGCTTCCCCTCAACAAAAATCCTTTGCAAAACGTTTGCGTATGTTTCTCTCGGGCCATCGCGACTATCGCCAACATCAGTGGATGTACGATGGCGCTTCATTGGCGAGCTTGCTAAAGAGGCAGGGTTTTGTGAATATTGAGGTCCTTCCTGCCGGCCAGACAAGAATAGAATCGCCTGACCTGCTGGATCTGTACGAAAGAGACTGGGAGAGTGTTTATGTAGAGGCGGTAAAGCCGAATGGTTAATGGACGCGACGCCTTTTATAGTCCCGTTCAACTACAACTGGAAGTTGATGGAAATAATGATCTTCATATGGAAAAACTTGTTGTTATGTGAGAGAAAATGAAAGCAAATTGTGCATTTTGTAAACAGTGGACATTATGCGTTTTGGCAACCTTATTTTTGGCAGTAGTCGCGTGTTTTGCCGGTGCGTCTGGAGTTCAATCAGATAAGCAATTATTGCCCCTGACGGATAAAAGTACCGCTTGGGTTTTGATCCCTGGGTTGTCAGATGAATTCAACGGAAGTCGGATAGAGACTTCCAAGTGGGATACTCAACTTAAAAGCTGGTCCCCGTATTGGACATGGTCCGATAAGTCGTTAACGGAACATAATGGAGACTTATATATAACCATGCAATATGCTCCGCATAAGAGAAATGCTAGAAGAGTGCACTATGTAAGTGGCATCTTGAGGAGCAGATTGACTATAAAGTACGGCTATTTCGAGGCAAAAATCCGAGCTGCGCCCAGATTCCCGGGTGTGTCATCGGCATTCTGGTCATCACCATCCAGGAAGAATGGTTCTCAGTGGACAGAGATAGATTTTGTGGAGACGGATCAACACAAATCAGATCCGCGCAGTATGGACTTTACATTGCATGTTCTCCAGTTGCCACATATCGCAAGCCTGAAATCTCAAATTCACGAATATCACACATGGCGCGCGCCCTGGGATCCAAGTGCGGCTTTTCATATCTATGGATGTGAGTGGACTCCTGCGGAAATCAGCTGGTATGTTGATGGGGTAAAGGTGGAGTCCCGTGATAATAAATATTGGCATCAGCCATTAAATATTTCGCTGTCTCTGGGGCTGCGCCCCCCCTTGAAAATGAATCCCACCGCATCGGGCTTCCCCACGACGATGGTGGTGGATTATGTCCGTGTGTGGACCAAAAATAAATTCTAAATACTATTGACATGAAGCGTATATCTAAAATTAGAATCTCAAATTCTCCGCTTCGGATAAAAATATTTTCAAACGCAGGATGGCTGCTGGGTGATAAAGTAGTGCGTATGGGGGTTGGCTTATTTGTCGTGGCATGGGTCGCACGCTACCTGGGGCCGGAAAGATTTGGAATTCTGAGTTATGCGCTAGCGCTTATCGCGCTACTCGTTCCAATCGGGAAATTGGGGCTCGATACCATCGTGGTTCGAGATATCGTGCGCGATGAAGGGGCTACGCACGAAATTCTCGGCACGGCATTCACTGCAAAATTAATCAGCGGAATAATTGTTGCCATTCTAGGTGTAGTAACAATATCGCTGATCAAACCAGGGGATTTGGAGATGCTCTGGCTGGTGGCCATATTATCCTTGATGATTGTATTCCCTGCAATGGATGTAGTGGATTTCTGGTTCCAGTCGCAATTGCGATCAAAGAATATTGTGATCGCAAGAGATGCCGCATTTCTTCTTGCTTCCATTGCTACTGTTGGAATTCTTCTGGCCAAATCATCGCTACTCGCCTTTGCTGGAGCACGAAGTTTAGAGCTGTTTCTCGCTGCACTGGGCATGGCCTGGGCGTACAAGATGAGCGGAAATAGCATCAAGCGCTGGAGATTCGATAAATCAAGACTTAAGATGCTAATGGCGGATAGCTGGCCGCTTATCCTCGCCGGTGTGGTTACTGGAATTTATATGCGAATTGATCAGGTTATGATTGGTCAAATGATAGGCAATGCCGCAGTTGGCCAGTATTCCGTGGCCATACGTATAGCGGAGGTATTCTATTTTCTGCCTGTAGTGATCTCGAAGTCATCTTTCCCGGCTATCATAAATGCGAAAGGCATAAGTTCCGATTTATACAAACGGAGAGTTCAAAAGCTCTGTAGCTGGCTTGCAATCATATCCTACGCTATTGCATTGCCTATGACATTTTTGTCCGATTTTGTCGTAAGGGTTATTTTTGGCAGGCAATATATGGAGGCAGGCCCCGTATTGGCTATCTATATTTGGGCCTTGGTTTTCGTTTTCCTGGGGGTAGCAAAGAGCACTTGGATAACCTCTGAGGGTTTGATGAAATACATATTTATATCCACTGGCATGGGCGCAGTATTAAATATACTGTTGAATATAGCTTTTATCAGGTCGTGGGGTATGTTAGGCGCTGCTTATGCCACGTTGATTTCTCAAAGTATTGCGTCTGTGCTGTCCAATGCGTTGTTCAGGAAAACTCGACCCATATTTTTTGTTCAAATAAAATCCCTATTGCTTTTGGGGTTTTTCAAGAAGTTTCAACAAGCATAGCGGCGGAGTCAAATTATGGACGTAGCCGTATTTTGTTACAACAGACCGGATAAATTAAGAATGTGCCTGGATATGGTGGATTTGTCTTATGTGGACAAATTGTGGGTCTTTTGCGATACATGGAAAAATAAGCAAGATGAAGAAATGGTGTTAAAGACTATAGATATAGCAAGAAAATTCAGGTTCCAAAATAAAGAAGTTGTTGTTCGAGAAAAAAATTTTGGTACACCGAAAAATGTTATCAACGGCCTTGATCGAGTCTTTAAAAGCTCGGATACGTGCATGGTATTGGAAGATGATTGTATTGTAAGACCGGAAGCCTATGCGTATGTTGATAAAGCACTAAAAATTTTTGAAAACGATAGGCGGGTATTTTCTATAAACACCATGGCGCCACTCGGGCTGATTCTTAATAAAATTGCATCGCTTTTTGTACATAATGACATTGTTGCTTGCCGTCGTGTCTTTGCCTTTTGGGGATGGGCGACGTGGGCTAGCCGATGGGGGGAATTCAGAAGCGACCTGGAACCATTTAAGAATCCCTATGGTAATGCACAAAAAGTCCCATTGGGTGTTGGGCGGCATGTACGGGCAACATTGAAACTGCATGAGGAAGGGAGAGTGGGCGGCTGGGACGCTAGACTGTTATGTTTGGCCTACTACAATAAGTGTCTTCATATCCATCCACGCGTGAGCCTCATGCGAAACATTGGTCTCGATGGGACAGGGCCCATTATTCGGCACGCCAGCAGAGCGTATATGATGTCAAAGCATTGAAATTCAGCGGCCCCAAGGGAATTGCCATTGATGAAATACAGCAGATTAAAGCAAAGAAAGTAATCAGAATATTGATGATGCTTGAAATATTTTTCAGGGTGTTACGCACATACTCGCTTTCGATGTTCCCAAAGTCATTAAGGCGCAGTATAAAATTAAAATTCTTTGGCGAGAAAAAACAGTTCTCTAGATTTTAGGGAGATCTTCACCTATGAATACCAAGTATCTTGTAAAAACAGCATTTAAGAATCCAATTACTGAGTACTTATATTTTGTGCTTAATTTTATAAGAAATAAATTTAGGTACGAGCATATATCTCAAGAATACCTTTCGTTAGTCATAAGATCGAATCTTGAGAAGAATATTAGGATTTATGATCATGCTATTGTCAAGAAGTCAAAAATTGGCACATATACTTACGTGGGTAGATCAAGCCGTGTAAACAGGGCTTCAATAGGAAGATTTTGCTGTATAGGGCCGAATTGTATTATCGGAACGGGCCGACACCCTAGCCGCACATATGTGTCGTCTCATCCGGCATTTTATTCTACGGGAAGGCAAGTAGGATTAACTTTCTCAGATAAAAATTATTATGAAGAACTTGGTTCTGTCGTGATTGGGAATGACGTATGGTTGGGTACTAATGTTATCGTAGCTGACTCGGTTAAAATAGGCGATGGTGCGATCATTGCTGCTGGCGCTGTGGTTACTAAAGATATACCTGCTTATGCCATTTATGGAGGGGTTCCCGCCAAGCTGATTCGATATCGTTTTGAACAGGATGTGATTGAGTTTTTGTTAAAGTTCAAATGGTGGGGAAAAGACGAAACCTGGTGGAAAGAGAATTTTAAGGAGTTTCATGATATAACCGAATTTATCCGGAATTATGGCCCCTGTATTCTAGAATAGAAATTTTAGGCGCCTTTACAGGTGTTGTCTGCAATGATATTTTAAAGGTAATATATATGTTGGCTAATCGCGCAAAGCGTTTCGCAAAACACCAGATTAGACGTTGTGGTTTCGAAATCAAAAAATATAAAGTTGGCACATCAAGCTTGGCTACGCTATACCGCCTGCTATCCCAGTATAGGGTCGATCTTATTTTTGATGTGGGCGCCAATGTCGGGCAGTATGCAATGGATCATGCGTGTTGCGGGATATAAAGGTCGTATTGTGTCATTTGAACCATTATCTACTGCCTACAATAAATTAGTTCAATCAAGCAGGAGAGATGCTAGGTGGCTTGTAGCGCCAAGAATGGCTATTGGCGATGTGGATAAAGAGATTACAATAAACATTTCGGGAAATTCGGTCAGCAGTTCCATTCTAAATGTTTTGGACAAGCACGTGGAAAGCGCGCCTTCGTCGGCCAGGGTTGGCGAAGAAAGGGTTGCCATGAAAACATTAGATAGTGTTTCTGAGCAGTTTTTGGAAGGCTCGGAAAGTCCGTTTATTAAAATTGACACTCAGGGCTATGAAGCCCAGGCCCTGATGGGGGCGGCTAATACGCTGCCCAGAATATGTGGCCTGCAGATAGAACTTTCTTTGGTTCCACTGTATGAAGGGCAATCCCTCTATTTTGAGATGGTGGAGTCTATTGTGTCGCTGGGGTTCAGCCTTCATGGGCTGGTGCCGGGATTTACTGATCCTCATTCGGGTAGATTGTTGCAGGCCGACGGTATTTTTTTCAGAGACGTTTAGCCCAGTCATTCCGAAAGCAAGCTTTGAAGACCATTAATCTAAAAGCATCTGGAAACGGTAACAGAATTGCATTTTTCATGTGAGCTTTAGAGAGATCGATGTGAAAAAAAATATTTTAGGGCAAAGCTTGGAAATGTGGGTCTTATCCCTGTTCCTGTTTGTGTTTGGCCTGTGCATTCCAGTGATTTCTCAAGCACTGATCTATCCGGTAGTTTTTTGGCTTCTAATCTTTTGGAAAGGCAGGGTTATAAAGGATTTTGTAATTCAAATTTCTATCCTCGCCATGTTTTGTGCAACGTACTATCTTGTTAGCTATGGATATGGCTACGTTTCCTTTGCGTATGTTATTCACAGGCCCCTTCTGTTCATTGGGTTATATGGCTTGGGGTATTATTTGGGGAAAAGAAGAGGGCCAGCTTGGCCGGATAGTTTAGTTTTGCCCTTGATTGCGTTTGTTGCCGGATTTGCCTGTTATACATTTTTGTTATTTTATAATATTACTCCGACGCAGCTTTCCGAAGCTGCATCCTCCCGCACTATAGATAGCTTTTGGCGCGGAGGACAGAGTGATATTGCAACCATTATAGGCTTGTATGCATCGCTTGGTTTGTGCCTCGCACCTGTTTTGTTATTTATGGCAAGAAGGAAAATCAGGAGCTATCAAGCATGGGTCTTTTCGGCAATAATTATATTATTTGTTGTCAATGCGTTGTTTATTATCATCGTGTTCCAAGATAGAACACCGCTTGTGGCCCTGGCGCTTTCTTTTATAGCATGTTTGGGTGTATTCCTGCTCTCGAAACAAGAAGATTCGGGCTCGGGGAACAAGAAGCTCTTTAAGGCGCTACTAATATTTGTGGGACTTGGTATTGCTGCGTTTGCTGTCATGAGCTATGTCAACCTCAGTGACGTTTTTGTACGATTCTCGAATAAGGGTCTGGATACACCAAGATTTGCGGCGTGGGCAGATATGATCTCGGAGCTTCCTGCTCATCTTGCGGGTGGCAGGACTGCTGCAATTAACGGGCTGAATTATGTGCATGACACTTGGCTTGATGTTGCATATACCGCGGGGGTCCTGCCCTTTCTGTTTCTGTTGATTTTTAATATAAGTCATTTCTGGAGCACGTTCAAGGTTATTAAATCGGGCTTTCCGCAATTACTCAGGTTGATAATTTGTGCGCTGGGAGTTTCGTTTGTAACCGGACTTTTTGTCGAACCGGTTCTTAGTGGATATCCGTATTATTTTGGTTTGAGTTGCTTGTTCTTCGGTATGGCAAGACGGCTGTCACGCGAGTATAATCGGGGGCACCTTGATAACCTGCATCAACAAGCATATGCATATGCTCCCGAACCGGTTGTTAACTCATGATATTTCACGCATGTATGCAGGTTGGGAAAAGCATATTGACGTCACGGGTCTGGCATGTATATCCGTCCATGCTTGTCTGATTTCTTGATGCAGGGCAGCCTCTGTTTATGAATAATACTTTTCGAGTGAGTGTCATTACGGTTTGCTGGAACTGTGCTGATGAAATTGAAAATACGGTCAGGAGCGTTCTTGACCAAACCTATAAGAACATCGAATTTATCGTTATAGATGGAGGGTCAACTGACGGCACACTGGAATATCTGGAATCCTTATCGAAAAGAATTGACGTTCTAGTTACGGAGTCAGATAAGGGTCTTTATGATGCGATGAACAAGGGTGTTAATCGGGCGTCTGGAGATTATGTAATTTTTATGAATGCTGGCGATAAATTTTTGTCGAATAAAGTCGTCAAAGACGTGATAGAGGATCCAGAAATAATCGAGGGGAAACCAAAAATTATATCCGGCAGGGTGCAGTTTGAATATAAGGGAAAGCTGTTAAACAGGTTTAGGCCCTCAAAATTTGGGAAGGGATCTGCTGGATTGCCGCACCAGGCGACTTTTATTGACAAGCAATTACAGGAAGACAATCCTTTTGATATCCGTTTAAAGTGGGTTGCGGACTATGAGCTGTGGCAAAGATTGAAGTTTAAGGGTTTGTTTGATGTTTTTTATATTCCAAATGTGATAGCTGTTTTTGCTCTTGGCGGCAGATCGAATGACGTAAAATATGACACAAGGCGTCTTGCGGAACGCCTATTTGTTGATAGCATCTACTCGGACGATTTTGGGGTTTCCAAGTGGATAAAGGCGATTGTAAAGATCATTTTTAGGCGTATTGTATATAGGCTTTTTGGCAGTGGTTTATTATATTGGTCTTTATATGTTTCCAGAGCAAGGTTTTTTGAAAGAAATGCTTGATTATAAATTGCGAATTAAAATAACCTTTCACGGGGGTGCGTGCCAATTTCTAGGGCATATTCGTAGCCAGCGCTCTATATAATCAGCGAAAGTTACTTTCAATTTATTCAGGAAGAGACATGAGCAAGACAGCATTGATTACCGGGGTGACCGGACAAGACGGGGCATACCTGGCCGAGTTTCTATTGAACAAAGGGTACGAGGTGCACGGTATTAAACGTCGTTCCTCGTTATTTAACACGGCTCGTATTGATCACCTGTATCAGGATCCCCATGTTTCTAATCGTCATTTTTTCTTGCATTACGGAGATTTGACAGATTCGACCAATTTAATACGCATCATGCAACAGGTCAGGCCAGATGAGATATACAATCTCGGGGCTCAGAGTCATGTTGCGGTGTCGTTTGAAAGCCCGGAGTACACGGCAAATAGCGATGCGATCGGAGCATTGCGTCTGTTGGAGGCCATTCGCATTCTTGGATTTGAGGAAAGTACTCGTTTCTATCAGGCGTCAACCTCCGAACTGTATGGCAAGGTTCAGGAAGTACCACAATGCGAAACTACGCCATTTTATCCGCGTTCTCCTTATGGCGTGGCTAAATTGTACGCATACTGGACTACAGTGAACTACCGAGAATCCTATGGAATGTATGCATGCAATGGAATCCTGTTTAATCACGAGTCGCCGTTACGTGGAGAAACTTTTGTGACGCGCAAGATCACCCGCGCACTGAGCCGAATTTTACTAGGGCTGCAGGACCGTCTTTACCTGGGGAACCTTAACGCTTTGCGTGATTGGGGGCATGCACGTGATTACGTCGAAGCGCAGTGGCTCATGTTGAGGCAGGATAAACCGGAAGATTTCGTGATTGCCACAGGCACGCAACATTCTGTACGTGAGTTTGTTGAGGGCGCGGCGAATGAACTGGGCATAGGGATCACTTGGGAAGGCAAAGGCGTAAATGAAGTTGGTAAGGTTTCTTCGTTGCCTGATGGCTCATCATTACATAAAGGACAGACTATCGTTGCGGTTGATCCACGGTACTTTCGTCCGGCCGAAGTGGATAGCCTCCTGGGTGACCCCGGTAAGGCAAAGGAGCAGCTTGGTTGGACGCCAAAGATCGGATTCGAGGAACTTGTCCGCGAAATGGTAGAAAGCGATCTGTCTATAGCAAAACGTGATCTGTTGGTCAAAAACGCCGGCTTCCATACGTACTCATATCACGAGTGAAGACGCCAGTGGATCGTGACGCCAGGATATTTGTTGCGGGCCATAGAGGGTTGGTTGGCAGTGCTATTGAGAGACGGTTGAAAGCGGAGGGGTTTGATAATTTGATTACTCTTGAACATGGGCAGCTGGACTTGACCAACCAGGCAGAAGTGATGAATTTTTTTCAGAGAGCAAATCCCGATTATGTGTTCTTGGCTGCAGCTAAAGTTGGCGGCATTCACGCAAATAATACATATCCGGCCGAATTCATTCGCGATAATTTAGTTATCCAGAACAATGTTATTCATGCTGCTTTTTTGTCGAGAGTGCGTAAACTGTGCTTTCTGGGGTCGTCGTGCATATATCCCAAGCATGCAGCACAGCCGATAACTGAAGATGCACTACTTACAGGGCCACTGGAGCCGACCAACGAGTGGTATGCGGTGGCGAAGATTGCCGGAATCAAGATGTGTCAGGCATATCGGCGGCAATACGGTTTTAATGCAATCAGCCTGATGCCGTCGAATCTATATGGTCCGGGTGACAATTTCGACCTGCAGAATTCGCACGTGCTGCCGGCACTGATCCGTAAGTTTCACGAGGCGAAGATGACAGGGGCCAAAGAAGTAGTAATGTGGGGTACTGGATCGCCTCGACGAGAGTTCCTCCATGTCAATGACTTGGCTGACGCGGTGGTGCATTTAATGCAAAAATACGATGAAGAAGAGATTGTCAACGTGGGTACAGGCGAAGATATTAGTATTTTAAATCTGGCTGAGTTGATCCGGAAGGTGGTTGGCTTCCGTGGCCGTATTGTTAATGATGCCAGCAAGCCGGACGGTACTCCGCAAAAACTGCTGAATGTATCCCGGCTGCATTCACAGGGCTGGAAAGCGAAGATTCCTTTGTTGGAGGGTATTCACCAGACTTATAGGTGGTTTTTATCCCACTAGTCCGATCTTCGAGCTTGATCTGTGTGTAGTAATATAATCGTTGATCCGTGTGGCGCGGGCACTACTTCCGCGTACTAAAACTTGTGGAATTGCAAAGGTTAAGACAGGTAGAATTTAGATTATGTCTAATATCCTGTATTACAGTAATCACTTGCGTGGCCCTCAGGGTGAGGCGGGTGCCAGGACATGGCATCAGGTCAAATGTCTTTCAGAGCAACATTTCGTATCCGTAATTATTCCCGGCATTGATCCCGTAACTCAAAAAAAGGTAACGGATGATACTTGCGCCGGCTTAAATCGCCAGAAAGTGAAAGTTATTAAAACTTGGACATCGAAAAGCGATCGTTCGAGACGTTGGCGAAGGGTTGTTTTTTTTGTGTCGGCAATGGCTGGGCAGTTCTGGTATGGAATGAAAGAGCGCAGGCCAGATCTGGTGCTCTCCATGAGTGTGCCGATTACCCAGTTATTGGTGGCTCGGATTATCGCCTCGATTCGGCGGGTTCCGTTTGGAATCAATGTAAGGGATTTTCCGGTGGAAACGGCGAGAGAGGTTGGTTACGCGAAATCGAGAAGGTTTGCGGCATTGATGATTTGGCTGGAGACACGTATATTCAGGAGCGCCGATTTTATTCTTACAGTTTCACCATATTATGTTGAGTTTTTAAAAGAACGTGGCGTAGACGGGAGCAAGGTAACGCTTGCTCCGATTGGCTATGATGATTTTACGGCACCGGCAATTGAAACCATTGAACTTTGGCGTCAGAGAATGGAGAAATCATTGCGGAAAAATTCTGGCGAGTGTTTCATTGGCCTTTACGCTGGCACCCTGGGCCACGCATTTCCGGTGGAAAAAATTATGAATGGAGCTGAACGTTTACGCTACGATACCAACGTCGGGTTCGTGTTTGTTGGCGATGGGCAACGCGAGGCGGAGTTTAAGGCGGATATGGAAAAAAAAGGAATTAATGGTCTTTTTTTGGGGCGTCAAAAGAAGGCGGATGTCCACGCTATTTGTCGAGCAGTGGATTTTTGTATTTACCCTGCCGCGGCCGGGAAGTTCGCAAGCGGCATTTTGGGAAACAAGGTGTTTGACTACCTCGGCGCGGGTAAACCCATTTTATACGTAGGGGGTAAAGGTGCGGTGCGGGATGTGATCGAGGAGCTTGGCGCCGGCATGTTCTGTGAGCATGAGGATGTTGTATTCGCCGAAAATGTTCTAAAGCTTAAATATAGCGAGTCACTCCGCGCAAAACTTTCTAAAAATGCGGCAGGTTTCCGAAGCAAAAATTATACTGCCAGTTCGTCGGCGGGGAAACTTGCTGTGTTGGCAAACCAATATTCACGACGGTAATGCTATGTTTGGTTAAGAACTTGGCATGATGTGATGTTTTTATCCGCTATAAGCGAGTCGCTGCGTGATGAGAAGGATTAATACTATAGTGTCAGAGAAAAGTTTGCCAATGCAAAGCGTTGTGATTATAGGTGCGCCGCGCTCCGGCACTAATATGCTAAGAGACGTGTTGACTTCATTCGATGGAATCGGAACTTGGCCCTGTGACGAGATCAATTATATTTGGCGGCATGGGAATGCCAAGTATCCGTCGGATGAGATTCCTGAGGATATGGCCACGCCAAAGGTGTTGTCGTACATCCGCGATCGCTTTGAGGCAATAAGGCGAGAGCAAGATGTAAATATAGTCGTGGAAAAGACTTGCGCGAATTGTCTCCGAATTCCATTTGTTGATCGTGCGCTTCCTAATGCGAAATATATATACATCTACCGGGATGGTATTGACGCTGCCGGCTCGATAAAACAGAGATGGGCGGCCGGTCTCGATATTTCCTACCTGATGAAGAAAGTACGTTTCGTGCCGATATCAGACGTGCCATATTATGGGGCGCGCTACCTTTGGAGCCGGATTTACCGTGTTCTCTCCAATGATAAGCGTCTTGCTTTTTGGGGGCCAAAATTCAATGATATGCAAGATATGCTGATGTCGTTCTCTTTGAACGAAGTATGCGCTATTCAGTGGCAGCGCTGTGTAGATAAAGCGGAGGCGGGTTTGTCGTTAATGCCTGCAAATAAGATAGCAAAGGTACGTTATGAAGATTTCGTTAATAATCCCGCAATTGAGTTGAAGAAATTGCTTAATTTCTTGGGCTATGAGGTTTCTGAGGAACGGGTCAGTACGGCAGTAAAATGTGTATCAACGAAAAGTTTGGGAAAGGGACGGGAAGTGCTTGGTGAGGATGAGGTCCGCCGGCTTGAAGCTTTGGTGTCGGCGTCATTGAAGCGTTATGGCTACCTCTAGTTCAAGCCCGTCACTATCAATGCGACAGTCTATTGCCAAGCGAACATTCGATTTTGTGGGTTCCCTTGTGGGTTTGCTAATACTGTGGTGGCTGATCTTGCTGGCTTTTTTATGCGCCTGCATCGATACTCGGAGTAATGGTTTTTTTATTCAACAACGGGTGGGGCGCCAAGGCCGCTTGTTTCAGGTGATAAAAATAAAAACTATGCGGTCAACCAGCGTGTTCAAGACGACGGTAACACGTTCAGATGATCCTCGTATAACGAAGCTGGGCGCTTTTTTGCGGAAGACAAAAATTGATGAGCTGCCCCAGCTTTGGAATGTTTTGTGTGGCCATATGAGCTTTGTGGGGCCACGTCCTGATGTATCGGGGTTTGCCGATCATTTGCAAGGCGTAGATCGTGCTGTGCTTTCCATTCGTCCTGGGATTACCGGACCTGCCACGCTCAAGTACCGTGGGGAGGAAGAAATTTTGGTTTCGCAGACAGATCCAGAGGCGTATAATCGTGACGTCATTTACCCTGACAAAGTGAGTATCAACCTGGATTACATTCGTGACTGGAGTTTTATAGGGGATCTTTGTTACATCTGGAAAACTGTTTTGGGTGACTAAGGGTTTAATCTATGCTCAACGGGTCTTTTCCTCCCTGGCCGTCTTATACTCAGGAAGAGGCGGATGCGGTGCGTCGGGTATTGCTCTCCAATAAGGTTAATTATTGGACGGGCCAGGAGTGCCGGGAGTTTGAAAGGGAGTTTGCCTCATGGGTGGGTACCGGCTACGCAATTGCCCTTGCCAACGGCACGGTGGCCCTGGATGTAGCCTTGAAGGCGCTGGGTATTGGTGCTAATGACGAAGTGGTGGTTACCTCGCGGACCTTTATGGCGACGGCATCCTGCATTGCCAATGCAGGCGCTATTCCGGTGTTTGCCGATGTAGACAGGAACAACCAGAACATTACCGCCGAGACGGTGCGAGCAGTGTTGACGTCGCGTACTCGCGCCATTATCTGTGTGCACTTGGCTGGTTGGCCCTGCGAGATGGATGCCATCATGGCATTGGCCAAAGAACACGATCTGTTTGTCATCGAGGATTGTGCCCAAGCGCATAGCGCGATCTACATGGGTAATCCGGTAGGCTCCATCGGACATATCGGGGCTTGGTCTTTCTGCCAGGACAAGATTATGACCACGGGTGGGGAGGGTGGCATGATCACCACCAATGATCGCACACTGTGGTCAAAAATGTGGTCATTCAAGGATCATGGCAAAAGCTGGGGGGCGGTTTACGCGCGTGAGCATGCGCCGGGGTTTCGTTGGCTGCACGAGTCTTTCGGGACCAATTGGCGAATGACCGAGATGCAGGCGGCGATCGGACGTATCCAGCTTGGCAAGTTACCCGCCTGGAGCGAACGCCGGAGGCGCAACGCGCATGTCCTTGCCTCAAGGTTGTCCGTCTTGCCGGCGTTGCGGGTGCCGATGCCGCAGAAGGGTGTCGAGCATGCATACTACAAATTCTATGTATTCGTTCGGCCGGAGCGATTAGGCGCAGGATGGAATCGAGATCGTATTCTCCAGGAGATTTTGACGCGGGGGGTGGTTTGTGGACAGGGCTCATGTTCGGAAGTTTATTTGGAGAAAGCTTTCGAGGCGACGGGCTGGGTTCCCGACCCAAGATTACCGGTTGCCAAGGAACTTGGGGAGACCGCATTGATGTTTCAGGTGCATCCGACCTTGGAAGAGGATGATATGCACAGAATGGCCGACATTATTTGCGACGTAGTGTGTGCGGCTCAGCATTGAGCTGCGTAGGAGTTGCTTTTACAAACCTGTGTCTTTTTTGCGGGATTATATACTTGACGAACCCATAACCCTTTGCTATGCTTTGCGTAACCGTTGGGAGGGAATGTCATGCAGGCCGCTAAAACTGGGTTCATCTATTTTGGGTTTGAGTGCCCCTCATGCGGAGCATTCATCCCTTTACAAGAATCCACCAAAGAAGGCCAAGAAACTCTCCCATTTTCCGGCAACGGCGATGTATCTGCCGAATGCCAAAACTGCGGTAAGACTTCATCGGTTCCACCAGAGCAAATTCTAGCCCGGGCGGTAGTGAATAAGGCTGAAGGTTCAATTTCTCGCCTTTGCGAAGGTAAATAATCATGTCTAACCTCAATGCTCCTCATTTCCAAGATGCCGATAAGGCCCGCGAGTACCTTGAGGCACTACGCTGGCCTAATGGCCCCGTATGCCCGCACTGCGGGAGTGAGAACGATCACTACCGAATCACGGGCAAGAGCGCCCGTCCCGGCCTGTGTAAGTGCAAGGATTGCCGCAAGCAGTTCTCCGTCACTGTCGGGACTGTGTTCGAGCGTTCCAAGATTCCGCTCAATATCTGGCTACAGGCCACTTTTCTGGTCTGCTCAAGCAAGAAGGGCATCAGCGCTCACCAGATACACCGTATGCTCGGCGTGACCTATAAGACTGCTTGGTTTATGTGCCATCGCATCCGCGAGGCCATGACCATGAATCCTAACGGGCTTCTCGGCTCGGGCGGCAAGACCGTCGAGGCCGATGAAACCTATTGGGGAAATATGCCCGGCAAGACCAAGCGCCAAGGCTACCAGCACAAGATGAAGATCGTCGCACTAGTCGAGCGTGAGGGCGACGTGCGCTCATTCCACGTCCCGCATGTGAGCGGCAAGACGCTGCGCCCAATCCTCAAGGGTCAGATAGCCTCCGAGGCCCGTCTCATGACCGATGAGGCGCGCATGTATATCAAGATAGGCCGCGAGTTTGCGTTTCACGGCGTAGTTAATCATTCCGCTGGTGTCTATGCCGATGGGGATATAACTACCAACACCATCGAATCTGTGTTTAGCCTACTCAAGCGTGGCCTAGTCGGCACCTTTCACCATGTAAGCGAGGAACACTTGCAGCGCTATCTGCATGAGTTCGACTTCCGCTACAACCTGCGCAGCAGCCAAGGGTTTGACGATGCAGACCGCACGGATGCCGCCCTGATCGGTATAGCGGGAAAGCGCCTTACCTATCGGCGGACTCAAGAAGAAGCCCAAATAGCGGACCTTTAGCCGCTATCTGGGCAAAATCCTCCATTCCGGCCTATACTCCATAGGCCAGCGCTCTTGCTGGTAACCGTTGAATGCAATTACGGAGGACTTATGTCAGCCCAATTTTTGTGTTTCCCCGCTTCGCTTGGTCTCTGCAAAGACCTGTGATCTGACCTAGGGGAACGGTAGGCTGACAGGGCGAACTTATACCATCGGCCCGGCAGTTTGAGTTAGCGAAAGTTAGCGAGAAAGCGTCTGGTCGGTGCAAGGCCTGAAAGTCTTGCAGGACAGTCAGGCCCCGTGCTAATACACGGGATAAGCTCGGGACAGTCGGTCAGAGCTACTTGGAACCCGAACCCCGAAAGGGACAACTCGGAGAAAGAGAGTAGCGAAGGCTGTTCCTGTCAGCCGCTTATAAAACCGGATCATTTCTCCGGTTTCTTTTTCTCCTCTTTCCGCTTAGGCTGAGGAGGGGTTTTAAGCATCCGGCGCAATGTTTCATCAAACCCTGGCTCATTGTCTTTTCGCTTCTGATCTTTAGGGGATTTAGCCATGCCTCAACCTCTCCATAACCCTACGGGAATCTTTATTGTGCCTGACGGAGTTTTGCACCGTCGGGAATTGGCTGAATGGATTGGAAATATATGCGCAAACTGGACGAACATAGAAACCATTCTTTCACAAATATATGCAACGCTTCTAGGTGACGATTTGCCAAAACCACCGCTTGTAGTCGCACCCATTGCCCACCCAGTAGGACACATGATATTTTCCAGCCTAAACAGTTTAAACGCAAAACTAGACCTATTGGAAAGCCTGATTGAATACAGAGAAGGCAAAGAAACCCGTATTTCATTTAACAAAACATTGCGCCCCAAGATTGCCAAAGCCTCCAAACAACGCAATGATGTAATTCACTCACAATGGGCGCTCTCTAACCAATACCCAGATGCGCTTATTGCTATTCATCCTTCCAAAAAAGCCATGTTATACAAACCCAAAGACTTTGAAGAAATATCTACCCGAATTTTGGAGTTGCAAACACCTCTCTGGGATTTCTATCATCAACTCTATGAAAAGAGAGTCCCGAGAAAGTCGCTTCCCCATCCAGAATCGCCTTGATATCCCCCATTACACTCATCGCATAGTCTTTTTCTACCTCCTCATCAGAAAGGACGCCTTCCTTAATAGGATAATAGACGTGCGCCAAATACTCGGCCGCCACAACAATGCGGTTTTGAGTGTCTAGATCATCTGTGTGGCACATCTTTGCTCTTACTCTCAGGGTTTGCCAAGTATATAATCCCTCTTTTTTGCCTAAAGAACGGTGCCGGGCAACTGAAAGCTGGCCGCTACCCGTCGGCTGTAGCTGTAGGAATGAACCAATGATCCCCCGGGTGCTTACCGGCAGGTCATGCCGAAAGGGGCCCAGCCCGACCTTGTTAGCGTGCTGCGACGCACATTTAGGTCAGATTTAATATACTATAGCGGCGTTGTGGTTTTCCTGGCGCTAGGTCAATAAAAATGTACCGAGGAGACGAGGACAAACAGGCTGCGGCAAAGCGGCTCAACGGCAGTACCCGGCATTTTCGCCGGGTTCTAGCGCGCCTGCACGATATTGCCTGGATTCCCGGCAGTTTGCTGCTGGCTTTTTACATCCAGTATGGTGGCCTGTCGAGCATACAATTCGTCGGCTGGGAGCGGTTTGCGCTCTTTGCATTGATCGCCGTTGCCTGCAACGGAACAGTGCTCTGGCTGCGAGGCTGCTACCGCGGACTTTGGCGTTTTGCCTCGCTGCCCGACTTGATACGGCTTGTCCAGGCTATTGTGCTTGGCTCGCTTCTTGCCGTAGGGATCGGATTGCTTTCGGGCGTGCTGGACAGATTCCCGCGCTCGATTTTGCTCATATATCCACTCATTCTTCTGGTCGGCCTCGGTTTGGGTCGTATTGTGTACCGGTCCTGGAAAGACCGAAGCTTCGTACTCGGTTTGCGGCAAGGTAAGCGTGCCGTGGTGGTCGGCGGTGGTCAGGCAGGCGCATTGCTTATCCGCGATCTCGCCTCGCACGGACGCTACGTACCCGTCGCTATTCTCGATGACGACAAGAGCAAGATTGGTCGCGAAATTCATGGGGTCAGGGTTCGTGGAGCGTTGAGGGATTTACCGCAAATAGCACGCCGTTACAGTGCCGATACTGTGTTGTTTGCGATGCCTTCGGCGGCACCAAGTGTGCTCAGGATGGTAATGCGTGACTGTAATGCCATGCACCTGCTGTGTCAGACACTTCCCTTCAGCATGGCCCAGACAGAAGGCCCGATTGTCGCGGAGAATCTGCGTCCCGTCATCATCGAGGATCTCCTCGGACGCGATCCAATTCAACTCGGGAACGATCGGGCGGCGGAATTTCTGCGCGGACGGCGGGTATTGGTTACAGGTGGAGGTGGGTCTATCGGTTCCGAATTATGCCGTCAGATAGTGCAGTTGGATCCCGCCCGGTTGATTATTCTCGATCACTCCGAATACAGTCTTTATCAGATTGCGGCCGAACTCGAAACAGCCGGTGCGGATCGAGTCCAAGCCTGTCTGGGCAGTGTTTGTGACGAACGCATCCTGAACAAGCTGTTCAGCGAGCACTCGCCGGAAATAGTATTCCATGCCGCCGCCTATAAGCACGTTCCATTGGTGGAAGAGAATCCTTTGGCGGGGATTCGCGTGAACGTATTCGGTACGCAATGCGTAGCGGAAGCGTCGGTGCGTCATGGGGTGAAGCGGTTCGTGCAGATTTCCACGGACAAGGCCGTCAATCCCACCAACGTCATGGGAGCTACCAAGCGCTTGGCGGAACTTTACTGCCGGACCGCCGCGAGCAAGGGCGGGTGTCAGTTCGTGGTGACCCGCTTCGGTAATGTGCTCGGATCGTCGGGTTCCGTGGTTCCCCGTTTCAGCGAACAGATCGCCGCCGGTGGTCCGGTGACCGTTACCCATCAGGACATCACCCGCTTTTTCATGACGATCCCCGAGGCGGTCAACCTCATTCTCGAAGCGGCGGCATCGGATATTGCGGGGGGTGTCTTCGTGCTGGATATGGGCGATCCGGTCCGGATTACCGATCTGGCGCGCGAAATGATCAGACTTTCCGGGTTGGAAGCAGGCGTGGACATCCAGATCGAATACAGCGGCCTGCGGCCCGGCGAAAAGCTTTATGAGGAGCTTTTCTACGCCGCCGAACGGCCGGTAGGTACGGGACATCCCAAGTTGCTGCTTGCAGAATCGGAAGCGTCTGTGTCGCCGGATGTGCTTGAGGCGGGTTTGGCGGAATTGGAAGCGGCGCTGTCACAGACAAATCGCACTGCGGTTCTGGCGATTCTGCGGCAGTTGGTGCCGGAATATTGCTCTTCGGAATCGGGTATGGAAGCGGGAAAATCGAGTCATTCCTCTGCAAGAGTGATTGATTTCCGCGCGAAGGTGTGAATAACAGAATTTTGTTGGCGTCAGAATAAAGACAAAACTTTCGATTCGTAACGTTGCCATTGACACAAAATAAAATTCAATGGGCGGCATGAAAAGGCCTGAACGGATCGCTTTCTAGCCGTTATGCGTACAAGCCACGCTGGGGAGAGTTGAGGTGAACGCTACATGACCGCATCGGATATTGGCAAGGGGGTAGTGTCAAGTATTTTGCGCACTTTCGGTTTGGCGGGGTTCCGAATCATGGTTGCTTTCAGGCCGAAGCCTGCTCGGTTTCATCGAGCCGCTGCTGTTTGGCGAGCGGCTCCATGTTCAGGTAGCGTTTCACGCCCCAGGTCGTTCCCGCGACGTGTCTGAGACGCGCGGCGGCGAGCATCAGCGCCGAGTGCCCGTCGGGGAAGGCGCCGACGACACGGGTGCGCCGGCGGATCTCGCGCATGAGCCGCTCCAGCGGATTGTTGGTGCGGATGCGCCGCCAGTGGGTCTCGGGAAAAGCGTAGTAGGTGAGCGTCTCGCCGATGGCGTTCTCGACCTTCTCGGCGGCCTTCGCGAGTCGCATGGCTTTGAGCTTGGCTACCACCTGGCGGGCTTTCTCCTGGGCCGCTTCACGATCCTCGCTCGCGTGAATGGCCTTGAGCATGGCGGCCACCGCGCGCACCTTGGCGTTGGGCACCACGCTGAACACGTTCCGGCAGAAGTGCACCACGCAGCGCTGCCAGCGCGCTTCGGGGTAATGCTCGGCGAGCGCCTCGACCAGACCCAGGCAGGCATCGGAGATGAACAACTCGGTGCCCGTGAGGCCGCGTGTCTTGAGATGGCCCACGAATGCGCTCCAGCCCGCCTTGTCCTCCTTCGCCCCCTCGGCGATGCCCAGCACCTGGCGGTAGCCCTCGGCATTGACGCCGATGGCGACCAGCACGCTGACGTTCCTGACTTCCCCGCCCCAACTGCGCTTCAAGACGATGCCGTCCAGGTACACATACGGGAAGGCGCCGGTGATCGGGCGGTTGCGCCACGCCTCGATGCGCGCATACATCTTCTGGTTCAGCCGGCTGACCGTGCCCGCCGAGACCCGCGTCCCCCACAGCGCCTCGGTGATGTCCTCGACCCGGCGCACCGAGACCCCGGCCAGATACATCTCCATCAGCGCCTCCTCCACACTCGCCTCGCGCCGCCGATACCGCTCGATGATCGCGGTCTCAAACGGCAGTGTCCTGAGCTTGGGCACCTTCAGCTTCACCTCGCCCGCTCGGGTGTGCAGCCCGCGCTCGTAGTGCCCGGCGCGATAATCCCGGCGCCGACCGCTGCGCTCATAGCGGCTCGCCCCGCACAGCCTGTCGGCCTCCGCATCGAGCAGCCCGTTCAGCGTCTCCTCCACAGTGCCGCGCACAATCCCGTCCAAATGCCGCTGTACCTTCGCTTCGTCAATCTCGATCACTTTGCCCAAGGCGGGCGGCGTAGTATCCTGTTCCATGGCGGTGGTCTCCTTCCAGTCAATGATGGGTTGTAGCTTCATTTAACCAGATCGGGACCGCCGCTCCTCCAAAGTGCGAAAAATACGTTACGTTATCGGCAAGAATCCCCCTCTAGCTCCCCCTTCCTCGCTGGCGCGAGCAAAGGGGAGGAAAAGAGGGGCTCCCCCTTCGCTTGCGAAGGGGCCTATAACGCCACTTCCCCCTTCGCTTGCGAAGGGGCCTATAACGCCACTTCCCCCTTCGCTTGCGAAGGGGGATTGAGGGGGATGTCTTGAACGGCCCAAACGAACGGCATCGGGGTTTTATACGGGTCTTTCTCGCCCTGGCGCCGCCTCGAGACCCTCGGCGTCAGCGGTTTGAGGAGGGAGTCGTCTGTAAGGAGGTTGGGGGCGGCAGCCAGAGTTTGCGGCTGATTGTAAGTTTGAGTTACAATCAGCCGCATGATACCCCGTTCAGCGACGCCGGTTGTCCGGAAGCTGTCCGACAGCTATCCGGTTGTTGCCATCACCGGACCCAAGCAGTCCGGGAAGACGACGCTTGCCCGGGCGCTTTTCCCTCATCATGCCTATGCCTCGCTTGAGGACCCGGACGTGCGCGAGTTCGCGCAAGAGGACCCGCGCGGGTTTCTCGCCGGTTTCCGGGGCGGGGTGGTGCTTGATGAGGTGCAGAGAACGCCCGATTTGTTTGCGTATCTCCAGCGGATGGTGGACGAGGACGGAACGCCCGGGCGGTTCATCCTGACCGGATCGCAGCAGTTCGGGCTACACGCCGGTATCACCCAGAGTCTGGCCGGCCGTGTAGCCATGGTCACCTTGCTGCCTTTCGATCTGGACGAACTGCACGCGGCGGGACGTGTCCCGACACAGTTGGATACCTTGCTCCTGCGTGGCGGGTATCCTCCGATTCATGATCGGGCTCTCGATCCGACAACGTGGTATGCCAACTACGTCCGCACTTATCTGGAGCGCGATGTGCGGCAGCTGGTCAACGTTCGCGATCTGACACAATTCCAGCGGTTTTTGCGCCTGTGCGCGGGACGTACCGGGCAGCTAACGAATCTCTCGGCGCTCGGCGATGAGGCCGGGGTCAGTCACAACACCGCTCGGCAGTGGCTTTCTGTGCTGGAGGCAAGCTTTGTCATTCATCGTCTACCTCCCCAGCATCGGAACTTCAACAAACGGTTGGTCAAGACTCCCAAGCTTCATTTTCTGGATGCGGGCCTCGCGGTCTGGTTGCTGGGGATAGAGGAAGAGTCGCAGCTCGCTACGCATCCATTGCGTGGCGCGTTGTTCGAGACCTGGGTGGTGAGCGAGTTGCTGAAGGGCAGGTACAACAAGGGCCGATCTTCCAACCTGAGTTTCTGGCGCGATCGGAGCGGGCACGAGGTTGATCTGCTGCAGGAGGAGGCGGGGCGGTTGACTGCCGTTGAAGTCAAGACGGGTGCGACGGTAACTGCCGATGCGCTTCGCGGCCTGAGACGTTGGCTGGAAATAGCGGGTGATGCCTCGGGGAAAGCCGTGCTGGTTTATGGAGGCGGCGAGTCGCAACGGCGTGGCGGCATCGAGATTGTGCCCTGGGCTTCCGTCAAGGCTCTGAGATCGTAGCTTTCGTGGTCCACTTCAAGCGTCAAGGGCTTGTTGCCATGGATGGTTGCAGACGTCGGCAGGAATCCCCCTCTAACTCCCCCTTCCTCGCTGTCGCGAGCAAAGGGGAGGACAAGCGGGGTTCCCCCTTCGCTTGCGAAGGGGCCTATAACGCCACCTCCCCCTTCGCTTGCGAAGGGGGATTGAGGGGGATGTCTTGAACAGTCCGACGAATGACATCAAGGTTTCTTTCGAGTTTTTCCCGCCGAAAACCGAAAAGATGGAAGCGCGACTGTGGGAGACGGTCGAGCGTCTGGCGTCTTTTGGCCCCGATTCTGTGTCGGTGGCCTACAGGGGTAGGCGGCTCTGGGGAAATCGGCTGAGGGCAGTGGAGAGGGGCGTGACGGACAAAGACGGAGAACGGGAAGCAATGTAATGCCGCGAATGGGCCGCTGCCCTCTCAGCAAATACTTTCGGCGCAGGTTTAATTTTGATACAGTAAAGGAAGCTCTGATTGATTCGCCGTTCGCCCTGAGCCTGTCGAAGGGCGAACTACAACCCTTGATAAAGCGGGGGAAATTCCGTTCATACTTCGACGGGCTCAGTACGAACGGAATTTTTCAGAGCTTCCCGAAGATAAAGATTTCGGCGAATTTGTCTTCCGCATGAAGCGGAATGTTCCCGGTGTATTGATGCTCCGCATGCCGGGAGGTTCATGGCAGCAATGCTGGGCGCGTTTGCAAGGGGTTCTGCAGCATTACGCCGATCGCCTGGAGGGTACGTTTACCGTGATTCAGTGGCGAAACGTAAGGTTTCGTCCGATAAGCCGATACCCTGCAAAAGGAGTGCCTCCCGGTCCACCTTCTTTGCTTGCTTGACTTGAGGCCGGGATCGGAGTAATCTTTTTCTCACGCGCCGATTTGATGTCAGATTGCGGGCGCGTTATAAATACCGCTAAAGAGACGGCCCCGAAAGCCCGCTCTTTGGCGTTTGCCTGAGCGGGTTTTTTATTGCCCGCAACCGCCGAGTTTCGTTGATGCGTTGCAGGGCGGCATCGAAGTACTGCTAAAGCGTCAAGGACTTGTTGAGATGGATGATTGCAGACGTCGGCAAGAATCCCCCTCTAACTCCCCCTTCCTCGCTGGCGCGAGCAAAGGGGAGGAAAAGAGGGGCTCCCCCTTCCTCGCTGGCGCGAGCAAAGGGGAGGAAAAGAGGGGCTCCCCCTTCCTCGCTGGCGCGAGCAAAGGGGAGAAAAAGAGGGGCTCCCCCTTCCTCGCTGGCGCGAGCAAAGGGGAGGAAAAGAGGGGCTCCCGCTTCTCGCGTGAAGGCGGCAAGGGGGAGGGGAAGAACGTCTTGCGGGTTTCCTTCGAGTTTTTCCCGCCGAAAACCGAAAAGATGGAATCGCGACTGTGGGAGACGGTCGAGCGCCTGGCGCCGTTTCGTCCGGCCTTTGTGTCGGTGACCTACGGTGCCGGCGGCTCGACCCGGGATCGTACCCACGCGACGGTCGAGCGGATTCGTCGCGAAACGCCGCTCGAGCCGGCGGCGCATCTCACCTGCGTGGGCGCTTCGCGTGATGAGGTGGATGCCGTTGCGCGCCACTATTGGGAAGCAGGCATTCGTCATGTGGTCGCCCTGCGCGGCGACGTGCCGGACGGCGGTCGTTTCCTGCCGCATCCGCAGGGTTATCAGCGCGCGGCCGAATTGGTGGCGGGGCTGAAGCGGGTTGCGGATTTCGAGCTGAGCGTCGCCTGTCACCCGGAGGTTCATCCCGATGCGTTGACGCTGGAGGCGGATCTCGAAAACCTCAAGGCCAAGGTGGATGCGGGCGCGAGCCGTGCCGTGTCGCAGTTTTTTTTCGACGTGGAAGCGTATCTTCGTTTTCGCGACAAGGCCAGCGCGGCGGGCGTGAATGTGCCGCTGGTGCCGGGAATACTGCCGATTACGAACTTTGCGCGCACGCGGGAGTTTGCCGAGGCTTGCGGGGCGAAGATTCCGCACGCCATCGCGCGGCTTTTCGAGGATCTCGACGACGAACCGGAAACGCGTCAGCTCGTCGCCGCGAGCGTCGCGGCCGAGCAGTGCCGGCGTTTGCAGGCGGAAGGAGTCACGGAATTTCATTTCTACACCCTGAACCGCGCGGAACTGACGGCGGCAATCTGCCGCCTGCTCGGCATGAAGCCGGTGAGCGCCGGTGTTGAGGCTGCGGGGTAATGGCAGTGGATGTATCTCTTTGTAGGAGCGGCTTCAGCCGCGATTCGGCGGCGGAAGAATCCCCCTCCAACTCCCCCTTCCTCGCTATGCGAGCAAAGGGGAGGGTTTGGGAGCACCGGCATCTTGCCGGCTTGGGTGCTGTTTCTTTCTTTCCCTCTCCCCTTGCGGGAGAGGGCGAGGGTGAGGGGTATTGTTGCGAAGCGGCAAGGGTTTTTCACCCTCACCCCAACCCTCTCCCGTCAAGGGAGAGGGAGCAAGATGAGAAGCCTCTCCCGTGAAGGGAGAGGGGGCAGGACTGTGAAGAGATGATGTCATGAGTCAGAAGAAACTGGAAGCATTGTTGCGTGAGCGGATTCTCGTGCTCGACGGCGGCATGGGAATCCCCCTCCAACTCCCCCTTCCTCGCTATGCGAGCAAAGGGGAGGGTTTGGGAGCGCCGACATCTTGCCGGCTTGGGTGCTGTTCCTTTCTTTCCCTCTCCCGTCGAGGGAGAGGGGGTAAGACGAGAAGCCTCTCCCGTGAAGGGAGGGGGCAGGACCGTGAAGAGATGATGTCATGAGTCAGAAGAAACTTGAAGCATTGCTGCGTGAGCGGATTCTGGTGCTCGATGGCGGGATGGGAATCCCCCTCCAACTCCCCCTTCCTCGCTATGCGAGCAAAGGGGAGGGTTTGGGAGCGCCGGCATCTTGCCGGCTTGGGTGCTGTTCCTTTCTTTCCCTCTCCCGTCGAGGGAGAGGGAGCAAGACGAGAAGCCTCTCCCGTGAAGGGAGGGGGCAGGACTGTGAAGAGATGATGTCATGAGTCAGAAGAAACTTGAAGAACTGTTGCGCGAACGGATTCTTGTGCTCGATGGTGGCATGGGCACCTTGATCCAGGATGAGCGTTTCGATGAAGCGGCATTTCGCGGCGAAAGAGGATCCCCCTCTAACTCCCCCTTCCTCGCTCGCGCGAGCAAGAGGGAGGACTTGCCACTCTCCCCTTTGCCGCCGTCAGGCGGGAAGGGGGAGTTAGAGGGGGATTCTTCTTTCAATTTTGCCGATCATCCGTTTGACCTTAAGGGCGACAATGACGTTTTGAACCTGACGCAGCCGGACTTGATCCGCGCGATGCATGTCGCCTATCTCGAAGCGGGCGCCGACATCGTCGAGACCAATACCTTCAATTCCACCGCGATCAGTCAGGCGGACTACGGTCTTCAGGCGCTGGCGTATGAGCTGAATCGAACCGGCGCCGAGCTGGCGCGCGCGGCCGCCGACGAGATCACGGCGCGCGATCCCGCACGTCCGCGTTTCGTCGCCGGCGTGCTCGGGCCGACCAGTCGTACGGCCTCGCTGTCGCCGGACGTGAACCGTCCGGGCTTCCGCAACGTCACCTTTGCCGAACTGGCCGATTCCTATCGCGATGCGGCGCGCGGGCTGCTCGAAGGCGGCGCGGACCTGTTGCTGGTGGAAACCGTCTTCGATACGCTGAATGCCAAGGCGGCCTTGTTCGCGATCGAGGAGGCCTTCGAGGCCTTCGGTCGGCGCGTGCCGTTGATGATTTCGGGCACGATCACCGATGCCAGCGGACGCACGCTGTCCGGGCAGACGCCGGAGGCGTTCTGGTATTCGGTGGCGCATGCACGTCCGCTTGCGGTCGGACTGAACTGCGCGCTGGGCGTCGAGCAGTTGCGTGCGCACGTAAGCGAACTTTCGCGCGTCGCCGATACCTTTGTGAGCGCGCATCCGAACGCAGGCCTGCCGAACGAACTCGGCGGCTACGACGAAACGCCCGGATTCATGGCCGGACACCTCGCCGAGTGGGCCGATGCGGGTCTCTTGAACATCGTCGGCGGCTGTTGCGGCACGACGCCCGCGCACATTCGTGCGATTGCCGAAGCCGTCGCCGGCAAATCGCCGCGTGTCGTGCCCGAACGCCCGGCGCGCTTGCGACTCTCCGGACTGGAGCCGGTGGTGATCGGGCCGGAATCGAATTTCGTCAACGTCGGCGAGCGCAGCAACGTGACCGGCTCGGCGCGTTTCAAGAAACTCATCCTTGCCGGCGATTACGACACCGCCGTGGAAGTGGCGCGCGAACAGGTCGAAGGCGGCGCGCAGATCATAGACGTCAACATGGACGAAGGCATGCTCGACGGCGAGGAGGCGATGGCGACCTTCCTCAACCTGATTGCCGCCGAGCCCGACATCTCGCGCGTGCCGGTGATGATTGATTCCTCCAAGTGGTCGGTGATCGAGGCGGGTCTGCGCTGCGTGCAGGGCAAGCCGATCGTCAACTCGATCAGCCTGAAGGAAGGCGAGGCGCCGTTCCTCGCGCAGGCGCGTCTCGCCCGCCGCTACGGCGCGGCGGTCGTGGTGATGGCCTTCGACGAGGAGGGTCAGGCGGAAACCGTCGAGCGCCGGCTTGCCATTGTCGAACGCGCCTATACGCTGCTCACGGAGACGGTAGGCTTCACGCCGCAGGAGATCATCTTCGATCCCAACATCTTCGCGGTTGCGACCGGCATCGAGGAACACAACGATTATGCCCGCGCCTACATCGAGACCGTCGGCAAGATCAAGGAGCGCTTCCCCAACGTGTTTACGAGCGGCGGTCTGAGCAACGTCTCCTTTTCCTTCCGCGGCAACGAACGGGTGCGCCAGGCCATGCACTCGGTCTTTCTTTACCATGCGATCGCCGCCGGGCTCGACATGGCGATCGTCAACGCGAGCCAGCTCGCCGTGTATTCGGACATAGATCCGGAGCTGCGCGAGGCGGCGGAGGACGTGATTCTCAACCGCCGTGCGGATGCGAGCGATCGGCTGCTCGCCCTGGCCGAACGCTATGTGGGCGAAGCGGTCGGCGGCGGGCGCGAACGCGATCTCGCCTGGCGCGAGCAAACAGTTAACGAGCGGATCAGCCACGCGCTGGTGGAAGGGATTACGGACTTCATCGAGGCAGATGTGGAGGAGGCGCGCCTGGCCGCCGCGCGTCCGCTCGATGTCATCGAAGGGCCGCTGATGGACGGCATGAACGTGGTTGGGGATCTCTTCGGCGCCGGCAAGATGTTCCTGCCGCAGGTGGTGAAATCCGCGCGCGTGATGAAACAGGCCGTCGCCCGGCTCCTGCCCTACATGGAGAAGGAGAAGGACGGTTCGGAACGCGCCAAGGGCAAGATTCTGATGGCGACGGTCAAGGGCGACGTGCACGACATCGGCAAGAACATCGTCGGCGTCGTCCTCGGCTGCAACAACTACGAAGTGATTGATCTCGGTGTGATGGTGCCGGTCGCGAAAATACTGGAGACGGCACGCGAGAAGAAGGTGGATATCATCGGCGTGTCGGGGCTGATCACGCCCTCGCTGGAAGAGATGGCGCACGTTGCGGGCGAAATGAAACGCCTCGGCTTCAAGCTGCCGCTCCTGATCGGAGGCGCGACCACCTCGCGCACGCACACGGCAGTCAAGGTGGCGCCTCAATACGATGGCGCGACGGTGTACGTGAAGGACGCCTCGCGGGCCGTCGGCGTGGTCTCGAAGCTGCTCGGGAGTGAATGCGAGCGCTACACCGCCGGAATTGCGCAAGAGTACGAAACCGTGCGCCGACACTACGCGGCCAAGCAGCAGGCGGATCGGCTGGTATCGCTCGCCGAGGCGCGTGCCAATGCGCCGCGGATCGAGTGGGCGGATTACGCGCCGCCCGCGCCGCGCAAACCCGGCATTCATGTGTTCGAGAATTTTTCGCTGGACGAAATCCGCCGCTACATTGACTGGACACCGTTCTTCCACGCCTGGCAGGTGCGCGGGAGCTACCCGAAGATACTGGACGATCCCGAGAAGGGCGAGGTCGCGCGCAAACTCTTCGAGGAAGCCCAGGCGATGCTCGAACGCATGGTCGCCGAGCACTGGATCGAGGCGCGCGGCGTGGTGGGACTCTTCCCGGCGAATCGCATCGCACCCGAATCGGTGGCAATCTACGCGGACGAAAAGCGCGAACACGAACTCACCCGGCTGCATTTTCTGCGCCAACAGCAGCAGAAACCGGCCGGCAAATTCAACTACAGTCTCGCCGACTTCGTCGCGCCGATCGAAAGCGGCCGGCCGGACTGGATGGGTGCCTTCGCCGTCACCGCCGGGCTCGGCACGGCCGAACGGGCGCAGGCTTTCGTGGACGCCAACGACGACTACAACGCGATCATGGTGAAGGCGCTTTCGGATCGCCTCGCCGAAGCCTTCGCCGAACTGATGCATGCGAAGGTGCGACGCGAACTGTGGGGCTACGCTGCCGACGAAACGCTCGATAATCAGGCGCTCATCGCCGAACGTTATCGAGGCATTCGTCCTGCGCCCGGCTACCCCGCCTGCCCCGAGCATACCGAAAAGGCGAAGCTGTGGTCGCTACTCGATGCGCAGGCAAACGCCGGCATCGAATTGACCGAAAGTTTCGCCATGTGGCCGGCGGCGGCGGTCAGCGGTTGGTATTTTGCGCATCCCGATTCGCGCTACTACGCGGTCGGGAAAATAGATCGCGAGCAGGTCGCCGACTATGCCGAACGCAAAGGTATGAGCCTGGAGGAAGCCGAGCGCTGGCTCGCGCCCAACCTTTCCTATGCGCCTGAAGCCGAGCGCAATGTCGCCTGAGTCGGCTAAGTAGAACGCCCGTAGTTGTCTTCAAAGCGCACGATATCGTCTTCGCCCAGATAGCTGCCAGTTTGAACTTCGACCAGTTCCAGCGGGATGTTGCCGGGATTGCGCAGGCGATGTCGGGTGCCTAGCGGGATATAGGTGGACTGATCTTCGCCGAGAAGGAACTGTTCTTCGCCCCGTCTTACCTCAGCGGTGCCGCTGACAACGACCCAATGTTCCGCACGATGGTGATGCTTCTGGAGCGACAGGCTGGCGCCGGGTTTCACGCAGATATGTTTAACCTGGAAACGATCGCCGGCGACCATTCCTTCGTACCAGCCCCAAGGGCGGTGCACACGCCGATGCATCATCGGCTCGGTACGCCCGGCCTCGCGCAGACGATTCACCAACCGCTTGACTTCCTGCACGCGCGATCGCTCGGCAACGAGTACCGCATCGGGCGTTTCCACAACGACATGATTGCGTAGTCCCAGAGTGGCAACGAGGCGGCTGTCGGCGCGGATATAGCATCCTTCCGTATCTTCGATCAAGGTGTCGCCGCTGAGCACGTTCCCGTTCTCGTCCGCTTCGCTGGCATCCGCGAGGGCGCCCCAGGACCCGACATCGCTCCAGGCGGCATCCAGCGGCACGACCACCGCATCTTCGGTGTGTTCCATGACCGCGTAATCAATCGAAATGGAAGGCGAGCGCAGAAAAGCCTCTGCATCGAGGCGGATGAAATCCAGATCGTGTTGCGCCTTGGCGAAGGCCTCCTTCGCGGCCGACAATACATCCGGTGCGTAACGGTCCAATTCTTCAAGGTAACGGTCGGCGCGCAACAAAAACATGCCGCTGTTCCAGAGATATTCCCCGGAAGCCAGGAAATTCGCCGCCTGCTCGGCTCCGGGCTTTTCGATAAACGCAGCAACCGGTACAGGTGCGCTGTCGGCCTGACCGTTCATTCGAATGTAGCCGTAACCGGTTTCGGGACTGTCGGGTACTACGCCGAACACCACAAGCCGGCCTGCGCGAGCGGCATCGCTGCCGGTCTTCACGGCTGCGTGGAAGCGCGCAGGCTCGCGGATTACATGATCGGCTGGAAGGACGAGAAGCAGGGCTTTGCCATCGCCCGCTTGCGCCGAGAGGGCGGCCACGGCCAGGGCAGGGGCCGTGTTGCGACCTTCCGGTTCAAGGAAAATGGTGGCTTCGGCAATGCCGTTTTCGCGCAACTGTTCGGCGGCGAGGAAACGATGCTCCGTATTGGCGACGATCAACGGTGCCTCTACATCGTCAAGTCCTTCCAGGCGCTTGAGCGTTGCCTGGAAGAGGCTGGTGCCCTTGTCCTGAAGCGGCAGGAATTGTTTGGGATAGAGTTCACGCGACAGGGGCCACAGGCGCGTTCCAGAGCCTCCCGAAAGAATGACAGGCATCATTCGTTCTGTTCCCTGACGATAAAAGTAAATAAATCATATCATTGACTATTACCGGAGGTTATATGTCCGTGCTCCGCAATGGGAGCTTCCTTGCGTATAATCCACCGTTCACCTACCACGGAATAGTCGGTGCTCAGCTCTTCGGAAGTCAAAATCGGCATCATCGGTCTCGGTTATGTGGGGCTTCCACTGGCCGCGGCCTTCGGTACGGTGTATCCGACGGTCGGTTTCGATATTGACGAGGCCCGCATCGAGGAATTGCGTAAGAACCTGGATCGTACGCAACAGGTCGGTCCGGGCGAATTCGCCGCAGCAAAAAAACTTCGCTATACCGCGGACCCAGACGAGCTTCGAGGCGTTAATTTTTACGTGGTAACTGTTCCGACGCCGCTGGATGCGTTTAAGGCGCCGGATCTCGAACCGTTGCGCAAGGCAAGCGAGACGGTAGGGAAGGTCATCGCCACGGGAGATGTCGTCGTTTTCGAGTCCACGGTATATCCGGGCGCGACCGAAGAGGTGTGCGTGCCGATCATCGAGCGGGTTTCCGGTCTGCGTTATAACGAGGACTTCTTCGCGGGCTACAGTCCGGAACGCATCAATCCCGGCGACCTCGAGCATCGGGTAGCGGATATCGTCAAGGTGACTTCCGGCTCGACGCCGGAAGCAGCCGCATTAGTGGATGCCGTGTACGGGCGCGTGATTCGGGCGGGGACACACCGGGCATCGAGCATTCGTGTCGCCGAGGCGGCCAAGGTTATCGAGAACATCCAGCGGGACGTCAACATCGCGCTCATCAACGAGCTGGCGACCCTGTTCGCACGGCTCGGACTGGATACGCAGGAAGTACTCGAAGCGGCGGGGACCAAATGGAACTTCATGCCTTTCAGGCCCGGACTGGTCGGTGGGCATTGCATCGGCGTGGACCCCTATTACCTCACGCACAAGGCTATAGAAGTCGGTCATCATCCGGAAATGATTCTCGCGGGACGACGCGTCAACGATGCCATGGGCGCCTATGTCGCGGATCAGGTCGTGAGGCTGCTGATCCGTGAGCGGATACCTGTGGCCGATGCCCGCGTCCTGGTGCTCGGGCTGACCTTCAAGGAGAACTGTCCGGTATCTTCGCAACACGCGCGTCGTGGATATTCTGGCTCGATTGCAGGGCTACGAAGTGCACACCGACGTGTGGGATCCCTGGGCAGACCCCGAACTCGCGCGGCGGGAGTACGGACTGGAACTCGTGCAAAATCCAGAACGCGGCGCCTACGATGCGATCATATTGGCGGTTGCGCATCGGGAGTTTGCTGCGCTCGGCGCCGAAGGGCTGCGCGCCTTCGGGAAAGAACGCTGCGTCGTGTATGACGTCAAGGGTATGCTGCCGGCCGCGGCCTGCGACGGACGTCTGTAAGCGTTAAACGCAAAGCGGATAAGGAGGGAATATGCGCGTATTGGTTACCGGAGCCGCCGGCTTTATCGGCTCGCATGTCGCCGAGCGCTTGCTCGCGCGTGGAGACGAAGTCGTCGGGGTGGATAACCTCAATGCATACTACGACCCCGCATTGAAACAGGCGCGGCTGGACAGACTCGCCCGTCACGACGGCTTCCGCAATTTTCAAGTGGACGTCGGCGATGCCGCGGCAATCGAAAACGTGTTTGTACGCGAGAAACCGCAACGCATCGTGCATCTGGCCGCGCAGGCCGGCGTGCGTCATTCGCTCGAAAATCCGCGCGCCTACGTGGACAGCAACATTACCGGGTTCCTCAATATTCTGGAGAACTGCCGACATTGCGGCACCGGGCATCTCGTCTATGCCTCTACCAGTTCGGTGTACGGATCGAATCTCGACATGCCTTTCGCCGTGAAAGACGGTGCCGATCATCCGGTGAGCCTGTATGCCGCGACCAAGCGCGCCAACGAACTGATGGCCCATTCTTACAGCCATCTTTTCGGCATCCCTTCGACCGGGTTGCGGTTTTTTACCGTTTATGGTCCGTGGGGTCGCCCCGACATGGCGCTTTTCATTTTTACCCGCAAGATGCTGGCGGGTGAGCCGATTCCGGTATTCAACCACGGCCGGCATCGGCGCGACTTTACCTATGTGGACGACATCGCCGAAGGCGTCGTGCGGGTGCTGGATCGTCCGCCGGAACCCGATCCGGCCTACGACTGGATGAAGCCGACGCCGGAGGCGGGCGCCGCACCGTACCGCGTTTACAACATCGGACACGGTCATCCCGTGCCGCTAATGGATTACATCAAGGCGATCGAAGTCGAACTGGGCATCAAGGCGGACATGGAGATGCTTCCGTTACAGCCCGGTGACGTGGAGGCAACCGCCGCCGACGTGTCGGCGCTCGAACGCGATTTCGCTTACACGCCGAAGACTCCGGTGCGCGAAGGCGTCGCCCGGTTCGTCCGCTGGTACCGTGAGTATTACGACGCCTGATCAGCGGTCTCGGGTTTAAGCCTTCAATAGTAGATCAGAAAATCCCTCGCTTGCGGATGACAGTTCATCTTTTTGCCCCTTCTCCCCTTGTGGGAGAAGGTTGGGAAGGGGTCGCGTCGCGCAGCGGCGCAGCTTGATTTCCCCCTCACCCTAACCCTCTCCCGCGAAGGGGAGAGGGGATCGCTATTCAATCGGCCGCATGACCGATCGGTCTGGCTTTGAGCCATCATCCGAAACCACCGGCTTTAGCCGGTGGAGTGTTCACGCCAGTCCGATCACGAACGCGAGCAGGCGATTCAGCGCCGTCAATTGTTCGGAATTCAGTTGCCCGATTGGGCTGCCGATCCTGCTGCGGCGCACCGTGGGCAGTTTGTCCACCATGATCTCGCAGGGTTTCTTCAGGTTGTTTTCCGGTTTCGGTTCCAATCTCAGGCGGAGTAAGGGAGCCTCGCGCAAGGTACCGGTCACCAAAGCCAGGATAACGCTCTCATGATCTTCCCGATTGATCAGGTCGGTTTGAATCACGATCGCCGGCCGCGGTTTGCCGTAATCGCCGGACGCTGCCACGGTGACGATGTCGCCGCGCCTCAACCGGCATTCTCCTCATGTTCGAGGGCTTCGAGGAAATCGAGTGCTTCCCGCTCTTCCGGTTGTCCGTGCAGGCGCATTATCTGGTGCCGAAGTTGCCGGGAAAACCCCGGTCGGGTGATGTCCGGCACCCAAATCTGCATCGGCCGCAGTCCGGCGGCGCACAACTTCTGCCGGTAACGTTCGCTGCGCTTTTGCTCCGACAGTGCCATGAGCAAGCCCTCGATTCGTGACATGTCACATTTTCGCGCTTGCCGATCCGCTATACAAGCAGGGTTGTCGTGTGCCGGACTGCAAGGACTTGCGATCAGAGGCAGAGTTCGCCGTGCTCGAAGTGCAGCGTCAACGTTTCTTCGAGGACGGTTTTGATCAACTCTTCGTAGTCGGCGATGCGTTCGGCTTCGAGGGCGGCGAGCCGGTCGGCGCGGGCGCGGGTCCTGGGGCCGCGCCCGATCAGCGCACAGCAGTCCTTGTAGGGTTCGATGGAAGTTTCGTAGCTGCCGATGCGTCGTGCCCAGGCGATGATCTCCTGTTTGTTCAGCCCGATCAGCGGACGAAACACGGGTATCGTCGCCACCGCATCCAGGGCGACGAGGTTCTCCAGGGTTTGCGAGGCGACCTGGCTCAGGCTGTCGCCGGTCACGAGTGCGACGGCGCGGCGGCGGCGGGCGAGTCGCTCGGCCGTGCGCAGCATGAAGCGGCGGAACAGCACCAGTTCATAGCCGCTGTGCCGGCCGGCCAACGCGAGATCGAAGGGCACATAGGGCGCGACGTGCAGCGTGAGGCGCTGGGTGTAACGTGAAAGCCGGCGCGCGAGGCGGCCGACGGGAGTGTCGGCGGCGTGGTCGCGATCAAGATAGTTGGCGCTGAAGTGCAGGCAATCCACACGACAGCCGCGCCGGGCCATGAGAAAGGCCGCAACCGGCGAGTCTATGCCGCCCGAGAGCAGGGCGAGCACGCGACCGCTCGATTCCGCCGGGAGCCCCCCGAGTCCGATGTTGCGCTCGGCGTAGAGCAGCACGCCTTCGGGATAGATGCCGACGTGGAAGACGCGGTCGGGCGCGGAGAGATCCACGCCTTCCCACGGTGTCTGGCGCAGTATTTCTCTGCCCCAGGCACGCTCCAGCATCTGCGTGGATGCCGAGCAGTCTGGGTCGTGGCGCTCGACGCGCACGGCGAAACGCGCACCGGGACTGTGCATGCGGCGGGCAAGATCGAGCAGCGCCACGGTCAGTGGGCCGGTTTCCAGCGCTGCCTCGTCGCGGCCCGCTGCGGTCGGATCGAAGCACATCGCCGGGAAATAGGCCGCAATACCCGGAATCTCCCCGAGTACGGTGAGCGCCTCCGGCAGCCGTTTCTCTTCTTCCCCGATGCGGATCGCCATGCGTCCGGACATGCGTTCGACCGGCCAGCCGAGGCCGAGCCGGCTCAGCCGCGCGGCGATCTGGCGTTGCAGCCGCGCCTCGAATTGCGCGCGATTGTGCCCCTTGAGTACCAGCTCGGCGCAGTGAACGAGGATCAGTTGGGGGGCGTAGAGCATTGGTTCCGGTCGGCGTGTGAGGCGGACGGTGCGGCGCAGCGTTTTCGTGCACCCGCATTGTAATGTGCGCGAATCCCGGCGGCGCCACGCAAGCGGAGAATAAAACGTTTATGCTTTACGCGGCATGAATGGAACCCATCTCATAATCCCGCGCGGCCGCGACGGTGGCGGATGGCGTTCGCGGCGCGAAGCGAGGAGCGCGGTTGGGTCGTTCCCAATAAGCGACGAGCGACAAAGCCACGGGCGCCATCCGCCCCGTCCCTTCGGGTTGCGGGCCGACAACGCAGCTCGCGGGGGATTGTGAGATGGGTTCTAATACGCAAGACAACGTTTCGACGCCCGTCATCTCCCTGCTTCCGACCTTGCGCGATATCTGGCGTCTGGTGCGAGCACGCATTTTGCGCCCGCTCTACTGGATCTACGAACGGCGCCTCGCGCGTCAGGTCGCGAGCGGGCCGGTGCCCGCGCATATCGGGCTGATCCTCGACGGCAACCGGCGCTACGCCCGCGGCATCGGCCTTGCGGCGCGCCTGGGCCACGAGTACGGCGTCGAGAAGCTGCGCGAGGTGCTCCAATGGTGCCTGGGGCTGGGCGTCGGCCACGTCACGCTGTTCGTGTTCAGCACGGAAAATTTCCGCCGCCCTTCCGAAGAGGTGGACTATCTTCTGGAGCTTTTCGTGCGCGAGAGCGCAAACCTGATCGAGGATCCGCAAATCAAGTCCGAGCGCGTGCGTGTGCGCATCATCGGGCAGCGCGATTGCCTGCCCTCACGCGTGACCACGGCCATTGAGGCACTGGAACTGTCCACGGCCGATCACGACGGCATGCTGCTCACCATCGCGCTCGCCTACGGCGGACGCGAGGAGATCTCCGACGCTGTCAAGGATATGCTCAAGGAGGCAATCGAGCAGGGGCGCTCGATCGCGTCACTGATCGAGGAGATGAGCGCCGATGTGCTGGAACGCCATCTGTACACTTCTGGCGTGCCGGACCCGGACTTCATCATCCGTACCAGCGGCGAACAGCGGCTTTCGGGCTTCCTGCTCTGGCAGTCGGCCTACAGCGAGTTCCACTTTGTGGAGGCGCTGTGGCCGGCGTTCCGGCGTATAGATTTCCTGCGCGCGGTGCGCGACTACCAGCGTCGCGAACGCCGCTACGGCCGCTGATCCCCCTCTAACTCCCCCTTGCGACCTACGGTCGCAAGGGGGAGGACAGGAAAAGAAGGCCTTTCCGCTGCGGCGGCAAGGGGGGACGGCTTATCCTCCCCCTCGCGCGTCTTCGCGGAAGGGGGAGTGAGAGGAGGATTGGCTCTCCCCTTTGCCGACGCAGTCGGGAAGGGGGCCGGAGGGGAGTGGCTCTCCCCTTTGCCGACGCAGTCGGGAAGGGGGCCGGAGGGGAGTTGCTCTCCCCTTTGCCGACGCAGTCGGGAAGGGGGCCGGAGGGGAGTTGCTCTCCCCTTTGCCGACGCAGTCGGGAAGGGGGCCGGAGGGGAGTTGCTCTCCCCTTTGCCGACGCAGTCGGGAAGGGGGCCGGAGGGGAGTTGCTCTCCCCTTTGCCGACGCAGTCGGGAAGGGGGAGTTGGAGGGGGATTAAAAGTGCAACATTATCCACGGCGGCTGATTGACACCGCGCGTCGTCTGCGGGCGAATTCCACCGACGCAGAACGTCTTTTGTAGAGGCATTTGTGCGGCAAGCAGATGCTTGGCGTACGGTTTTATCGCCAGCGCCCGATGCTGGACTATGTGGTGGATTTCTATTGCCCGCGGGCACGGCTGGTTATCGAACTGGATGGAGGGCAGCATTTCAGCGCGCGCGGCTTGGAAGAGGATTCAATCCGTGACCGGAGGCTCGGCGATGCCGGACTCGAAGTCCTGCGCTTCGACAATCATGCGGTGATGACGAACACGGTGGCTGTGTTGGAAGAGATCAGGCGGGTTGTGGCGGAAATGATCCCCCTCTAGCTCCCCCTTCCGCGCTGCGCGCGTAAAGGGGAGAACAGGAGAAAGGATGCGCACGCCTTACGCGCGCAAAGGGGAGGACTCTCTTGCCCCTCCCCTTTGCCGACGCAGTCGGGAAGGGGGAGTTGGAGGGGGATCACTCTCCCCGGGAGGAAACAAAGGTGATAGCATCCGCGCAGGCCGGCGGCAAGGGGAAACAGGTGCGGCAATTCGACTGGCGCCTGGGGCTCGGGCGTGAAGCCTGGGCTTGGGCAAGTTACGATTTTGCCAACTCCGTGTTCGCGACCACGGTGATCGCGGGTTTCTTCCCGGTATTTCTGGATCAGTATTGGCGCAGCGGCATGAGTCACGGCCAGGCCTTCGCGCTGCTCGCCTGGGTCAATGCCGCGGTCGCCATCGTGATCGCCGTGAGTGCGCCCGTGCTCGGCGCGGTGGCCGATTGCGGCGCGCACCGCAAGCGTTTTGTTGCCGGCTTCCTCGTGATCGGCGTCGCGGCGTCGGCGCTGCTCGCCCTGCCCGGATCGGGTGCGCCCATCTGGGCGCTCGTGCTCTTCGGTCTGGGCAGCCTCGGCTACATCGGCGGCAACGTGTTCTACGACGCACTGCTGCCTCATGTGGCCAAGCGTTCGCAGCTCGACCGGGTCTCGGCGCTCGGCTATGCGGTCGGCTATGTCGGCGGCGGCCTGCTGTTTCTCGTCAACGTCATCATGGTGCAGAAGCCGCACTGGTTCGGTCTGGCCGACGCGAGCGCCGCCGTGCGCGCCTCCTTCGTCACCGTGGCCGTGTGGTGGGGACTGTTTTCGCTCCTGCTGTTTTTCGGCGTGCGCGAGCGCGGCGGTACGGATGTTGGCCACGCGCTCAGGGCCGGACTCGCGCAGTTCCGCGCGATCGTACTGCGCCTGCGCACGCTGCCGGTGCTGCTCGGCTTTCTCGTCATTTACTGGCTTTACATAGACGGCGTGAACAGCGTGTTCAAACTCGCCGTCGGCTTCGGGCTTGCGATAGGTCTGCCCGCCTCGGGTTTGCTGCTGGCCTTGCTGGTGACGCAGTTCATGGCCTTTCCGGCGGCGCTTTTCTTCGGCTGGCTCGGCGAACGCATCGGTCCGCGCCTCGCCATCAGCATCGGGCTCGTCGTGTACATCGCGGTTGTTACCTATGCCGCCTTCATGGCGCATCCCTGGCAGTTCTTTCTCCTTGCCATAATGGTAGGACTGGTGCAGGGCGGTGTGCAGAGTCTGTCGCGTTCGCTCTACGCCCGGCTCATCCCGCGCGAGGAAAGCGCGGCCTTCTTCGGGTTTTACGGACTGATGGGCAAGTTCTCGGCGGTGGTCGGCCCGCTGATCGTGGCCGTGGTGCAGACCCGGACCGGCAATCCGCACCTCGCCATCGTCGCCATCGGGATCCTGTTCATCGTCGGCCTCGCCGGTCTGTGGCTGCTGCCGCTCGGCCGCGCCGCACTCAACGCCGGCGCCGAATCCGGCGTTTGAGTTTGTCGAGCGCGGCGGAATCTTCCGCGTAACGGGCGTTGACGTAGAGCGCCGCGATCTCGGCGGCTTCGGCGGCATATTGCGGGCGCAGACGGGCGATGCGCGCGGCAAAATCCAGCGGCCCCTCGTGCGGAGTCCGTGCCAGGCCGCGCCGGGCAAGCCGGCGGCACCAGCGCAGGTAAAGCCGCTGCGCCGGATCCTCGCGGCGCGATCGCAGCCGGGCAAAACCGAGCAGAAAGACGAGCACGCCGGCGCCGAGTGCCACGCCTGTCATGAGCAGCGCGGTTGCGAACGGACCGGCTCCGGCGAGACCAAGGCGTCCGAGCAGGCGCTGCTGCAATTCGGGGCCGTAGCCGACTACGTATTGCGTCCATGTGGTGTTCACGGCATCCCACAGATTCCGTACCTGCCACAGCCAGCCCGTCCGAATAGGCGTGCATTGGCTGCCGGACTGGTGGCCGCGGCGCGCGCCGCCGAGGAATCCACCCGTGCGGGCGGGATGACGGCGGTCGGGTCCACCCGCACCCAGCCGCGTCCGGCGAGCCAGACTTCGTCCCAGGCGTGGGCGTTGGATTGGCGCAGCACCAGCCAGCCGTCGTAGGGGTTCACGTCGCCGCCGGCATAGCCGGTCACGATGCGGGCGGGAATGCCGGCGGCGCGCATCAGCACCGCGAACGCGCTCGCGTAGTGTTCGCAGAAACCGCGCCGCGTTTCGAACATGAATTCGTCCACCTGATTATGGCCGGCCAGTTGCCCCGGCGAGAGCGTGTAGTAATAGGGTTGATCGTGGAACCAGGCGAGCGCGCGTTGCACGATGGCGGCGGGCTTTGCGTTTTCCTTGCGCCATTTGTCGGCGAGCGCGCGGCTGCGCGGATCGGCGCCGGGCGGCAGCGCGAGATCGGCCCTGCGTTCGGCGGCGGGAAGCCGCGATTGCGCCGCGTAACGGGGCCAGGATTCGGCGGTGTAGCCGATGTCGTTCCAGATCCGGTGCGGCGCGAGGAGTTCGTAACGCGGCGTCAGGCGGGCGGGAATGGAAATCCGTCCGGGCAGGGCGAGTGCGAACAGATAATGCGTGCCGCTTGCGCGTTCCAGCACGCGGTAATGTACCGCCGTGCCTTGCCGGCGAAAGCGCCCTTCGCCATAGCGATGCCGGCCGGGGAGCCAGCGGCGGCCGTCGTAATGCACGAACACGGGACCGCGAAAGTAACGTTGCCTCGCCGGCGGCAGTCTGCCTTCGAAACGAACCCGGAAGGCGATGGCGTTGGAGCTGGCGAGCACGGCGATGCTGCAGGGTTCCAGAGTGTCGGAAAGCCCGCTGATGGCGGCGAGTTGCGGGGCGCCGAAACGGAACAGGGGACCGGGCAGACGCGGGAAGAGCAGGAACAGCGCAATCGCGATCGGCAGCGCCGCGGCGAGCAGCAGACCCGCGCGGGTCGCGAGCGCGGGCCAGCGCCGCGTTTGACCGTCTGCACCGAGGAGCGCCGCGGTGGCGAGCCAGACCAGTGCCGCGGCATAGAGCGCGAGCGGAAGCGACTGGTCAAGCAGGAAGGCCGCGGCGAGGAGCATGAAGGCGAGCAGGGCGACGATGCGAAAGTCCCGCTGATTGCGACTTTCCAGTGCCTTCAAGGCAGCGGTGATGACGAGAAAGGCGCCGCCGGCCTCGGCGCCGCCGAAGCCGCGGAAGCTCGCGACGACAGCGAGCAGCCCCGCCAGCACGAGCGTCAGGCGGATGGCAAGTCCGGGCGGACGCCGATGTTGCCGCAGCGCGAGCGCGCGCCAGCCGACGATTGCAAGCGCCGTGCCGGCGACCCACGGCGGCAGCGTAAAAAAGAAAGGCAACATCGCCGCCGCGAGCGCCGCCAATGCGCCGCGCGCCTGGAACGCCGTGGCCGGCGCTCCGTATTTCCCTTCGTCTTTAATTCTCATCGTCGTAGGGGCCGGGATAGAGTGCAAGCGCGCGCAGGACGCTGGCGAGATGGGCAGGCCCCCGGCCGGGTGCGATGACATGACCGGGCAGAACGAGTTCCCAGCGCGCGCCATTGCGTGCGGCGGCGAGCGCCCAGCTTGTGAGCACCGAAAGTTTCGCTTCGGCATCCGCGCCCGGCGCGTGCGCAAAATCGAGCCGGGTTGTGTCGCCCCCACCGCCGCCGAAGGTCTTGCGTTCCAGTACGTCGCTGCGCGCATAGGCCGGCCATGCGATCTGGCTTGGGCGGTCGCCGGGTCGGTAGCGGGCCAGTGCGACAAAGTCCTCGATCGTGTCGTCGCGTTCGCCGTGTCGGGTGGCCCCGGCCGAACCGGGCGGTGGCGCATTCGGCGCGGGGCGCGGATACACGATGCACTCGACGGGCGCAATCCGGCTCCAGGCCCGGAAGACGCCGAAGGGTTCGGAGCCGGCAAGTCCCACGCCGCCGATCCGGAAGCGCCCGCGCCTGCGGGGCGGCAGCGCAAGTGTCAGCTCGGCTTCGCCGCCGGCTGCGATGGTCTTCTCGGCGCCGATTGCCGAGCCGACGTAGCAGGCGATTCCCCGTCGCATGCGTGCCTCGTGGTTGGCTACGTCGAGTAAAAGCGGTATCGGTTCGCCGGCGAATACCGGCTGGCGTGCGCGCCGCGCGAATCACCAGTCCGCGCAGATGCCGGTGGCAGGCCACCATCGCCACCAGGTTCAGTGCGCCGAACAGGAACGCGAGCAGAAACACGGGGCTGTTCTGGTAGTTGAGCGCGACCAGCAGCATCGCGATCGTCGCGAGTGCCGCAAGCCATCCGAAGCGGGTGGGCAGGATGAATACCTGATGGCGATCGAGTGCGACCGGCCACTCACCGCCTGCGGCGCGGCGCGCGGTCGCGCGATCGAGCCAGGCGGCGAAGGGCTTGGGCGTGCGCACTAATAAAAGCTTCCGGTCAGGGAATGGGCACGGCCTCGATCAGCTCGCGCCCGATGTCGGCTCCGGAAAGTGCCGAGCCCTGCGCGCGCAGACGATGACCGACCGCGGCGGGAAGCACCGCCTGCACGTCTTCCGGCAGCACCGCGCCGCGCCCGGCAAGAAGTGCGTGGGCGCGGGCGAGTCGGACGAGCGTCAATCCGGCGCGCGGCGAAAGCCCGTGTTCGTAGCGTTGTCCTTCGCGGGTGCGGGCGACCAGCGCTTGCAGATAATCGAGCAGCGCCGGGGCGACCGTCACCGTAGCCGCACGTGCTTGCAGTGCAAGCACGTCGCCTGGCGTCAGGCTCGGTTCCAGCCGCGCAAGCAGCGCACGGCGGTCCTCGGCCTGGTAGAGCGCGCGCTCGGCATCCGCTGCGGGATAGCCGAGCCCGAGGCGCATGGCGAAGCGGTCGAGTTCGGATTCAGGCAGCGGATAGGTGCCAATCTGTTCCTGCGGATTCTGCGTCGCGATCACGAAGAACGGACGCGGCAGCGCGTGCGTTTCGCCGTCCACGCTTACCTGTCCTTCCTGCATCGCTTCGAGCAGTGCGCTTTGTGCGCGCGGCGTTGCGCGATTGACCTCGTCGGCGAGTACCACTTCGGAAAACAGCGGGCCCGGGCGGAATGAGAAGCGTTCCCGCGCGCGCTCGAACACCATGGTGCCGATGACGTCGGCGGGCAACAGGTCGCTGGTGAACTGGATGCGCTGGAATTTGAGTCCGAGCACGCGGGCGAGCGCACGCGCGAGCGTCGTCTTGCCGACGCCCGGAATGTCTTCGATCAGAAGATGCCCGCCGGCGACGAGACACACCAGCGCGAGGCGAACCTCCTGCGGTTTGCCGAGCACAATGCCTTCCAGCGCCGCGAGCGCCCGGGTCGTTGTGGGTTCGGCGTCTGCGCGCAAGTCAAGCGGATCGGGCATGGGTGAACTCGGATGCGAAGCCTGCATGGTAAACGCAAACTCGTTTTCAGGCCCCGGAACCTGCTTTGCCGTCAGGGGCCGCTGGCGTAATAGCGCGCGAGATACGCTTCGAAGGGTTCGTTCTCTTTTGCCTCCAGCCGTTGTTGGGCGGCGAGTGATTCGGCCGTCGCGCGCGTGAGACGTTCGAGTGTTTCGGCAGCTAGCGGCATTGTGCGCAGGGTTGCGGTGTGCCGCCGCGCACGTTCGAGCGCCCAGGCCATGAAGCCGCCCGGCGTTGCGCGTATTTCTTCCAGGGCCTGCGCCGAGGGAGTGCTTTGCGGGTCGCGTATCCGTTCGGCGGCCGTTGCCAGCGCGTGTGCGTAGGGTGCTTCGACGAGGCCGCGATCAAGGTGTTCGGCAATCGGAGCGAGCGCGACGACGATCTCGTCGCCCCAATCGGCAAGCTGTATGCAATCGCCGGCGCGGCGCAGCATGAGGCCGGGTTCGCGTCCGCGTACCGTCACGTTCTTCTGGTTGTAGGCGATCTCCAGGTGATCGCCTGCATTGAGCGGCGGACTGGGCGCGAGCAGGCAGAACCACAGGAACAGTTCGGTGAAATTCATGGCCTCTGTGCCGATGCCCAGCGGCGTCGCGGAATCAATGTCGAAGGCGCGCACCTCGATGTAGCGCACGCCTTCGCGGGCGAGCGTCGCAGTCGGACGTTCGCCCTGTCGTGGCCGGCTTTTCGGACGCACGAGTCCGTAGTATTCGTTTTCGATCTGCAAAATGCCGGCCGAAAGTTGACGCCATTCGTCGCCATCGTGCACGCCGATGGCGGCATAACCGGGTTCCTCGACGGCGAGCGCACGGGAAAGGTCCGCGACATAGGCGGCGAGCGAGTTGGTGGAAACGGTGAGGGTCGCCTGACTGCGGTTCTTGTAGCCGATATCCGACAGACGCAGCGATGTGCCGAAAGGGGCGGCAAGCGAACCGTTCGCAAGTCGGGCGAGCCAGCGCGGCGGTGAGTCAATGAAAGAGGGGCACACCGCGGGCGAAGCGCCGAACAGGTACGGCAGCAGCCAGCCGTGTCGCTGCACATTGCGCACCACGCCCATCCAGGCGTCGTCGCGTTGCACTCGCGTTGCGGGCTTGTTGCGCGCCGCAAGCAGCGGTTCCCACAGCACCTCGGGGAAAGAATAGTTGTAGTGCACCCCGGCGATCACCTGCATCGCCGCGCCGTAGCGGTGGACGAGTCCCACGCGGTACAGATGCTTCATGCGGCCGGGATTGGAGGTGCCGTAGCGGGCGACCGGAATGGTCGCAGGATCGTCAATAAAGCAGGGCATGCTCGTCATCCACAACAGCTCGTCGCCGATGCCGCGCGCGGCGAAGGCTTCGATCTCGCCGAGTTCATCGAGTGTGGCGGCAACTGTTTCGTGCGGGGCGGTCACGAATTCGGGCAGCGCCTCGGAGAAGTCGGTAGTGATCGCGGGATGGGTGAGCGCGGAGCCTAGCGCCTCGGGGTGAGGCGTCTGCGCGATGCGTCCGTCAAGCGTGACGCGCAGCGCCTCGCGTTCCAGACCGCGCAACCCGCCGCGGGCGAGTTCGGGCGCGATCGGCAGAGTGGCGTCGAACGAATTCTGCTGCATTCACAGGCTCCGTCAAATGCGATCAATTTTACTGTGCGGGAAGGTGGGTTCCCACGCTTTGGGGGTCATGGCAAAGGAATATTCAGATCCTTGCAGATTGCGCGAGCCGTTGGATTTTTGATTTCACCATGGCGTGGAACGGTGGCAATGGCGCCGTCAATCGGATTTTCGTAGAGGCTGTGCTTGCTTCCTTCGCGTCGAAGTCGGCAGCCGTGCGTTCGCAAATGACGCAGCAGTTCCGATCTTTTCACAAAGCGATAGGCTCCTCAATCACTTTTCCCGAAGGGCTGGAATGCATTTCGCGATTGTGCATCAAAACCATTCCCAACGCATCGCGCAGATTCTCGCGCGCTTCATCCAGCGTTTCACCTTGAGAGTGTACGCCGGGGATTTCCGGGACATAGGCATGATATCCCCCTTCGGGGCATTCCTCGAATACGGCATGAAACGGCGATTGGGAGGACATGCGGTCTTACATACCTGGTCAGAAGATTAATGGTTGAGCATAGCATAGGAGAAACCGTTTGTCCTGCCCGATCGGCCGTTCGTCGCCCCGGCACCGTCTTATGCTTGTATTTGAAGGCGGTTGCGGTTAAAACTTGGGCATGGAGAAATCCGCCGGCCTTACCCTGATCGAACTGTTGGTGGTGATTGCACTTGTCGTCGTGCTCGGCACCATCGCCGTGCCCGCGTATTTCCGCATGACGGCGAGCAACCGCATTACCGGCGCCGTCAACGCGCTTGCTACTACGCTTGCATACGCACGCAGTGAGGCGATCACCCGCGGCGACCAGGTCGTGGTTTGTCCGAGCGCAAATGCCACCGCTTGCGACAGCGGCGGTTGGCAGGAAGGCTGGATCAGTTTCGTGGACAAAGACGACGATGGGACATACAGTTCCGGCGATACGCTGATCCGCGTTCACGGCGCGATCGGCAGCGATGTAAGCATGACGGGCGCGAGCGATGGCGCTGTAAAACCCTACATTGCGTTCAACCGCATGGGTTTTGCACAGCCCACCTTCGCGAGCGGCGAATCCAGCCTGACCGTGGTCGCCTGTCCGCCCGACAAGAGAGCGGCCAACGCGCGCGCTCTCATACTCACCCTTTCCGGCGACGTTACGACGGCCGCACGCAAGTCCGACGGGAGTACGTTCCCATGCTCCTGAGACGAGGCATGCGTGGTTTCAGCCTGATCGAGGTGCTGATCGCGCTCGTCATCATCATGATCGGTCTGCTCGGCATCGCCGGCCTGCAGGCGGTCGGCGTGCGCAGCAGCGCGCAGGCGCATCTGCGCACGCTCGCTGCGCTCGACGCGCACAGCCTCGCCGCTTCCATGCGTGCGAATCGCGCCTATTGGACGGATGTCAACGCGCCCGCAAACGTCAGCATTCTGGCCAGCGCGGCGGGCACGGTAACCGTGAGTCCCGTCATTGCCACGGCCTCCGATTGCGCGGCGACGACCTGCACGGCAGCGGAAACCGCAGCCTACGATCTCGCGGATTGGGGCGAGCTGCTTGCTGCAATGCAGCGCAGCGCCAGCGCTTCGATCACCCGCATTGCCAGCACCGGCACTTCGGCGAGTGCCTACGCGGTCACGGTGAGCTGGAGCGAGCGGCGCATCAAGGGGCAGGGCGTCAGTACGGCGACCGAGACGCATTCCACTTCCATCGTGGTGCAGCCGTGAACATTTATCGCCAGAGTGGGTTGACGCTGGTGGAAATGATGGTCGCCCTGGTCATCAGTCTGCTCCTGCTCGCCGGACTGGTCACCGTCTTCGCCTCGATGCGGACGAGCTTCTCGACCACGCAGGAATTGAATCACCTCGTCAACCAGGAACGTCTCGCCTCGACCGTGCTCTCCGACACGCTCGCGAACGCGGGCTATTATCCGCTTACCAACCGCACCGTGATCGGGCTCTATCACACGCCGGCCGTGGCTTTTCCGGTGCAGACAACCACTGTCGGCGTCTACGATCTCGATTTCGCGACCGATGGTCAGGTCATCTACGGTACGGGCGCGACGACGCCGGGCAGCAATGACGTCGTCGCCGTCCGCATGATGACCGGCGCGAACGACAGCATCCTCGACTGTCAGGGTGGGGAGAATACGAGTGGCGATATCGAACACCTCGTCAACGTATTGTCGGTGGATCAGACCGAGAACAAGCTCATGTGCACCGTGTCCACCGACGACGGCAGTACAGTAAAGACATCCAGTACGCCGCTGATCGGTGGAGACCTGCTCCCCATTGCGGGCACCCGGTATGGCGGCGTCAACTCGCTCGTCGCGGTTTATGGCGTGGACACCGACGGCGACGGCTCGGTGGATCGTTACATGAGCGCGCCTGTGCTCGACGCGACCGACATTTGCCCGGACGCGCTTACCGGAACGGGCAGTGCAAGCAATTGCTGGCCCTACGTGCGCAGCGTACGCATAACGCTCGGCTTCGTCACCGCGCTCGATGCCACAAAGACGTTCTATCTCACGCGCAACGTCGTGCTCGCCAATGCCATCGGCCGCAACGTCAATCCCGGTGGCGGCATTGCGATGACGCCTTCTGCAACCACCGCGAGTAATTGATGAACGATCACAACGCCTTCGACCTTTTTACCCCCTCTCCCTTGACGGGAGAGGCCTCCATTCCCACTCCCTCTCCCTTGACGGGAGAGGGCAGGGGTGAGGGTGAAAACAAAGGCTTTGCACTGGTTTCGGCGCTCGCTTTCCTGCTCGTCATCACGCTGCTCGGCGTGAGCATTTTTCTCGGCGTCAATCTGCAGCAGAAAGCGGCCGGCAATTCGCTCGAAAAAACCCGTGCACTGGAACTTGCGCAAAGCGTCACCATCGCCGCCGAGCGCTGGCTCGCCACCACCCAGTTGTCCGGCCCCGAGAACTGCGACTCCAATGACAGTGCATTCCGCGTTTGCGCTTCGCCGCCGGATTCTCCCGCGAATCCACCCTATTCCTACGCGACGTCAGTGAGTATCAAGGGGCTGCAAACAAGCGGAGCCGGCGGCACCGATACCTATTACTCGGCACCTGGCGTGTGGATCACTTACCTCGGACGCGCCACGATGGGACCCGGCGCGCTCTACCGCATTGATGTCTATGCCTACGGCGGCAATGCCAGGAGTCTCGCGGCTACCGAAACCGTGTTCTACGTCGGTGGCGACATGCGCCGCTCGACGCCCGCGCAGAACCTGGGACATTAGGAGGCATGCTGGTGCGCAGTCGAAAGGCAAGCTTCTTATTCCCTCTCCCTCGACGGGAGAGGGCAGGGGTGAGGGTGAAAACAAATTCCGCGCTGCGCGTGGTACCCCTCACCCCAACCCTTTCCCGCAAGGGGAGAGGGGGCAGGAAGCAATGGATTTGGGCGACATTGCTGTGTGTTGCTGCGGCTTCGGCGGCGACGCCTGCGCCGGCGCCGCTTACGGTCTCGCAGATTCCTTCCATCTATGCGCAGAAAGGCATTGCTCCCAACCTGTTCCTGCTCCTCGACGATTCGGGCTCGATGCAGTTCGAATATCTCGGCAGCAATTCGAGCGACAACGAAAGTTCTGATTACGGTTATCCGGTCGGCTCGTCGCTCCCCTACTGTTCCGGGGGGTATTACTGCGGCACCTATACGCAACACATACCCGGCTTCGACGACGGCAACCGGTATGCCGCGCAATATCGCTCGGCCTACGTCAATCCGAATTACTACGATCCGGCGATCACCTATACGCCCTGGGCCTGCGCCGATTCCTATCCGGAGAGCGAGTCCGACACGACCGACGTCGCCTCGCCGATATCGGGCTTCGACTGTCACTGGGACGGCACTGTCGGTTTATGGGTGATGGACGCCGCAGATCCGGCGCGGGCCTATCTGAATCCGTCCAAGACCGGCGCGGGGTTCCGCGACATCGAGGTCTGGAACGATGCCACCGACAACACCAACGGCACGGCAGACAACGGCTATGCGGGAGTATGCACCAGATACAACAGCGACGGCAGCTGCCGTTCCGGCGATCCGACGTGGTACACGGCAAGCGGTTCGACCCCCGGCAATCTGGCGTTCTGGCCGGCGACGTATTCCAATTATTTCGGTACCATGCCGGGCTCGAACAGCGACTACCAGAACACGGGCAACTACGAGCGGGTGCAGATCTGTCCCGCGACGGCGACGATCAACTCGCCGAACGGCGTGTCGAGCGCCGACAAGTGTACGCCGCCGGATGCGCTGCCCGCGAGTCCGTCGCCGTACCACACCTACGTGGACGGCAGCGGAAATTACGTGTACGTGGAGAGCGACGGCACCGAGATCACGCGCACGCCCGCCGAGGAACTGCAGAACTTCGCGAACTGGTATCAATACTACCGCTCGCACATCCTGCTTGCCGACGCCGGCATCGGCATCGCCTTCATGCAGTTGCCGACCGGCTTCCGGGTGGACTACGGCGTCATCAACACGATGGACGGAAACAAGGACGGCGCCGAGATCAAGAGCACGGAAGACTTCACGAGCGGCTACCGTCTCACGTTTCTGCAGGACCTTTATCAGCAGCAGATTCCGGCGCAGGGTACGCCCAACCGGCTGGCGTTGCAGGGCGTAGGAAACTGGTTCTCGGAAACGCCGGGCAGCAGCGCACCGTGGGGCAATTCGGCCGACGAACAGGCGGTGGCGGGCAGCTCGCCGCTCGCCTGCCGCGCGAACTACGTGATCCTCGCGACCGACGGCCAATGGAGCGGCTATTCACCGAGCGTGGGCAACGTGGACGACACGACGGGCCCTGCGATTCCCGCCACCGCGGGCAACGCCGCGTATCAGTACACGCCCTCGAATCCGTACCAGGACAGTTATTCCGATACCCTCGCCGATGTGGCCATGAAGTACTGGAATACCGACATCCAGTCGGGCCTGGACAACGACGTGCCGACCAACTCGAACGACGCCGCTTTCTGGCAGCACATGGTGACCTCCACGGTGGGACTCGGAGTGACGCCGACGCTGGTGGAGAGCTACATGGCGGCGCATCCGGGCGCGACGGAGTCGGGTGCTCAGGCGGCCGTGTTCCAGGAACTGATAGACGGCACGGCATCCTGGCCCGATGCCTCCGGCAATCAGATTGACGATACCTGGCACGCGGCGGTGAACGGGCACGGCACGTTTGCGAGTGCGAGCGATCCGACTGCCCTTTACAAGGCGATCAGCGACGCGCTGGTGAGCATCGTGAACCGCGTCGGCGCGGCGAGTTCGCTCTCCGTCAACACCGAGAAGGCCGGCCAGACGCGCACCCAGACGCAGGTGTTTCAGGCGCTGTTCTACCCGACGAACTGGTGGGGCGACGTACTGTCGCTGCCGCTGGTAACAACGCAGGCGCCGGGTTCCTCCACGACGGTGGTGAGTCTTTCCAGCGACGCGAACTGGTCGGCGAGCTGCGTGCTGACCGGCGGCTCCTGCGCGCAAATGGGTTTGACGGCGGGCGGTCAGCCGATACATACGGTCAACGTTCAGTCGCCAGGCAGTCGGACCATCCTGAGCTCGAAGAGCGGCTCGGGCGTAGCCTTTACGACGACCACCTATAGTGCGGCCGAGTTGAGCGCGATAGGGGGCGCGAGCGTGCTTGATTACATACGCGGCGATCGCACGAACGAGCAGGCCCAGGGCGGAAGTCTGCGCACACGCACGTCCGTGATGGGCGACGTGGTGCGCTCCAGCCCGGTCTTCGTCGGTGCGCCGGGAGCGAATTACCCGAACGTATGGGTCAACCTCCTGAATACCAGCGCCTCTCCGCCCGAAAACGAATCCGGTGCGCAGACGTACAGCGCCTTCGTGAGCACGGAGAAAAACCGCGAAAATGTCGTCTACGCGGGTGGAAACGACGGCATGCTCCACGCCTTTTATGCGCCTTCGTCCGGCACCGCCGCCGATGCGGGCAAGGAGTTGATGGGCTACGTGCCGGCAGCGGTGATTCCCAATCTGCAAGATTACGCCGACTCGACCTACACGCATCACTATTTCGTGAACGCAACGCCGGGCGTGGGCGATCTCTTTTACGGCAACAGCTGGCATACGTGGCTCGTCGGCGGCGAGGGCGCGGGCGGCGACAGCATCTTTGCGCTCGATATCACCGATCCAGCAAACTTCAGCGAGTCCAATCCCGGCTCTACCGTGAAGGGCGAGTGGGGGCCGGATAACATCTCATGTGTAAACGTCACCAGTTGCGGCGCCGATCTCGGCGACAGCTTCGGCACGCCGGTGATTACCCGTTTCAACAACGGCGAGTGGGGTTTCGTGTTCGGCAACGGCTTCAACAGCGCGAGCGGCGTTGCCTCGATCCTGGTCGGACTGATCGGCTCGACCGGCACTGTGACGTTTTACGAGCTCAAGACCGGCTACGATCCATCGGACGATCCCGAAGGAAAGAACCATCCTGACGGCATCGCCTTCGTGACAGCGGTGGATCTGAACAACGACAACACCACCGACTATGTCTACGCCGGCGATTACTTCGGCAACGTCTGGCGCTTTAACCTGACTTCGAGCGCTGCGTCGGACTGGGGCGTGGGCTACGCTGGCGGCAGCGGCCCGATGTTTGTTGCCACGAACACTGCCGGCACCGATCAGCCCATCACCACCAAGTTGCTGGTGGTGGCAGTGCCGGGTGCGAGCGGTTATCCGCGCGTGATGGTCGAGTTCGGAACCGGCGCTGACGTCACCGATCTGCAGCAGTCGCCCAATATCCTGGCGAGCGGCGTGCAAAGTCTATACGGCGTATGGGACTGGGACTTCAGCCAATGGAACAAGGGCACGCCGTCGACGAGCGTGAACGCGCGGACGCCGATCGCCTTCCAGTACGCCTATCTGGCCCGGACCGCGGGAGCGTTTCCGCTTGGGCGCGCGAACCTCGGCCAGCAAAGCATCAGCGACGAGTTGACTACCAATACCGTGGCGGGCGGAACCAACAACAACCGCGTGGTGGGTCAGGCTCCGGTGTGCTGGGTGGACGCGAGCACGGCGTCGTGTACCGCGAACGACAAGTACGGTTGGTACATGGATCTGGTTTCGTCGGCAAATGGATATCAGGGCGAGAAGGTCGTTTACAATCCGGTTCTGCGCAGCGGAGTTTTCCTGGTGAACACCACCATCCCGACTACGTCATCGGGGTTGACCTGCGAGAACGCGGCGATCAGCGGCTGGACGATGGCGCTCGACCCCGAAAACGGTGGCCGCCTGCCCTTCGAGGTCTTCGATACCACGGGCAACCAGAAATTCGAGGAAGTGACGGTGGGCGGCGAAACGGTGCCGAGTTCCGGCATTACGCTGGGTGCCGTGGGCAGTCCGGGTTTTGTCACCTACGGCGGGCAGACGTATCTGGTCGTCAATACCGGCAGCGGCGAGGCGACGATCGCGCTGACTAACCTCGGCACCGACGATCTTGCCGTACAGTTGAGCTGGCAGGAGTTGCGTTGATGTACATACCGCGGGCAAGAGGGTTTACGCTGATCGAGTTGCTGGTGACGATTGCAATCGCCGCGATACTTGCCGCAATCGCTTATCCGCTTTACACGCATTACGTCGGGAAGTCGCGCCGTTCGGCGGCGATCACCGCCCTGCAGCGCGCGGCTTCGCAGGAAGAAAAATACTACGCGACACACAATGCCTACGCCGTGCTCTCGTCGATCGGCTACGGCTCGGACACGGTCGAGATTCCGTCCACGGATCAGCACTGGTACACGCTTAGCGCGCCGGCTGCGACTGCAAGCGGCTACAGCCTACAGGCAGTTCCTGCGGGCGTGCAGGCGAAGGACGCCTGCGGCACCTACAAGCTCGATTCGACCGGCGAACGTTCAGTGGCAAATGCCACCAAAACTCCCAGCGACTGTTGGGGCAGCGGCTAAGATAACTCCTCAGGACATCCCCATCAATCTCCCTTCCTGCGGAAGGGGGAGGTTATGTATTTGCCCCCTTCAGAATGAAGGGGGCCGACGCGTAGCGTCGGGGGGATGTCTTCGCAGTCGTTGGACTGTACGCTCAATTTCTTCCACTACGGCGTCTCGTTGCTTCAGAACTTCAAGGTTGGTAAAGCGCAGCAGGGTGATTCCCTGTGCCCTCAGCCAGGCATCGCGACGGGCATCGTAGCGCAGATGGCTTTTCTCGAAGTGTTGACCGCCGTCTATCTCAATCGCAAGCCCGAGAGATGGGGCGTAAAAGTCGAGGATGAAATCGCCTATGACGCGTTGGCGCAGAAACCTTGTATGGACAATGTTGCGTCGGCGCAGGAGAAACCAGAGCGCTTGCTCCGCTTCAGTAAGGTGGCTGCGTAGTTCGCGCGCTCGTTCTTTGAGGATGGTTTTGTCGGTCATTCCCGATGTCCTCCCGCACGAATATCAACCTTACCACTCCTTTGGAAAGCAGGACATCCCCCTCAATCCCCCTTCCTGCGGAAGGGGGAAGCTTTAGCCCCCTTCGCGGGCGAAGGGGGCGGCGCATAGCGCCGGGGGATGTCTTCAGGCGAGTTTGGCGATGCGTTCGCGCTGGGCGCGATAGCGGGCGGCGGCGTCTTCCGCTTCCGCGAGCCGCGCGCGCGCCTGCGCGACGACTTTTGCGGGAGCGCGATCGAGAAAGTTTTTGTCGGCGAGTTTTTGTTGTGTCTGTTTGCGTTCGGTTTCGAGCCGCGCAATGGTTTTGTCGAGGCGGGCGAGTTCGGCGGCGACGTCAACGAGTCCCGCGAGCGGCAGCGCGAAGGTAGCCTCTCCCACCACGGCGGTGACGGCTGCCGCGGGCTCGGCAGCGGTGATCGTCGGCGTTTCGGTGCGGGCAAGAAAGGCGATTGCGGCGCCGTGGCGCGCGAGACGGGTGCGGGTTTCGGCGCCGGCGCCGTGTACGGCGATTGGCACGCGCCGCGCGGGATCGAGTCCGAGTTCGGAGCGCAGTCCGCGCAACGCCGATACTACCGCCTGCAGCCAGACGATTTCCGCTTCCGCTTCGGGATCGGTCGCAAAATCGCCGGCTTCGGGGTACGCGGCGATCATGATGCTTTCCCCGCCACGGTCGGCGAGCGGCGCGACCTGCGTCCACAGCGTCTCGGTGATGAATGGCATGAACGGGTGCAGCAGGCGCAGCAGCGCCTCCAGAACGAGGATCAGCGTTGCGCGCGCGGCTTCGGCCTCCTGCGATGAAGACATCCCCCTCGCTCCCCCTTCCTCACGGAAGGGGGAAGTATTCACTTCGTCCCGAAGGGGGTGAGATTCGGCGTTTAGCCGTTGTTTGGCGAGCTCGACGTACCAGTCGCAATACTCCGACCAGGTGAAGTCGTAAAGACTCTGGGCGGCGAGGTCGAAGCGGTACTCGCGCAGCCGTTCGTGCACCTCGTTTACCGTGTGCGCGAGAAGGGAACGGATCCAGCGGTCGGCGGGGGCAAGCGGCGCCGCGAAGTCCGGCGTCGAAGTAACGTGCATGAGCACAAAGCGGGTCGCGTTCCACAGCTTGTTGCAGAAGTTGCGGTAACCGCCGATGCGCCCGAGATCAAAGTTGATGTCGCGTCCGGTGGAGGCGAGTGCGGCGAAGGTGAAGCGCAGCGCGTCGGTGCCGAAGGCGGAAATGCCGTCGGGGAATTCGCGCCGGGTGTTGTGCGCGACGCGCTCGGCAAGCTGCGGCTGCATCATGCCGCGCGTACGTTTGGCGACGAGCGCGTCGAGTTCGATGCCGTCTATGAGGTCAATCGGATCGAGCACGTTGCCCTTGGATTTCGACATTTTCTGCCCGTGCTCGTCGCGGATGAGCCCGGTGATGCAGACCTCGCGAAATGGCACCTCGCCGGTGAACTTGAGGCCCATCATGGCCATGCGCGCGACCCAGAAGAAGATGATGTCGAAGCCGGTGACCAGCACGTCGGTCGGGTAGAATTCGGCCAATTCCGGCGTCTGCTCCGGCCAGCCGAGCGTCGAGAACGGCCACAGCGCTGCGGAGAACCAGGTGTCGAGCACGTCTTCGTCCTGCTGCAGTTTTATGTCCGCCGCGAGGCCGTGCCTTGCGCGCGCTTCCTCTTCGCTGCGCGCGACGTAAATGTTTCCCGCCTCGTCGTACCAGGCCGGGATGCGGTGTCCCCACCAGAGCTGACGGCTGATGCACCAGTCCTGGATGTTCTCCAGCCAGTTGAAGTAGGTCTTCGACCAGCCTTCGGGGACGAAGCATATGCGTCCGTCGCGCACCGCCTCGATTGCCGGTTGCACGATCGCGGGGCGTCCGCCCGTGCGTCCGTCGGATGTCGTTTCGCGGGTCAGGTCCACGAACCACTGATCGGTAAGCCAGGGCTCGACTACGGCGCCCGAGCGGTCGCCGCGCGGCACCTTGAGCGTGTGCGCTTCGATCTTCTCAAGGAGATCGAGTCGCGCAAGATCGGCGACGATGCGTTTGCGTGCCTCGAAGCGATCAAGCCCGCGGTAGGCTGCGGGCAACGGCTCGGCCCGTGCATCGGCATCCGTATCCGGCGGATAACATTCGGCGTCGTCGAGTACCGCCGCGCCGGCGTCGAAGATATTGATCTTCGCCAAGCCGTGGCGCGCGCCGATGGCGTAGTCATTGACGTCGTGCGCGGGGGTGATCTTGACGCAACCGCTGCCGAATTCGCGCTCCACATAATCGTCGGCGATGATCGGCAGGAGGCGATCGGCGAGCGGCAGGCGTACCTGATTTCCGATAAGCGCGCGGTAGCGTTCGTCGTCGGGATGCACGGCAACGGCGACGTCGCCAAGCATGGTCTCGGGGCGCGTGGTTGCCACCACGAGGTGTCCGTTACCGTCGGCCAGCGGGTAGCGGATGTGCCACAATTCTCCGCTTTCTTCTTCGGCAACGACCTCGAGGTCGGAGAGCGCCGTGCGCAGTACCGGATCCCAGTTCACGAGACGCTTGCCGCGGTAAATCAGCCCTTCTTCGTAAAGGCGGACGAACTCCTCCGCGACCGCGTCCGATAACGAAGGCTCCAGCGTGAAGCGTTCGCGCGACCAGTCCACGGAATCGCCGAGGCGACGCATCTGCGCGGTGATGTTGCCGCCGGATTCGCGCTGCCAACGTTCGACGCGAGCGAGGAAGGCTTCACGTCCAAGTTCGCGGCGCGTCGTGCCTTCGGCTTCGAGCTGGCGCTCGACCACCATTTGCGTTGCGATGCCGGCGTGGTCGGTGCCGGCCTGCCACAGCACGCGTCGGCCGCGCATGCGCTGATAGCGCACGAGCGCATCCATGAGCGTGTGCTGGAAAGCGTGGCCCATGTGCAGCGTGCCGGTAACATTGGGCGGCGGCAGCATGATGCAGTACGCGGGACCGTCGCCGCGCGGCGCGAAATAGCCGTCGCTTTCCCAGCGGGCGTATGTCGCGCGCTCGATCGCCTGCGGGTCGTACCGGCGTTCCATCGCTATCGGCTCAAAAGTTCGCGTTCGGCAAGCAACTCGGCGATGGCGGAAGCGACGGCCTCGCGCAGTACCGGCGCGAGCTGATCCAGTACGCGGTCGGCGAGCGTCTCGATGTCTTCGTCTCCGATCGGGGCCGGGGTCGGCGCCGTTGATTCCGGCGCGTGCATCGTTTCCCCGCTTGCGGATTCGCCGGGGGATTCATCGGTCTGCACGATCAGGTCCGCTTCAACATGCGCGTCGGTAACCGCGGGTGCGGCCGTGGCGAGTTCGGTCAGGGTGGGGATGCGGTTGGGCGCATCTATGGGTTCGATGGGGCCGAGCCGGGGCTCCTTGCGTTCGCTCATGGTGAATTACAGGTCGTGGTGCTGCAAAGGATAGCCGCGATCGCGGTAGAAACGGAAGTGCTCGCGTCCGATGCGCCGCGCCTCGGCGTCGCCGGACACGATCTCCGCGACGCGCGCGAAGCGGCTGAAGAAGCCGGGGACTTCGCTCGCGAGATTGATGAGCAACTCCGGCGGCGGCTCGGGAGCTGACTCGGCGCCCAGCGTGACGGGTACGCCGTCGTCGTCGCCCAGACGAGCGTGCGGCAGAAAGCTCGCATCGCTGAAGGTCCACAGCAGTTCGTCGAGCCTGGCGAGCGACGCCTCGTCGGCAACGTGAACGTGCAAACGATGGCCGAGTCCGGCGGCCTTGCCGGCGATGCGGCAGGCAAGCCGCTCGCGGGCGAGCGGCTCGGTGGTGCGCGTCACGTAGAAATCAACGCGCGTCAAGGCATTTATTTCCCGGCGCTCGCGGCCATCAGCCATTCGCTGAGCAGGCTCACCGGGCGGCCGGTGGCGCCCTTGTTGCTGCCCGAATCCCAGGCCGTGCCCGCGACATCCAGATGCGCCCAGCGATAGTTTTTCGTAAAGCGCCACAGGAAACAGCCGGCGGTGATGGCGCCGCCCTCGCGCCCGCCGACGTTCGCGAAATCGGCGAAGTTGCTTTTGAGATCGCTCTGGTAGTCTTCCCACAGCGGCAGGCGCCAGGCGCGATCGCACGCGCGCTCGCCGGCCGCGAGCAATTCGCCCGCGAGCGTTTCGTCGGGCGACATGAGCCCCGAGGCATGGTGGCCGAGCGCGATCACGCAGGCGCCGGTGAGGGTCGCAATATCCACCACCGTACGCGGTTTGTAGCGCCCGACGTAGGTGAGTGCGTCGCTGAGAATCAGGCGGCCCTCGGCGTCGGTATTGAGCACCTCGATCGTCTGGCCGGAGAGCGAGGTCAAGATGTCGCCGGGCTTGACGGCGTTGCCGTCGGGCAGGTTTTCGACCGCCGGCGTGATGCCGACGACGTTCACGGGAAGTTTCATCTCGCAGACCGCGTTGATGGTGCCGAAGACGCTTGCCGCTCCGCACATGTCGAACTTCATCTCATCCATTTTGGGTCCCGGCTTGAGCGAAATGCCGCCGGCATCGAAGGTGACGCCCTTGCCGACGAGCGCAATCGGTTTTTCGCTCTTTGCGGCGCCGGAATACTCGAATATGATCAGGCGCGGCGGCTGGCGGCTGCCGCGCGCGACGCCCCACAGGGCGCCCATGCCGAGTTTCTGAATCTGCTTCTCGTCGAGCACCGTGACCTTGAGCGCCGGGTATTTGTGCGCGAGCTTGCGGGCCTCGGCGGCGAGATAGACGGGCGTACAGACGTTGGGAGGAAGGTTGCCGAGATCGCGCGCCAAGGCGACGCCGCGAGCGATGGCGAGTCCGGTCGCGACGCCGCGCCGGGCGGCGGCAAGCTCGACGCGTTCGGCGACGCGCAATGCGAGCCGCTTCAGGCGGCGCTTGGGTGCATCGGGTCTGGATTTCATTTGCTCGAAGCGATAGCCGGCGTATTCGCTCGCTTCCACCAGCGCGCGGGCCATGCTTTCCGGGCCTTCGCCGGGCGGCGCGAGCTGGGCGAGCAGCGTTACGGCTTCGGCGACGCCGGCCTTTTCGAGGCCATTGACGGCGGCCGCCGCGGCCTTGCGCAGGGCCGCCGAATCGAATTTTTTCTCTTCGCCCGCGCCCACGAGCAGAAGGCGTTCCGCCTTGAGTCCCGGCAGATCGAAAAGTAGCAGGCTTTGCCCGAGCTCGCCCGTGAAGCCATTGCGCAGACGTTTACCGATCGCGCCGCGACTCGCCTTGTCGAGCGCTTTGGTTGCGGCCGGCAGCTTGCCGTCCTGATACACTGCTGCCACCAGGCAAGCCGACTTCTGCGTGGTGACCGTTCCACTTCCGACACTGTATTCCATGCGCTTTACTCCTTTGTTTGCGCGGCTGCTTCCGCCGCGCAGGCAGATTGGCAGTCTAACCGATAAGATGCAGTGATGCTCGGCATCTTCGACCGTTACGTCGTTCGCGAAACCGCGCTTGCATGGGCGGGAATTGCGGGCGTGCTGGTGCTGGTGGTGGTGGTGAACCGCTTCGCGGTCTATCTCGGCCAAGCGGCCGCGGGCGAGATTCCGGCGCACGGTTCCTTCGTCCTTTTGGGTTTGAGCGTGGCGGGATTGCTGGAGATCGTTATCCCGGTGAGCCTTTTCCTCGCCGCGATGCTGACACTCGGGCGCCTCTATCGCGACGGCGAGGCGACTGCCGCCTGGACCTGTGGACTGACACCGGCACGGCTCTACCGTCCCTTTGCGCTGCTCGCGCTGCTTGCCGCATTGCTCCTTGCCTGGCTTGCGCTCTTTGTCTCGCCGTGGGCGAAGGCAAATGCGCATCGGGTCGAACAGGAGGCGCGTTCGGAAGCCCAGATAAGCGTGCTCGTTCCCGGTCGCTTCAAGGAGTTTTCCGGAGACAACGGCGTTTTCTACGTGGGCGGCATCACCGCCGACGGCAAAACGCTCACCGATGTTTTCGCCGAGATGGATGAAGGCGGCAAGCCGGTCGTGCTCACCAGCGCCAGCGGCCAACTGCTGTCCGTTCCGGCGAGCGGCGAGCGCCATCTTCAACTCGCTGGCGGCTTGCGTTACGCAGGTGTGCCGGGCGGCTCGACTGGTCGCTGACGCACTTCGAGCATGCCGATCTCCTGATCCAGCCGCCCCGGGCGTCGGCGCCGAGCACCGATCTCGATCGTATGGCAACGACCGAGTTGGTCGGCCGCCGCGACGCGCCGGCGCGGGCCGCGCTCGAATGGCGCATCGCGCAGCCGTTCACGGTACTCGTCCTGCTGCTGATCGCGGTGCCACTTGCCCATGCACGCCCGCGCCAGGGTCGCTATGCCCGTCTCGTGCCCGCGATTCTGCTGTATCTCGTGTATTTCAACTTGCTTGGCGTCGCGCGGGTCTGGGTGGCGCAGGGACGTTTGGCGTGGCTGTGGTGGGTGCCGGGTTTGTTTGCGCTGGGCGGACTCATGCTGGTCTGGCACCGCTATGGCCGGCACGTGAACCTGTTCCGGCGGCGTCATGCTGATTGATCGCTACCTTTCGCGCGTCGTGGCGATCGGGGCGCTGATTACGCTTTTCGCACTGCTGGGCGTGGGTTTTTTCCTCACCTTTCTTTCGCAGATGCACAACATCGGCACCGGGAGCTTCACGACGGGGAGCGCCTTCATGTACGCCGCGCTCACCATGCCGCAGACCGCCTACGACATGTTCCCGGTCGCGGCCCTGATCGGGGCGCTGTTCGCTCTTGGCGGGCTCGCCGCGCATCAGGAATTGATGATCTTCCGGGTTTCGGGTGCCGGGCTGTGGCGGCTCGGGCGCGCCGTCGCCTGGGCGGGGCTCGCACTTGCGTTGTTTGCCGTTGCGCTCGGCGAGTTCATTGCACCGCCCGCGAAAAGGATTGCCGAAACCATGCGCGTGCAGAAAATGTACGCGCAGATCAATGCCGTGGGGCCGGGCGGCATCTGGCTCAAGTCGGGCGCGGATATCGTGCATGTGCTCAAGGTGGAAACGCCGACCGAGCTTTCCGGCGTGCGTATCTACAGCTTCGCCGCGGGCGGCGGTCTCGACACGGTGCGCAAGGCGGCGAGCGCGAGTTACGCCGACGACCGCTGGACGCTGCACGACGTGACCGGCACGCGCTTTCTCGGCGAACGCACCGAACGCATTGCGCAAACCGAAAGCGTCTGGCCGGACTTCGTGCTGCCGGCCACCTTCCGCGTGCTGGTGGTGGATCCGAAAATCTTTCCTGGAACGGCCTCGCGCGCTACCTGGATTATCTGCGCGCGAACGGTCTCGCCGCCGCGCGTTACGAAACCGCCTTCTGGCACAAGATCGCCGTGCCCGTTTCGGTGCTTCTGATGGTGCTGCTTGCGTTACCGTTCGCCATCGGGCGCATGCGCACAACCGGCACCGGCCAGCGGCTCGCGCTCGGCGTGGTGATCGGGCTCGCCTATTACCTCGTGGATCGAACTGTGCTTGAGGCCGGGCAGGCGTTTCGGCTCGCGCCGCTCGCGGCGGCCTGGCTGCCGACCGCGATCCTCGCCGTGGCTGCCGCCTGGGCATTGCATCGCGCCCGCTGATCGGGACGGCCGCTAAACTAGGCGCATCCAAGCGCACCGTTTTGTTGTTGATGCCATGACCGCTCCCGACCGTAAAGCCCTCGAAGAAGCACTCGCCACCGCCGCCGAACCGTGGCTGGGCGGAACATTTACCGAAGCGGGATGGCCGTGCTCGTGGGAGATCGAGGGCAAACTCGCGCGCGCGACAATCGAACTCGGCTATCCGCTGCGCCGCTCGCGCGCGGCGACGGCGCTGGGACTTGCCGAAGTGCTCGCAGCCGCCGGCGGTGGCACGCCGGTCGAGGTGATATTGAATTCGCTGATCCAGGCGCATCCGGTGCAACCGAACCTCAAGCCGCTCGCCGGGATCAAGAACGTGATCGCCGTCGCCTCGGGCAAGGGCGGCGTCGGCAAATCCACCGTCGCGGTCAATCTCGCGCTTGCTCTCGCCGACGAAGGTGCGCGCGTCGGCATGCTCGACGCCGACATCTATGGCCCCAGCCAGCCGCGCATGCTGGGGCTTTCCGGCCGTCCGCAGAGCCGCGACGGCAAACGCATCGAACCGCTCGCCGCCTTCGGTCTCAAGGTCATGTCCGCGGGCTTTCTGGTGGATCCGGCGACGCCGATGGTCTGGCGCGGCCCGATGGTGAGCCAGGCGCTCACGCAGTTGCTCGGCGATACCGACTGGGGAGAGCTGGACTATCTCATCGTGGACATGCCGCCGGGCACGGGCGATATCCAGCTCACGCTGGCGCAGCGCGTGCCGGTCGCGGGCGCGGTGATCGTGACCACGCCGCAGGAGATCGCCGTCGCCGATGCGCGCAAGGGGCTCGCGATGTTCGCCAAGGTCGAGGTGCCGGTGCTCGGCATCGTCGAGAACATGTCGGGCTTCCGCTGCCCACATTGCGATGAAGTCTCGGAGATCTTCGGCGCCGGCGGCGGCGCGCGTCTCGCCGAGGAATCCGGCGTGGCCTTGCTCGGGCGGATTCCGCTCGATCCACGTATCCAGACTGCGACCGATAGCGGGCGCCCGAGCGTGGTCGCCGATCCCGAGGGAGAAAACGCCAGCGATTATCGTGCCGTGGCGCTCAAGGCGACCGCCGTGCTTGCGCAACGCAGCCGGACCGGCGCAGCCGGCCCGGAAATCATCATGGAATAGAGGTGATACACTCGCGGCGCGAGCGGTTGGGGGTGAAACCGGATGATAAAGCGATCACTGCTTGGGACTTTCTTGCTCTTGCTGGGATTCGTGCTACTTGGCGGGTGTTCGCTGATTCATCGTTCCGCATGTGGCTGGGAGGTCATACTGTCGGGAAGCATGTCGTCTCAGTGTGCGGAACAGGTTTACGGGCATCCCACATATCAGTCGTTGCCTACCACCACTTCCATACAGAAGCCTGGATTTAGCGTCCAATTGCCGCAGGGTGAGACATGGCGCGTCATACACGACACGGCGACAGACGCTGCCGTAGCCAGGGTGGGGAAGCATAAAGAGGAATCCTATGTAATTTCTGCGCGCGGTTCCAAGCTGCCAGATCTCGCGACACCACAGGCATTCCAGAAGTTAGTGGACAAGCAACGGGCAGCGAATACCGATCCCGAACGATTCACGGTGCTGTCCAACAAGGAAACGCTGCTCGAGAACGGGCCGCAGGGCGCCTTATGCGTGCGTTACGAAACCACGGCCATAGACCACCATGCCCATACCGCACCTTCGAAATATGAGACGATGCGCACCACAAACGAAGGATTGGCCTGTCGTTCGCCGTACGATCCACATGTCGGCGTCAGCATCGTTTATTCGTATCGCTATCATCCACAAGATGCGGACAAGGCGTTACCGTCAAAATTCGATAAACTAATTGCCACCTTCCGTTTCGAACCGGTCGCCGGGACGGCCAAGGACGATTGAAACAGACATGAGCGTTAAATCGGATAAATGGATTCGGCGCATGGCCGCCGAACACGGGATGATCGAGCCCTTCGAGCCGGGACAGATGCGCGAAACCGACGGCGGGCGCATCATCTCCTACGGCACCTCGAGCTACGGCTACGACGTGCGCTGCGCCGACGAGTTCAAGATCTTCACCAACATCAACTCCACCATCGTGGATCCCAAGGCCTTCGATGAAAACAGCTTCGTGGACTTCAAGGGCGATTGCTGCATTATTCCGCCCAACTCCTTTGCACTCGCGCGCACGGTGGAATACTTCCGCATCCCGCGCAACGTGCTCACGATCTGTCTCGGGAAATGCCTGACGGCGGATACACGGGTGATTGATGCCGAGAGTGGCGCTTACGTGCCGATCACGCAGTTTCCCCAAGGGCGAAAAACTGTCGGCTTGGACGGTTGGCAGCCACGTGCCGTGCGCGTCTCGGCGTTGTTTGCGCAAGGGCGCAAACCCGTTTTTGAGTTACGCACAAAAGCGGGGCTACGCATCAAGGCGACGGCAAACCACCCGTTTCGACAGTTGCACGGCTGGGCACCGTTGAACGAGCTGCACGCGGGGGATCGCATCGCCGTTGCTCGAGAAGTGCCTGTTTTCGGCAAGACGCCGTTGCCGGATTGGGAAGCGAGTTTGTTGGGGTTGATGATTGCCGAAGGTCAATGTCGAACGCCCGGACACAGCCCCGTTTTCACCAGCGCCGATCCGGTGCTTGTCGCTCTGCTCGAGCGATGTGTCCGCGAGGGAGAGCTCGGAACCGTTTCTTGCAAAGGGCACTATGGCTACCGCATCGTAAACAGGAAAGGCCGGGGCGGCACTCCCGAGCTCAATCGAACTTCAGTCTGGCTCGGCTCGTACGGGCTCAATATCGGGGCAGACGACAAATTCGTTCCGCAGGCCGTATTCATGGCGCCCAGGAGGGCGGCGAGATTGTTTCTCCAGGCGTTGTTTTCCGGAGACGGCGGCATCTATTCCAGCGCCGGGGGCTTTTATCTCGAATATTATTCGAATTCTCGCCGTCTGATTGAGGACGTACACCACCTGTTGCTACGCTTCGGAATTTTCGCGCTTATACGAGAAAAAAATGGCGCTAAAAAGTCATTTCGTTTGCAAATTACGGATCGTGATCAAATTCGGTTTTTTGCAGACCGCATCGGGTTTTGCCCGGGCTCGTTAAAGCAACTCAGGTTGGAGCGCAAGATTCTGCCTGCAATCGGTGCCGGGCGCATAAAAAGCAATTTCGATACCCTGCCGCCGCTGGCTTGGAAAATGATGATCCAAGCGGTGGCGGCAAGCGGTACCAGCCTTACGCGGCTCGGCGTCAAAACCCAGCCCGCGCAGTCGCTGCCGTATGTGCTGGCATCTCAAGTCGCTGTTGCGACGCGTTATGAAGCGCTCGAGCTCTTGCTCGACGGCCCTGTCTGGGATACCATCGAGTTGATTACCGCCGTGGGCGAAGAGGAGGTTTACGACCTCAGTGTGCCGGGCGTCCACAACTTTATGGCGAACGATATTATTGCGCACAATTCGACCTATGCCAGATGCGGATTGATAGTCAATGTAACGCCTCTGGAACCAGAGTGGGAGGGGCACGTGACGCTGGAGTTTTCGAATACCACGCCGCTGCCCGCGAAGATTTACGCCAACGAGGGCGTCGCGCAGATGGTGTTCTTCGAATCCGACGAGCCCTGCGAGGTGTCGTACAAGGATCGGGGCGGCAAGTATCAGGGGCAGAAGGGCGTCACTTTACCGCACGCTTGAAATTATTCTGTGGCGCGGTTGGATCGGTAAGAGAGGCGAACTCCGTCGCGATAATCCGTGCAAAATCTCTGCGTTGTATCGCGGCCGGGACGACCGCTCCTACTGCGGGTTTACTTTAGCGGGGAGCCACTCGAGATGATCGAGGACGAAGCTGTAGGTCGCTTCGCCGGGCTCAATCTGCTGCATCTTCACCGGTAGCCAGGCGTAGTCGGGCGCCATCCAGAAGCGGGTGGCGCGCCCGGAATCGGGATCGTTGCGTACTACCGCCACGGTCTTGAAATTCCCCGCCGGCATGGCAATTTCTTCGCGTTTCTTTCGGCTCAGGCGATAGATGTTTATCTCGCCGCCGTTGACGATGCGGTAGGGGTCGGCAAGCGGACCGCCGGCGGCGAGTTCGCGCGAGATTTCGAGCTGGGCGCTCAGGCGATCGAGCATGCCGGGCGCGATCGCCAGCGTTTTTGTTTGTCCATTCCGTGTATCGCGCGCCAGTCCCGCCGCCCAATCGAAACGGATGGTCTCGTCGCGATCCTTGCGCCCCGAGTCGGTGTAGGAATAGGCGAGCGGGTGGATTTCGCCGTGCACGATGGTGAAGCGGCTGGATTCGCGGAAAGTGGAATGGACGAACCACGAAGCAATACCGCTTGCATGGGCCTCGGAATAAAAATGCCAGCAGCCGCCGTCGCGCTCCAGTGTGAAGGTGGCGGAACCGATATGCCAGTCGTTTCTGAACACCTGGTAAGTCATGCGAAAGGCGGGAATGCCGAGTGCGGCGGGAAGCGCGGCGCTGCGCGTTGCAGGCGTTGCCGCCGAAACGGATGCGCCAGCGTGCGCTGCCGTTTCTGCTGGTGTCGGAGGCGCAATGAACAGCAACGTGGCGATTGCGATGAGTTTCAATCGCATGCGTTGTCTTCGTCGAAGATGACGGGTTCGGTGAGCGGCATGCCGTCCATGCGGGCGATTCCGTCTTTCATGCTAACGCGTCCGCTCGTGCACCAGGCAAGTGCGCGCGGGTAGATGCGGTGTTCGAGTGTCTGCACGCGCGCATGCAATGTCGCTGCACTATCGTCGCCGTGTACCTTGAGGCGGGCTTGCAGGATGCGCGGGCCGGCATCGAGCGCGGCGATGACGAAATGCACGGTTGCACCGTGTTCGCGCGCGCCGGCTGCGAGTGCGCGGCGATGCGTGTCGAGGCCGGCAAAGGCGGGCAGAAGCGCCGGGTGAATATTCAGGATGCGTTCGGGCCACGCCGCGAGCATTTTCGGGCCGAGGATGCGCAGATACCCGGCGAGCGCGATCCAGTCCGGGCGTTGGTCGGCAAGTGCCGCGGCAAGCGCCGCATCGTGCGCGGCGCGATCGAAATAATCTTCGGGGGCGGTAACGAAAACGGGAATGTGGCGCTTGCGCGCGCGCTCGAGGATGGGTGCCGTGCGCCGGTCGCTGCCGACGGCAACGATTTCGTAGTCGGCACCGGCCTGCGCGGCGAGGGCCTCGAAATTGCTGCCGACGCCCGAGCCAAGCACCACGACCCGCGGCGTATTCACGACGGGCGGTATTCGACCCCGCCGATGCCGGCCTCGATGCGCCCGATCGGCCAGGCCTTGAGCCCGAGCCGTGCAAGCGCCTCCTGCGCTGCTGCGAGCGCAGTCGGGGGCAGCACGGCGGCGAGGCCGATTCCCATGTTGAAGACGCGGAACATTTCGGATTCCTCGATGTGTCCCTGCTCAGCGAGCCAGGCGAAGATCGCCGGGCTCGGCCAGGCACCGGGATCGAGAATTGCGCCCAAACCGTCGGGCAGCACGCGCGGCAGGTTCCCGGTCAGTCCGCCGCCGGTGATGTGGGCGAGCGCGTGTACGGGCGCGACGGCGAGCAGCGCGCGGATTGCGCGCACGTAGATGGTGGTGGGCGCGAGCAGTTGGTCGCCTAGCGTGCGATCCGCCAACGGCTCGGCGAGGTTGGCGCCGGAGACTTCGAGCACGCGCCGAATGAGTGAGTAGCCATTCGAGTGCGGGCCGCTGGAGGCGATGCCGAGCACGACGTCGCCCGCCGTGACGGCGTCGCCGGTAAGGATCGCATCGCGCTCGACGACGCCGACGCAGAAACCGGCGAGGTCGAAGTCCTTGCCGGCGTAGAGACCCGGAAGCTCGGCCGTTTCTCCGCCGACGAGCGCGCAGCCCGCGTCGCGGCAACCGGCAGCGATGCCGGCGATCAGCCGTTCGCCCTGCGCGACATCGAGGCGCCCGGTTGCGTAATAGTCGAGGAAAAACAGCGGCTCGGCGCCGGTGACGGCGACATCGTTCGCGCACATGGCGACGAGATCGCGACCGAGATCGTCGAGCCGGTCGGTGGCGAGCGCCAGCGTGAGCTTGGTGCCGACCCCGTCGGTGCCCGCGACCAGGACCGGATCGCGGTAGCGATCGGCCGGAAAGCGGAACAGGCTCGCGAAGCCGCCCGGTCCGGCGAGCACTTCGCTGCGCGCAGTGGACGCCGCGTGCGGCTTGATGCGTTCAACGAGTTCATCGCCCGCGTCCATGTCCACGCCGGCACTGCGATAGTCGAGTTTGTTCTTGTTCATCAGTCGGCGTGGAGGGTCGGCCTGCAATCGTGCTATTTTACCGGGGTTAAACGTCGCCGGGTCAGGATTGCGTAATTTCAGGGCAGGGTGGGTACTCGTCGGCGCGATTCTCGCTTTCGCGCCGATCGGCGCGCGCGCGGCTGCCGAGGTTTATGCCGCGGCAACGCCGGTGCCGGATCAGTCCGCTGCTGCGCGCACGCAGGCGTTCGCACGCGATCTTGCCGCGGTATTCGTCAAGGTCAGCGGCAATCCCCAGGCGCCGCAAGTTGCAGGACTCGCCGCCATGCTCGAGCAGGCTGACAAGCTCGTGCTCGAATACCGCTATCGGCAAGCACCCGCAACCACTGGCGGCGGACTCGAACTATGGGCGCATTTCGACGAGAAGGCCGTCAATGCGGCGCTTGCCGCCGCCGGCCAGGCCATCTGGGGCGAGCATCGGCCGAGCATGATCGCGTGGGTGCTGACACCGGCGGGCATCGTGGGCGACGATTCCGCGAATCCGGTGGCGGGGGCCATGCGCAAGACCGCCTCGGAACGCGGTGTGCCGCTGGTCTTGCCGCTGCTCGATCTGACCGATCAAAAGCAGGTTTCCGCCTTCGATATCCGCAGCTTCTTTCTATCCACGCTTGATTCCGCCTCCCAGCGTTATGGCACGCAGGCGATGCTGATCGGTACGATCACGCCCGCCGCGGATCAGGGCTTTACCTCGCAGTGGCAATTGGCGTTTGGCAAGACGGCAACACCCTTCACAACGACCGGGGCGAGCCCGCAGGCGGCGGCGGCGGCCGGCGTCGAACAGGCGGCGACGCTGCTCGTGCAGGCGTTTGCGTATCTGCCGAATTCCGGCGCGGGTGGGGCTTTGCTGCTGGTGGTCGGCGGGGTCTCCGACCTCAATGCCGAAGCGGCCGTGCAGCGGATCGTCGAAGGGGTGCAGGGCGTGAAGGATTTACGGCTTGCGCGCATCGAGGGTGCGAATGTTTCATGGCGGGTTGCCTACGCCGGCGCGCCTGAGGATTTCGCCCGCCGGCTGGCGCTTGCGGGAGGGCTGACGCGGCTCGCCGTTTCTTCGCTGGCACCCGCATCCGTCATGGCGCCGACGGCGGCGACCAGCCTGCCAGAGCTGGATTTTCGCTACACCCCATGATGCGTTATCTGCCAAATGCCATTTCCATTTCGCGCATGGTGCTCGTGGCGCCGGTCGTATGGGCGCTCGCGACGCATCGTTACGGGATTGCGCTTGCGCTGTTTGCCGTGGCCGGCATAAGCGACGCGCTCGACGGTGCGATCGCCAAGCGCCGCGGCTGGACCTCGCCGTTCGGCGCGTTCCTGGATCCGGCGGCGGACAAATTTCTGGTGTTGGGTGCGTACACGACCTTTGCCGTGGACGGACAGATCCCGTGGTGGCTGCTCGGCCTGCTTATCGGGCGCGATCTCGTCATCGTCTGCGGTGCCGCGGTGTATCGTTGGCGCCGCGGCCCGTTCGAGATCCATCCCGCTCTGACCAGCAAGATCACAACCGGCGTGCTCATCACCGCGGGTCTCGCTCTGGTCGTCGAAGGCATCCATCCCTATCTCGGCGAGAGCGGGCGGGTGACCATCGTGGTCGTACTCGCCGTTGCCCTGATCGTGAGCGGCGTGGATTACCTGTTCACCTGGGGCCTGCGCTTTCTCGGGCTACGTCGCATCGCGCAGGCGAATGCGGCGGAAGTTCCGGCGCGCGAGGGCGAATAAGAACCGATGCAGCAACTGGCGCTCGCGGGGCTCGCGCTGGCCGACGCCACCCGTCTTGAAGATTTCTGGCCGGGGCCGAATGTCGCCGCATTCGCCGCGATCGAGCGCCTCGCCGCGGGTGCGAACGAACCGCTCGTCTTTCTGCACGGCGCCGCCGGTTCCGGCAAGACGCATTTACTCAAGGCGGCGTGGCGGGCTGCGCGCGAACGCGGCACGCGCACCGGTTATCTGCCGCTCGATCAGGCGTCCATGCTTGATCCCGAGTTGATCGAAGGCTGGGGCGAACTCGATTTCGTCGCGCTGGACGCGGTGGAGAAGATTGCCGGATTCACGGTCTGGGAGCACGCGTTGTTCCGCATCTCGGAGGAGTTGCGCGAACGTGGCGCGACGCTGCTCGTGGCCGGGCGCAAGCCGCCCGATGCGCTCGGCCTGGAGCTTGCCGATCTCGCCTCGCGCCTCGCCTGGGGTCCCGTGTATGCGCTCGAGGTTCTCGACGATCCCGAACTCGCCGCGCTCGCCATGCATATCGCAGACGCGCGCGGCCTTGCCTTGCCCGAGCCGGTGGCCGATTGGCTGGTGCGCCGGTTGGCGCGCGACCCGGCGAGCATTGCCAAGACAGTCGCACGTCTCGACGAGGCGGCGCTCGCCGCCCAGCGCCGGTTGACCATCCCCTTCGTGCGTGCGACGCTGCTCGATCGTTGAGAGTGGTTCGCGCAAGCTCCGACAAATCTGCCTTTGTTGAAATCCGAGAGGGCTGAGCGAAGAGATTCGCCCGTGGTGCAAGAACAAGCGCTTGAGAACGCGGGGTCTCGCCCCCGCGAGAATTGGGGGCACACGCATCAGGGCTTCCTTATAGCAATTCTGCCTCGACGAGGCATTGCGCGAAGCGTTCCCAGGTCGCCTCGATGTCCGCGTCGAGCCCGATCGAGAAACGCAACAGTCCTGGCGAAAGTCCGATTTCGCGCTGGAGTTCGGGCGGGATTTCCGAAGACGTGCTGCTGCCCGAGAGGCTGAACAGCGTGCGGTGAAAGCCGAGACTCACGGCGAGGTGGCCGACTTCCGCTTCCTGCAAACGGAGCGTGAGATCGTCGGCGGCCTCGGCGCTGCCTGCGTCCAGCGCGAGCATGCCGCCGTAGCCGTAACCGGGGTTCATCCAGGTGTCGAGCCGGGTGTGATCAGGATGACCCGCAAGGCCCGGATAGGTGACCGTAAGCCCCGCCTCTTCGAGGCGTTCGGCGAGATACAGTGCATTCTCGCCGTGACGGATCATGCGCACGCCGAGCGTTCCGAGGTTCTTGTAGATGCTTTGCGCACGCTGTGCGTCGAGTGTCGCACCGAGCAATATGGCGGTACCGCCGCCGCTGTCGGTGAGCGAGGCAATGAATTCGCGCTCGGCGCAGATGGCACCCGCCACGCCGTCGCTCGCGCCGTTGATGAATTTGGTCAGGCTGTGCACGACGACGTCGGCACCCAGCGCGGCCGGACTCATGAAAAGCGGGGCGAAGGTGTTATCCACCACCAGGGCGACGCCGGCGGCGCGGGCGGTTTCCGAGAGTGCGGGCAGATCGGGCACGCGCAGCAACGGATTGCCTAGCGTTTCGCAATAGATTGCGGCCGTCGCCTTGCCGAGCGCGCGCTGCACGGCCTTGAGATCGCGTACATCCACGAAACGGGTTTCGATGCCGAAGCGCGGCAGGAAGTGGGCGAGCAGCGCAAACGAACCGCCGTAAATCGCGCGGTCGGCGACGATTTCCCCGCCCGCGCTCGCGAGCTGCATCAGAGTGGCGGCAATCGCCGAGATGCCCGAGGCGGTGACGTGCGCCGCCTCGGTGTCTTCCAGCACGGCGAGCGCGCCGGCGAGTGCTTCGGTGCTGGGTGTCCTGCCGCGTGCGTAGAGATAACAACCCGGCGTCTCTTCGCGGAACGCGGCGCGTAGCAACGCCGGATCGGAGAAAGAGAAAGTGACGGAATCGGTGATCGGCGGATTGACGCCGCCGTCCGCGCTCGGCGGCCGGTAGCGTTCCAGGCGCGACAACGGATCTTCAGGCATCTTGTTCACGCTCGTCGGCGGGTGGAACCTCGGCCATTATGACGCCGTCGCGCAGCGTAACGGGCCAGCGCATAAGGCCCTGTCCGTTGCAGGGGCCGCCGCGGCACGCGCCGGAGAGCGGATCGTAGATCGCGCCGTGCGCCGGGCAGAGAATGAGCGCACCGTCGCGCGAAAGGAAACGGTCCGGTGCCCAGTTGAGCGGCTGCGCCATGTGCGCGCAGGCATTGGAGAAGCAGGAGAGTTCATTGCCGCGGCGCACCACAAAGTAGTCGTCGGCGAAGCGTGCGCCCGGCGGTGAGAAACCGCGCGCACCGGGATCGGACAACTCTTCGATCATGCAGACTGCGACCGCCGTGAGTTGATGCTGCGTCATGTGGATTTCGGCGCGTTGCGGAATTCGACCTCGTGAATTCTCCGGCGCAGCGTGACGAGCAGTGCGAGTCCAGGCAGTGCGAGCAGGAAACTCACGACGAACAGCATGCTCCAGCCGGCGTGCTGCGCCACGTAGCCGGCGGGCGGCCCCAGCAGTACTCGTGGCAGGGAATCAAGGGCCGACAGCAGGGCAAACTGAAAGGCGGTATAGCGGTGATTGCAAAGCGCCATGAGATAGGCGACGAACGCCGCCGTGCCGAGACCCCAGGCGAGGTTTTCTATCACGACCGCAGTGGTCATGGCCGGGTAACTGTGCCCGATGAACGATAGCGCGAGGAAAGTCAGAATGGACACGGCCTGCGCCAGCCCGAAGTAGAGCATGGCGCGAAACAGGGACAGGCGCGACATCAGCGCGCCGCCGATAAACACGCCGACGATGGTCGCCGCGAGGCCGAATCCCTTGTTGACCAGCCCCACGTCGCCGGCGGAAAAATGCAGTCCCTCAATCAGGAAGGCGTTCGTCAACAGGCCGGAAAACCAGTCACCGAACTTGTACAGCAGGACCAGCAACAGCAGGCCGAGGGCGCCACGGCGACGCAAAAGATCCAGTAAAGGAGTTACGACCGCCTCGATCAGGGTGCGCGGTGGCGTGACTTGCTGCTCGGGTTCGGGGCCGATCAGCGTCGGCAGCATGGCCGCCACCATCAGCAGTGCCATCAAGAGATAGCTGTTGCGCCAGCCGATGTGATCGGAAAGGATCAGCACCACAGCGCCCGCCACGATCATGGCCACGCGGTAGCCGCCCGTCTGGGCCGCCGCGCCGAGCCCGCGTTCAGCAGGGTGCAGGATGTCGGTGAAGTAGGCGTTGTAGACGATGTCCTGGGAGGCGGAAGCGAAGGTCAGGGCGAAGGCGAGCAGCCCCATGCGCCAGATATGACTCGCCGGATCGGTGAACGCCATCGCCACGAGGATCAGGGCGAGGGCGAACTGTGCGATCAGGATCCAGCCGCGGCGCCGACCCATGAACGGCGGCACGTAGCGGTCCATGAAAGGCGCCCACAGGAACTTGAGCGAATAGGGCAGGCCAACCAGTGAAAACCAGCCGATTGTGGAAATGTTTACGTTTAGTGTGGCGAGCCACGCCTGCAGCGTGCTGCCGGAAAGTGCGAGCGGCAGGCCCGAAGAGAAGCCGAGCACAAGCGTGATGCCGACGCGGCGATTCCAGCACGCGCGCGAGAACGCCATGAGCGAATGCGAAATCGAAGCGGGCGTCTTCAAGGGATTTTTAAAACGGCCATGCGTATTCCATCGTGAACGGCGCATGGTCGGAGAACCATTCGCCGGTGTAAATCTCGGCCGCTTTTGCATTTGCCGCGAGCTTCGGGCTCGCGATCTGATAGTCAATGCGCCAGCCGACGTTTTTCTCCCGCGCGCGTCCGCGATTCGACCACCAGGTGTATTGATCGGCTTCCTGGTTCACAACGCGAAAGGCGTCCACCAGGCCGACGCGATCGAATACCTCGTCCAGCCACGCGCGCTCGTGCGGCAGGAAGCCCGAATTCTTCTGGTTGCTCTTCCAGTTCTTGAGATCGATTTCCTTGTGCGCGATGTTCCAGTCGCCGCAGATCAGGCACTCGTTCCTGCGTCGCCGGAGCTTTTTCAAATGCGGCAGGAAAGCGGCGAGGAAGCGATCCTTCGAGGCCTGGCGTTCCGGTCCCGAGGAACCCGAGGGCAGATACAGCGAGACGATCGCGAGGTCACCGTAGCGCGCTTCGAGATAGCGGCCCTCGCGATCGAATTCCGCAAGCCCCAGACCTTCGATGAGGCGATCGGGCGCGCGCCGCGCAATCAGGCCCACGCCCGCGTAGCCGGGTTTTTCCGCCGGGTAATAGTGCGTGAAGCAGCCTTCGGGGTAGAAACGCTCGTCGAGCTGCTCGCGCTTCGCCTTGAGTTCCTGCAGGCAGCAGACGTCGAAGTTCTGCGCCGCGAGCCAGCGGAAAAAGCCTTTGCGTTCGGCGGCACGGATACCGTTCGCGTTGAACGTGATGATGCGCACGCGAGACCTCTGACGATGCAGGCGCTATCATAACGGCCGTTCGCCCGAGCCTTATGCCAATGGCCTTGCTCTCTGCCGAAAAGCGCACGTTCATCGAATTTGCACGTGATGCCGGCGTCCTGCGCTTCGGGCAGTTTACACTCAAGTCGGGGCGCGAGAGCCCGTATTTCTTCAACCTCGGTGCAGTGGCCGGCGGCGTCGGGCTCGCCCGGCTCGGGCGTTTTTACGCGCGCGCGTTGGCCGATTTCGGCCTCGTGCCCGACGTGCTTTTTGGCCCCGCCTACAAGGGTATTCCGCTCGCCGCCGCGACCGCGATCGGCTACGCGGCCGAGACCGGCAACGATCTGCCTTTCGCCTATAACCGCAAGGAGGCGAAGGACCACGGCGAGGGCGGCAATCTGGTCGGTGCGCCGCTCGCAGGCGATGTGGTGATCGTGGACGATGTCGTGACCGCCGGCACTGCCGTGCGCGAGGCGATCGGTCTCATTCGCGCCGCCGGCGCACGGCCGGCTGGATTGCTGATCGCGATAGACCGCGAGGAGCGCGGTCGCGGCGAAGCAAGTGCCGTCGCCGAACTGGCGGCAGAGGAAGGCCTGGACGTCATCGCGCTGATTACGCTTACCGACATCGTCGCCTGGCTCGAAGAAACCGGCGAACACGCCCGCGAACTCGAAGCCCTCGCCGCCTACCGCAAGCGCTACGGCGCCAACTGAAGTCCGGGCTTATACCTCACCTCAGTGACGGCCGGAGTGGCCGAAACCGCCGGTGCCGCGCGCGCTGGGCGTAAATTCTTCCACCACGGCCAGTTCGGGATGGGCAATCGGCACGAAGATGAGTTGGGCGATGCGCTCACCGGGTTCGATGCTGTACGGCTCGGCGCCGCGATTCCAGCAGGAGATCATCAGTTCGCCCTGGTAGTCGGAATCAATCAGACCGACGAGATTGCCGAGCACGATGCCGTGGCGATGGCCGAGGCCGGAGCGGGGCAGGATCGCGGCCGCAAGTCCGGGCTCGCCGATGTGGATGGCGATGCCGGTCGGAATCAGTTCCGCCGCGCCGGGTGCTAGCGCAAGCGGGGCCTCGAGTGCCGCGCGCAGATCCAGCCCCGCCGAGCCCTCGGTGGCGTAATGCGGAAGGCCCCATTGTTCGACCAGCGCCGGGCGCAGAACCTTGACTTCGATGCGTTTGCTCATGCCAGGCGTTCGGCGATAAGTGCGATCAGCCTTTCGGCGAGCAGTCGCTTTGGTCCGCTGCCGAGATCGGTTTCGTCTTGTGCCGAGATGGCGACGAGCGCGTTGTCTTCACGCCCGAAGGCGTGGGCATCGCCGACGCGGTTGGCGCAGATGAGGTCGAGCTTTTTTTCCTTCAGTTTGGCGCGCGCGTTGGGGACCAGGTCTTCGGTTTCGGCGGCGAAGCCGACGCACCAGGGGCGGGGCTTGCCGGCGGCGACTTCGGCAAGGATATCGGGTGTGCGTACCAGTTCCAGCGTAAGCTTCTCGCCGGTTTTCTTGATCTTTTCTCCGGCGGCTTTCGCGGGCGTGTAATCGGCGACCGCAGCGACCGCTATGAATACGTCGCTTTGTGGCGCTCGCGCACGCACGGCGTCGGCCATTTCCGCAGCCGTGCGCACATGCAGAGTTTCGCAGCCGCGCGGCGGCGCGAGTGCGGTCGGCCCGGAGACGAGTGTGACTTCGGCGCCGGCTTCCACCGCGGCCTGCGCAACGGCGTAGCCCATCTTGCCGGAACTCCGGTTGCCGACGAAGCGCACGGGGTCTATCGGCTCCTCGGTCGGCCCGGCGGTGACGAGCACCCGGCGCCCGGCGAGCGCGCCGGCGTCCGCGAGAGCGGCGGCGATGGCCGTGGGCTCGCTCATCCGTCCGGGGCCGGACTCGCCTTCGGCGAGCGGACCGTCGTCGGGCCCGATGAAGCGCGCGCCGCGTGCCGCGAGTGCCACCACGTTGGCCCGGGTTGCTTCGTGTCGCCACATGCGCTGATTCATGGCGGGTGCGAGCACCAGCGGCGCCTCGGTAGCGAGCGCAAGCGTGGTCAGGAGATCGTCGGCGATGCCGTGGGCGAGACGCGCGATGAGATCTGCCGTGGCGGGGGCGATCAGCAGCAGATCCGCCCAGCCGGCGAGTTCGAGATGCCCCATCGCGGCTTCGGCATCGGCGTCCCACAGTTCGGTGTGCACGCGCCGATGCGACACCGCCTGGAAGGTGGTGGCGGTCACGAAATGCCCGGCGGCGCGGGTCATGACGACTTCGACTTCGGCGCCTCGCTCCTTGAGGCGGCGCACGAGATCGGGCGCCTTGTAGGCGGCGATGCCGCCGGCGACGCCGAGCACGATGCGCTTACCCTGAAATTCGCCCATGTTTCGCTATCCTTCGGATGGTGCTATGTTATCGAAAGGGAGGGGAGCCGATGAGCATCCGCGACTGGCCCGAGGGCGAACGCCCGCGCGAGAAGCTGCTGGCGCGGGGGGCGGGAGCGCTCTCCGATGCGGAATTGCTGGCGATTTTTCTGCGTACCGGCGTGCGCGGGAAAAGCGCGCTCGATCTTGCCCGTGAGCTGATTGCGGAGCACGGCGGCCTGCGCGGACTGTTGACCGCCACGGAGCAGGAGTTTACGCGCATGCCGGGACTCGGACGCGCCAAGTACGCGCAACTTCAGGCGGTGCTCGAACTGACGCGCCGGCATCTGGGGGAAGAACTCCAGCGCGGAGAGGCCATCACCAGTCCGGGCAAAACACGCGAGTTTCTGATTGCACAGCTTCGCGACCGGCCGCACGAGGTGTTCTGCTGCTTTTATCTCGACACCCGCCACCGCATGATCGGCTTCGAGGAGCTTTTCCGCGGCACGCTCGATGGCGCCAGCGTGCATCCGCGCGAAGTGGTCAAGAGCGCGCTTGCGAAGAACGCCGCCGCGGTGATCTTCGCGCACAATCACCCCTCCGGCGTCGCCGAGCCGAGCGATGCGGATCGGCGGCTCACCCGCCGCCTGAACGATGCGCTTGCCTTGGTGGACGTGCGCGTGCTCGATCATTTCGTCATCGGTGACGGCGAGGCAATATCTTTTGCCGAGCGCGGCCTGCTTTGAAGTTGGCCCGTTTTCGCGCGCGGGGTTTTGCGGGCGCCTGATAAAATTCTCCATACCGCGCCGGAATTCCGATTCCATGCAATATCAACACATCAAAGTCCCCGCCGAGGGCGAGCCGATCAGCGCCAATCGCGACGGCAGCCTGAACGTGCCCGACCGTCCCATAATCGTCTGCATCCGCGGCGATGGTATCGGCGCGGACGTAACGCCGGTGATGAAGAGCGTGGTCGAGGCGGCGGTTGGCCGTTCCTACGGCGAGCGGCGCCGGATTGCGTGGATGAAGGTCCGCGCGGGCGAGGAGGCCGCTGAAATTTACGGCGGCGAGTATCTGCCCGAAGAGACGCTCGATGCGCTCCGGCGTTACGTGGTCTCGATCAAGGGTCCGCTCACGACGCCGGTCGGGCGAAGGATTCCGCTCGCTCAACGTCACGATCCGCCAGACGCTCGATCTTTACGCCTGCGTGCGTCCGATCCATTATTTCCCCGGCGTGGATTCGCCGATGAAACTCGCCGACACTACCGATATGGTGGTCTTTCGCGAGAATACGGAGGACATATACGCCGGCATCGAATGGCCGGCGGGCAGTGAGGAGGCGCTGAAACTCGTTGCCTTTCTACGCCGCGAACTGGGTGTGACCAATATTCGTTTTCCCTCGAGTTCGGGTCTGGGCGTCAAGCCGGTCTCGCGCGAGGGCTCCGAACGCCTGGTGCGCAAGGCCATTCAATACGCGGTGGACAACGACCGCGTCTCGGTGACCCTGGTGCACAAGGGCAACATCATGAAGTACACGGAGGGGGCGTTTCGCAACTGGGGCTATGAAGTCGCGCGCGAAGACTTCGGCGCACAGCCGCTGGACGGCGGCCCGTGGCTCGCGTTTGCAAACCCCGTGACCGGCAAACGCATCGTGGTAAAGGACGTGATCGCCGACAATTTCATGCAGCAGATTCTTCTCCGCCCGGAGGAATACGACATCATCGCGACGCTGAACCTGAACGGCGACTATATCTCAGACGCGCTCGCTGCCCAGGTCGGCGGCATCGGTATCGCGCCGGGCGCAAACATGGGCGACGCGGTCGCCGTGTTCGAGGCGACGCACGGCACCGCGCCCGGCTTTGCCGGCAAGGATCGGGTGAATCCCGGCTCGCTGATTCTCTCCGCCGAAATGATGCTGCGCTATCTCGGCTGGACCGAGGCCGCGGACTGCATCCTCGACGGCGTTGCGCGCACTATCGCGAAGAAGATTCTCACCTATGATCTCGCGCGGTTGCGAGAGGCGATTCGCGCGCCCAAGCGCGAGCTGGCCGGCCAGCGCGGCGTCGAGGATCATCTCCAGAAGCTGATTCCGGGTGCGACGCTGGTCGGCACCCGCGGCTTCGGAGAAGCCGTAATCGCCAACATGTCCTGAAGGCGATGCGGATTCCTGCATGAGCATTTTCGATCCGCAAACCTTGCTTCCGCGCCTCGGGCACGGACCCGGCGTCTACTGCATGTACGCGGGCGACAAGCTGATTTACGTCGGCAAGGCGCGGGATTTGCGCCGACGGCTCGGTTCCTATTTCGGCAAGCGCGTCGCGGGTGCCAAAACGGCCGCCATGCTGCGTCGGCTCGATCGCGTCGAGGTCACGCATACCGCCAACGAGGTCGAAGCGCTGCTGCTCGAGGCGACACTCATCAAGCATCATCGTCCGCGCTACAACGTGGTGCTGCGCGACGACAAGAGTTATCCCGTACATCCGCCTCGAAGAGGGGCTGGGCTTTCCGCGTCTCACGTTTTATCGCGGCAGCGAACGCGCAGGGACCCGGCGTTTCGGGCCATATCCCAGCGCCGGCGCCGCGCGTGCGACACTCGCTGAGCTGCAGCGGGTGTTCCGGCTGCGCAACTGCAGCGACCGCTATTTCAAAAACCGCACGCGTCCCTGCCTGCAATACCAGATCGAGCGCTGCTCGGCGCCTTGCGTGGGCAAGGTCGGAGCCGGAGAATACGCCGCGGACATCGCACATGCGGTGGCATTTCTCGAAGGACACGATCGCGGCGTAACCGGGATCTCGCCGCGCAGATGGAAGCGGCCAGTGCGGCACTCGACTTCGAACGCGCCGCACGGTTGCGCGATCAGATCCAGCGCCTGCGCCGTGTCCGCGTGCGCCAGGATGCGGTTACCGGCGTGGTCGATTGCGATGTGATTGCGCTCGCCGAGGGAGATGCACACGCGGCGGTGGCGGTGCTGCCGGTGCGCGACGGGCGACTCCTTGCAAGTCGGCATTATCTTCTTGATGCGGTGTGCCGCCGAGGCGCCCGCGGTCATTCTGGAAAGCTTCATTGCGCAGCACTATCTGGAGACGGCCCGATCGCCGCCGCGGCTGGTGCCCGATCGTTCGCTGCCGGGCGCGACTGCACTCGCGACGGCGCTTGCGGCGCGTACGGATCAGCGGTGGAGATACGCGGCGCCGGCACGTGGGGCCTTGCGGCGTCTGGCCGCGCTCGCAGCGACCAATGCCCGCGAGGCGCTTGCGCTGCGCAGCGGCGCGGCCGACGTATCGCCGCTCGCTACGCGGCGCTGGAGCAGGCGCTCGATCTGCCTGAAGGAGCGCTCGCGCGCATCGAGTGTTTCGATATCAGCCACACCGGCGGCGAAGCCGCGACCGGCTCTTGCGTGGTCTTCGACCGCAGCGGTGCGGTGAAGGAGGCGTACCGGCGCTATCCGCGTGCGCGAGGCCGCCTCCGGCGATGATTACGCGGCGCTTGCCGAAGTGCTCGCGCGGCGGTATCGGCGCATTGTTGCGGAGGGTGCGCCGCCGCCCGATCTGGTGCTGGTGGATGGCGGCCCGGCGCAGGTCCGCCGCGCCCAGCGGGTATTGAAGCGATCTCGGGCTTCGCAGCTTGCGTCTCGCGGGCGTGACCAAGGGGCCGGGCCGACGCGCCGCGATGGATCGACTGGTACTTGCGCCGCGTGGTCAGACCCTCGTGCTCGGCGCGGATTCGCCGGCGCTTCATCTGGTGCAGGCGCTGCGCGACGAGGCGCATCGTTTCGCGCTCGCCGGGCATCGGCGTTGACGCGCGAATCGGCATCTCGCGAATCTGTGCTCGATGCGGTTCCCGGCATCGGTCCGGTGCGCCGCCGGCAACTTCTTGCCCACTTCGGCGGTCTCAGGGAGGTCAGGCGGGCCGGTGCGGATGAATTGCTGGAACGGTGCCCGGCATCAATCGCGCGCTCGCCGAGCGCATTGTCGAGCGACTGGAGAAATGAGTTTGCGGATCGGGGTGCCCAACTGGCTGACGATACTCCGGGTTGCGCTGATCCCGGTGCTCGTGGTGCTTTACATCCTGCCGTTCCATTGGGGACATCCCGCGGCCGCGCTGGCGTTTCTGTTCGCGGCGCTTACCGACTGGCTCGACGGCTATCTCGCGCGCCGGCTGGATCAGGGTTCGCGCCTGGGCGCATTTCTCGATCCGGTTGCCGACAAGTTGCTGGTCGTCCACCGCCCTGGTGCTGTTGGTCATGGCGGCCGGCCATCTATGGGTGGCGCTGCCGGCGTTTATCATCATCGGGCGCGAAATTGCGGTTTCGGCACTGCGCGAGTGGATGGCGGGGCTGGGCGCAGCGCGGCGCGGTGGCGGTCTCGCGGGCGGGAAAGCTCAAGACCGCGGTGCAGATGGCGGCGATCGCGCTCATGCTTTACGGCCACCCTGCGGGCGGAGTGCCGATTTACCTGATCGGGCTCGCGCTGCTGTATCTCGCCGCCGCACTCACGGTCTTTTCCATGTGCCTGTATCTGCGCGCCGCCTGGCCGCAATTATCGCCGCGGCGCCCCAAGAGCGGGAGGCGTGAACTTTGACAGCCGTTGGCAATCAACGCTATCGTGCGCAGTTCGCGCCGTATTTTTTCATCGCCGGGAGCCGAATTTGCACCTGATCCGAATTGCCCGTACGTCTTTGCCGATCCTTGCCGGCTGCGCCCTGCTCGGTGCCTGTGGCGGCGGAGGCGGGTCCAGTAGTCCGAAGCCTTCCACGGCCGTCCCCTACGCCGTGGGCGCCTATTTCATTACGTCGCCCGACACCCCGGTTACCGGCCAGCTTTATGCGTCCAATACCGACAATGCGTCCATGACCTACCAGATCAAGACGCAACCCACGCACGGCACGGCCACGCTCGGGGAAAATTCCGGTGTGCTTGCCTATGACCCCGATTCCGGCTACACCGGCGGAGATACGTTGAGCTACATTGCAGCGACTGCGGGCGCCTCTTCTCCGGTTGCGACCGTGACTCTGCTCGTCAACCCCGATCCGCCGACGGTGTCGGCATTCGGCGCGCCGGTCTATGTACACGACGGGGGTCCCGCGAGCGTCGCCCTCGAAGTGCGGCTGTCGAACCCGCCCAACGGACAGGCGACGGTGGACTACACGACGACGGACGGCACGGCGCTCGCAGGCAGCGACTATACCGCCGAAAGCGGTACGCTGACCTTCGGGCCGGGCACCGTAGAGCAGTCGGTGGCAATCCCGCTTTCGGGTGCGGCGCACAAGATTTCGCGCTATTTCTTTCTCAAGCTCAGCAATCCGAGCAGCAATCTTACGTTGGGGCAGAATCTCGCCGCCGTCGTGCTGCGTTTTTACCCGGAGCCCCTGAACGACACCGGCGTGACGGGTTGCGCGACGCAGACCAACGGCACTCCCTCGAACCCGGATTCCTGCCCGCAGAGTGGCTATCCCGCACAGGATGCGGAAATCGGACGCGATGCGGAGGCGAACGCGAAGACGCTCGCCAAGGTGGGCAGCGGCATTTTCGGCTACGATTTCACCGCCATCGGCAACGACGGCAAGCCGACGTTCAACCAGCAGCTGAATCTATTGGGCTACGCCCTGCAACCGTGGGCCTGTCTGCGCGACAACTGGACCGGGCTCGAATGGGAAGTGCCGACACTGCCCGCGAATGCCGGCCTCTACGACTCGAGCTACCAATACACGTGGTACGACCCGGACAGCAGTACCAACGGTGGGCAATCCGGCACCCAGAAAGGCGGCCCCTACAAGATGGATACCAACGAGTTCGTGCAGGCGGCGAACACCGACAAACTTTGCGGCCACGCGGACTGGCGGTTGCCGAGCGCGGCGGAATTCCGCAACCTCGTCAACATCGGCGCCCCGGGTACGCCCAACGGTCCGACTCCGGCTATTCCCACGATGGGACAGGGAGGCTTCTGGACCGCCACGCCGGGACAGATGGGCTCGCGGGCGGTTGCGATTTCGGCGTTGTACGGCTACGACAGTTTCCTGCCCAAGAACGATTTTCATTACGTAATTCTCGTGCGCGGAGGAGTTTCCCAGTGAAGCGCAGCATTTTGTCGGGTCTTGCCGCATTCGCGATGGGCAGCCTCAGCTTTGTCGCCTACGCGCAAAGCTGCAATCCGCAGATCGTTGACGACGCGCCCACCAGTCGCTACCAGGCAAACGCCGACGGCACGGCGACAGATCTCCAGACCGGACTGATGTGGATGCGTTGCGCCATGGGCCAGACCTGGGACGCCGGAAACTCGAGCTGCACCGGACAGGCGACGACCTATACCTGGCAGGCAGCGCTTCAGGCCGTGGAAACGTTCGATCAGGGAGGCGGTTTCGCCGGCTACGACGACTGGCGCCTGCCGAATCTGCGCGAGCTGATGTCCATCGAACGCTACCATTGCAGCAATCCGGCGATCAATCTCACGATTTTCCCGACCACGCCGACCCAGGCCTTCTGGAGTGCATCGCCTCTGGAAAGCAGCTTCAACATCGCGTGGACACTGAGTTACGGCACGGCGAATGCCGCCGACGATGTCATGCAGAACGAGAATGTAATCCGTCTCGTACGTGCCGGCGCCTTCGATAATAAAGTGCCGCCGCCGGCATCTGCACCGGGTGCCTCGTCGGCAACGAGCGCCGCTGTGGTAAATTACCGACCCTGATAGGGTCGGCCCCGATAGGCGCGTAGCTCAGCTGGTTAGAGCACCACCTTGACATGGTGGGGGTCGTTGGTTCGAGTCCAATCGCGCCTACCACTACAATAATCGTCTGCTTGCCGTCTGTGTGCTCCCGCTGAATCATGAGTGAAATTACGATCGGCCTTCCCGACGGCAGCGAACGACACTACCCGCGTCCGGTGAGCGCGGGCGATGTTGCCCGCAGCATCGGCGTCGGACTAGCCCGTGCCGCGCTCGCCGCCCGCGTCAACGGACGGCTGGTGGATCTCGATTGCGAGATCGCGGACGACGCGCGGATAGAAATCGTGACCGCACGCGATCCCGACGGGCTCGAAGTCATCCGTCATTCCACCGCGCATCTGCTCGCGCAGGCGGTCAAGCAACTCTTCCCCGAGGCGCAGGTCACCATCGGCCCGGTGATCGAGAACGGCTTTTATTACGACTTTGCCTATGAGCGTGCGTTTACGCCCGAGGACCTCGAGCGCATCGAGGCACGCATGCATGAACTTGTGAAGGAAGATCAGCCGGTTTCGCGTCGCGTCATGAGGCGCGACGAGGCGATCGCTTTCTTCCGCGACAGAGGGGAACGCTACAAGGCCGAGATCATCGAGGCGATTCCGGCCGGCGAAGAGTTGTCGCTCTACACCCAGGGCGATTTCACGGATTTATGCCGCGGCCCTCACGTGCCGTCCACCGGCAAGCTCGGCGCGTTCAAACTGACACACGTGGCCGGCGCGTACTGGCGTGGCGACGCGAAGAATGAAATGCTGCAACGCATCTATGGCACCGCCTGGGCGGATACGAAGGCGCTCAAGGTGCATCTGCACCGGGTGGCGGAAGCCGAGAAACGGGATCATCGCAAGATCGGCAAGGCGCTCGACCTCTTTCACCAACAGGAGGAAGGCCCAGGGCATGGTGTTCTGGCATCCGCGCGGATGGGCGATCTGGCAGCAGGTCGAACAGTACCTGCGCGGTGTCTATCGCGAGTCGGGATACCGCGAAGTGCGAGGCCCGCAGGTTCTTGATGTGTCGTTGTGGAAAAAGTCCGGGCACTGGGACAACTATCAGGAAAACATGTTTTTCACCGAATCGGAAAAACACGTATACGCGCTCAAGCCGATGAACTGTCCGGGCCACGTGCAGATTTACAACGTCGGCCTGCACAGTTATCGGGATCTTCCGATCCGCTATGGCGAATTCGGTGGCTGCCACAGGAACGAGCCTTCAGGCGCTCTGCACGGTCTGATGCGTGTGCGCGCTTTCACCCAGGACGATGGCCATGTCTTCTGCACGCCGGCGCAGATCGAGCCCGAAGTGACTGCTTTTCACCGTCAGGCGATGAAGGTCTACAGCGACTTCGGCTTCGAAAACATCGAGGTAAAGATCGCGCTGCGACCCGAGAAACGCATCGGCTCGGACGAGATCTGGGATCGCGCCGAGGAGGCGCTGCGGGCGGCGCTGCGCGCAAGCGCCGTTGAATGGGAGGAGCTGCCGGGCGAAGGCGTTTTTTACGGACCGAAGATCGAATATCACATGAGGGACTCGATCGGGCGCGACTGGCAGGTCGGCACCATGCAGGTGGACTTCATGATGCCCGAACGCCTGGGTGCGGAATACGTGGATGAGGCGAGCGCCCGGCGGCATCCAGTGATGCTGCATCGGGCCATCGTGGGCTCGATGGAGCGTTTCATCGGAATCCTGATCGAGCACTACGCGGGGCGGCTGCCGCCGTGGCTTGCGCCCGTGCAGGCGGTGGTGCTCGCGATCGGCGAGGCCCAGGCGGATTACGCTCGCGAAGTCGTGGAAAATCTCGCCAAAAGGGGCTTTCGCGTGGAAGCGGACTTGAGAAATGAGACCATAAGCTATAAAATTCGCAGCCACACGTTGGCCCGTGTCCCGTATCTGCTCGTCGTTGGAGAACGCGAGCGGGAAGCGGGCGGGCTTGCCGTGCGTACGGCGACCGGGGAAGATTTCGGCGCCATGAAGATCGCGGAGTTTGCGGACCGGCTCAACCGGGATGTGAACGCCAAGGGACGGTTCCAGGTGGAGGAATAAGGCATCGCGCAGGACAAACAGGTAAGGCGTAACGACGAGATCACCGCGCCCAGGGTTCGGGTTGTCGGCACGGATGGAGAGCAGATCGGCGTACTCCCGATCGAGAAAGCCATCGAGTCGGCCTATGAAGCGGGCATGGATCTGGTGGAAGTTGCGCCAAACGCGGAGCCTCCCGTCTGCCGCATCATGGATTACGGCCGCTTCGTGTTCGAGCAGAACAAGAAGCTGCACACGAACCGTCGCAAGCAAAAACAGGTGCAGGTCAAGGAAATGAAGTTCCGCCCCGGCACCGACGAGGCGGATTACCGGATCAAGCTTCGCAAGATGATGGAGTTTCTGGAGGAGGGCGACCGGGCGAAGGTCTCGTTGCGCTTTCGCGGTCGCGAGATGCTGCACCAGGAACTCGGCCAGCAACTTCTCGCCCGCATCCGCGAGGATATGGATGAAGTGGCGAGCGTCGAGCAGATGCCGAAACTCGAAGGCCGCCAGATGGTGATGTTGCTGGCGCCGAAGAAAAAATAGACATTTGAAACTCCCGGTTATTCGGGGGTTCGGATAAAGGGCGACAAAGAGCGCCCATCGCGCGGAACGGCATGGATGCCGAACCGCATCATGTTTGCCCGGGCTTGAACGCCGGCACGAACAGGCTACTGAAAACGTAGCGAGCGAAGGCAATTTGGACGCAGCCGGAGCGCAGAAACCGCAGTTTACATGCAAGTAAATGAGGATTTCGAGCACCGCCTGCGTTAAAAGTGCCGAGCGCAGTAGTTTTCAGTAGCCTGTTCAAACCGGGGCCTGGAGAGAGACATACGGAGTCAATGAAATGCCGAAATTGAAGACGCACCGCGGTGCGGCCAAGCGCTTTCGCGCGACGGCCAAGGGCAAGTTCAAGCGCAGCCAATCGCACCGCCGTCATATCCTGACCAAGAAAAGTACCAAGCGCAAGCGCCACCTGCGTGCGCCCGCCCTCATTGCCGAACAGGATCAGCGTGGCGTAAAGCGCATGCTGCCCTATTCGTAATAAAGGGAGGACGAGAACATGGCACGAGTCAAACGGGGCGTTACCGCCCATCGCAAGCACAAGAAGGTGCTCAAGGAAGCCAAGGGCTACTACGGCAACCGCAGCAAGAACTGGCGCACCGCGAACCAGGCCGTCATCAAGGCCGGTCAATATGCCTTTCGCGACCGGCGCGTGCGCAAGCGCGAGTTCCGCGCACTGTGGGTGGCGCGCATCAACGCCGCGGCACGTGCGCACGGCCTGTCTTACAGCCGCTTCATGCACGGACTGAAGCTCGCGGAGGTTGCACTCGATCGCAAGATCATCGCGCACATCGCGCTTACCGATCCGCCGGCCTTTACCGCGCTGGTCGAAAAGGCCCGCGCCGCCGCCGGCGAATGAGCGACGCAGGGCGCGACGGTTGATCGCGCCGGGCCGAATCTGAGCATGGCAACGGACGAAGTCGCACGCATCCGCGAAGAGGCGCTCGCCGCGATCGTCGCGGCCGCAGATACCGCTGCGCTCGATGCCGTGCGCGTCGAGTATCTGGGGCGCAAGGGTCGGGTAAAGACTCTGCTTGTCGCCGTCGGGCGATTGCCGGAGGCCGAACGGCCCGGTCTATGGCGAAGCGATCAATCGGCTCAAGGCCGAACTTGCCGTCGGCGCTTGCCGCCCGGCGCGACTGCCTGAGTACGGAGGAACGCACGCGCGAGGAAGTCGCGTTCGGCGGTGGATGTCACGCTGCCCGGGCGTGGCGAGCGGCTGGGTGCCCGCCATCCGGTGACGCAGACGCTTGCGCGCATCGAGCGCCTTTTTGTCGCTGCCGGCTTCGAGGTTGCGACAGGTCCCGAGGTCGAGGACGAGCACTACAACTTTGAAGCGCTCAATATTCCGGCCGACCATCCGGCGCGCGCCATGCACGACACCTTCTATCTCGCCGACGGTAGATTGCTGCGTACCCATACCTCGCCGGTGCAGATCCGTCACCTCGAGCGCGATGGGCGCCCCGCCGGTGTGGATGATTGCGCCGGGGCGGGTGTATCGGCGCGATTCGGACTTGACCCACACGCCGATGTTTCACCAGGTCGAGGGTCTGGTGATAGACGAAGGCATCCACATGGGACATCTCAAGTGGTTGCTTGGCGAATTCCTCAAGGGTTTTTTCGAGCGCGAACTCGCCATCCGTTTGCGCCCGTCCTATTTCCCGTTCACTGAACCTTCGGCTGAACTCGACGTCGGCTGCGTGCGCTGCGAGCGGCGCGGGCTGCCGCGTGTGCGGCGGCAGCGGCTGGCTGGAGGTACTCGGCTGCGGCATGGTGCACCCGCGCGTGCTTGAAGGGGTGGGGCTCGATCCCGCGCGCCACACCGGCTTTGCCTTCGGGATGGGGGTCGAGCGGCTCGCCATGCTGCGTCACGGCATCGAAGACCTCAGGCGCTTTTTCGACAACGATGCGCGTTTCCTCGCGCAATTTGTCTGAACGGTTCGCACAATGAAAGTTAGCCTGCACTGGTTGAGTACGCTCTGCGACGCCGGGTTCGCGCCGCGACGCACTCGCCGATCGCCTGACCCGGCAAGGATTCGGAGACCGGGATTCCGCTGCCCGTCACGGCGCCTTCGGCGCGAATCGTGGCGGCGAGATTTGCGGCCGTCACGCCGATTGCGCGCACGAATTACCAGCGCATCGAGGCCGACGCCGGAGCGGAGGGGCGATTTACCGTGGTCTCGGCGGCGCCGAACGTAGCCTGCGGCATGATGGGTGCGCTTGCGCTGCCGGATGCCACGCTGCCCGATGGCCGCGTTATCGCCGCGCGCGAATATGCGCGGCGTTCCTTCCGAAGCCATGCTGTGCTCGGCGGCCGAACTCGGGTCTGGGCGAGATTTCCGACCGGCTGCTCGAACTTCCGCCGGATGCCGAACCTGGCGTGCCGCTCGCCGCGCTTTACGGTCTGCCGGATCATTGCCTTGAAATCGAACTTACGCCGAATCGGGGCGATTGCCTGTCCATGCTCGGCGTTGCCCGCGAGCTGCACGCATCGAGCGGGGCGTCGCTGCGTCCGCCTGCAACCGATGCGGTCGCGCCCGCTCATCAGGAGCGGGTGGAAGTCCGGGTCGAATGTCCCGAGGCCTGTCCGCGTTACCTCGGACGCGTCATCTCGAATGTGAACGTGCGGGCAAGCACGCCGCTGTGGCTCGCCGAGCGTTTGCGGCGCGCCGGGCAACGTCCGAGCCATCCGGTGGTGGACGTGCTCAATTACGTGATGCTCGAACTCGGCCAGCCGCTGCACGCCTTCGATCGTGCAGCGATTACGGGTGGAATCCGGGTTCGTCTCGCGCATGCGGGCGAAACACTCACGCTGCTCAACGGTGCCACCGCGACGCCGGCCCCGGATATGTTGCTCATCGCCGATGACAACGGTCCGCTCGCGCTCGCGGGCGTCATGGGCGGGGCGACGAGCGCCGTCGGCGTTGGCACCACCGGGGTTTTTCTGGAAAGCGCCTGGTTTGCACCCGCTGCCATCCGCGGACGCGCCCGTCGCCTGGGACTTGCGACCGATGCCGCGCAGCGTTACGAGCGGGGCGTGGATCCCGAGCTTGCGCGCGCGGCGCTGGAGCGCGCGAGCAAACTCATTGCCGAGATTACGGGCGGTTCCCCGGGTCCGGTAATTTCGGCGGAGGCGCTCGAACATCTTCCATCCCGTCCCGAAATCGCGTTCCATCGCGCGACGCTGCCGCGATTGATCGGTCTGGAACTCGATCACGAAGAAGTCGAGCGCACGCTCGCCGGGCTCGGCTTTGCGCTCAAGCGCCGGGGCGATGCGATCCTCGCGACTCCGCCGAGCGCACGCTTCGACATCGAGGGTGAAAGCGATCTCGCGGAAGAGATCGTCCGCATCATCGGCTTCGAAAACATTCCTGCCGTTGCGCCGCGGCGCCGTCTAGCCCTGCCACGCGCGCCGAGACGGGAGGGACTTTCCGAGCGGCTTGCGACCTTGCTGGTCGCGCGCGGCTATGACGAGGCCGTAACCATGAGTTTCGTTGCGCCCGATCGCGACGCCGCGCTCGCGCCCGCGGGCAGTGCGGAACTCGCGATCGCCAATCCGCTTTCCGAACATGAGTCGGTGTTGCGCCGATCCCTTTGGCCCGGACTGTTGGGCGCGCTTGCGCACAATGCCGCACGCCAGGCCGAGCGGGTGCGCCTGTTCGAATCGGGTGTCGTGTTCGATGCCCGCGCGGGGGAGGCCATGCGTTTCGGCGCGGTAATCTGCGGCTCGGCCGCGCCCGAACAATGGGGGCTCGCGCGCCGCGACGGCGACTTCTACGATCTCAAGGGCGACGTCGAGGCGCTGCTTGCCGCGGCCGGGGTGCCGGCGCCCGCATTCGAGCCCACGGAGCGCGCGGGACTCGCGCCGGGACGCGCGGCGCGTGCCATGATCGAGGGCAAGGTGCTCGCCGAGTTCGGGGTGCTGGCGCCGGTGCTTGCGGCGCGCTGGGATCTCCCGCCTGAAACAAGCATGCTGGAACTCGATCTGGACGCGCTCATTCGCCCGCCGGTCGTTCGCGCCCGGCCAGTGCCGCGTTTTCCCGCCGTACGCCGCGATCTTGCGCTGATTGTGCCCGTCGGGGTGAGTGCCGCCCAGTTGTTCGCGACGGCTCGAAATCACGGCGGCGAGCGGCTCGCGGAGCAGCGTATTTTCGATCTTTACACCGGCCCCGGCATCCCCGGGATACCCGCGGCGTCGGGCTGGGCTTGATTTTTCGCGATTTTTCCCGCACCCTCACCGATGCGGAAGTGGATGCGGCGGTCTCCGCGATAGTCACCGGACTGGCCGAGGAGACAGGAGTTCATGTCAGAAGTTGAGAGACCCGCGGTGACCAAGGCCGAGCTTGCTGAGGTCTTTCCACGACCTCGGGCTGAACAAGCGCGAGGCGAAGGAACTGGTGGAGCAGTTCTTCGAGGAGATGACCGGCTGCGCTCGCCGCCGGCGAGCCGGTCAAGCTTTCGGGCTTCGGTAATTTCGAACTTGCCGACAAGGGGCGGCGCCCGGGCGCAACCCGAAGACCGGCGAAGAGATTCCGATCACGCCCGGCGCGTGGTAAGCTTCAAGGCCGGACAAAAACTCAAACAGCGGGTAGAGGGCTATGCTGGAAGCGGGGAATAACGGCGAACTGCCGGCGATTCCGGCCAAGCGCTACTTCACGATCGGCGAGGTAAGCGAAATCTGCGACGTCAAGCCGCATGTGCTGCGTTACTGGGAACAGGAATTCCCGCAGCTCAAGCCGGTCAAGCGCCGCGGCAACCGTCGCTATTATCGGTCACCACGACGTGATTCTGATCCGCCAGATCCGCGCCCTGCTCTATGCCGAGGGCTATACCATCGGCGGGGCGCGGCCACAAGCTCTAAGGTGGGCGAGGCGCGCGAGGATCCAGACGCAGAGCCGCCAGATCGTGCGCCAGTTGCGCCCGAACTCGAGGAATTGCTCGCGGTGCTCGCCACGCGCTGAGCCGGCGCGGCCGCACTTTGGGTATCATGTTTCCGGTGTTAATGCAACCGGGGTGTAGCGCAGCCTGGTAGCGCACCTGCATGGGGTGCAGGTGGTCGGAGGTTCAATCCTTCCCCCGACCAATCGCGGCCGCGCTGGCGCCGGGAGAACGAGCGCCGGTGAATTTATCTTCCGCCTCCGCATCCGCTCGCGCGGCAGGGTCCGACGCCGGACCCGCACGCTATGTGCCACTCGGCGGACTCGCCTGGCTGCACTTCGTCAACGACGGCGCGGCAAACTTTTCTGCCCGGTGTGCTGCCGGTGGTGCTTGTCGCCATCGGTCTGTCCGCCCGCGCTTGCGGGCATGCTCATGTTCGTGCTTCTCGCCGGCCAGGCCTTGCAACCCTTGACGGGGCTCATCGGGCAGAAGCTGGGCGGGCGCCGCCTGATGCTTGCCGGCGTGCTCGGTACGGCTGCCGGTGCGGGGCTGGTGGGATTCATGCCGGGGTTCGGCTGGCTGCTTGCCGTGCTCGGCATGATCGGCATCGCCAATGCCTGTTTCCATCCCCAGGCGCTTGCCGCTGCCCGTTATTTTTCCTGTGCGCCGCGGAAACTTCGGGCTTGCGATCATGATGTTGGGCGGCGAAATCGGGCGCGGCGTGTGGCCGCTTGTCGCCAGCGCAGCGGTGGTCGCGGGCTCCTTGAAAAGTCTGTGGATTCCGGCCGTATGCGGACTCGTCTCGGTGCCGCTCCTCTACCGCCTGGTGCCTGCGCCGCTTCTGCGCGCCCCCGAATGGCGGGTGCGTCTGCGCGGGCGCGTCGGCGCCACGCTGCGGCTGCTCGCCTATGTGGCACTGCGCGGCCTGGTGGTCATGGGTTCGGTTACCTATCTGCCGATACTGTGGCAGGCGCAGGGCGGCGGACTCGGCGGCGGCGCGAGTCTGGTGACGCTCATGCTCATCGTGGGCATTGCGGGCACGCTGTACGGCGGGCATCTCGCGGATCGCATCGGCCGCCGTCCGGTACTCGTCGCCGCCGGGCTGTTGATGGCGGGGTGGCGTGGTGTTGATTGCGCCTGGGGCGCGGGCCCCGCGCTGTGGGTGGGTGCGGCGCTGCTCGGCATTCCCGCTTTTGCGACCTTTCCGGTCACGACCGTCGAGGGCCAGGGTCTTTATCCCGAAAACCGGGCCTTCGGTTCCGGCATCGCCCTGGGCCTCGGCAACGCGCTGGGGGCGGGACTCGCGGCTCTGATCGGCCTGACGGTTGGTTTGATATCCGTGCCCGTGCTGTTCTGGATACTCGCCGGTGCCGCGCTCGCGACGTCGTTCCTTGCGCGCTTGCTGCCGCGCCGGTGCACTCCAAGTCGGCGTTTTGATATTCTTGGCAGCCTGTTTTCGCCCCAACCGAAAATCCGGGGAAGAGGAAAAAAGCATGAATTGCGACCGCCTGATCGAGACCGCCGCACGCATGGTGGCGCCGGGCAAGGGCCTGCTGGCCGCCGACGAAAGCGCGGGCACCATCGAGAAACGCCTGAGCGCCGTCGGCGTCGAATCCACCGCAGCCAGCCGCAAGACGTATCGGGAACTTCTGTTCTCGGCGCCCGGGATCGAGAACTACATCAGCGGCGTGATTCTCCACGACGAAACCATCCGCCAGCAATCTTCCGGCGGCATGCCGTTTGTGCAGCTGCTCGAAGCGCGCGGCATCCTGCCGGGCATCAAGGTGGATGCGGGGACGAAACCGCTCGCCGGACATCCTGATGAGAAGGTGACCGAGGGCCTGGACGGCCTGCGCGAGCGCTTTGCCGAATATCGCAAACTCGGCGCGTGCTTCAGCAAATGGCGCGCGGTAATCGCAATCGCTCCGGGTCTCCCGAGCGATGCCTGCATCGCCGCGAATGCGCAGGCGCTCGCGCGTTATGCGGCGCTTGCCCAGGAGGCGGAGATCGTGCCGATCGTTGAACCCGAAGTGCTGATAGACGGCGCGCACAGCTTGGCCGAGTGCGAGGCGGCGTCGAACCGCACGCTCACCTGCGTGTTTGCCGAACTCCGGCGCCAGGGCGTATTGCTCGAAGGCACGGTGCTCAAGCCGAGCATGGTGATCGCCGGCAAGCAGTGCCCCGAACAAAGTCCGGTTGCCGAGGTGGCGGTGGCGACGCTGCGTACGCTGCGCCGTTGTGTGCCGGCCGCGGTCGCGGGCATTGCCTTTCTTTCCGGCGGTCAGACGCCGGAACAGGCGACGGCCCATCTCGACGCCATGAACCGGAGTGGGCCCTTGCCCTGGCCGCTGACTTTCTCCTATGCCCGTGCGCTGCAAAACCCGGTGCTCGATCTGTGGCGCGGCAAGCCGACCAATGCGGCGGCGGCGGCGGCGGCCTTCGCCGCGCGCGCGCGTCTGAACCATCTTGCACGCCGCGGCGAGTATGATGCCACCATGGAACAAGCCGCTTGAGCCGCGATACCGGATGAACGCGAACGCAAATACAGTGAATGACGAGACCTCGGCGATCTCGATTCGCGATCTCGCGTTCGAACGCGGGACGCGGGCGATTCTTCCACCATGTGGACATCGAGATTCCGCGCGGCAAGATTACCGCGATCATGGGGCCCAGTGGCACCGGCAAGACCACCTTGGTCGGCCTGATCACCGGCCAGCTTCATCCTTCCTCGGGCGATATACGCGTGGATGGCATTCCCGTGCAGTCCTTGCGTGAGCACGAGCTTTACGCCTTGCGTATGCGCATGGGCATGCTGTTCCAGAACGGCGCGCTACTGACCGGGCTCACGGCGTTCGAGAACGTGGCCTTTCCGCTGCGCGAGCACACCAATCTGTCGGAATCCATGATCCGCAGCCTGGTGCTGATGAAGCTGCAGGCCGTCGGGCTGCGCGGGGCCGCGCAGCTGATGCCCTCGGAGCTTTCCGGCGGCATGGCGCGGCGCGTTGCGCTGGCGCGGGCGATCATCATGGACCCGGAATTCATTTTCTACGACGAGCCCTTCACCGGACTCGATCCGATTTCCCTGAGCGCCATCGTGCGGCTGATCCGGCATTTGCACGAGACGTTGCGCCTCACCACCGTTATCGTTTCGCACGACGTGGATATCATCGAGCACGTAGGTGACGACAGCTACCTCTTGTCCGAGGGCAAGGTCGTCGCTCGCGGCACGCCGGACGAACTGCGCCGGAATTGTTCGCGTTGGGTGCAACAGTTTATCGGCGGGCTCGCCGACGGGCCGGTGCCGTTTCATTATCCGGGCCGCGAGTACGCGAGCGAATTGCTCGAAGAGGAGGAAGAACTGCGCTCATTGACGAATACGTCCGCCGTCGCTCGCGCACCGGGCTTGCCGCATTCGGCGCCGCCTGGCTGTTCCTCTTCCGTTTGCTGACGTTACTGCCGCGCACCTTCCTGCGTCCCTTGCTGGTTATCGAGCAGCTCTACTCGCTCGGCAATCGCACCGTGGCGCTGGTCGGGGCGTGGCTTTTTTGTCGGCCTGGTTCTTGCGCTGCAACTCTACGGTGTGCTCGGGCGCTTCGGCGCGACCGCGACGCTGGGTCCGATCATTGCGATCACGATGCTGCGCGAACTCGGGCCGGCTATTGCGGCGCTGCTCTACGCGGGCCGCGCGGGCACCGCGCTCGCGAGCGAGATCGGCTTTATGCGCGCGACCGAGCAGCTCTCGGCAATGGAGATGATGGCGGTGGATCCGGTGCGCCGCATTGTCGCGCCGCGCTTTGCGGGCGGCATCATTGCGGTGCCGCTTCTGACGTTGGTGTTCAACGTGATCGGCATTTTCGGCGCCTGGTTGATCGCGGTGCACATGATGGGCATGGAGCAGGGAACCTTCTGGGGTGGCATGCAGTCCACGGTGAATTTCATGGACGACTTCATTAACGGCATCATCAAGAGTGTTATCTTCGGTGTTGCGATCAATCTGATCGCCGTCTTCGAGGGCTTCACTTCATTATCCACGGCGGGCGGGGTTGCGCGTGCAACCACGCGCACGGTGGTGATTTCCTCGATCGCGATCTTCGCGCTCGACTTTATTGTGACCGCTTTCATGTATCAGGGGAATTAACCATGCGGCGTAGTTACGGACTCGAAATCGGCACCGGGCTGTTCGTTTTGCTCGGTATTGCCGCGGTGCTCTTTCTCGCGACGCAGACCACCAATCTGCACGCGCTCGGCAGCGGCAGCACTTACGAGGTGAGCGCCTCATTCGGCAACGTTGGCGGACTCAAACCGGGCGCACCGGTCTGGCTCTTGGGCGTAAACATCGGCAAGGTGGCGCGGATCACGCTCGACATGAAATCGCTGGAAGCCGTGGTACGTCTGCACATCCGGGAGCGCTACAACGAGATTCCCACCGACTCGACCGCGGCCATCGAAACCCGCGGGTTGCTCGGCGATCAATACATCAGCATCACGCCCGGCGGATCGCTCAAATCCCTGAAGGACGGCGACACCATTCACTTCACTCAGTCCGCCATCGTGATCGAGAATCTGATCAACCAGTTCCTGTTCAAATCACCCTCAAGCGGAGGAAAATCCGATGACCAGAAGCCCGACGCCAACCCGTAAACCCGGACGACTTTACCTGCTCCCCGTGCTGGCGTTCGCGCTGCTCGGCGCAGGGGCCTACGCAGCGGGTGCGAGTCCGGCGGCGGCGCCCGGCGCTTCCGCCGCCTCGCCGGCGGCGGTGATTCAGCAGGCGTCGAGCCGCGTGCTCAACGCCTTGAATGAAAACAAGGCCAAGCTCAAGAGCGATCCGTCCCTTGCGCACGAATTGGTGCGCAAGTATCTGCTGCCGGACTTCGACTTCGATCTCACCTCGCAACTGGTGCTCGGACGCTACTGGCGGACTGCGACGCCCGCCCAGCGAAAAGAGTTCGAGCAGGGCTTCCTGCACTACCTGACGAGCACCTACGCCAAGGGCCTGCAGCAGTACAATGGTGCAAAAATCGAGGTGCTGCCCTTCCGCGGCGACGCCGATCAGAAGTACGTGAAGGTACGCAGCCGGATTATCACCCCCGATCACGAACCTATCGAGGTCGATTACGCGCTCGTCAAGACCGGCGCGAGCTGGAAGGTCTTCGACCTCATCATCGCGGGCATCTCCTACGTGAAAACCTACCAGGGCGAATTCCAGAGCGAGGTTCGCCGCACCAGTCTCGCCGCCTTGATCAAGCGCCTGCAAACAGCGAAGGCACCGGCGACGCTGACGGCGATGAAGGCGGCTACGCCCGCTACCGCCGGCCGATGAGACTGCATCCGGCCTCGCGCGCAAGTCTTACCGACGCCGGGGCCGGGCGCTTTCGCCTTGCCGGCTGGGTGGGCTTCACGACCGTGATGGTTATTCTCGAGAAGAGCCGTGAACTGTTTGGCGAGGCGTCCGAGATCACGATTGATCTCGCCGACGTGGAGTACATCAACAGCGCCGGGCTCGCCTCGCTGATCGAGTGGCTGCGCTGGGCGAAAAGCAAGGAACGAACCCTGCGCTTCGAGAATGTGCCGGCCACTGCGCTCGCCATGGCCAGCATCTGCGAGATTGAACCCCTGCTCACGCCGGCGCTTGCAGGCGCGAACAGCGAGGCGCCGGGCTAGCCGCCGCTGTCGTCCGGCAGACCGTAGTCGGGCAATGTATCGGGGTTGTAATCGGGCAGATTCTTGCGCACCGTCTGATCCCGGTTCTGCAGATAGGTGTCGCGCATGAGCGCGTAAGGATCGTAGGACTGCGCCAGCATTTGATCGAAATTCAGGAACCGGGCGCGCAGCTGCACCGCGCCGAGTGCGTAGATGAGGTTGCGGGTTCGGGCTTCCAGCCGGTCCAGTAGAAGGCCGAGCCGAAGTGATCCACGTAGAGCCCGAAGGCATCGCGCACATCGCTTGGTCCGAGCAACGGGATTTGCAGGTACGGACCGCTCGGTACACCCAGCGCGCGAGCGTGATGCCGAAGTCCTCGCTGTGCGCCGGCATGGACCAGTGCGATGCCGGATCGAAGAAGCCTGCAAGGCCCACCGTTGAGTTGGCAAAGAAGCGCCCGGTGTCGCGTACCGCGTCGAGCGGCTTGAGCTGCAGTAGATCGTTGATGATGGTAATCGGCCCGCCGAGGTTGGAGAAAAAGTTGGAAATGCTCGTCTGCACCGGCTTGGGCGTAATCTTCACATAACCCTTGGCGACGGGCTTGAGCACCGCCGAATCCAGCAGATGGTTGAAGCGATACACCTGGCGGTTGACCGGCGCCAGCGGATCGCGTTTGCCGCCGGAAACGCCGGCGGGGTTACCCGGCTTGGTCGCGCAGCCGGCAAACAGGCCGGCTGCGATCAGCATAAAGATGCCCGCCGACTGGAGTAAACGGTTGCGTCCGTGATTCATTGCCGGCCCTTTCCTTTGAGCGCTTCCAACAAGGGTAGCAGATGCGGCTCGAAGCGGCGCCACTTCCCGATTGAGCCGGAGTAAATCGGCTGACGTACCTGATAGAGACTTGCGGTTGCTACTGGCTGCGCGGACTCGTGAAACGACAGGCACTCAGGCCGCCAATCGAGTCCCAGTGCGGCCAGCAGTTCGCGGCCGGTGGGCTCGGGATCATGAACAAGTTCTGTAGTTCATTCGATCATTCTTTCCTTGCCGAGGATCGTGCGCCAGTGCGCCATGAGCGATTCGTACTCGCGGTAATAGGCGCCGAGATCGTGCAGGTCTGCGGGCAGGCCGCGCCCGGCAAGCGCCGTTGTGTAGCAGGAGACGCAGGTGTCGCGCGAATCCCTGCGCACGTGCACGATGTCCGCCCGGGGATATAGAACGGCGATCAGGCCGAGCAGGAAAAAGTTGAACGGGAATTTGTCGGTGATCCGTTCCCGTCCCTTGCGGCTTTTGTCCAGGAAACCCCGCCAGTCGCGCGCCAGGCGGGTGAGCGTCGCGTCGTCCGCCTGCGCCAGCCAGACCGGTGCTATTTGATCGGTGTAGGGCCCATGTTCCGTTCCAGCCAATCGTAGAGGAAGTGCATTTCGCCACCGGCCGTGACGGCCGGGTGGGCGCCCACGATGGCTTCCACGAGGGTGGTGCCGGAACGCGGCATGCCGACGATAAAAATCGGTCGGAAATCGTCTGTTCCGGCATCGGGCCGGCGGCGGACAAAGTCCGCGTCGAGCCGGCTGCGCACGCCGGCGAAATAATGTCGCTCCTGTGCGTAGTAGTTCAGCGAGAAGACCCGGGCGCGTTGCCGCTGCGCCTCGGCAAAAGAGGCAAAGGCTTCGTCGTGGCGCCCGCAGCGATCCAGTATCCTGCCAAGCGCCATGTGCAGCACCCAGGCTTGCGGATCGTCGCCCGTCTGGGCGATGGCGCGCCGCATCTTTCTTGCCGTATCCTCATCATCGCTGTCCGGGCTCAGCGTTAATTGATACCACGCCACGTAGCAACGTGGATTGAGTCTCACGGCCTCCATGGCCTCGCGTTTCAGGGTTGTAAATCGCCTAATTGGGCCGCGGTAGTAGCCAGTCCATGGTGCGCGTTGGCCGAGTCCGGGTTACAGGCGATTGCTTCTTCGAATATTTTCTGTGCGGCCGTGGCATCTGCCTGCTGCAAGCGGGCGTTGCCTGTACGCAAGAGCGCGGCTTCGCGCAACCCGGGCGAACCCTGTGCGGCGCGTTCCCAGGCTTGCAGCGCCGATTCGTAAACCTTTTCATGTAACCGCAGATCACCCGCCAACAGCCAGAGTCTGCTTTCTTCCGGATGGTGGGCGAGCCAGTTTTCCAGGGCCGCGGATGCCTTTTCCCATTAGTCCAGCCGGGTCAAGGCGACGACCAGGGCCCGGATCGCGTAGGGGGCGTGGGGACGCAGCGCACAGAGGCGTTCGAGCAAGGGCAGCGCGGCTTCCACGCGGCCTAGCCCGACGAGGATCTGCGCATGATGCTGGAGAAATTCGGCTTGATCGGGCGCCAGCCGCTGCGCCTTTTCCAGCAAATGGAGCGCCTTCTCATGCAGTCCGCGACGGTGCAGAACAAGCCCGAGGTAATGCAGTGCCACCGGCATGTCGGGC
>CAWJLN010000002.1:0-98988 GCA_963843735.1 uncultured Gammaproteobacteria bacterium
TTGGGAAGGGAGTGAAGGCATTGGAAAAGACCGCCGCCAAGAAGCGCAGGAGCGGAACGAAGAACATGAAGTTCGTTCTGCTCGCGGGCCTGTCGGGCTCCGGCAAGTCGGTCGCGCTCAACATGCTCGAAGACCTCGGCTACCACACCATCGACAACCTGCCGATCGCCTCGATAAACGAGGTGGTCAAGGTCACGCTCGCGGGCAGCGAACCGCGCTATGCGCATCTCGCAATCGGGATAGACCCGAGAAGTTCGCCGGAAGAATTCAGACGCTTGGTCGAGCAGGTCGAAAGCTGGCGCAAGAAGGCGCACGGCTGCAGCGTCGTGTATCTGCTCACCGACGAGGCGACGCTCATCAAGCGCTACAACGAAACACGGCGCCGGCATCCGTTCTCGGTCGGCGCGCGCGATCTCGCCTCCTCCATTGCGGCCGAACGCAGTGCGCTCGAGCCGCTGGCACAGCTTGCCGACGTGCACATAGACAGCTCGCGAACCAGCGTGCACGAACTGCGCGAACTCATGCGCGAACGCGTGGCCCCGGAAGCCGGATACCCGATGACGCTCGCCGTGGAATCATTCTCCTACCGTGGCGGCATCCCGCAGGATGCGGACCTCGTCTTCGACGTCCGCTGCCTGCCCAATCCCTATTGGGAATCCGCGCTGCGCAACAAGACAGGACTTCAGCCGGAAGTCGTCGCATTCCTCGACCGCCACGAGAGCGCCGCGAAAATGATCGCCGAAATCCTGCGCTTCCTCGATTCCTGGATCCCCGTCTACCGGGCGAGCAACCGCAGCTACCTCACGGTCGCGATCGGCTGCACCGGCGGCCGGCACCGCTCGGTGTACGTCGCCGAACGGCTGGCGAAAGAACTCGTCGAGGGCTCCCGACGCGTTCTCGTGAAGCACCGCGAAATCGGCGCCAAAACCCACGAAATCCTGCCCGAAACTCCGTCCCATAACTGATTGAGGCAGCGCCGGCGTTCCGCCGGCACTTGCCTCGGCGCGCGTTTGCCGCCAGAATACCCCCTACGGCAACACTGGGTAAAAGCGCCATGGACAACCGCGAAACGCGCCCGACTCACCGGGAATGGAATTTGAGCAGCCTGAGCATAGGTCTCATCATCATTGCGATCGGCGTGTTCTTCCTCCTGTACAACTTCGACGTCCGCCTGTCCTTCATGCGCTATCACAACTGGTGGGCGCTGTTCATCCTGATCGGTGCCATCGGACCGCTGGCGCAGGCCGGACGCTTCTGGCGCGCGCAGGGCGGGTTCGACGCCAACGTGCTGCATTCGCTCACTTCTGCCGCCGTCATCATCACCATTGCGCTGTTCTTTCTCTTCGACGTGCGCTGGGATCGCTGGTGGCCGATCTTCGTGATCTACGGCGGCCTGTGGGCCATCGCTCGGCGCTCATACCGAAAACCCGACACGACTAATACTTAGTCAGCAAATATCTGCAACGTCATCCCGGCGAAATAAATCAGAGCTTCCCAAACAAGTTCCGGTTTATTCGGAGATTCCGCGACACGCACCTTCAACGCTTGCGGCAGACGATCAGCACCGTATCCACGTCGTCATCGGCGATCAAGCCCGCAGTGAAACTCAGCGGCTTCTGCAGGTGCAGACCGAGCGGCATGAACACGCGGTTGTACCACCACATCGCGCCTTCGCGCCAATGCGTCAAGCACCACATGCCGAAATCGAGCAGACGCGAGGACTTCGGCTGCATGCCGTACACCGCGCTGCGCTCGACGTCGAAACCGTAGCGCGCGAGCTTGGCCGCGAGATCCTGCGGTGCGTAGCGGCGGCGGTGGCCGACAAAATCGTCGAACGCCGTCCAGGCAGCTTCGTGCAAGGGCACAGACAACAACAGTGTTGCCCCCGGCGCGGCCACGCGCGCCAATTCTGCAAGCGCGGAATCATCGTCGTCCACGTGCTCGACTATGTCGAAGGCGCAGACGAAATCGAAGGCACCGTCGCCGAACGGCATCGCATTGATCAGGCCGACCGCAACCTCCGCGCCGCGTTCCCGCAACCGCTTCATCGCCGCCGCGCTGATGTCGAGAAACTGCGTGCCCTCGATCGGCAATCGCGGGCGCAGCCCCGGCGCCACTTCCAGACGCGCGCGCGTCCGTGCGGCCAGTTCGCTCACCAGCGGCCAAGTGTTGAAACGTCGCGGCGCGACCAGATGCGCATCGGCCCACAGCGCATCGTAAAAGCCACGGTTGACCGCGGCCATTTCGGTATCGTCGCGTTTGCGTGCAGCGAGGCCGTTCATGCGTTTCTGTCAAGAATCGGGAAACGTATGTTAACGAGTCCCCCGCATCGCGAGCAGCGAACCGACCCGATAAAAAAATCCCGGCCAGCGGCCGGGATACAAGATCCGATTGCACTCCGGCTTGCGCCGGGGCAACGATAAAGCTAGACGATCACGGCTTCAACCACCACCGGCAGGTGGCGGCGGAGGCGGCGGCGTATAGGCGGGTGGCGGCGCACCGGGAATCTGGTTGCCCCTGGAATACATGCACTGCTGATAGGCGATGTTGTAGAGATTCTGCGCGTCCCCACTGCCGTTTCCGCTCGAATTCGCAGCCGCCGCACCGCCCGCGAGCAGGCCCACGCCCGCTCCGACGCCCACGCCGCCGCTGCTGTCGCCGATCAGGAGACCGGCAAGTGCGCCTACGGCCGTTCCAATGGCGACCTGCTGGGCCGCCTTGTTATTGGCGGCACCGGTGGTATTCCCTATTTTGTAGGATGCGTACTGTCGGCACACCGCATCGTCTTCCTGGAAGACCGAAAAGGGCTTGCCGGGTCCCGGCCACACGGCGACGGTAGGCCCGGTCGGTACTTCCGCGCAGCCGCCAAGCGCAAGCGCCGCGAATCCGCCTGCGATTGCCAACATGCCGAAAGATTTCATTGAATGACGCATGACACACCTCCTACGGTGAACCCGGCGGGGATGAATCCGGTGGCGGCGTCACCGGCACCTTCGCCCACCCGGCGGGACATTCGGAAACATACGGATAGTAACCTTTGGGCGCATTGCAGTAATACCAATACTGCACCGGCGCCTGAGCCGGTGGCGCGGGCGGCGGAGGTAGCTGAGGCTGGTTCTGCACCACGACAACGCCCGGCGCATAGGGAGGCGGATACGAATAAAAGGGCGCCGGGTAATACCAGGGGCTGCCCACCGTCAACCACAGGCCGCCTCCCCAGCCGCCGTACCAGCCCCCATAGCGGCGATAGTTCCACCCGCCGCCATGCCAACCGCCGCCGCCATGCCAGCCTCCTCCACCATGCCAACCTCCTCCACCATGCCCGCCACCATGCCCGGGCCGTGCGACGGGGGAGGACGCGAATGATTTCCGCCCCAATTGCCGTGAACCTCCGCGAGAGCCCCGCCGGAAGCGAAGGCAAGTGCGGAAAACAGAAGAAGAAACCCGAATTTACCAGTCATGACGCGCCTCCTCGGAAGCAACGACCGCCACAGGCAGCCCTTACCAAGGATTATAGGCCGATGGACCGGAAAAAGTGTTTCCAATTCGTAACGTTCGCGGGTGATATTGTTAACGAAGGTTGCAGCAGCGGCGCAGTTACATCCCGTTACAAATCCGCTCCGCCGCGTGCCTGTTGCGTTTGCTTCACTATTTCGGTTGTGATAAAAACCATTGGCAGGTTTCTGGAGAAAGCCGATGAACGCCCGCATAATTGTCGTCGCCGGCGCCTTCCTCTTCGCGGCACAGTCACTTTCGACGGCCGCCCCCGCCGGCCCCAAGCCGAACACGGCTCCGCCCGCGGCAACAAGCGCGCAACCCAGGAACACGTTTCCGCAACTCGCGGATGGAGTCAAAAGCATCGTGAAGCTGTGCTTTACGGTCAAGGCGGACGGCTCCGTCACGGACGCACGCGTCAAAAAGATTGAATTCTTCTTGAAGAACAAATCGCTGCAGCCAAAGAACAGCGTTAAACGCGCAGTCGAGAAAGCCGCACTCGACGGGACCAAGAAGTGGAAATTCTATCCGCGCCGAATCAACGGCATGGCGGTGGCGACATCTAACGTCTGTCAGATAATGAACTTCAATTCTCGCAATCCGCCTCTTGACAACAATTTAGCGGCGCACTCCGTTTCCGCGGCCGCCCCGCTAAGCTCTGGCACAAGCGCCGCGGACGCCGCGGCAACAGGTTCCAAAGCCAATGTCGCACCTCCGCAATTAAGGGGAGGAGTCCAAAGCAACGTGAAGGTGTGTTTCACGGTCGATGCGGACGGATCCGTTACGGACGCGCGTGTCAAAAGGATTGCATTCATCCTGAAAAACAACGCCCCGCGGCCAGGAAAGAGGGTTCAACGCGCGCTAATAAAAACAGCCCTTTTGATGGTTACGCAAGTGCAGTGGATATCATTTCCGCGCCAACTCAACGGCGTAGCGGTAGCCACACCGAACGTCTGTCGGGTAATGGAATTCAAACCCAATAAGCCGCCTCTTGAGAACTGATGGGAAACCTCGAACTGTCGCGCGCCGCTGCCGTTGACATCATCGCCGCCTGCGCGGGCGTAGTTCTCGTCATCATGGTCGCGGGATGGTGGTGCCACAACCGCCTCTACAGCCTGATCGCCAAATACGGCAGCTCGGTTCTCCCGGATGCGGGCAGGGATCCCGATATGCGGCCATTCGGCTCGCAGTACGCGCGTTCCCCGTTCACCCGCTACATCAACAATCGGGATTTCGTGCGCGAGACCCGGCCGGATCTGCAAAAGGCGGGAGAGAGAGCGTACTGGGCCCGTCGTGCGACGATATGGATGCTCGTTCCGGCCCTCGCCCTCGCCATCTTTCTCTACGCCTTCTACATCCGTTCCTGGTAGCATCCGAATTCAGGCCGCGGCAAAACCGGAAAGATTCATGCTGTATTCGCAAACGCAGATCGTGCGCCTCGGCAACGGCTTCAACGTGTGGACCCGACGCGTCGGCGACCAGCCGGTGCACATGCTGCTTCTCCACGGCGGCCCGGGCTTCACCCACGAATACTTCGAGGGCTTCGGCGAGCGCCTGCCCGCCGCGGGCATCGCCGTCCACTACTACGACCAGCTCGGCTCCTATCATTCCGACCAACCCGACGATCCCTTGCTGTGGAACGTCGAGCGCTTTCGCGAAGAAGTCGAAGAAGTCCGCCGCGCGCTCGGACTTGAGCAGTTCTATCTGCTCGGCCAATCCTGGGGCGGGATGCTCGCGATCGAATACGCCCTCGCCTACCAGCAGCACCTCAAGGGACTCGTGATCTCCAGCATGACGGCAAGCACCGCCGCCTACGTGCGCTACGTCAACGCGCTTCGCAACCGGCTGCCGCGAAAGGTGCTCGACGTGCTAAAGCGCTACGAGGACGCCGGCGACTACGACGCGCCCGACTACGAAAAGCTGCTCTGGGACGAACTCTACAGCCATCATCTGTGCCGGACAAAACCCTGGCCGGCGCCGATCATGCGCGGCGTCGCCCACATGAACAAGCAGGTTTACAACACCATGCAGGGGCCGAACGAATTCGTCGTCACCGGCAACTTCAAGGACTGGGACCGCTGGGACGATCTGCACCGCATCGCCGTGCCAACGCTGCTCAGCGTCGGGCGCCACGACACCATGTCCGCGGAAGACATCGAGGAGATGGGCCGGCGCATCCCCGACGCCCGCGTGGCGATCCACGACAACGCCGGCCACATGGCCATGTGGGACAACCCCGACTCCTATTTCAACGCCATCATCGGCTTCGTCCAGGAAATCGAAGGCACTACCACAAAGAAAGCGTAATTGCTTACGCCCTCCTCAGAGCCGAGCCGTCAATAACGCCTTAAAGCACAGGCAAGCCGCAGGGCCTTCCCCTGCCCGGACCCAATACTACTGATTCCAGCAACTCTTCCGCATGGCTGGATACTGATTTGCGGCGATCGTCGTCTTGACGGCCTTCGGCTTTCCATTGGAATCCAAGTAACCATTGGCGCCCACGTCGTGCATGAGAACAACAAAACACAGATAGCCCGGCACCTTCATGTCGTCGTTCTGGTCGTGAAGCAGAACCGTGTACGGTTCCGCGCTGCCGGCTATCTGCCTTCTGAGATAGTCTTCCGTTTCGCCGAAAGAATAACTCCTTCCGCCAATGAGAAATGAATAGTTCGGCCCAAAGTCCATTTCCAGGGAAAAGGATTCCGGAGCGGGCGGAGGATCGTAAACGATGTTCTTCACCTGCGGGTTTTGCGTACTTGCGCAAGCAGATAGCGTTACAACCGCAGCAAGATATATCCAGTGTCGAGTTTTCATGCCCCCCCAACAAGCGACTGCAGGTCTGATCAGAAGCCTGTGCCGCCAAATATAGCACAAGAGCCAGGCTCACCGAATCGCCGCCTGCGGCCTCGCCGCAATCCGGCCATCCTTGAATTGATGCACAATAAAGAGCAACGCAAGACCCGCCCGATCTTTCTCACAAGGAGCGCCCCATGACCGACATCCCGCAGAACCTCGCCGAGCTTGACGACCACATCGCGGTCGTGAGGGAAAACCTTCGCGAACTGATCGAGCAGGCGACCGCCTACTCCGGAGCCGCGGACGAGGAGTTGACGTCACAACGCATCGCCGAATACGAGGCGCAGCTCGAACTCCTTGAGAAGCAGCGCCGGGAACTCGACGGGACTTCATAACGCCGTCCCGCCTTCAATCCGCCACCCGAAGCGTGGATGAGAAGGAAAATCTGTGTGGCCGACTGCATCAAGCTCTACCGCGGCAGCCCCGAAGTCGTCGCCTGCGGCCCCGGCTACTTCATGCCAAGTTCGACAACCCGCATAAAAAAACCCCGCGCCGCAAGGCACGGGGTTTTCGATTTGCAAGGGGTCTTCGCGACCAGGCCTGCGTTTAGAAATGCCAGGTCACGCCGACCGACAGATCACTGTTTGTGAAATTGCCATTGCTGCTGCCCAGGTCCTGGTACATGTACTGGACATGCAGGCTGAGGCCCTGGGTCATCATCCAGCCAACACCCACGCCGTAGCGTATGGAGTTCTCGGTGCTAGATCCGCTAACGTTGTCACCGTGCAACTTGGCCCAGCCGTAACCGACCTTTACGTAAGGCATCCAGGCACCGGTATCGCCCACCGGGAAACCGGCCAGCAAATCAACGCCGTAGACTTCGGTTCCAAAATTTACCGTGCCGAAGCCAGCCAGGGTATGGTCCTTCGCCTGGTTGTAGTTGTAGAAGCCGTCGCCGCCCAGCACGAAATGCTGGCTGAGCTGCATCTGGTAGCCGCCGTAAACGCCTAGGCCAAAGGCGTTCTCGGAGCTTATTCCGTCGGCCGACGTCGTGTTCAGCTGAACCTGACCGCCAACGTAAGCGCCGTTCCACGAGCCCGCTTCGGCGGCGAAAGCCGCAGGCGCGGCCGCAAAGGCCATGGCAGCCGTTACTGCCGCAATCCTGATCATGGTTTTCATATGAACTCCTTACTATGAATTATGAAGTAGACCATCTCGTCATCGAAATGCATCCGCGCCAAACCGGCTTCGGCAGCGAGGCATTGCCTCTGCGCTGGAGGTGATGGCTTGACACGAGCGCATTGTAACGTAATGACACTGGTCATGACCCGGTAATCCCCGTTTTTAACGGGGATTACCGGGCCGGCGCCTTTCCCGGATCGCCAAACCGATGCCGCCCAGGATGGCAACGGTCGCTACGACGAGTCGCAGGCTGAGCGGCTCGCCCAGCAGGAGGACGCCTCCAAGCGCCGCGATCACCGGCACGCTCAACTGGACGGTGGCGGCCGTCGTCGCCTTGAGCGCAGGCAGCGCCGTGTACCAGATCGCGTAACCCAAACCCGAAGTCAGCGCACCCGAGGCGAGCGCGTAGCCCACGCCGGCCGCGTCGAACGACGCCTGCCGGGACATCACGATGCTCAACAGAATCGCGATGGGCACCGTGCGCAGAAAATTTCCCGCCGTCACCCGGATCGGATTGCCGGCACCGCGCCCGCGCAGCGAATACACACCCCACGCGACGCCGGCGCCCAGCATCAATCCCGCGCCCCAGAGCGGCGGCGCCGCGAGCCCCGGCAACAGCAACACCACCAGCCCCGCGACCGCCACCCCGAACCCGACCCATTGGATCGCCCGGAACCGCTCGCCCTTCCACAGCCCGTAGCCGATCATCGTCGCCTGCACCGCCCCGAACAGCAGCAGCGCCCCCGTGGAAGCCGGCAGACTGATGTAGGCAAAGGAAAACGCCGCCGCATACGCAAACAGCGCCAGCGCCGACGCCCAACTCCCGGTTCCCGAACGCACCCCGTGCCCGCGCAGCGTGATCAGCCACAGCACCGCCGCCCCCGACACCAGCCGCAGGCTCGTGAAGCTCGCCGCATCGATCGTCGTATCCACCAACGCCGCCCGACACAGCAGCGAGTTGCCGGCGAACGCCACCATCGTCAGCAGAGTCAAGACAAAAAGACGGACCGGAGACATAACGAACCGCTTTATTATTCCTATGCAAGATAATAGCCAAGGTCATTCCAGTTATGAATTATCGCTGATACTATTGATTTTGGCGGAGTCTAGCGAACTAAAATACACAGGCCGTTGAACATTAGCTTCATTGTCATAATCAACCAAACCGACTTCAAGCAATGAGTCGTCGGTCAACACCTCCTGAACGTTCCCGCCTTCGACCACGATAATTACTTTTGTCATTTCAATTCTCCTACGTCCGGGCGTTAACCGTTGCACTTGAGAGTTGAATTCACAAGATCCCTTAAGGAAACTCTGATTAATTCCTCTGATTTGAGATAATACGCTTTGTTATCCATTCACGTCCCCCGGAGATTGAACCGATGCGCCAGGAGAGTTTTGCCGAAGCCGGCTTTGAGAAGTATCGCAAAGTGACGCGGCGCGAGCGGTTTTTGGCCGAGATGGAGCGAGTGATTCCATGGGCGGAGCTGGCGGCGGTGATTGAGCCGTACTATCCGAAGCCCGAAGGGGCGGGCCGCCGCCCCATAGGTATCGAGCGGATGTTGCGCATCCACTTTCTGCAGCACTGGTTCAACCTCTCGGACCCGGCGGTAGAAGAGGCACTGTATGAGTCGCGCTCCATGCGCACCTTTGCGGGCATAGACCTCGGGCGCGAGCCGGCGCCCGACGAGACCACGGTGCTCAAGTTTCGCCATCTGCTCGAGGCGCACGATTTGGGCGCGAGCCTGTTTGCGCTCATCAACGAGTACCTGGAAGCACAGGGTCTCACGGTGGGCGCCGGCACGATCGTGGATGCGACGATTATCAACGCCCCGAGTTCGACCAAGAACCGGGAGAGGAAGCGCGACCCCGAGATGCACCAGACCAGGAAGGGCAATCAGTGGTACTTCGGCATGAAGGCCCACATCGGGGTGGACAGCCGCACGAAGCTGATCCACTCGGTGGCGGCGACGGCGGCGAACGTGCATGACAGTCAGCTCATGAGCGATCTGCTGCACGGCGAGGAGACCCGGGTGTGGGGCGATTCGGCCTACGCGGGCCAGCGCGAGCAGATACGCGAACACGCGCCGCGAGCGAGCGACTTCACGAACCAGAAGGGGCGGCGCAACCATCCGCTCGACGAGGCCGAGCGCGATAAGAATCGCACCAAGTCCAAGGTGCGGGCGCGGGTCGAGCATCCGTTCCTCGTGGTCAAGTGCATTTTTGGCTTTCGCAAGGTCTGCTACCGCGGGCTGGATAAGAACGCCAATCGGCTCTTTATGGTCTGTGGCTTGACCAATTTGTATCTCGCGCGCCGACAATTGTTGGGCGTCACGTAGGCGAGGTGCGCCCGCGGTGCGCCGCGGAGACCCTAAAATGGCATCCACAGCGCCAAAAGTGACACAATCCATCGGTTTTCGGAGAGGCTTTGAGTCATGCAACAGAACCGCTCCCATTTTTTACTGTCAGCGTGAATTAATCAGAGTTTCCTTAAGTCAAGACTCGACCCCTAAGCCCCCATTAGCTAACTTACCTCTGGCGTGCCTGATCCAATTGTCTTGCTTCTCCCCACAGCATATTTGCAATTGTATTCTACAAACTTCACAATCTCTTGGACATTAATCTTGTATCGTTTGATGTCGTTAGGGAAAAGAACCAAGCGCAGACCGTCACAAAATGCTCCTTCCGACACGGCCGCCATAAATGACAATACGATTTCACGAATTAATTCTTCGCGTGCAGCGCCGATCCGTGAGAAACCGGAGCCCAGGATGGGGATATTAAGAATTGTCTTTTCCGCGTTGTTAGCCAAGTAATTCCACAGCCCACCGAGCGCAAGGCGCAGGTCTTCCATCGTACCTTTTGCCACTCCTGAGACATTTAGCTCGGCAATCGCACAAAAGTAGGCGACCTTATCGTTAGTACCGTGCACAACAACTGTAGTACCAAACTTAACCGGACGCTGGCACACCTGAGAAGAAATTTCCCCATCAACCTTAGAGAGGTCGTTACAGAATCGGTTTGTAAATGCACCTTGCACACTTCGCGGTGATATCTTCGTCGGATCAGTATCGAATACCGTGTTTGAGTCAACAATAATTGGTCCCATCTCGTTAAATATATCCCCGACCACAACCTCCAGCACAATGTCCCGCTTGTCAATTAGAAACCGAAATCTCTTCTTTGGCCATAGCCGATAAGTAACAATCAATATGAAAATCAGAAAGAATGCCCACCAACTTTGTCGAATTGCATTAGCTACGCTAGGGCTAACGAAGTAATTTGTCATCTCAATAAGTAGCCAAACAACGCCGGCAACTTCAAGAAAAATCGCGCCTATAGTCCCCAGTGCCTTCACGGACTATATACCCAGCCCCTTATAAACGGTATCTTTATAAAAATAAGGTCCGTTATCGTGATTTGCTTTATGCTTAGTGTAACTGGTCGGCCAATTGTCTAGGGCATACTGGACTATCACTTGTTTAAATGCTACGTGTATTGCGAGTTGATCTCGTAAAATTGGTGGGCAGCGCTCCGAGTCCATCCGTCTGAGACCATTCAGGTTTACGACTATGATCGGCAGATCGAAGGCTATAGCTTGCTCGATCTCCCATCGAACAAATTTATACAGATACCGCGTCCCTTCTCCAACTAAGATAATAAACGTCTTCGCTTCAAGCATTCGCGATCTAAGGTTTGCCTTAATAGAAATTTCTTGACTTGTATCGCGAGATTGACTCAAATCATGTGCGTCGTAGAAATTGAATGAAGCTTTCTTGTTATCCACCCACGCCTTCATCAAATAGTAGTAGCGTATGTCACGATCACCATCGAAGGCTACGTAAGTTTTGTTCCGATACGCCATCAATATTTCCTCTTCACGTAGTAAGACACCGGTTTCCTATGGCGCTTGCTGCAATCTAGATCAGACCATATGTTAAGGATAAAAGGACAGGTAGTATGATGAGAGCAGCATTAGCAGTTCCAGGGGGCGTCTACATCTGTTCGCGATTAAGGGGCTATTCCAACAAGCACCAAGGGAACACCTGGAACACCCCTGCCTTCGCGAACAAGGTTATAAAGCTCGCCCTCATAGTAGGCGACGCCGGAGGACATCTGAGACTGAAGTTCTTTCATGGGCAAAACCTCTATGCCTACATCAATAACATCGCCTACGTAAAAGGCCAAATGCTTGACAAAAAGATCGAAGGCGACGAAGGCATACTTCCCAAATTGGACCTCCACGGCCACGCGCTCCTTGACGAAGTCCGTTTGGTTATAGGAGAAGATCGCTTCTTCGCCTTCTTCTTCGATCACCTGCTTCTGCTCGTTGGCCGGCATCTGCAATGTCTTGCGGATTAGCCGTGCTTCCTTAGTAACCCAGTAAGATACGCGCCGTTCACCCCATTTGCGTTTATTGAACCCTTTTTTCAGTTCGGCATTCATTACTTTCGGAGAATATAGCGCGCGGCCCTTCATGCGCTTCTCTTTGGATATCTTGGTCTTGCATTTGGCGGCGGCCACACCCGAAATTATGCTCTCTATCTCCTTCCAGATATACGGCTTATGAACCAGAAGATACTCCAGGCCGTTCAAATGCGAATATGTCGTGACTATTCTCACCGATGCCCACCATTCGGAAGTGCAGGGTTATAAACGGGCTTCCCCATTTCCCTTGTCCTGAGATAGCCCGCGCGCAAGGCGTGGATCCTGTCCCAAGCCGTATCCACGTATTCTTGGATAATATCGCATCCATAGCCCATTCGACCATGCTTCACAGCCGCGACGAGCGCGGAGCCTACCCCCATGTACGGATCGAAAACGGAATCGTCGGGATCGGTCATAGACAGGACAAGTCGCTCCACAAGCTCGACGGGAAATTGGCAAGGATGTATGGTCTTTTCTATGTGATTATTCTTGACGTTCGGTATTTCCCATACGTCAGTGGGATTTTTCCCGGCTGGATTCCCGGAAAGCTTGCCGCGTTTCGGGCCTTTGTAGTATTTCTTCTGCGGGTACTTGGAAGGAACACGCACGGGATCCAAATTGAACGTATAGTCGTCGGACTTCGTGAACCAGAGTATCGTTTCGTGCCGGCCGGAAAAGCGTTTCGAACAATGCAGGCCGTGGCCGAAATGCCATATGATCCGGTTGCGGAGCTTGAGCCCGTGTTGCTTGAACACCGGGTAGAGAACGATGTCGAGGGGATGAACCTCGCCCTTGTCGACGTGATTGCCAACCTGCCAGCAAAGGGAACCCTGCGGATGAAGCAGGCGCACACATTCCGATATGACCTGCGCCTGGCTTTCCAGATATCTGTCGAGAGATTTTTTCTTTTCGTATTTTTTCCCCATGTTATACGGCGGCGACGTGACGATGAGCTTCATGCTCCCGTCATCCAAAGGACGCATAAAGCGAAGATTGTCTTCACACGCCATGTGCACCGACTTGTCGGCGTGAAGGCGGGATACTTTCCGTTTCCGCTCTTTCTTCAGCCAATCGACTGTATATTTGTCTCTCGATTCGGCTGCTCTAAATTCTTCCAGGTTTACTGTCTTTTTTTTCATCAAATCAATCCCCAAATTCAAACGTGAGTATAAACGACTAACCGCATTTGGATTCGCCGCAGTTGAGGCAGGTCAAACAGCCATCCATCATCACGACGGCCGCGTTGTTGCATTTCATGCAGAGCTGGGCGCCTTCGGGGAACTGGTTTTCGGCGAAGGCGTCCTGCTGGCGCGCGCCTTCCTCGAACTCGGCGCGCTTGGCCTCGATGTAGCGCTTCTGGTTTTCGTCGGGGCCTTCGGGCAGGAGCATGCCGATCTCGATCAGATGGCGCTCGATCACTTCGCCGATTTCGGCGATGAGGCTGGGCATGAATTTGCCGCCCGGTTTCCAGTAGCCGCCGCGCGGGTCGAACACGGCCTTGAGTTCGTCCACCATGAAGGCGACGTCGCCGCCCTTTCGGAACACGGCGCTGATGACGCGGGTGAGCGCAACCACCCACTGATAGTGATCGAGGTTCTTGGAGTTGATGAAGATCTCGAACGGGCGGCGGACTTCGTGCTCGGTGCCTTCGTTGAGCAGGATGTCGTTGATGGTGATGTACATGGCGTGATCGGAGACCGGCGTCTTGACCTTGTAGGTGGAGCCGACGAGGCTGTCCGGGCGCTCGAGCTTTTCGTGCATGCGGATGACTTCCGCGCTGTGCTTGCGTGCGCCGGGCACGGCTCCACGCTCCGGCGCGGGTTCGCCCACCGTTGCCGGTTTCGCCACTTCGTAGCCCGAGATTTTTCTTTCGATCTTGATGGTCATTGTTCGATCCTCATGATTTTCCCCTCACCCTCGCCCTCTCCCGCAATGGGAGAGGGGATAAGAAAAGTAGCGCGATCACGTGCAGCCAGGTTTCGCGAGACAAGGCGCGGCGATTTCGGAGGCGCGCAGTGTACGTGGCAGTACATGAGCACCGGAGAAAGCGGCGCAACGCGGTATCACGGAAGCTGGCTGCGCGTGATTACCATTTTCCGTAATACCCCTCTTTAAGGGCGTCGTAAAGATTGGCGGCGCTGTGCGTTTCGCCGTCGTACTCGATTTCCTCGTCGCCCTTCGCCTCCACTATCGTGCCGTCGTCGAGCACGAAGCGGTAGGTGGTGTTCTTCAGGTCGCTCTCCTTGACCAGCACGCCCTGGAACGCCTCGGGGTTGAAGCGGAAGGTGGTGCAGCCCTTGAGCCCCTGCTTCCAGGCGTGGACGTAGATGTTCTTGAAGTCCTCGTAGGGATAGTCGGTGGGGACGTTCGCGGTCTTGGAGATGGAGGAATCCACCCACTTCTGCGCCGCGGCCTGGATGTCCACGTGTTCCTTCGGCGAGATGTCCTCGGCGGTGATGAAATACTCCGGCAGGCGATGGTTGGGGTCGGAACCGTCCGACACCGCCTCGCTGTCCACGAGGTGCCGGTAGGCGAGCAGCTCGTAGGAATACACGTCCACCTTTTCCTTGCTCTTCTTGCCCGCGCGGATGACGTTCCTGAAGTAGTGATGCGCGAAGGAAGGCTCGATGCCGTTCGAGGCGTTGTTCGCAAGCGAAAGCGAGATGGTGCCGGTCGGTGCGATGGAGCTGTGATGCGTGAAGCGCGCGCCGCGTTCGGCGAGCGCGTCCGCGAGTTCGGAATCCACCTCGGCGATCTGGCGCATGTAGCGGCTGTAGCGCGCCCACAGCACCTTGCCCGGCAGCGTCGCGCCGGCCTTGACGCCGTCGGCCGCAAGTTCGGGGCACTTGCGCATCATCTCCGGCGTGACCTCGAATTCTTCTTCCATGATCGGCGCCGGGCCCTTTTCCTCGGCGAGCGCGAGCCCTTCGCGCCAGCCGGCGAGCGCCATCTCTCGCGCGACGGCTTCGGTGAATTCGAGCGACTCGGGGCTGCCGTACTTCATGCGCAGCATGGTGAGCGTGGAGCCGAGGCCTAGGAAGCCCATGCCGTGGCGGCGCTTGCGGAAGATTTCGTTGCGCTGCTCGCCAAGCGGCAGGCCGTTGATCTCCACCACGTTGTCGAGCATGCGCGTGAACACGCCGACGACTTCGCGGTATTCGTCCCAGTCGAAGCGCGCGTTCTCGGTGAACGGTTCGTGCACGAAGCGCGTGAGGTTCACCGATCCGAGCAAGCATGAGCCGTAGGGCGGAAGCGGCTGCTCACCACAATTCGCTGTTACCAAGCCGTTGAATATGAGCGTGTGGTGGTCCGGCTGCGTGGTGTCGAACACCGCTTCGCGGCTGGCGTGGACGATCTCGACGATCTTCGTCGTAAAGCTGTTCTTCACGCTGCGGGTTCTGGCCTTCGCCCACTCGCGATACTTCTCGTTCTTGTAGTCGAGCAGGAAGCCGATCTCGCGCATGAAGATGTCGCGCGACTCGCTGCCGATGATGAGTTCATAGTCGGCCTTGCAGGCGTACTCGCGGGTTCCGCCATGGCCATCCGGCAACATGCGTTTGCCCGCCTTACGGCGCTTGAGGATGCGGCAGAAGACGCCGAAGTTCGCGAGCAGCACCTGGACGTCCTTGAGCAAGGCCGGCTCGCTCGACGCGAGGCGGATCGTGCAATACGCGTTCTTGTCGTCGCGCTGCACCGTGCCGTCGGCCTGGAACAGTGCCTGCAGATAAGCCTTGACGCAGGCCTCGGTGCCGCGCCAGACGACTTCCGGCACGGCGAGCTTGCTCTTGCGGGTGAAGCCGTAGTGTTCGAGCACGCGCGCAAGCAGCACCGAACGGATGAAGACGTGATTGCGATCGGGCACCGCAACCGGCGCGCACTGGTAATCCCGGGTGCGCTCGGAGACGTCGGCGATCAGCGTGTTGACGTAGGCCGCGACGCGCTCGGCGAGCCTGCGCTCCTCGTTCCAGAAATTGACGATCACCGCTTCCTGGCCCTTGCCGCGGTTGGTGAAGTGGCCGTCGCCGGTGATGAGACCGAGCAGGGTTCCCAGTTCCGCGCTGCCTTCGCGGCCGAACTGACCCTTGCCGGACTGAACCAGAAGCTCGTCGCCGGGTTCGAGATCGCGCAGTTTCAATTTGCCGCGCGGCGTGAAGAATTCGTGCCATTCGGTGGCCTTGATCTCGTAGCCGGCGGCCGTGCGCACCTTGTACACGTCGGCCTCGCGCGCCGTCATGAAGGCGGGCTTTGCCGGGCGCACCTCGGTGCCGCGCTCGCCGGTTTCGAGGATGCGCCGATCCGCCGTGACTTCCAGCGGCAGGCCCTTTTCGTAGAGTTCACCGATCGGCATGAGTCCGTACTGGGTAGCGAGCCGCGTGTCGGCCGTGACGCAGGGATTGGTCGCGCGGATGTCTTCGCAGAACCAGTTGTTGTTCATTTCGTTGACGCGATCTATCAGCACGAAGCCCGGCTCGGCGTAGTCGTAGGTCGAGGTCATGATCAGATCCCACAGCCGCCGCGCCTTGATGTGGCGGTAGATCTTGCAGGCGACGAGCCCGCCCTCGTTGACGATGTAGCTCTTGTCGTGGATCGGCCATTCGCGCCACAGCACCTGCTCGGGATCGGCGGGGTCTATGCCGTCGGCCTCGGCCTCGCGCCGGTCGAGCGGGAAGACGAGCGGCCAGTCGGCGTTCGCCGCCACCGCCTCCATGAAGGCCTCGGTGATCAGCAGCGACAGATTGAACTGGCGCAGGCGTCCGTCCTCGCGCTTGGCGCGGATGAACTCGACCACGTCGGGATGGCCGACGTCGAAGGTCCCCATCTGCGCGCCGCGCCGGCCGCCGGCCGAAGACACCGTGAAGCACATCTTGTCGTAGATGTCCATGAAGGAGAGCGGCCCGGAGGTGTAGGCGCCGGCGCCGACGACATAGGCGCCGCGCGGACGCAGCGTCGAGAAGCAATAGCCGATGCCGCAGCCGGCCTTGAGCGTGAGCCCCGCCTCATGGACCTTGTCGAGGATGTCGTTCATGGAATCGCGGATCGAACCCGATACCGTGCAGTTGATGGTCGAGGTCGCGGGCTTGTATTCCAGGGCGCCGGCGTTGGAGGTGATGCGCCCGGCCGGGATCGCGCCGCGTCGCAGCGCCCACAGGAAATGCTCGTACCAGTGCTCGCGCGCCTCCGGCGCCTCGACCTCGGCGAGCGCCCGCGCGACGCGCTGCCAGGTCGCGTCCACGGTGGCGTCGAGCACCCGGCCGTCCTTGGCCTTGAGTCGGTACTTGGTGTCCCAGATGTCGGCCGAGGCCGGCTGGATAGGGATATCCTCGGGGTTTTCCAGCGGTATCGGCTGCACGTTTTTCATGGATTTCATGGCTCCTCCCGGACCTTGACTGCGCTGGAAAACCTGTGGACAAACTGTGGATGAAAACCCAACATCTTGAGCCAACCCGCCTATTGAATACCAGACGGTAGGCTCCTGTCAACGGGTTTGTTAAGCCATTGTTTATAGGCGATTTTTCTATCGTGCCCCGGCCTCTTCCCGGGCGCCCGCCGGATTCGCCGGAACGGTGCGGCCGACACAAGATATTGTAATGCCAAAATGGCCCCGCCGGCGCCGGTTCAGGCTTGAAAAAACCGTGCCCGGCCCCACTCTAAAGGCAACGGCCCGCATGGGTCACAACCTTCTGAGGAGATGAATCATGTCTGCAATGCAAATGTATCGCCCCTGGGGACTGCTCGGCGAGTTCCAGCGGGAAATCAACCAACTGTTCGACAACCGCGACGACGCGAGCGTGGTCACCAACGACTGGGTGCCCGCCGTGGATGTGCGCGAGGACGAGGATCGCTTCGTCATCCGCGCGGACCTGCCCGGCGTGGATCCGAAGGACATAGACATGACGATGGAGAACGGCATGCTCACCCTGCGCGGCAAGCGCGAAGAGGAGAAGGACGCGAGCGGCAAGGGCTGGCACCGCATCGAGCGTGTCAGCGGAAGTTTCTACCGCCGCTTCGGCCTGCCGGACTCGGCCGACGCCGACCGCATCGGCGCGAAGAGCGAGAACGGCGTGCTCGAGGTCACCATTCCCAAACACGCGCGCGTGAAGCCGCGCAAGATCGCGGTGGTCCAGCCCGCCGAGTCCGCCACGGCCTGATCGCAGCTCCAGGCGCAGGCGATTTGGATACGACTGGCGGCCGTGCGGGAACTTTCCCGCGCGGCCGCCAGTCGCATGTGACAGAGAAGAGTGCGGAAACGTGGCCACAAACCGCCCGAAACCGCATGCAATTCATCCATCGGAGTTGAGAACGTCATGATCCGACGACTGCCTGTAGCTGCCTTTAGCTTCCTTCTGCTCACCGCCTTCGGCGCCGGTGCCGCACAGGCGGCACCGGCCACCGCGCTGGTGAACGCGAGCGGCCTGCCCAGCCTCGCACCGATCATCAAACAAGTCACGCCCGCGGTGGTGAACATCTCGACCCGCGGCGTCATCAAGCGCCAGGTCCAGGGTCCGTACATGCCGCCGCTGTTCCGGCAGTTCTTCGGCATGGCGCCGGGACAGACGATGGAGCAGCCTTTCCAGAGCCTCGGCTCGGGCGTGATCGTCAACGCCGACAAGGGCTACATCCTCACCAACTATCACGTGATCCGCGATGCGAAAACCATCACCGTCACGCTCTACGACAACCGCAATTTCAAGGCCAAGGTCATCGGCTCCGACTCCAAGAGCGACCTCGCGGTGGTGCAGATTGACGCGAAGAACCTGCAGCAGATCACGCTCGGCAATTCGGACAATCTCGAAGTGGGCGATTACGTGATCGCGATCGGCAACCCGCTTGGCCTGGAGCACACGGCGACCTTCGGCATCGTGAGCGGCCTCGCCCGTCCGGGCGGCGCCTCCGACGGCGACGGCGGCGAGATGATCGGCAACTACGACAACTACATCCAGACCGACGCCGCCATCAATCCCGGCAACTCGGGCGGCGCAATGGTCAACCTCAAGGGCGAGCTGGTCGGCATCAATTCGGCCATCGCCACCAACACCGGCACCAATATCGGCATCGGCTTCGCCATCCCCATTGATCTTGCGAAGACGGTCATGGACCAGCTCATCAAATACGGCAAGGTCGAACGCGGCGTGCTCGGCGTGGAGGTGCAGAACCTCACCCCCGCGCTCGCCCAGCAGTTCAAGCTGCCCAACGGCGTAAGCGGCGCCCTGATCGCGCAGGTGGTCCAGGGCTCGGCCGCCGACAAGGCCGGACTCAAGCAGGGTGACATCATCACCGAGATCAACGGTCAGCCCATGAAGGACGGCAATGCGCTCGCAAGCTACGTCGGCATCCGCCGCATCGGCTCGCCGCTCACGCTGACGGTCTATCGCGACGGCAAGAAGATGACCATCCACGCCAAGATCGGCAAGGGCAGCGCCGGCACCAGCGCCGCCGAGGGCGGACATCCGCAACTCGGCGCCACCTTCGGCGACATAGACCAGAACTCGCCGCTGTATGGTCAGGTGCATGGCGTGCTGGTCAACAGCGTGGAACCGAACGGCGCGGCGGCCGAGGCCGGATTGCAGCCGGGCGACGTCATTACCGCCGTGCAACGTCACCCGGTGCGCAATCTCGACGCGTTCAAGCAGGCGCTCGAAACCTACAAGGGCACGCTGGTTCTCACCGTGCGGCGCGGCGACGCGATCTTTTTCACCACGATCCGATAATCCCCCAGCTAAGGACGGATCGGCCAACGCCCGGGGCGCGCAAGCGTCCCGGGTTTTTTTATGCATTGTTTAAAGAGTGGATGGATTGACATGCTGACGCACAGCGCAGTCCGGCCTTCGGTTCCCGTTGGATGGCGCCGAGCCGCACAGCCCGGCTCGGATAAAAGCCCGCCCGCCAGGGCGGGGCGAGCCAGGGATGGCGAGCCCGCGCATCGGGCCATGGATGGCCCGTGTGCGCGGCTCCGAGGCGGGCGAGCAGCGAGGGAACGCGGCTGAAATGGAATCGTCTTCGATTCGATTTCAGTCAAGCGCGCCATCCCCGGGCGACTTCCTTTGGTTACTTTCCTTGTTCGCACAAGGAAAGTAACTCGCCGTGCGGGGGCGAGACCCCGCGTTCTCGGAAGTTCTTTCCGGAATCCGCGTAAACAAGCCAGAGACTTTCTGTTTCGCTTTATTCGCTATCCGTGGCCTTGCCGAGTTTGCGCACGGCGGCGATTCGCGCTCGTTCCAACGCGCGGCCGATCTCGGGACCGGCGAGCCCTCCGGCATCCACCTTCACCGCGGCCGCGGTTTGCCGAACCTTTTCCAGCCAGACAGCCTGCGGATAGGGTGCGTCCGCACCGCCCTTGCGTCCGCGTGCATCCGCCTCGCAGGCCGCGAGCACCCGGAGGAAACGCTCCGGCCGCCGCCAGGCATCGAGCGCGGTGAGAAGTTTCACCAGCGTCGCGGGCCGGAGTTCCAGCGCGCGATGCACGTTCAGATGTTCGCGCGTCACCGCCAACGCAAGTTCGCGCCAGGCGCGCGGCGCGCCGAGCCGTTCGCAGACCTCGCGCACCAGCGGCACGCCGCGGGCCTCGTGACCCATATGACCGGGCAGTTCGGCAGCGGGCGTCGTGGCCTTGCCGAGATCGTGCATCAATACGGCAAAGACCACATCGGGCGACGTGTTCATGCGCGCCGCCGCGCGCAAGGCAAGCAGCACGTGTTCGCCGCTGTCTATCTCGGGATGCCAGCGTTCGGGCTGCGGCACGCCGAACAGGCGATCCACTTCCGGCAGTACGCGCGCGAGCGCGCCGCAATCGCGCAGCGTGCGCACGAAAACGTCGGGACGCTCGGTGCCGAGCGCACGCGCCATTTCCTGCCACACGCGCTCGGCAACGAGATGATCCGCCTCGCCGGCCGCGACCATTTCGCGCATGAGCGCGAGCGTTTCGGATGCGATAGTGAAACCGAGCGGCGCCAGACGCGCGGCGAAACGCGCCACGCGCAAAATCCGCACCGGGTCTTCGCGAAAGGCCGGGGAGACATGGCGCAGGCGACGTGCCGCGAGGTCTTCGCGTCCGCCGTAGGGATCAACGAAGTTGCCGTCTTCGTCCTCGGCCATCGCGTTGACGGTGAGGTCGCGGCGGCGCAGATCCTCTTCCAGCGTCACGTCCGGCGCGGCGTGGAACTCGAAGCCGTGATAGCCGGGCGCGGTCTTGCGTTCCGTGCGCGCAAGCGCATACTCCTCGCCCGTCTGCGGGTGCAGAAAAACGGGAAAATCCTTGCCGACCCGCTTGTAGCCGAGTGCGCGCAGGTCTTCGGGATTGGCACCGACCACCACCCAGTCGCGCTCGCCCACGGCAAGACCCAGCAAGCGATCGCGCACGGCGCCGCCGACGAGATAGGTTTTCATCTTTCGGCCGGGAAACTCGCGATCACGAAGCGGCGATAAACGACCCACCTCCTTCCCGACGGAAGCGATCGAGTTCCGCCTGGCGTTGAGCCGGACCGAGATACAGCGGCACGATGGCTTCCACTGCCGTCGGTGTGATGCCGAGCGCGCGCAGTTCGGCACTCGTGGCCACCGCGTCCACGGTCAGGGTGCGGAACTGATCGGAGGAAAACGGCTGACCCGGCAGCAAGCCCATGAACGCACCCTGCAGACGGGCCAGCGGATCGGGCAGATTGATCAGCAGGCGTTTGACGCCGATCAGCCGACGCGTGTAGACGAGCAGTTCGCGCATCGTCCACTCCTCCGGTCCGCCGAGGGCGAGGTGCCTCCCCCCCGGGTCCGTGCGCACGAGCACGCGCAGGATCGCTTCGGCCACGTCGTTCACGTACACCGGCGAGAAGCGCGCCTGCGGGCGCACCACCGGCATGACGCCGGGCGCGAGCCGCAGCAGCGTCGCGAATCGGTTGAACAGCGTGTCGCCGGGACCGAACACGACGCTGGGGGCAAGAATCGTCCACGGCGCACGGGCACGGCGGATGCGCGATTCGCCTTCGCCCTTGGTCGCGAGATAACGGCTCGCGCCGTCCGGCGCCGCGCCGACGGCGCTCAGGTGAACCAGACGATCCAGCCCGCGGCCGCTTTCGGCAAGTCGCTCGGGCCAATCCACGTGCAGCGCGCGCATGGTCTTCGGTGGCGCATCGAGCACGCCGACCAGGTTCACCGCCGCGTCCTGACCCGCCAGCGCATGAGCGACGGCGACCGGATCGCGCACATCGCCCTGCACGGCGCGCAGGCGCGAGAGCACCATCAATTCGCGGCAGCGTTCGGGGTGGCGCGCAAACAGTGTCACGTAGGCGCCGCGCCGGGCAAGGCGCGCAATGAGCGCGCGGCCGATGAACCCGCTGCCGCCGAAAACGACAATGCGTTTGTTGTGGATCGTATTCATGCCGTATTGCCGAATGCCGGGAAAATATCCGAAGATTTTACCAGCCGCCGACCGCCGTCGAAGACCGTAAGCCGACAATGCGGCCTGCGGAGGGACTGTTAGAATGCCGCGCCTATGACAAACGCCACTTCTGCACCGCCCGCATTGCGCGTCGAGAACCTGCGCAAGACTTACCGGGGCGGCATCGAAGCGCTGCGCGGCGTAAGCATCGAGGTCGAGAAAGGCGAGTTCTTCGCGCTGCTCGGCCCGAACGGCGCGGGCAAGACGACCCTGATCGGCATCGTCACCTCGCTGGTGACCAAGACGGCGGGCTCGGTCGAGGTATTCGGCGTGAATCTCGATCGCGATCCGGCGGGCGTCAAATCGCAGATCGGGCTGGTGCCGCAGGAGGTGAACTTCAACCTCTTCGAGCGCGTGATAGACATCGTGATCAACCAGGCCGGCTACTACGGCATCACGCGCAAACTCGCCTACGAGCGCGCCGAGCGCTACCTGAACGAACTCGATCTGTGGCGCTACCGGAACACCAATGCGCGCGCTCTCTCGGGCGGCTTCAAGCGCCGGTTGATGATCGCCCGCGCGCTGATGCACGAGCCACCGCTGCTGATTCTCGACGAACCGACGGCGGGCGTTGACATCGAACTGCGCCGCTCGATGTGGGAGTTCCTGCGCAAAATCAACGCCGAGGGCGTGAGCATCATCCTCACCACGCACTATCTGGAGGAAGCAGAAAGTCTCTGCCGGCGCATCGCCATCATTCAGCACGGCGAGGTGTCCGAGCAGGGCGACATGCGCGAGCTACTGAACCGCATGCGTGCGGAAACCTTCGTGCTCGATCTGCGCAACCCCATTGCACAGGTGCCCGAGATCGAAGGCTATGCGCTGCGCCGGATGGACGCGACCACGCTTGAACTCGACGTGCTGCGTGAGCAAAACATCAACCAGGCCTTCGAGCGGCTTTCCGCTGCGGGTGTGGAAGTGCTGAGCATGCGCAACAAGGCGAATCGTCTGGAAGAAATATTCATGAAGCTGGTGGAGCAGGAGCGGGATGCATCTCGAGCGCGCGCGGGCTAACTGGGTCGGCTTCAGTACCATCGCCGTCAAGGAAATACGGCGGGTGCTGCGCATCTGGGTGCAGACGCTGGTGCCGCCCGTTATCCAGATGACACTCTATTTCCTCATCTTCGGCACCGTGATCGGCAGCCGCGTCGGCAAGATGAACGGCTACGACTACATGACCTACATCGCGCCCGGCCTCATCATGATGTCGGTGATCACCAACTCCTACACCAATGTCGTTTCCTCGTTCTTCGGTGCGAAGTTCTCGCGCTACATCGAGGAGCTGATGATCTCGCCGCTCGCGAACGTGATGATCCTCATCGGATACATGGCGGGCGGCATGTTCAGGGGGCTTGCGGTCGGCGCCATCGTCACGCTGGTCGCAGCGTTTTTCACCCGACTTCCGATCGCCCATCCCTGGATCATCATCACCACCGCGCTTCTTACTTCCGCGGTGTTTTCCGTGGCCGGTTTCCTGAACGCCCTGTTCGCCAAGAAGTTCGACGACGTCACCATCATCCCGACCTTCGTGCTCACGCCGTTGCAGTATCTCGGCGGCGTGTTCTATTCCATCAGCCTGCTGCCGCTTTTCTGGCAGCATGTGACGCGGGCGGATCCCCTGCTCTACATGATTGATACGCTGCGCTACGGTTTTCTCGGCGTCTCCGACATCGCGCGCGGCGAAGCCTACGCGATCATGGCGGGATTCCTGGTGATACTATTCGTGCTCGCACTATGGCTGCTCAGACGCGGAACGGGGATCAAATCATGAATGCATACGAGGCGCTCGCGGCAATCGTCGCCGGCATTGCGGGATTCGTCGCGGGCGCGGTGTGGTACGCCCCGTTTACCTTCGGACCCCTGTGGCTGCGTTTCGCCCCCGAGGCGCTGGAGCACATAGAGCACACTTCCCGGCGACGTCTCTCACATTACGCGGTGGCGCTCCTCGCCGGCATCGTGCAGGCCTTCGCGCTCGAAGCGCTGCTCGTGTTCGCCCACCGCTCCGATCTCGGCTTTGCGCTCGGCATGGCGGGCCTGGTGTGGCTGGGCTTCGTCGCTTCCGCCTCGCTGATGGACGGCATCTTCCGGCGCCGACTCGCGCACGACTGGCTGCTCGACATGGGCCATCGTCTGCTGGTGCTCGCCACCATCGCGATCGTGCTCGGACTCTGGCCTCCCGGTTAAGAAACAAGTTTTCCAAAGACGGTGCGCAGACGCCGAATAAATCAGAGTTTTCTCAGTGCACGGCTTTCGGCGCATCGCCGCCGTCCGCCGTCACCAGTCCGCCTTCGCGGCGCGCCTGTTCCAGCGCGGTTTCGGCCTGCTGCCACAGTTCGTCGAGTCCGGTGGAATGGCCACGCCCACCCGTATAGCCGACCGCGAAATTCAATCCCGGCGGCAGAGTCACGATTCCGGAAAGATCCTTGATCAACCGCGCAAAGCGCATCCTGGCGTTGTCGCCTGATTCGCAATGATCCAGCAGCAGCAGGAAGCGCGCGCCGCCGTGTCGGGCGACAATGTCCTCACAGCGCGAAGTCCGTTCGATCGCCTGCGCCACCTCCTTGACCACCCGATCTCCGATCTCGTAGCCATGCACCGTGTTGACCTGCTTCAACCCCTCGATGGAAACCATGCCCAGGACGAAGGGAAAGTCGTAGCGGTGAGCACGGGCAAGAGTTTTTTCCGCCAGAAAACGAAACCCGTGGCGCGAGAGCAACCCCGAGAGCGCATCGTTCATGCTAATGCGGAACGTGCGCTCGCGCTCGGCGCGCACGGCAAGCGCGAGGCGGCGGCTCGCAAGCAGGCTCGCAACGCGCGCCGTGACTTCCTCCGGCAAGGCGGGCTTGCCAAGAAAATCGGTGATCCCGGCGGCGAACAATGCGCGGCGCGCCTCGGTGTCGTCGGCCGCGGAAACCGCAAGCACGGAAAGCAGGGCCCGCTCGTCGGGCAGCGCGCGAATCGCCTGCACCAGTTGCGCGCCGCTCATGCTGCCTTCCAGCCGCGCGTCGGTGATGACAAGATCATAGTTTTCCCGCGCCAGCGCCGCCAGCGCCTCCTCCGCGCTGCGCACATGATCCATCGCGAGTTCAAGTCCGACGAGCGCGTCCAGCGTCACATGGGCGGCGGTGGCGCTGTCTTCGACGTAGAGCACGCGGCCGCTGAGATCCAGTGCATGCTCGGCAATCGCCGTGCGCACCGTTTCCCACAGCGCGCCCACGTTGGTCTTGTCCACCACGGCGCTGACGCCGGCGGCGTAGGCCGTTTGCTCGATGCCCGGATCGTGCCGTTCGCCGAGCAGAATCACGGGCGTCGCCTGATGCTGCGGGCGCAGGCGCAAGGCGCGGGTAAAACCGATCCCGTCCAGCCCCGGCAAAGCCTGGGCGACCAGCACCAGCTCGATCCGGCGCCGTGCAAGCAGTTCCAGCGCCTCTTCCGCGCTTGCGGCGCAGAGGACGGCGTAACCGCGGCCTTCCAGTTTCTCGCGCCAGAAAACCTGGGTAAGCAGGGAATGGTCAATCAACAATATGCGCATGGACACAGTCTTGCACGATTTCTGCCGATGAGCATACCGCGATCGTCGTTTTCTGCCAAACCGCGCATCCCCGCTGGGCGGTACTACAATGAGGCAAGCGGGAAAAGGCGGCGGCAAACCGGGAGTTGATTGTAGCGATGCACAGATGCGACCGAAGCCCGAAGACAGCATCCCCGATCCGGCGCGGCGCGGTAACGGTCGCGACGATCTCGGCGTTCGCGGTCGGCGCCGGACTCGCATCGTCAGCCCGCGCGCAGCAGCAGGCCCCGCCCGTCGGCACAAACCTGGGCACGCTGGTGGTGACGCCGGCCGCGTCCACCGCCATCTCGATCACGCCGTTGCACACGAAGATCGAACGCCATTCGCTCAAGCTCAATCTGCAACCCGGCACCCCTGCAAGCCGCGCAACCCCTGCATCCACGTCCGCCTCGCCACTGCCGGCGTCCGCGGTACGCACGCCACCGCGCGCCCGCCACCTCGTGCCGCCACAGTATCCGAGCGACGACATCGCGCAATCCTTGCGCGGATCGGTCACCGTCGGCTTTGTTATTGGACGCGACGGGCATACCGGCAACATCCGCATCGTTTCATCTACGCCGCCCGGCGTCTTCGATCAAGCTGCACTTCAGGCAGTACGGGAGTGGCGCTTCGAGCCGGCGACCGTAAACGGCGTCGCCGTTCCCACCAACGCAAATGAAACCCTGATCTTCAATCCGCCTCTGCAAAAACAGACGGCACCCAGCCCACCTCCGCGACCGGCGCCGGCGAAGCCGCTGCCGGCGGAACCACCGGTGTCGGCGACACATCCTGATAACGCCAAGGCTTCGCTCAACATTCAGCCGCTACGCATCGTGCCGCCGCAGTATCCGCCGCACGCCTGGCGAGAGGGCATTGGCGGCAGCGTTACCGTGCAATTCACGGTCGGGAGCGACGGAAAACCGACCCAATTGCAAGTGCTTGAAGCGCATCCGCGCAACATCTTCAATGAAGCCGCGCTACGCGCAGTCAGGCAATGGCGCTTCCGGCCGGTGCCGACGCCCACCCGGGTCGTACAGATCATTCACTTCACTCCGCCCTGATGGAAAATCGCGGACGTGGCCCGCTCCCGCACTCGCCGCGATTGCACTCAGCGCCTGTTAGGGCAAGGCGATGTGATAACCCCGGAAGGCGACGATCTCGCCGTCGCGGGTAATCGCAAGCAGACGCAGGCCGGGTGAGAGTTCGTCGCCGACCCGAAATACATGCCCGCCGATCATGATGAAACGGGCGGCGGGGTTTGCATTCCATACGTGGGCAACAACAGCCAGCGACGGCAGGGCCTCGCGAATGTCGTCGGGTACGGCTGCCAGCGACAGCGTGGCGGCAGCCGCCGCGTTCCGGCTCGGCTGTGCGCTCCCGGCCTTGCTGCCCGCGGACTTTTCCGCGGGCGGTTTAACCATCGGCACGGCCGTCGCCGGTGTGGAATGAACCGAGGCGGAAGCCGGCGATCCGGTTACGGCCGTGCGCTTCGCGCTGCCAGCCTGCGGCCGCGTCACGGGAACGTGGGAGGGCGTAGCGGCGGGCACGGACGCGGTCGGCGGGGAAGTCTTTGCCGCGGTTCCATGCAGCAGGCCCCAGTCGAGCCAGATATAAACGCCCAAACCGGCCACGCAGGCCACCAGCAGCAGACACAACAGCCAGGGCAGCAACGGCGTGCGCGCGCGCAAGCTGTCGGTCGGGGCGCCCAGTGTCTCGGCAAGCCGCGGCTCTTTCTCATGCGCACGCCGCCAAGCTTCAAACAGTATCGTCACTCCGCTCTCCTCTGCTCGCTCAAATGCGGGCCGTCTTCGCCGCCGAGCACCCGTTGCAGCACAATCAAGGTCTCCGGGCCCGCGATGCCGTCGGGAACCAGGGCATGTTGCCGCTGGAAATTGCGTACCGCCGCTTCGAGCTCCTTGCCATAGGCGGCACCGTCGCCGCCAGCGGTCAGGCCTAGCGCGCGGCGCAGCCAGGCAACTGCCGGGCCCTGCATGCCGGGCCGCATCAGACTGCTGCCCTGTGGCGGACGCCACAGCAGCCACATGCGGCCGTACCACAGGCGTTCGAAGTCGCTGACCGGAAAGACCCGTCTTTGCCCGGGTCCCAATGCCAACGTGATTTTATCGCCGGCGAGCGCTTCCACCACGACGGAAAAGGGTTTGCCCGCATCGTCCAGGGTCGCCACGGCCGGCCGATCGAAGGCGCGCAGAAGATTGAGATTCCCCTGCTCGTGAAGACAGGCGAGTCCCTCGGCGGTGGCGCAGGGATCGCCGGCCCCGTTGCCGGGCACACGCCACAACGCCAACAGCTCGCCGGCCGCGGCGCGGGTGGCCGCGGGCGCCGCCGCCCATAGCCGGATCGGATTCTCTGCACTGCTCGCCGCCGCAATCGTTGCAGACGCGGCAGATGCGACGGGTATGGCTGCGACGACCGCGGGTGCGCCCGCCGTTGCAAATCCGCTGGTCGCGGCGGGAACGGCGGAGGCAACGGTCGCCTTCGCCTGCGGCGAAGCCGGGCCGCCGCCCGTGGCCCACCAGGCAAGCGCGGCCCCGACCAGGCCGGCCAGTACCGCCGCCGCGGCAAACCAGGCGAGATGCCGACGCCGCCGCGGCAAGCCCACGCCGGCCAGTTCCTGCACCGCCTCGGTGACCACCGCTGCATCCACCTCGCGCAGACCCCGCGTGTAGGCCGCCATGAGCGCACGATCGCAGATGAGATTGATCAGACGCGGGATGCCACGCGAGTGCCGGTGCACGGCGCGCACCGCGCGCGGACGGAAGATGCGTCCGGGCGCGCCGGCGAGACGCAGACGATGGCGGATATAGGCATCGGTATCGGTCAGCGAGAGCGGACCCAGGTGGTAGCGTGCGGTGATGCGCTGGGCGAGCTGGCGCAGGTCCGGGCGCGCCAGCGTCGTTCTGAGTTCCGGCTGCCCGACCAGGATGACGTTCAAGAGCTTGCGCCGGTCGGTCTCGAAGTTGGTGAGCAGGCGCACCTCTTCCAGCACTTCCGGGCCGAGGCGCTGCGCCTCGTCTATTACCAGCACCACCCGGTGTCCGCGGGTATGCGCAGCGAGCAAATGCCGGTACAGCCGCGCCAGAAGTTCGCTGTGTTCGCTCGCGGGCGGCGGACGGGCAAGTCCCAGTTCCGCGAGCAGCGCAAGCAGCAGACCGCGACGCGATACCTCGGGGTTGAACAGGAAGGCGATCTCCACGCCCTCGGGCATCTCGGCGAGCAGGCGCCGCACGAGCGTGGTCTTGCCGGTGCCGACCTCGCCCGTCAGCTGGATGAAGCCATCGCCTTCGGTGGCACCATAGGCCAAATGCGCCAGCGCCTCGCGATGCTGCGCGCTCGGGAACAGGTAACGCGGATCCGGCGCGATGGAAAACGGCGGCTCGGAAAGTCCGAAATACTCCGCGTACACGCGCCTCAGCCCATCCTCATGACGTACTCAGGACTTCGGCGTCGGCGGGAATTTGGAGAATATCTTCTGTATGGCCTCATTCACGGCCTGCTGCGAATAATTGCTCCGGCTGAGCGAACTCGTGAGCCATCCGCGCCACACGAGCGTGTTCGTCTTCGCGTCAATCACGTCCACGATCAGGTCCGACTCGCGCACCTCGCGCACCGGCTGATTGACAATGACAGTGCTGAACGGCGCGTTCCACCACCCGCCATAGGCAAAGCCCACCGACGGACCACTGGACTCCTGACTACTCTGAACGGCCGTATGATAAGTTACGAGGAAGTCGGCCTGTGCGGGATTTTCAACCTGGTGATACCCTTGATTCGCGAGGGTGGCGGCAACCGCCTGTTCGACCCGGGTGGTGAGAATGCCGCTGTCCACGACGGGGTTGCGCACGGGCGCGGCCTTGGGGGCCTGCCAGGCGAAATTATGCCATTGACCATAAGGCGCGCTATTGTATTCATACTGAACGGGGGCGGCGCAGCCGGCGAACAACACCAGCAAGATGGCAGGCAACGAAAAACGACGCAGCAGACTCATGGGGGGTACCTTCGGCTGAGATGATACGGCTGTCTATTCCATCACGAAAACGACCCGCGGTAAAGCAAGCGGGAGAAACGTCCGCGGGCAGGGGCTTTTCTCCACTGGTTGCGCTCGTTTACGAAGTAGGAGCGCTCGCGGCCATTGTAAGTCTGCCGCCCGCGATAATGCCCCTGAGCGCAGGCGCGATCGCAACGCTGGGATTCTTCCTGATTTTCCAGATCGTGCTGATGTGGCTGTCCGTCCCGGTAACCGCCTTCGGCGCCTCTGCCCGCGGCTACCTGTCCTTCGATCGCCTGCCGCTGGTCGCCGCGATCCTGCTCTTCGGTGCCGTGCCCGCCGCCTGGATTGCGGCCCTGGCGGCCTTCGTCTGGACGCTGGCCAACGATCTGCGTCGCGAAGGCTTGCGTCAGCGCTTTCTGCGCGCACTCGCCAACGGCGGCATGTTCCTGCTTGCCACCCTGGCCGCGGGCTTCGCCTACCGCGAACTCGGCGGCGAGACCCCGCTCGCGAATCTCACCTTGAGCGATCTGGGCGCCATCTGCGTGCTCATTCTGACGCTCCAGACCGTCAACGAAGCGCTCTACATCCTCCTGAGCTGGACCGGAATGGACAGCACGGCAAGACGCAGGCCCGTGCATTGGCCCAGCACCCTGATCGAGCTCGGCATCGCCTGGACCGGCGTCATTACCGCGCTCGCCTACGTCAAAATGCCCTTGAGCGGCTTTGCCCTCTACATCGGACTGATCGTGAGCGCCGCAGTGCTGCTCAAGCTGGCAGTCAATGTCAGCGAGCGCGAGCGTCGCCGCGCGGTGGAGCTCGCGGCCGTCAACCGCGTGAACCAGGCCGTGAGCGCGACGGCAAACCTGGATGAACTGCTGGAGATCATCTTTCAGGAATCCCGCGGCCTGATGAATTTCGCGGCCCTGATCATCGGACTTTATTCGCGCGAAACCGACGAGGTTGACATTCGCCTCAACTACGACGACGGCGAGCGCCGTCCGCCCACCCGGCGCAAGCCCGGCGCGGGCGTGATGGCCTGGGTCATCGAGCACCAGGAATCGGTTTTCATCGCCGATACGCGCACGAGCGATCATCCAAGCATCCATCGGCGGGTCGTCGCCGGCCGGCCGGCGATTGCCATCATGGCGACGCCTATCAACTTTCACGGCGAAATCGTCGGCGTAATCAGCGTGCAGGACTACCATGCGCGCGCGTTCCAGCCCCGGCACCTGCAACTGCTGGAAGGCTTCGCGCATCAGATCGCCGCGGCCATCGTCAATACGCGGCTGTTCTCCGAACTCCAGTCTCATCAGCAGGAACTGGAGGTGCGCGTGGCGAACCGCACGGCCGCGCTCGCGCGCACCACCTCCTCGCTCGAAACCACGATGCAACAAAAGGAAATCCTGCTCGAACGCCTGGAGCAGGAGAACCGCCGCGACCCGCTCACCGGGCTTGCCAACCGCAGACACATGGACGAAACACTGCGCCAGGAACACTACCGTGCCCAGCGATTCCGGCATCCGCTTGCCGTCGCCATGGGCGATCTCGATTACTTCAAGCGGATCAACGACAGTTGGGGCCACGCGCTCGGCGACGAGGTGCTGAAGGCCATCGCGGAGATCCTGCGCACCGGATTGCGCGTCACCGATCTGCCAACCCGTTACGGCGGCGAGGAATTCGTCATCCTCTTCCCGGAAACGACGCTCGAGGCCGCTCAGGGCGTGTGCGAGAAACTGCGCAGCCACATCGAGCATCACCCCTGGGAACGACTCAACCCGGAACTCGCGGTCACCATGAGCTTCGGCGTCGCGGAAATCGTGGGTGAGTCAACGAGCGAGCTGCAGTTGCTCGCCGCCGCCGATCGCGCCCTGTATCGGGCCAAGCGCGAGGGACGCAACTGCGTCCGTGCCGACAAGCCTTGATCGCGGGCATGGCCCGTTCCTACCCGCCCCCCCCTGCTCCCGTCCGCCAGGCGTTCATGCGCTCGTTTTCGCTGGGTGAGAGCGGCTTGACGGCCAGCTCGGCGGGGTCGAAATCGTCCACGGCAATGATCCCGGCGACGAGCGCGTAATAACGTATAAGCCGATCGGCCTCCTCGCGCGAGAGGAGGCCCGACTTCGCGGCAGCCCGCGCAAGCGCCGTCTCGTCATCACACGGCTCGATCTCGAGTGTGCCGGCGCGCAAGGCCTCGGCCATGCGTTTTTCCAGCGGCTCGGCCCAGAGTGCAAGCGAGAGCGCTTCGGCCATGGCGCCGACCGGACCGTCGCCGCCGGTATAAATGCCGGCCGTCAGGCGGTTGCGGGTTTCGCCGGGCGTCGTCACCAGCGCCGCCACCCGTGAAGCAAGAGCATCGCCTGAATGTTCGCGGCGCCGTCCGAAGGGCAGCACGATTCCCCGTAGCAACAACGCAAGCACGCGGTTCGGGAAATTGACAAGAATGCCTTCGAGCGCGGCTTCGAAACGGTATTCGAGTTCGTCCAGCGCATACTCGATTACCGGGCGATCGCCCTCGGGTTCGCCGTTCTCGGCATGGCGCTTGAGCACGGCCGAGCCCATGTAAAGAAAACTCAGCAGATCACCCAGGCGGGCCGAGAGCCGCTCGCGTCGCTTGAGCGCACCGCCCAGGCTGAACATGGCCGCGTCGGCCACCAGTGCGAAGGCCGCGCTGTAACGGTTCAGCATTCGGTAGCGCCCGGCGAACGCGCTGTCCGCGGGAACGCCGCCGCGCGCGAATCGTCCATCCGTCGCGGCAAGCAGCACGGCGCGCGCGGCATTGCCGAGCAGAAAACCCAGATGACGAAAGAACAGCCGATCGAAAGCCTTCAGGCCTTGCGCGCGGTTTTCCTCCTGCGCGGCCTCCATCTCGGCGAAGATGAAAGGATGCGCGCGAATCGCGCCCTGGCCGAAGATCATCAGCGCGCGCGTCATGATGTTCGCGCCTTCCACGGTGATTGCGATCGGCGCCGACTGCCAGCCGCGCGCGAGATAGTTGCCGGCCCGAGCATGATGCCCTTGCCGCCGTGAATGTCCATGGCGTCGTTGCCGATACCGCGCGCAAGTTCGGTCACGTGATATTTCACGATCGCGGCCGCCACTGCGGGCCGCTCGCCGGCATCGAGCGCGGCCAGCGTCATGCGCCGGGTGGCATCTATCGTGTAAAGGTGCGCACCCATGCGCGCAAGCACTTCCTGCACGCCCTCGAAGGCGGCGAGCGGAACGTGGAACTGCTTGCGCACACGCGCATAGGCGCCGGTTGCATACACGGCGAGCTTCGCGGCGCCGGTGGCGTTGGTCGGCAGCGAAATGGAACGGCCGACCGAGAGATTCTCCACCAGCATGCGCCAGCCGTGACCGGCCATCGCGGGACCGCCGATGATGTGATCAATCGGAATGAATACGTCCTTGCCCTGCGTAGGGCCGTTCTGGAACGGCACGTTGAGCGGGAAGTGGCGGCGGCCGATGGCGATGCCGGGGAGATTCGTCGGCACCAGCGCACAAGTGATGCCGTATTCGTCCCGATCGCCCATCAGATGTTCGGGATCGTAGAGCTTGAAGGCAAGCCCGAGCAGCGTCGCGACCGGTGCCAGCGTGATGTAGCGCTTGTCCCAGTTCAGGCGGATGCCGAGGACTTCCTCGCCCCGCCATTCGCCGCGGGTGACGACGCCGGTATCGCGGATCGAGGTCGCATCGGAGCCCGCTGTCGGCGAGGTCAAGGCAAAGCACGGCATCTCGCGTCCGTCCGCAAGCCGCGGAAGATAATGGCTGCGCTGCGCGTCCGTGCCGTAGTGCAGCAGAAGTTCCGCCGGGCCGAGCGAGTTCGGCACTGACACGATCGAACCCGTGGTCGGACTGCGGCTTGCGATCTTGAGCAGCACTTCGGAATGCGCGAAATTGGAAAACTCGAGTCCGCCGTAGCGCTTCGGGATAATCATCGCGAAGAAACCGCGCTGGCGCAGAAACGCCCAGATTTCGGGCGAGAGATCCGCCCACTCGTGGGAAATCTTCCACTCGTCTAGCATTGCGCAAAGTTCTTCGCAGGGCCCGTCGAGAAAGGCCTGTTCCTCTTCCGTGAGCGCCGCGGGCGGCATGGCGTGCAGCTTCGCCCAGTCGGGACGGCCCGAAAACAGTTCCCCGTCCCACCACACACCACCCGCTTCCAGCGCCGCGCGCTCGGTCCCGGAAATCGGCGGCAACACCTTGCGGAACAGATTGAGAATCGGCGCCGTCAACAAGCGACGGCGCAGCAACCCGAGGCCGGACAATCGCGCGAGCCATACGAGCAGCATCCACGGAAGTCCGGCGACCAGACCCGCAAGCGCCGCGAATGCCAGCACGACGACGATCACGATGCGTTTGAACCAGGCCACAAGCACCGCAAATGCCAGTGCGATCAGCGCACCGAGAAGCGTTACCAGGGAAAAGACTGCGTTCATTGCTTCACTCTTGTCTTACGTGCGGTGCCGGCGGCGGCGATCCGTATTCAACCGAGCAGGTCGGCAACACCGGCACGCTCCTCGCGGAGTTCCTTCTCGGTCGCCGCCATGCGCTCGCGGGCGAAATCGCCGCAATCGAGATCCCGAACGATGTGCGCACGTCCGTCGCGGCAGGTCACGGGATAGGAATAGAACACCCCCGGCGCGATGCCGTAGCTGCCGTCGGCGGGAACGGCCATGCTCACCCAGTCGCCCGCAGACGTTCCGTGCACCCAGTCGCGCACGGTGTCTATCGCCGCCGACGCCGCCGACGCTGCCGACGAGGCGCCGCGCGCCTTGATAATTGCCGCGCCGCGCTGCTGAACCTCGGGAATGAAGGTTTCGCGATACCAGCCCTCGTCCACCGAGTCGAGCACCGGCTTGCCGCGGAATGTGGCATGAGCGATATCGGGAAACTGGGTTGCGGAATGATTGCCCCACACGATCATGCGCTTGAAGTCGTTGACGTGGCCACCGCACCGCGAAGCCAGTTGGGCAAGCGCGCGATTGTGATCGAGCCGCATCATGGCGGCGAAGTTTTCGGGCGCAAGTCCGGGCGCGTTCGCGCTCGCGATCAGCGCATTGGTATTGGCCGGGTTGCCGACCACCAGCACCTTGCAGTCGCGCTTCGCCCCTGCATCCAGCGCCTTGCCCTGGGCGGAAAAAATCGCGGCGTTGGCGAGCAAGAGATCCTTGCGTTCCATGCCGGCGCCGCGCGGCCTGGCTCCCACCAGCAGCGCGATGTCGGCGTCGCGGAAGCCCTCCTCCGGCGCAGCGGTCGCCGTCACGTCGGTGAGCAGCGGAAAGGCGCAATCGGCAAGCTCCATCGTCACCCCTTCCAGGGCCTTGACGGCGGCGGGAATCTCCAGCAACTGCAGGATGACCGGCTGCTCGCGACCGAGCATGTCGCCAGCGGCGATGCGAAAGGCCAGTGCATAGCCGATGTTGCCGGCGGCGCCGGTGATTGCGATGCGCAGGGGCTGTGCTGCCATGTAGAAAACTCCCTGAGATATATAAAGGTGGCGAAATGGCGACGCGGGCAAGCCGCGCCGGCCGACAGGGTAGCCATTATAGAAGCCCCCGGCCACGCGGCCCTCCGAAACCTGCCGATTCCGCCCGCCACGGCGCGCACAGACGCCGCTTTTCGTACCCCGACGCGCCAGCTTGCACGACCGTTTTCCGGCCTCCAAATACCGTAAATGCCTGTGAAATGGGGCATAAGCGGGCGATTCAACGTCCGGGCCTCCCCCCAGCCGAAACAGGGGGCTTGCTTTTTTGAGTTTTAGTGTTATAGTTACCTACAACACTCACTCACTACGGAGATCGCTGCCATGACCTTGCTACCCATTCTGATGCTTGCCGCCGGCCTCAATACGGCCGCCACCCCCGCCGTCCCGGCTCATGCCCGGCAGGCGGAAGCCGCCCTGAACCGTCTGGTGACCTTGGCGGAGCCGACCCTGAACCGCCGGACCCTCGACCAGGCCCTGACCGAAAGTACCCATGCCTTCAACCGGACCGCAAACCGGGCGCCACGCCTGGCACCGTCCGCCCGGCAAACGGAAGTCAACATGAATCGGCTGGTAAACGAAGCCCAGGCAAAACTCGCGGCGCGAGCCATTAATACGGCCCTGGCCACCAGTCTGCACGGTTACAAGCGCTCGCTCGCGGGCGAAATCGCCCACTCCGCGGCCACTTACGAAATTGCCGGTCAGGCGGCCGTGAAATCCGCCGCGAAGACGGTCCCGCTGTCCCTGCAATAGGAGTTGTCCGACATGTTGCAATTTCATGGAATAGTGTTATACTCACATATAACACCGCTGCACTGTGGGTGCCTTTTCATGACCACGCCCGCGCTCAAGTCACGCTACGCCGGCATACGCCCGGTGACGAGGCTGCGCGAGGCCCCGCGCGCCTGCTGAGGAGATTGCCATGGACGCCGACTGGAACAGCACCGAACCGATCTACCTCCAGCTCAAGGACCGGGTGATCGCCATGATGCTCGAAGGCGCACTTAAGGAAGGCGATGCCCTGCCTTCGGTACGCCAGATCGCCGCCGAGTACCAGATCAACCCGCTCACGGTGCTCAAGGCCTACCAGTTGCTGGTGGATCAGAACCTGGTGGAAAAGCGGCGCGGACTCGGCATGTTCGTGCGCAAGGATGCCGGCGCCAAACTCACCACTAGCGAACGCGAACATTTCCTCAAGGAGGAATGGCCGGGCATCGTCGAACGCATCGAACGACTCGGCCTCGCCCCCCAGACTCTCCTTAAACGTGTCAAGGGAGATAGCAAATGAATGCAGTCATCGAGGCCCGCGGCCTCAAAAAGTCCTATCGCAAAACGCGCGCTCTGGACGGCGTCTCGCTGAACGTCGAACGCGGACGCATCCTCGGGCTCATCGGTCCGAACGGCGCCGGCAAGACGACCCTGCTGCGCGCGCTGACCGGCTTGCTGCGGGTGGACGGCGACCTCGAGGTGCTCGGGCACAATCCCTGGCGCGAACGTGTCAAATTGATGCGCGACGTGGCCTTCATCGCCGACACGGCGACCCTGCCCAAATGGGCGCGGATCAGCCAGATCCCTGAATTACGTTCAAGCGGTGCACCCGAATTTTTCGCGTGCACGCGCCGATACCTTTTTGAAACAGACCGGCATTGATCCGAAACGACGAATTAAAACTCTGTCCAAGGGCATGAAGGTGCAGGTTCACCTGGCACTGATCATGGCCATTGATGCCAGCCTGCTGGTACTCGACGAGCCGACACTCGGTCTCGACATCCTGTTCCGCAAGACCTTCTACACCAATCTCTTGAACGACTACTTCGACGACAATCGCACGATCATCGTCTCAACGCACCAGATCGAGGAAATCGAGCACATTCTCACCGATGTGATGTTCATCAACCGTGGACGCATTCTGCTCAATGCCAGCATGGAAAACGTGAACGAACGCTACACCACGGTCAGCGTCAAACCGGCCCAAGTGGAAGCGGCGCGTGCGCTCAAACCAATTCAGGAGCAACAACTTCTCGGCCATCACGTGATGCTCTTCGAAGACGCGCCGCCGGAATCTCTGCGCGCGCTGGGCGAAGTCAGCCCGACGCGTATCGCCGATCTATTCACCGCCAAGATGCAGGAGGTGCAGGCATGAACGCTCTGATCCATATACGGCGCGAGCTGTGGGGCAATCGCGGAAACTTCTACATCATGGTCGGCATCCTGTTCGGCATCATCGTGCTGGTGAGCGCGGTACTCGGCATCGGTGTCGGCGGCGGATTCACCGCGATCCATCCTACCGGCAGGGCCAGCGCCGCCGACGTCGCCATGCTCGGACTGATCATCGGCAATTTTATCTTTCTGTTTTATTCCTTCTCGTTGCTCGGCTACCTGAGCGGTGCCCTCTACGACGACCGCAAGGACGGCAGCGTGCTGTTCTGGCGTTCGTTGCCGGTATCCGACACCACCACCGTGGCGAGCAAGGTAGTTCTTGCCGGAGTGGTCGGACCGCTGTTCGTGTGGATTGCGGTGGTCCTCGGCCACCTGATCGCCCTGCTGGCACTCGCGACGGCGGCCAGCGCACGGGGCGCGGAGGGCTTCAGCGTTTTCGCTTCGCCCGGTGCGCTGTTCGGCACTTGGGTGTTTTTCGCCTACGCCTTCGTTATCCAGGCCCTGTGGTGGTTGCCCTATTACGCCTGGTTCCTGTTCGTATCGGCCATTTCTCCGCGCGGCCATCCCCTGATCTGGGCCATCCTGCCGCCCGTGCTCGTCGGGGTGGTGGAGCTGATACTCGCCCGCACTTCGCACGTATTCCAGTTTCTCGGCAGCCATCTGGCGACGTCGCCCGTTTTCAACGGCTGGCCCATATTCGTCGTCAGTGACAATGGCATGACTCATTCCATCACGCAATCCGCAGCAAGCGCCAACCCGCTTTATTCGGGCGCCGGCTGGATCAGTCACTTCCTTGCGCTGCCCTCGATGTGGATCGGCGTCGGCATCGGCCTCGTGCTGCTCGCACTCACCGTCGCCGCCCGCCGCTACTCTGCCACCGCCTGAGCCAGGAGAACATCATGTACTGCAAACTCGCAACCGTTGCTCTTCTGCTCGCCGCCTCTCCGTTTGCGTTCGCCGCTCAATCCTCCAACGGCAACGCCGATGCGGCGCACAGCTTCAGCAAGACCGTATCTGCCGCCGGACTCACGAGCATCAAGTTCGACACTAAGGTCGGCAACATCCACATCACAGCGGCGAATACCGATACAGTCAGCATCAAGGCAACCGCTGTGCCGAGCGACCACATGCATTTCATTTTCGACTGGACCATTGGGCCGTCCGCCAACGAACTGCCCGCGGGCCTGCATTTGGTCGCGCGGCGCGAAGGCACGCAGCTCGTAATCAGCCTTGCTACCGGAGCAGGCTCGACCGCCGCCGCTGCGAGCGCAGATAATGGCCACGACACGATGAACATAAACATAGACGGTCATTCCAACTGGAAAACCAACTGGACGCTGACACTCCCGGCGCGTCTCGCGCTCGATCTCACCGTCGGCGTGGGCAAGGCAGAAGTCGTGGGCTTGGCCGGCGGACTGCGTGCCAATATCGGCGTCGGCAAACTCGACCTGCAGCTTCCGCAGGGACCGGTAGACGCGAGTGTTGGTGTCGGCAACATTAAGACCGCGATCACGAGCGCCGACTATGGCAAAGTCAATCTGACGGCCGGCGTCGGGCGCATCGAATTCGACATCAACGGCCGCACCAATGGAACCGGCTATGAAAAGCATTTCACTTCGGCCAAACAGCAGGTAAACGGGCCCGGGAAAACCGATTACACGCTCAAGGCCGGCGTCGGCCATGTATATCTGTATCTCGGTGTCAAAAACATGCCCAAGTCAAACGACGAAAATGCACAAGACAATCAATAGCGCCACACTATTCCTTGCCGTTGCGGTAACGCTTATCGTTTCCGGTTGCGCCTTTACGACCGCTCCGGGCCGCGGCGTCAACGCCGAATGGACCGGCACTTACCAGCAGCAACAGGCCGAGCGCAAGGACCGCGACCGCGACGTCGCACTGCGCGTGCGCGCCGCACTCGACAACGATCCCGTGCTCAAGCCGCTCGGCCTGCATATCTTCGTGGATCGCGGCGAGGTCACGCTGTGTGGACACTTTCCCGATGCGACTACGCGCGATCACGCCCTCGCGGTGGCGGAACAGGTGAACGGTGTCGAGGGAGTGGATACCGACTGCGGCAACTAGCGCCCCGAGCCCAAACCGCAGGAGCGGCGGTCCCCGCCGCGATTCTCCCTCAGTCCCGAACAGGTCAGCCTTTCTTGCGGCCGTTACCGTTGGCAGGCAGCACAGGTTTTACGGCCGCCTCCTGCGGCGGATCGAGCACAAAGCCGGAACTGATCGGATAGCGGCGCTCGCGCCCGAACGCGCGGCCGGAAATCTTCACGCCCGGCGGCGCCTGACGGCGCTTGTATTCGTTTTTCTTGATCATCTCGGCAATGCGATACACCGTATCGGTCTCGAAGCCCTCGCGCACCAGTTCGGCCGCGCTTTGATCACGCTCGATCAAACCCGCCAGCACGGCATCGAGCACCGGATAAGGCGGCAGGCGATCGGTATCCTTCTGGTCGGGCGCCAGCTCGGCCGAGGGCTCGCGGGTCAGCACCCGTTCGGGGATGGGCGCGGCGTCACCCAGGCGGTTGCGGTAACGCGCAAGCCGGTAGACCAGCGTCTTGGAAACGTCCTTGAGCGGCGCGAAACCGCCGGCCATGTCGCCGTACAGCGTTGCGTAGCCGGTTGCGTATTCGCTCTTGTTGCCGGTAGCGAGCACCAGCTTCCCGCTCTTGTTCGAGATCGCCATCAGGATCACGCCGCGGCAACGCGCCTGGATGTTTTCCTCGGTCACGTCGGGATCGAGTCCGGCGAACACATCCTTCAACGCGCTCGTGAACGCCTGATAGGGCTGTTCTATCGAGACCGTGTGCGCCTTCACGCCCAGGCGCCGCACCTGTTCCTTCGCGAGTTCCTGGCTGAGATCGCTGGTATAGCGCGACGGCATGAGCACGGCGGCCACCTGGGGAGCGCCAAGTGCGTCCACGGCAAGCGCGAGCGTGAGTGCGGAATCCACACCGCCGGAAAGCCCGACGAGCGCGCCCTTGAAACCGTTCTTGAAGGCATAGTCGCGGATGCCGAGGGTGAGCGCGTTGTACACATCCGCATCGGAATCCTGTCCGTCATCGGCGTACTCGCCCGCCTGCGATTCCATTTCGTCTTCGCCACCAGCCGTCTCCCGATGCGCGCGCTCGATGGCCATGCGCCCGCCCAGATGCCCGCGGCTACCGGGACGCGAGGAGGCCTTGAGGATCACGAAGCTTTCCTTGAAGCCGGGCAGACGATCGATCACCTCTCCGGATTTGTTGGTCGCGAAGGAATGACCGTCGAAGACGATTTCGTCCTGCCCGCCGACCTGATTGAGATACAGAATGGAGACGTCGCTCTCTCTCGCGCGCGCGGCGATGACTTCCTCGCGCTCTGTGCGCTTGCCGATGCAATAGGGCGAGGCGTTCATGTTTACGATCAAGCGGGCACCGGCCGCCGCGGTCTCGGCGATCGGCATCGGAACCCAGGCATCCTCGCAGATCGAAAACCCGACCGGCAGGCCACCGATCTCCACGACCACCGCCTCACTGCCGGCGGCGAAGTAGCGTTTGTCGTCAAACACGCCGTAGTTGGGCAGCTCGCGCTTGCGGTACACGGCGCGGATTTCGCCGTCGCCGATGAGAGAACAGGCGTTGTAGGGCAACCCGGCCTCGCGGTACTCGGGATGCCCCACCGCAACCAGCGTGCCCTTGACCTCCGCGCGCAGACGCTTGAGCGCCTCGTCCACCTGCCGGATCATGTCCGGATAGCGCAGCAGATCCTCGGGCGGATAGCCGGTCAGCGTGAGTTCGGGAAAGGCGATCAGGTCGCACCGTTGCGCATGCGCCGCGACGCTGTCGAGCACGCGCCGCGTATTGCCGGCGACGTCGCCCACCAGCGTATTGATCTGAGCCAGGCCGATGTGAATATGGGTCATGGTGCCTTGATGGGGAGAAGATTCAGCCGAGCGCGGCCTTGACTGCGCGGCCCATTTCCGCCGGCGAACGCACGGTGGTCACACCCGCCGCTTCGAGGGCCGCGAACTTTTGTTCGGCCGTTCCCTGGCCGCCGGAAATGATCGCCCCCGCGTGACCCATGCGCTTTCCGGGCGGCGCGGTGACACCGGCGATATAGGCGACCACGGGTTTCGCGACCTGTTCGCGAATGTAATCGGCCGCGGCCTCCTCGTCATTGCCACCGATCTCGCCGACCATGACGATGGCCTCGGTCGCCGGATCGTCCTTGAACAAGGCAATCACGTCAATGAAGTTCATCCCGTGCACCGGATCGCCACCGATGCCGACGCAGGTGGACTGGCCCAGCCCTTCGAGCGTGGTCTGATGCACGGCGACGTAAGTAAGCGTGCCCGAGCGCGAGACGATGCCGACGCACCCCGGCTTGTGAATGTAGCCCGGCATGATGCCGATCTTGCATTCGCCGGGCGTGATGATGCCGGGACAATTCGGGCCAATCAGACGCACGGAAGTGCCCGCGAGCGACGCCTTCACGCGCACCATGTCAAGTACCGGTATGCCTTCGGTAATGCACACGATGAGCGCAATGCCGGCATCGGCCGCTTCGAGTATCGCGTCGGCGGCATAGGGCGCAGGCACATAGATCATGCTCGCCGTCGCCCCGGTTGCGGCAACCGCCTCCGCGCAGGTATCGAACACCGGACGATCCAGATGCGTTTCGCCGCCGCGCCCGGGCGTGACTCCGCCGACCAGTTGCGTACCGTAGGCGATCGCCTGTTCGCTGTGGAAACTGCCCTGCCGACCGGTAAATCCCTGGCAAATCAGCCTCGTCGTCTTGTCCACCAATATGCTCATGACGCAGCCTCCGCCGCAGCGACTGCCTTCTCGGCGGCTTCGTCCAGGCTATCGGTTGCAAGAATGTCGAGACCACTCTCGGCGAGCAGACGCCGGCCGGATTCGGCGTTGGTGCCTTCGAGCCGCACCACCACCGGCACCGAAACGCCCACGCCCTTGACCGCGGCGATGATGCCCTCGGCGATGATGTCGCAGCGTACGATACCACCGAAGATGTTCACGAGTATCGCCTTGACCTTCGGATTGGAAAGAATCAGGCGGAACGCGGCCGAAACTCTTTCGGCCGTCGCGCCGCCGCCGACGTCGAGAAAGTTCGCGGGCTCGCCGCCGGTGAGCTTGATCAGATCCATGGTCGCCATCGCGAGTCCTGCGCCGTTGACCATGCAGGCGATGTTGCCGTCTAGCGAGACATAGTTCAGGCCGTGCTCGGCGGCCTCGGCCTCGGCCGCGTCCTCCTGGCTCGCATCGCGCAACGCGGCGAGTTCCGGGTGACGATAGAGCGCATTGTCGTCGAGATTCAGCTTCGCGTCCAACGCGAGAATTTCGCCCGCCTTGGTCACGATCAGCGGATTGATCTCGACCAGGCTCGCATCCTGCGTCTCGACAAGTTCGTAGAGGCCGCGCGCGATTTTGGCGAAAGCCTTGAGCTGCGCGTCGCGCAGATCGAGCGCAAATCCGAGACGCCGCGCCTCGAAGCCGGAAAAGCCCGCCGCCGGATTCACGCCGACGGTCAGGATTTTCTCCGGCGTCTCGCGTGCGACTTCCTCGATGTCCATGCCGCCCGCGGGCGATGCAATGAAGGCAAGCCGCTCGCGCGCGCGATCCACCAGCATGCCGAAATACAGTTCGCGCGCGATTTCCGAACCGCGCTCCACCAAAACCCGCTCGATCGGCAAGCCCTCGCCTTGCGTCTGATGCGTGGAGAGACGCCGCCCGATCATCCCGGCCGCGGCGGCACCGACTTCTTCGGGCGTGCGGCAGAGCTTCACGCCGCCCGCCTTGCCGCGCCCGCCGGCATGCACCTGCGCCTTGACCACCCAGATTTCCCCGCCCAGCGCCCGTGCCGCGGCCTCGGCTTCGACCGCATCGGCGGCCACCCGGCCCTCGGGAACCGGGATGTGAAATTGACCGAACAGGCCCTTGGCCTGGTATTCATGCAAATTCATGTCGCGAACCTGTCCCGGAATATCGCGCAGCCGCGACGGATGGCGTCTGCGGCGCGAAGCGATGCGCGCGGTTTGGTCGCTCCCGACAAGCGGCGAGCGACAAAGCCGCGGGCGCCATCCGCACCATCTCTTCGGCTTGCGTCCTGGCGTCGTGGCTTGCGCCTTGATGGCACACCGCCGGGACGCAACGCGGCGCGTGAGGTATTCTGAGGCCGATTCATAAGTTCTCCCAGATTCGGGAATGCGTGGATTTATGGGAACAAGTTCCGCGGGACGCATATTTTGGGGCATTGGCGCGGTTTTCGCAAAACCGGCCTCCGGGAAATCGCGGCACGGCGGTCGTGGCGCGGTGCGCTGGCGGTTGCTGGAACTGCTCAATATCTACCGCATCCTCCTCGCCTGCGGCGCCATCGTCCTCGCCTCCACCGGCCCCGCCGTGCAGGCGTTTCACGTCCATTCGCCGGGCGTCGTCCTGATAATCGGCATCGCCTATCTCCTGTTCGGGTTCGCCGTGATTCCGGCACTTGCGCACGAGTGGCCCGGTCTCGCCATCCAGTCGCAGATCGAACCCATCGTTGATCTCCTCGCCGCGGCCGTGATCGTGCAGGCCACGGGCGCGGACCTCGGCATCCTCGCCGCGCTCGCCGTGTCCCCGACCGTCGCCGCCGCCGCCGGCACCAGGCTGCGCAAACAGGCCGTCTTTTTCGCCGCACTCGCCGCGCTCACGGTAATCGCCGCGGCGCTCGGCAGCCAGTTGAGCGAAACACTGCCGATCGCCATCTATACCGAAGCGGGTCTGTTCGGGCTCGGTATCCTGGCGCTTGCGCTGATTGCGAACATGCTTGCGGCGATGGTGCTCGAAAGCGAAACGCTCGCCGCCAACCGCGGAATCAAGCTGCGCCAACTCGACGTGATGAATCGCCACATCGTTGCGCAACTGCATACCGGCGTACTGGTAACCGATGCCACAGGCGAGGTTTTACGCGCCAATCCGGCAGCGGAAAAACTGCTGGATGAGCCGGCACGTGGCACGGCCGGTCGCCTTGCTGCGGCGGCGCGCGGGCGCGAAACGCACAGTCTGGAACTCGCGAACGGCGAGGTACGGCTGCTCACCATCCTGCCGCTTGGACAGGAAAGCAGAACCGGATGCCTGATATTCGTCGAAGACGCGCGGGCGGCCGTCGAACATGCGCAGGCACTCAAACTCGCCGCACTCGGCAGGCTCACGGCAGGCATTGCACATCAGGTGCGCAACCCCCTGGCCGCCATCGCCCATGCCAACCAGTTGCTTGCCGAAACACCGGCGCTCGACGAGCGAGCGCGGGATCTGGTCCGCATCATCGCGCGCCAGAGCACGCGCCTCGACGGCGTGGTGGAAGACATCCTCTCGCTCTCGCGCCCGGGCACGGCCCGACCGCGCGTGCTCAGTCTCGCGCTTTGTCTCGATGGTTTTCTCGGCGATTACCGGGAGCGCCAACCCGGGCGCGCGCATCGCCTGCAGATGCGGATTGAAGCACCTGATGCCGAGGCGAACTTCGACATGGGTCATCTCGATCACATCGTCGGCAATCTGGTTGACAATGCCTTCGTGCACGGCGACTCCCCGTTCGGTGTCGAGATCGTTCTCGATATACAGCATGGACAGGTCTGTCTCGAAGTGCGCGATCGCGGGCCCGGTCCGGGAGATATCAGCCGGTTTTTCGAACCCTTTTTCACCACGCATGCATCGGGAACGGGCCTCGGCTTGTATATTGCCAAGGAGCTGGCCAGCGCAAACGGCGCGAGGCTTTCCGCGAGCGCTCGCGAAGGCGGCGGCACATGCTTCCGTCTGGAGTTCTCCCGGGACAACACATGGCTGCAGTAGAGAAAGTCCGGCGTATCCTCGTCGTGGACGACGAGGCGGATCTGCGCGAATTGCTCGCGCTCACGCTCTCGGAAATGGGCCTTGAGCCGGTGGCGGTCGAGACCATCGCCGACGCGCGCCAACGCATCGCAAGCGAACACCTGGATCTCGTACTCACCGACATGCGCCTGCCCGACGGCGACGGACTCGATCTGGTCGCCTGGATGCAAAACCAGGCGCCCGGCCTGCCGGTCGCGGTCATCACCGCCTACGGCAACGTCGAGACGGCGGTTACCGCGCTCAAGGCAGGCGCCTTCGACTTCATCGCCAAACCGCTGGATCTCGCGCGTTTGCGCGCGCTGGTGGCGAGTGCGCTCAGCCTCGGCGAAGCGCAAGGCACACCGGGCGCAAGCCCGCTGCTCGGCGAAGTAAAGGCGATGCACGAACTGCGCGCACTCATCGCGCGCGTCGCCCGCAGCCAGGCGCCGGTGCTCATCACCGGCGAATCGGGGACCGGCAAGGAGCTCGTGGCGCGTCTCGTGCATGCGGCGAGCGTTCGTGCGTCAAAACCCTTCGTGCCCGTCAACTGCGGCGCAATCCCGGGTGAACTCATGGAAAGTGAGTTCTTCGGGCATCGCCGGGGCAGCTTTACGGGCGCAACCAGTGATCGCCCCGGACTGATTCCGAGCGCGGAAGGCGGCAGCCTGTTCCTGGATGAAATCGCCGAGCTTCCACTCGCCATGCAGTCCAAATTGCTGCGCGTGATCCAGGAGCGATGCGTGCGGCCGGTGGGCGCAACGCAGGAAATCCCGGTTGACGTGCGCTTCCTCTCCGCCACGCACCGCAATCTCGATGCGCTGGTGGCCGAAGGACGCTTCCGCGAGGATCTTTACTACCGGATAGACGTCATCAATCTGCATGTGCCGCCGCTGCGCGAACGGCGCGAAGACATTCCGCTGCTCGCCGATCATCTGCTCGCGCGCAGCGCCCAGGCCGCGGGTACCGCCACAGCGACACTCGAACCGGAAGCCCTCGCCCTGCTCGCCGACTATGATTTTTATGGCAACATCCGTGAGTTGCAAAACGTGCTCGAACGCGCCTGTGCGCTCATGAGCGGCGACACCATCCGCGCCGAAGACATCCATCTGCGCCGGCACCCGCGCAAACCCGAATCGCGGGTAGCCAACGAAACCGAGCCGCTGCCCGCCCGGCTGGACGAAGTCCAGCGCGAGGCGATCGAACGGGCACTGCGCGAAACCGGCGGCAACCGCAGCGAGGCCGCGCGGCGCCTTGGCATGAGCTTCCGCCAGCTACGCTACCGCATCGCCAAACTCGGCATCGAGTTATAGACTTCATGCAGCCGCTCGCAATTTCCGCCTGGACTGCCAGCAGCGCGCTCGGCGCAGGCCGCACGGCCACGCTTGCCGCGCTCGAAAACGGCCACGGCGGACTCGCGCCCTGCGACTTTCCGCATGTCAATCTCGACACCTGGATCGGGCGCGTCCCGGGTTTGGAAGACGCGGCCCTGGCGGAAGGACTCGGTGCCTGGAATTGCCGCAACAACCGTCTTGCCTGCCAGGGCTTGGCGCGGACGGCTTCGGCGCGGCCTCGCCGTGCACGCGAACGCCATGGCGCCGGCAACGGATTGCGTCATCGTCGGCACCAGCACCTCGGGCATCCAGCGAAACCGAGCGCGCCTACCGCGAACGCGCTGGCGAGGGACCACTACCCGACTGGTTCGATTACAAGCACAGTCACGCCGACTATTCGCTCGCGGATTTCGTGCGCGAACGTCTGCATCTGCCGGGCCCGCACTGACCTATCCACCGCCTGCTCGTCCAGCGCCAAGGCATTCGCCACTGCCGGCGGATATCCAGGGGGACTGTGCGGCGCGGCCGTGGTCGGCGGCGTGGACACCTGTGCATGACACGCTCTACGGCTTTCGTCCCTGCAACTGGTGAGCGCCGAACCCTGCCGTCCGGCCGACGCCGAACGCGACGGCATCGATCTCGGAGAAGCGGCCGGCTTCGCGCTTCTGGAATGGCCCGAAGATGCCCCCGCCGCGAAATCCATCTGCTCGGCTATGGCGAAAGCGCCGACGCGCATCACATGTCGGCGCCGCACCCCGAAGGCGCCGGTGCGCGGCTCGCCATGCGCGATGCGCTCGCGCGCGGCGGGCTCGTCCCGCGCGACATTGACTGGGTGCATCTGCACGGTACCGCAACCCCCGCCAATGATCTCGCCGAAGACAAGGCCGTCACCGGCCTGTTCGGCCCCGGCATGCCATGCAGTTCCACCAAGGGCTGGACCGGCCACACGCTGGGAGCGGCCGGGCATACTCGGCGTCGGCGTCGCCGCGCTTGCGATCGAGGAAGGCTTCCTGCCGGCGAGTCTCAATACGCGCCGCGTGGATCCCGCGCTCGCCGCCGACATCGTGCTCGAAAACCGGGCAAGTGCACCACACCGCGTGCTCGTGAACGCCTTCGGCTTCGGCGGCAACAATGCGAGCCTCGCGATCGGAGCGGCCGGATGAGCGCCACCGTCGCCATCCGCAGCGTGGGCTGCGCAGCACCCGGCATGATTGGCTGGGAGGCGGCGCGCGCCTGCCTCGCCGGCGAGATGGCTTATCGGTCCGAACCAATGGAAAAACTCGCGCCGGCGTGGCTGCCCGCCAACGAACGGCGGCGCCTGAGCGCAACCATGCGTCTTGCCCTTTTTGTCGGCGAGCAGACACTCGAAGCCTCGGACTGCGATCCGCAGACGCCAGCCAGCGTGTTCGCATCCTCTGCCGGCGACGGCGACATCATCCACGCCATCTGCGAGGAGCTTGCGCGCGTCGAACCCGCGGTTTCACCCACCCGCTTCCACAACTCGGTGCACAATGCGCCGGCCGGCTACTGGGCGATCGCCGCCCGTTCGCAAAGCGCATCCACCGCGATCGCCGCGCACGACGCGAGCTTCGCCGCGGGCTGGATCGAGGCCGCGCTGATTGCGGAGGAAACCCGAGCGCCCGTGCTGCTGGTCGCCTACGATCATCCATTGCCCGCACCCCTTGACGAAAAGCGTCATCTCGCGGCGCCCTTCGCCTGTGCCCTGCTTCTTGATGTCAACCCCGATGTCCAAGCGCTTGCGCACGTTCGTCTGCGACGCGAGGACGGCGCGGCGGAAACGCGCCTTGCGGATCCCGACCTGGAGGCGCTGCGCCGCGGCAATCCGGCCGCCCATGCTTTACCACTGCTCGCACTCCTCGCACGCCGCGAAAGCGGACGGGTAGCGCTTCCCTACGTGACGGACTCGATGCTCGGCCTGGAAGTGCAGATGCCTCGCATTATCCATGAACAAAGGCATTGATATCGGTCAAGAAAAAACAGCGCGCGGCTGGCGTGGCGTGGGCAGTCATGCTATAAGTATCTTCTACAGACAGGTAATTGAGATCGGAAAGCGATCAAATTAAGCGGTCAAATTAAAGGAGAGCACTCATGAGAAGGATCCGGTTGTGGACCATTCTGTTGGCGGCGGCAACCGTCGGCATGCCGCTTGCGGCGCAAGCCGGTGGCTTTCAGCTCAACGAGCAGAGTGCCGCCAGCATGGCGCGGGCCAACGCTGGCGCGGCAAGCGCCAATACCGATGCATCGGCGGTGTTCTATAACCCCGCGCTGCTTACCGAACTGAAGAGCATGCAGTTCATCGTCGGCGCGACCAATTACAAAATTCGCGGCGAGTTCTCCAAGTTCAGCGCCACCGATGCCGCCGGGCAGCCCCTATCCGGCGGCAATGGCGGCAACTTCGGCGATCACAACCGGCTCGGCGCAGGTGTTGCCCCCGCCATCTCATTCGCCGCGCCGATCAACGACCGCATCACATTCGGCGTCGCGCTGGAGGTGCCCTTCGGCCTCACCACCACCTATGACGGCAACTCGGTATTGCGCTATCAGGCGCAATACACCTCGATCTCGGTGAACAACATCAACCCGACCTTCGCCTACAAGGTGAGCGACAATTTCTCGGTCGGCTTCGGATTGGACATCGCCAAGGCCAACGCCAAGCTGACCAACCAGATCGACTACGGCGCCGTGTGCTACAGCTAGATCGGGCCGATCACCTGCAATTCCCTGGGCCTTTATCCACAGTCCCACGACGGCTACTTCCAGGTCGAGGGGTCGGACTGGGCGTACGGCTGGAATGCAGGCGTCGCCTGGCACAACGGCGGCACCACGATAGGCCTCGCATACCGCAGCCGGTTGTTCTTCAACCTCAGCGGCAACGCCGAGTTTCACAACGTCCCAGCAATATTTCAGCCGTCCGGGGCGTTCCAGAATACGGGCGTGAAGGCCAAACTCAATCTGCCCGACTCGCTGGATTTGAGTGCAACTCAGGTTCTGAGCAAAGCCTGGTCGGTTTCCGCAACCGTGCGCTATACCCGTTGGGGAATATTCAATAATCTCATCATCAACTACGACAACCCCAATCAGCCCCGAGCGTGCAGACCTTCGATTACCGCAACGTATGGTTTGTGGCGATTGGGAGCAGACTGGCATATCGCGCCGAGCTGGACGCTGCATGGCGGCATTGCCTACGACGAATCGCCTATCCTCGATCAATATCGCGAGCCGCGGTTGCCGTCGGCCGACAGGCGCTGGCTTGCGCTCGGAGCAACCTGGATGCTTAACCCCTCGAACAGCTTGAGCTTCGGCTGGGCGCACTTGTTCATGAACAGCCACATCCCGATGAACCACACCGGCCCCAGCGGCAGCACCGTCGTCGGACAGTGGTCGGATAACGCCGATCTATTCAGCCTTCAGTACCAGTACAGCTTCTAAGGAATCTCACGCCTCCGGCACGATCGAAGGGCAAGATGCGCATGACAAATCGTGCAGGGATACGGCTACACTGAGCGGACAATTTGTTCCGACGGAGATTCGTCATGCCGTTCGAGTTGTACATGCTGGCTGCAGCCACGCTGCTATTCCTGCTCGCCTTCATCCCCAGCTCGTTTTACAAGTCGCGGGCCTATGGGGGCATGCCCTGGCTGATATCCAACCGCGACACGACGGACAAGGCGCCGCTGACCGGCGCAGCCGCCCGTGCCGAGCGCGCCCACGCCAATTTCAAGGATAACTATCCCGCCTTTGTCGCCGCCGTTCTGATCCTCGTTTACAGCGGACACAGCGGGCTCGCGACAGCCATTGCCAGCGCCGTGTTCGTCGCCGCGCGCATACTTTACATCGGCGCCTACATCGGCGGCGTTCCGCCGCTGCGCACCCTGCTCTGGGCACTGGCCTGGGCGAGCACGATCTACATACTCGCCGTCGCGGTCTTCTGAATGCAAAAGACCTACGATGCGATCATCGTCGGCGGGGGGCACAACGGATTGGTGTGCGCCTGCTACCTTGCGCGTGGCGGACTGAAGACGCTGGTGCTCGAACGCCGCGGCGTCGTCGGCGGCGCTGCCGTCACCGAAGAATTTCATCCGGGGTTCCGCAACTCCACGGCAAGCTACACGGTGAGCCTGCTGCATCCGAAGGTAATCCGTGAACTGAACCTCGCCGGACATGGTCTGAAAATCGTCGAGCGGCCACTCGCGAATTTCCTGCCGCTCGACGACGGCGACTATCTCAAGGTCGGACCGAATACGGCGGCAAGCCAACGCGAGTTCGCGCGCTTCTCGCGGCGCGACGCCGAACGTCTGCCCGCCTACGAGGCAATGCTGGAACGGGCCGCGGGAGCGCTACGCGAACTCGCGCTCGCCACGCCGCCCGCGCCGGGCGGCGGCCTCCCCGCGCTTTTCCGCGCCGCCCGCGACGGCCGCAAGCTGTGGCGGCTGCCACGCGCGGCACAACGCGATCTGCTCGCGCTGTTCAGCCGCAGCGCCGCCGACTTTCTCGACGCCTGGTTCGAATCGGAACCGGTCCAGGCCGTCTTCGGCTTCGATTCGGTGGTCGGCAACTATGCGAGCCCGTACACGCCGGGATCGGCCTACGTGCTGCTGCATCACGTCTTCGGCGAAGTGAACGGCAAGCGCGGCGCCTGGGGACACGCCCTCGGCGGCATGGGCGCGATCACGCAGGCAATGGCACGCGAAGCGCAAAAACTCGGCGTCGAAATCCGTCTGAATGCACCGGTGGCGGAAGTCGTTGTCGCGAACGGACGGGCAACTGGCGTCGTGCTCGAATCGGGGGAGGAAATCGCGGCTCCACGCGTAGTCTCGAACCTGCATCCGAAACTGTTCTTCGAACGGCTGATCGCGCCCGGGCATCTCGACGAGGATTTCCGCGCGCGCATCGCGCACTACAAATCAGGTTCGGGAACGTTGCGCATGAATGTCGCCCTCTCGGAACTGCCGGACTTCTCCTGCCTGCCCGGCCCGGCGCGCATCACGGCGCCGGCATCATCATGGCGCCCTCGCTCGCCTACATGGATCGCGCCTACGAGGATGCGCGTCGCGAAGGATTTTCGCGCGAACCGATCGTCGAGATGGTCATATCGAGCACGCTGGACGACAGCCTCGCCCCCACAGGGCGCGCATGTCGCGAGCCTGTTCTGCCAGCACTTTGCGCCGCATCTGCCTGAGGGACGCAGTTGGGACGACGAGCGCGAGGCGGCGGCCGACCGCGTGATCGAAACGGTCAACCGCCACGCACCGAACTTCAGAGGCGAGCGTGCTCGGACGCATGGTGCTGACGCCGCTCGATCTCGAACGGCGCTTCGGCCTCATCGGACGGCGACATCTTCCACGGCGCGCTCACGCTGGATCAACTCGGCCCGGCGCGCCCGGTGCTCGGCCACGGCAACTATCGCGGACCGCTGGCGGGGCTTTGGTTATGCGGCTCCGGCACGCATCCCGGCGGCGGTGTCACGGGTTTGCCAGGCCACAACGCGGCGCGCGAAATTCTCCGCGACGCGCGGTTTAGGCGATGGCGGCGCTGACCCGGGCGGATTCACCCGTCGTGCACACGATCGGGCATTCGAATCGCGAACTCGCGGTCTTCCTGGATCTGCTCCGCACGCATGGCATCGAACGGCTCGTGGACGTACGGACCGTCCCGCGCTCACGTCACAATCCGCAGTTCAACCGGGATACCTTGCCGGAGGCGCTTGCCGAATACGCCGTTGCCTACGAACATCGCGCCGGTCTCGGCGGGCTGCGAAAAACACGCAAGGACTCGCCGAACCAGGGCTGGCGCAACGCGAGCTTTCGCGGCTATGCCGATTACATGCAGACCCCGGAATTTGCGGCGGAACTCGAAGCGCTCGTCGCGCTCGCTTCCGGCGCGCGCATCGCGATCATGTGCGCCGAAGCCGTACCCTGGCGCTGCCACCGCTCGCTCATCGCCGACGCCCTCGGCGTGTGCGGCACCACCGTTCGTCACATCATGAACGGGAACGCCGCACGCCCCCACACACTTACGCGCTTCGCGCACATCGCCAACGGGCGCGTCACTTATCCGTTCGCGCTCGACGGTGGCGTGACATCATGAAACCCTTTTCGAAAGGAGCATGTACATGAAATACCTGCACACGATGATTCGCGTCGGCGATCTGGACAAGACGCTGGATTTTTTCTGCCATAAGCTCGGCTTCGCAGAGATCGGACGCAACGAAGACGAGCAGGGACGCTACACGCTCGTCTTTCTCGCCGCGCCCGGCGACGTGGAAGCGGCGCGCAAAAACAAGGCGCCAATGGTGGAACTCACTCACAACTGGGACGAATCCGAATATGCGGACGGGCGCAACTTCGGCCATCTCGCCTACCACGTGGAAGACATCTACGCCCTGTGCAAACAATTGGCGGATGCCGGAATCACGATTAACCGTCCGCCGCGCGACGGCCACATGGCCTTCATCCGTACGCCGGATGGTATTTCAATCGAACTCCTGCAGCGGGGCGAGGCGCTCACACCCGAAGAGCCTTGGGCCTCCATGCCCAATACCGGAAGCTGGTAGAAATGGGAATTTCGGCGTCGCGTCGCAAACGATTCAGACGCTTGCGTGCCCCGTCTGCGTCCGTGCCTGAGACGGCGCATCGTTTGTCTGTTCGCCCAGCCAGACGCGGAAGAAGGTGACGCCGAGCCCGGAAAGAAACAACAGAATGCCGGCCGACACGTAAACGATGTCGCCGAACAGGGAATCGCTGCCTTCGGAGTGGAAGAGATAGGTCGGGGTAAGCGCGCCGAGCACCATCACCAACAAGCCGAGAAACCAGAGTCCAAGGTCCTGCCAGGACTTGTGCATCGCCGTGCTCCATTCCGTGTACGGGTAAACAGTCTAGCAAAAATCGGCCGCCGTTCAGGCTTGCTGAGAGCGTCAGTCTGCTATTCTGAGCCGACCCAAAACCCGGACGGTGCACATGAACGAACCCCACCACGGCCCCGGCTTCAGCCCCGCGCTGCGGCGCCTGCATTTTGCCGTCGCCGTCCTGGTGACGGTTCAGATCGTGATAGGACTCACGATGAGCCCGCGGCATACGCCCGGACTTTTCCTCTCCCATCAATTGATCGGGCTCACGATCGCGGCGCTCGTACTGCTCTACTGGCTGCGGCTGTTTGCGCGCGAGCGCGGCCAACTTGGCCAGCTATTGCCGGTAACCGGCCCGGCGCTGTGTGCCGTGAGAAGCGATCTGCTCGGACTGCTGCGCGGGCAGATGCCGGAGAACGGTCCGCGCCCCGGCATACCCGCTTTGATACACGGGCTCGGCCTGCTCGCGCTTACCGCCGTGGCGGCGCTCGGCACCGGCATTTACGTGCTGATCCGCCTGCATGCCCCGCGCTCCGGAATACACGAGGTGCTGGACGATCTGCACGTCTTCTTCGCCTGGGTGCTGATCATCTACTGGTGCGGACACGTACTGCTGGCGATCGTGCACGAGGCCCGCGGCGATCACATCATCGCCCGGATGTTTCGTCTCGGCCGTTAGGGATTGAGCAGCCCGAAGCGCCAGACGCCGCCGGCATCGCATGTGTAGCGCTCGCGTTCGTTGAGCCGGCCGTCCCCCGGCGCCCAGAATTCGATCAGCGCCGGCGCCAGGCGATAACCGCCCCAATGCGGCGGACGCGGCACTTCGCGACCGGCGTATTCGCGCGTGAGCACATCGAGCCGCGCCTCCAGTTCGGCACGCGCGGCGAGCGGCTGCGACTGCGCTGAGGCCCAGGCGCCGAGCTGCGCATGGCGGCTGCGGGTCGCGAAGTAGGCATCGGATTCTTCGGCGCCCAGCCGCTCGACCCGACCTTCGATCATGACCTGGCGGCGCAATCCGCGCCAGAAAAGACATAGCGCAGCTTGCGGGTTCGTCGCGAGATCACGGCCCTTGCGGCTGTCGTAGTTGCTGTAAAAGACGAACCCCCGCGGCGCGGCCTCCTTGAGCAGCACCGTGCGCACGGATACGCGCCCGTCACTACCCGCAGTCGCAAGGCTCATGGCGTCCGGTTCCCAAGGCGCCAGTTCGCGCGCCTCGCGCCACAGCGCACGGAAGCGCATGAGCGCCTCTTCGAGCAGGACGGGAACGGTCTCGGCGGTAGCCATTATTCGATGGTGCGGACGATTTGCCGATGATTATAGGCGAGGTGCCGAAGCCGTCGAACCGGGAGCAGTACTTGCATTTTGGGTACGAAAAAGTGCAAAGTGCCGTCCATCCGGCCCGCGCCGGAGTTTGACTCACTCCTAGGGAGATTGAAAATGGCGGGACCCACCAAACTCAGGCGCGATGCGGGCGTCATCGGACTCCTCTATGCGAGCCTCGGCAGCATCATCGGCTCGGGCTGGCTGTTCGGTGCGCTGCATGCGGCCTTGCAGGCCGGGCCGCTCTCGGTCTTTTCCTGGATCGTCGGCGCAGCGGCAATCCTGCTCCTCGCCTTCGTATTTGCCGAACTTTCCACCATGTTCCCGAACTCCGGTGCGCTGGTGCACATGACGCACGTGAGCCACGGCGACCTTACCGGCAAGATCTGGAGCTGGATCCTCTTTCTCGCCTTCACCTCGGTGCCGCCGGTGGAGGTAATTGCGGTACTCACCTACACCGACAGCTACGTCCCGGGCCTGATTCATGCCGGCACGGGCCTGCTGACGACCTGGGGCTTCGTCGCCGCCATTGTCCTGCTCGGCTTTGTGATCGCGCTCAATTTTCTCGCGATCCGCTGGGTGATGGCAATCAACAGCGCCGCCACCTGGTGGAAACTCCTGATCCCTGTCGCCACCATCGGCGTATTGCTCGCCTTCTCTTTCCATCCGAGCAACCTGACGGCGCAGATATCGAGCGTACCCATCTCGGGCATCTTCACCGCCGTCGCCACAGCCGGCATCATTTTCAGCTACCTCGGCTTCCAGCAGGCGATCGCGCTCGCGGGAGAAACGCGAAACCCGGGGCGTTACATACCGATCGCCCTGATCGGATCGGTGGTAATTGGCGCACTGGTCTATGTCGGCCTGCAGGTCGCCTTCATCCTTGCACTGAAGCCCTCGGACATGGCCGGCGGCTGGACACATCTGCACTTCACCGGCATGTTCGGCCCGCTCGCCGCGATTGCGCTGGCTGTCGGCGCCGGCTGGTGGGCAGTGGTGCTCTACATAGACGCCGTCGTGTCGCCTCTCGGTACCGCCTTCATTTATGCCACAGCCAGTCCACGCATCACCATGGCCGCCGGCGAAATGGGCAACGCGCCCAAACACATGATCCGGCTCAATCGCCAGGGTGTGCCCTGGGTCGGCCTGATCGTGACCTATCTGGTCGGCGTGATCTTCTTCTTCCCCTTCCCGTCCTGGCAGAAACTGGTCACCGCGGTGTCTTTGATCACGGTGCTTTCCTACGGCATCGGCCCGGTCATCCTGCTCAGTCTGCGCCGTTCGCTGCCGAACGCCGAACGGCCCTTCCGGCTGCGCGCCGTGCGCATCGTCTCCGCACTCGCCTTCATTTCCGCCAACTGGATCATCTACTGGACGGGCTACGACACGGTGGTCGTTCTGTTCATTTTCGTCGCCGTCTACGTAGTGGGGTATCTCGCCTGGTACCTGGTCAAATTACTGCGCAGCCGCAACGGATCGGCGGCCGGACTCGGCTGGGAACACGCCTGGTGGCTCCTGCCCTACTTCGGCGGCATGTGGCTCATCAGCTATCTCGGACCGACGGGCACCATGGGCGGCATCGGCCTGTACGGCTTCTTCACCGGCATGTGGATCATCGCCGCATTCAGCCTGTTGATACTCGCGCTGGCAATCGCAACGAGCCAGAAGAGCGCCGCGGCCGAACAGACCGACGCCCTGGTACGCACGCTCGGCACGCGCGGCGAAGAAGTGCTGCGCACGGCGGAGGAAACGGCGCCCTGACAACTGCTGAAATTGCCGACGGCATAGGCATCGCGGGCGCCGCCGCGGTGCTTGCGGCCTACCTGCTGTTGCTGATCAACCGTATCGCGCGCACAAGTCTTGGTTTTCTCCTGCTCAATGCCTTTGGTTCGGCCGGCATTCTCTGTTCGCTCGCGTTCGACTTCAATCTTGCGGCGACCTTGATCGAGGCAATCTGGTTCGCGATCAGCGTATACGGCCTCGCGCGCCTCGCCTTGAAACCGGAGCCGGCGCCGTGATTCAACAGGCGCTCGGCATCGTCGGCGTGCTGATGCTGCTCGGCGCCTACTTTCTGCTCGTTTCAGAAAAGATGCGCGAGAGCGAGCCGGCCTACATCGGGTTCAACATTCTCGGTTCGGTGCTGATCCTCATCTCGCTCACCCGCGACTTCAACCTCGCAGCCACCCTCATGCAGACCTGCTGGATCGCGATCACGCTCGCCGGCGCCCTCCTTCGCCGTCGCCACCGGCAGCCATAATAGTTAGTGTTATAGTTAACTAAGACACAAGGGGGTTCCCTCGCCATGACCGCTACCGATTCCACGCCCGAAACGACCGGCAAGCCTTCGGCCCTGGCCCAGCTCGGCAATCTGTTCGTCGCGCCCTCGCAGGCGCTCGACTACGCCGACCGCCACCCGAAAATGTGGTGGCTGCCGTTCGGCATTACCCTCGTGCTCAGCCTCGCTCTCGGCGTCTGGGTGGCGTTTTCGATAGACCTGGAAGCCTGGCGCGCAGTGATGGTGCAGATCGTCTCGCAAACCCGTCCCGAGGCCGCCAAGTATGTCGCGCACGCCGGAAGGGGCACTCTGCTACTCGGCGCCGTCGGCACGGTCGTCGGCATCGCCATTGTCGAATTGCTCTATGCGCTGTATCTGTTTTTCGCCGACAAGATGTTTTCCGCCAACAGCCGCGGCTACGGGCGTTGGTTCTCCTTTACCGCCTGGGTTTCGCTGCCGGTCACGCTCGGCATCATCGCCTGCCATGATCGCCTGGGCGGTGTCAAGCCACGCCAGCGGAATACCGCAGAGAGACGTTACCAGTCTGAACATGCTTCTCTTCCACTCAAGCTCCCGGCGACGGCCTGTTACAAGCTCGCCCAGTTTTCGATCCTGCAGTTCTGGGTCATCGGGCTGGTCGTCTTCGGACTCAAACGCTGGTGCGGTCATGGCACCGGCAAGGCGCTCGCCGATTGCGATCGCGCCCTATGTCGTCGTGTACGGCATTTTGTACCTGATCTGATCGCCCGAGGCATAACAATGAAAAAACGCAAATGGCTTGTCGCGGTCGGCATCGCCGCCCTCGTCGCCATCATCGTCATCGTCGCAATGTCGCACAACGGCAAGAACGCACTCGCGGTCACGACCATCGAGGTTGCCCAACGCACCGTCAAAAGCTCGGTGCTCGCCTCGGGACAATTCGCCTACAAGGACCAGGTGGAGCTGCGCTCGCAGGTGGCGGCCAGATCGTGGCATTGCCGGTCGAGGAAGGCGACTACGTCAAGCAGAATGAACTGGTGCTGCAGAATCGATCCCAAGACCTACCAGGCGAGCGTGGACCAGCAGCAAGCGCAGGTCGAACTGCAACGTGATGCGATCAATCAAGCCCAGCTCAGGCTCGCCAACCTCAAGCTCCAGTGGCAGCGCAACACCAAGCTCTACAAGCAGGGATTGATTGACGCCAACAGCTACGACAATTGACCAACCAGTATCACCTCGCCCAGGTGGACGTTTCTTCGGCCAAAAAATCCTTTCGCTCGCGCAGGCCCAACTCAGCTTCCAGAAGGAGCAGCTTGCGAAAACCGTGATCCGCTCGCCGCTGGATGGCGTCGTGATTCGCTCAACGTCAAGGTGGGCGAATCGGTGATACCGGGCACCACCAACATCCCCGGTTCCACGCTGATGACCATAGGCGATCCATCGAATCTGCTCGCCCAAGTGAACGTGGACGAGGCGGACGTCGCGCATGTCGGACTCGGCGAAACTGCCGAAGTCACTTCCACCGCCTATCCCAACACCACGCTTCAGGGCACGGTCAACTTCGTCGCGCCGTCGGCGACCACCATGCCCGGCCAGCAGGGTCAGGGGTTTCTGGTGAAGATCGGCATCGCGCATCCGGAGAAACTCGACATCCGCCCGGGCATGACCTGCCGCGCGGAAATCTTCACGCAAAGCGCCAAGGACACGATCGCGATCCCGGTCGCCGCCGTGCTTTTCTCCACCGACAACCAGCAGACGAAATCTCTGTTCAACGCGAGCGGCGCCTATGTGTTCGTGAACGATCACGGCAAGGCCAGGCGCGTCAACGTCACACTCGGCGTTTCGAGCGACATCTGGCAGGAAATCAAATCCGGACTCAAGAAGGGCGACCAAGTCATCACCGGTCCCTACGACGTTTTGCATGCCCTGGCCAACGGTACCGAGGTGGAGGCGAAGACCCAGGCGACGAGCCCGCAAAGTGGCTGAACCGGTTCTCAAGCTGCGCGGCATCACCAAGGATTACCGCATGGGCGAAACCACCATGCGCGTGCTGCACGGCATCAGATTGCGAAGTCGCCAAGGGCGAATACCTCGCCATCATCGGACCGTCCGGATCGGGCAAGTCAACGCTCATGAACATCATCGGCTGCCTGGACCGATCGAGCGGCGGCAGCTACCGATCTGAACGGCGCCGACGTCTCCCGGCTCGCCGACGACGAACTCGCCCATATCCGCAACCGCGAAATCGGCTTCATTTTCCAGACCTTCAACCTGCTCGCGCGCCAGGATGCACTGCACAACGTCATGCAGCCGCCTGGTCTATCGCGGCATTCGCCACGGCGAAGCGGCGCGAACAGGCGAAGCGATGCGCTCGCCAGCGTCGGCCTCGCCGACCGCCTGCATCATCGTCCCAACCAGCTCTCGGGCGGCCAGCGCCAGCGCGTCGCCATCGCCCGCGCACTGGTGGGAGAGCCCGCGCTGATCCTCGCCGACGAACCGACGGGCAATCTCGATTCGCGTACCAGCGAGGAGATCATGCATCTGTTCGACGAACTGAACGCGCGCGGTCATACGCTCGTCATCGTCACCCACGAGCCCGACATCGCCAATCACACCCGGCGCATCGTGCGCCTGCGCGACGGCCGCGTCGAAAGTGATGCGGCCACCGGCGCCGCGGAGAAGCATTCCATGCTCAGCCTGCTTGAAAGCCTTCGCGCGGCGCTCGCTGCGATCCGTGCTCATGCCTTGCGAAGCGTGCTCACGACGCTCGGCATCATCATCGGCGTCGCCGCCGTTATCGCCGTGGTTTCCGTCATCCAGGGCTTCAGTTATTTCGTCGGCGGATTATTTCAGGGCCTCGGTGCCAACAGCGTCATCATCTACCCTTATCCACCCGCGAGGAGCAACTCTACCGGGCAGAACCGCGCGTATCGCCGGAATCGGATCTGTTCGCCGTCAGGCATGACGTTGCCGGCATTGGCAACATCTCTCCGATTCTCAACGTCGCCCAGTTCGGAGGCAGCGTCTCCTGGCATGGCGCCACCTCCAGCAGCCAGATTGTCGGCACCACCAGCAACTACGCCCAGGCCCGCCAGGCCATCCCCGAGACTCGGGCGCTTCATCGTGCCCACCGACAATCTTCAGCATCGGCGCGTCTGCGTCATCGGCCAGACCGTACTCGACAACCTGGGTCTGCCGGACGACCCGATCGGCGAAATACATCAAGGTCTCGGGCGAGTGGTGCCGCATCGTCGGCGTGCTGAAGAAACGCGGCGAATCTGCTCGGCAACGATTTCGACGATATCGTACTCATCCCCTATGCCACCGCGCGCAGCATATCGAACGCCTCGCAACCGCCCAATCTGGTTATTCAACTCACGATAGACGATATATCCCACATGAAGGAGACGGTTGCGCGCATCCAGCAAGTCATCGCGCGCAACCACCGGCTGCACGGACAGCCGCCGACAACTTCAAGGTACAGACGGCGAAGGAGCTTACCCAGCAGTTCACCTCGATTTTGAACAACATCACCTTCATTCTGGGCGGCATGGTGGCGATTTCGCTCCTCGTAGGAGGCATCGGCATCATCAACATCATGCTCGGTGTCGGTGACCGAACGAACGCGCGAGATCGGCATACTCAAAGCCTCGGCGCGCGCCGCAAGGACATTCTGTTGCAGTTTCTGATCGAATCCGTCGTGCTTTCCCTGTTAGGCGGAATCATCGGCACCGTTCTCGGCTGGCTGCTCGGCATGCTCGCCGTCAGTTTGATCCCGGGCATTTCAGTGTCGCACGTGCCCGGCTGGGCCGTCGCCCTCGCCTTCGGCGTTGCCGGCGGCACCGGCGTGATCTTCGGCATCCTGCCCGCCGCCAAGGCCGCCAACCTGAACCCCATCGAATGCCCTGCGCTACGAATAACCTCTCTTCTCTCCCTCTTGCCGCCGCCGGCGGGAAGGGGGAGTTGGAGGGGGATTCCTGCATCGCAAACGCCGTACACTCCTGAAATGACATCCGCCATATTCCCCGCAGGAACCATCCTCGTCGCCCATCGTGGCGACGCCACGCACCATCCCGAAAACAGCATGGTTGCATTCGCGAGCGCGGCAAGTCTCGGCATCCCTTACGTCGAACTTGACGTGCAGCTCACAAGCGACGGCGTGCCGATCGTGCTGCACGACGAATCGCTCGCCCGCACTCACGGTCTCGATGTAAACGTTACAAGAACATCCTTGCAGGAACTCACCGCACTCGGCGTGCTCGCCGGCGGCAACCGTCCGCCGCCCGTACCGCAGCTTGCCGAATTCGTCGAATGGATGCACAAGACGCCGCGAATGCACGTCTTCGTCGAAATAAAAAAGGAGAGCCTGCACGCGCACGGCAGAAAGCGCGTGCTTGAGGCCGTTGCACACGCGATAGAAAAGATCCGCGCACGCGCGACCATCATCAGCTACGACGCCCGCGTACTCGCGATGGCGAAACGCGGCGGCTGGCCCGTCGGTTACGTCCTTCCCGGCATGAGCCGCCGTTACAAAGCCGTCGCCGAACATCTGGACCCGCGCTTCCTTTTTGCCGACTACCGTCAGATTCTCCGCGCCGGCGCCCCCTGGCCCGGCGGCTGGGACTGGGCGACCTTCGACCTGGAAGACATCGCCACCGCACAGAAAATGGCTCGTCTCGGCGTGCGCTACCTGGAAACCATGAACCCCGCCCTCTTTATCGCCCCCATCTAAGCCCAGGCAAATCAAATATTACGGAAAGATGCCGGCAACAGGATTGCGGACTCAAGCAGTTCGTCCGCCGATTCGCCAAGACGAGCAAGGATGTCGGGATAGACGACGCGCTCTTCCTTTTCGTCGTGCCCGTCGAGCAGACGCAGGAATTTGCGCCGCCCGTCCGACTCCGCGAGCGAGACGAGGTATTGGCGCAGATACTTGTGCTCGTTCTTGAGCCCGCGCACCCAGGCTTCGCGCCCGCCGGCTTCGAGATAGGCCGGGAAAAGCAGCTCTTCCTCGAGGTGAAGATGCCGTTCGAGCGTCGCGTGCAGCCAGCGTTCGTATTCCGTGTCGCCGCGCAGTGCGCCCGCGAGCGCCGCTTCGATCACGGCGTGATCGCGGCCGAGGTAGTCGCCGAGGCCGAACGCCCGTTCGCTGCGCGCGAGGAGCGCCACGAAGCCGTCAGCGCTGGCGGCGAGCGGGTGCCAGAAGATCGTTCCGCCGCCCTCTTGCAGAACGGTGACGAGCGACGGGTGCACATCGAAACGACCTTCGATCAGACGGCGCTTGCCGGGCGCAAGTTCGCGGATCAGCGCGGCAAAAGCGACGGCATTGACAAGCTTCACACGCTCGGCTTCGTCAAGCAGCGCCGAACGCAGGCCCTGCGGCGCGGCGGACTCGCTCCTCGCATCAGCATGGATTTCAAGCTCGAAGCGCGCGTCCGCGCTCATGCGCTCGATCCGCCAGCGCACGCCGGGCGCAAACCAACGCCCATCACCCGGTTCCAGACGCTCGGCCACCGCGCCGGACGCATCGAGCCGTTCGAAGGCGAGCGTGCCCGCAATCACGCGGAGCCGTTCCCAGCGGTTGATGCGCGGCGTGTGCCAGTGGTGCAGGCGTTCGGGCAAATCTGCGCGGCTGTAGCTACGCGAACGCCCCAGCGGGCGCAGGCCGGCGGGCTGTTCAGCCGGGTTTTCCATCAGCCCGGGGCAAGATGAGAATGCGGGTGTAGGCCAGAACGAAGATCGCAAAGGCTGCCGTCCATAGTCCGACCGCGACCAGCATTACGGTTTGCCAACTCGCGGCACCGAGGAAGGGTCCGCCGCCGCGCACCACGACGGCGGCAATGAGCAGGACATAGGCCAGTACCGTGGCCTTGTTCGCGACAATCAGCCGGCCCGTGTGTCCAAGCGAGACGCGCGTCATCATGCCGAGCGTCATCAGACCCAAGGCGCCGACGGCGAGTACGTGGAGCGGCACCCAGAACGGGATCGGTGCGCCAAAGCCCTGTGCGGCCCACAGCGCGAGTCCCGCCGGCAAACAAAGATAAGCCGTCTGAAGCACCCACAGGATCGGGTGGCCGAGCGTTTTCTCGCCGCCCCAACCCAGCATCCGCAGCGCATGCGCCAGCGCACCGAGCGCGGCAATGGCTGCAAACAGCGGGCGCGGCGTCGCGGGAATCAAGGCCAGCACGCCGAGCACAACGAGCGTCGCCATCGCCACACGGTCGCGCCAGAGTCCCGCCGGACGCACGCGCAAGCCCGGCGTCGCGCCGCTGGTAAAGTTGGGAATGACGCGCCCGCCGATGAGCGCGACCATGACCAGAATGAATATGAGCGTGGCATCGAGTACGTGCGTGCGCAGACTCGGCACGAGCCAGTACAGCAATTCCAGCGCCGCGAAAACACTCAGCACCGCAATGATGCCGTAGTTGCGGCGACTGCCCGCGGCGATGATCGGACGCCCCACCCCGATGGCGAGAAAAACGAAAAAACCGGCGCACAGGGCGGCCTTGAGACCGTCCGGCGCGGCGGGAAGCGCAACCACAATACGCGCGGCAACCCAGACGAGCGCAATGGCGGCAAGCGGCGCGCGCACCAGAGTCGTCCGCTTGGTCCAGTTCGCCGCTGCCGTCAACACAAAACCCGCGATGACGGCGCCGGCATAGCCGAAGAGCATCTCGTGGCCGTGCCACAAAGGGCCAAGCGCCGGGCCGTGGCCGGCGAGGACGAATCCCCACAGAAGCATGGCGACAACGGCGAACAGACCCGCCAGCAAAAAGAACGGACGAAACCCCAGCGCCAGCACGGGCGGGAAGCGAAGATTGGACGATGCGTTGCTCATCCGCTTAGTATCACCGATTGCGTCGCATTTACACCTTGAGCCATATCAAGACGCCGCACCGTTAAACTCTAATGATGAACCATGTAACGCCATTGCCTCCCGCGCGCGGCACGGCATCGCTGATCGTGCTGCTCCTGCTGGTGCTCGCGATTACCGCGCAACTCGTCACCGGCTTCACCCTGATGGCGCGGCCGAATGGCGCACTGCTAATGGCGCACATTGCAGGCGGCATCGTGGCAGTCGTGCTGACGCTTGCCGAATGGCTCTGGCTCACGGCAACGCATGCCGGTCGGCATCGCCTTGCCGGTTTCGCATCTCCCCGCAGCGGCCCCGCGGAATGGAGCGAGGCGGCGTTTCTAATCGTGGCTACCGTCACGGTCGTGTTCGGGACACTGCTTGCCGCCGTGATGTACCTCGGCCTGCAACTGCCCTTCGGCCCCCTGTTCGGCATTCATCGCGCACTCGCCATCGCCGTCGCCGTTCTTTATCTCGCGCATACCGCGCTGTCCATGCGCCGCGCACGCAGATACCGGTCTTGAGAACGGCCGACCACACCGGAATGGTATAAAGACGACGGGAACGCGAGATGCGAAGCGTATGAGTGCACCGGCCGAATTGCTGCAACACCCCCTGTTCACTTCGCTCGACGAAGCACAGCGCCGCGCCATCGAGGCACACAGCCGGGTGCGGCGGCTCGCGGCCGGCGAGCAGATGTTCACCCAAGGCGACCCGGCGGACTGCTTCTGGTGGCTGGAAAGCGGGCAGATCAAACTGTATCGCATGTCGCGCGACGGGCATCAGAAAATCATGGGCCTCGTCGCGCCGCGGCAGAGCTTCGCCGAGGGAATTCTGTTCATGGATACGCCGCGCTACCCGGTCAATGCCGAAGCCGTCACGGCAAGCAGCGTGTTCGGCTTCGAGCGCGGGACGTATCTCGCGACACTCGAAAACTCCTTCGCCACCTGCCGGGCACTTTTCCGTCACATGGTGCAGCGCACCCAGCGTCACCTGGACGAAATCGAATCGCTGACCATCCAGAACGCGCGCTTCCGGCTCGTCAACTATCTGCTGCACCTCCAGCGCGCGGCGGGCGAAGAAACGACGACAGTCACCTTGCCCACGCGCAAACTACTGATCGCCTCGCAGCTCGCGATGCAGCCGGAAACCCTCTCGCGCCTGTTCCGAGAACTCGAAGAAGTTGGCGTCATCCACGTTCGCGGCGAACACGTTAAGATCACCGACAGCAAGGCATTACGCGGGCTTCTGGACCGAACGCCACAATAGGCTTGATGTAGATCAAGGTGTAAAAGGGACGGCTTATTCACACTTTTCCCAATGGCAAAGGGAGTCGGATGATGAACGAGACCAACGAGGATCTGCTCGATTCGGATCGAGACCGCATCAGCTTCTACCTGAAATGGACCTTATTATTCGTCGGCATTATCACGCTCGGGGCGCTTGCCTATGGCGCCTACGTCACCTACCAGCACGCGCCGCCGCAGCCCGAACAAATCACGGCACCCGCAGGCGAGGTGCTCTTTACGGGCGAAGACATCGTCGCCGGCAAGGCCGCGTTCCAGCAGGCGAATCTCGGCGATTACGGCAGCATTTATGGAATGGGCTCGTACTTCGGCGAAGACTGGACGGCCAAGTACCTGATGCGACTTGCGCATCTGACGGCCGACACCATCGCGCTGCAACGTTACGGCAAACCCTATGAAGAGCTCGGCGTCGGCCCCAAGGCAGCGGCCAAGGACGCCATGCAAAAAGACTTGCAGGGACTCGATCTGCGTGAGAAGCGGCTGAGCGTTCCCGCCCCGGTGGCTCAGGCCATACGTCAGGTACAGGGGGAAATAGCCCAGTTCATCCTCACCAACGATTTCAAAAAGGGCTACACCCGCGCCTACAGCCTGACGCCGAAACAGGCCAGTCAGGCGGCGGATTTCGTGATCTATTCGGCGTTCACCACAGTCGCCCGCCGCCCGCACGTCAATGCCTCATGGACCGAAAACTGGCCTTACGAACCCTTTGTCGGCAACACGCCGACGCACGGCACGTTCCTGTGGACGTGGATTTCGATCATGATCACCTTCGCCCTGTTCGGGGCGGTCGTGTTCATTTTCGAACACTGGATCAACCGCGACGCGGGCACGCCTCGCGTGCTGCTCAAGGAATTCAAGCCACTCACGCGCGGACAACGCGCCATTGCCCTGTACATTCTGGCGGTGGCGGTAGTGTTTCTCTTGCAGATCGTTGCCGGAACGATGATGGCGCATTCCTATTCGGAGAGGGTCAGTTTTTACGGCATCAACATCGGCCACCTGGTGCCGTTTCAGTTCCTGCGTGACGTCCACCTGCAGGGCGCCATCGTGTGGATCGGCCTCGCCTGGCTCGGCTCCGGCCTGTTTGTCGCACCGTTGATCGCCGGGCGCGAGGGACGCGGACAGGGTTGGATGAACGCGACGTTGTTCTGGGTCACGCTCGCCGTGGTAGCCGGCGCCCTGATTGGCGACTACATGGGCATCATGGGCTGGATCAAGCAGGGCTGGTTCTGGGTCGGCAACCAGGGCCTCGCCTATCTCGAACTCGGTCGCCTGTGGCAGATCGGTTTCTTCGCGGGACTGCTCCTGTGGAGCCTGATGATGGCGCGTGCCATCTGGCCGCGGCTGATGGACTTCAAGGATGCCGTATGGCGCTTCTGGAGCGGGCGCATCCGGCTTGAACACCTGCTCTGGGTGAGCACGATGAACATCGCGCTGCTCTACTGGTTCGGCATGATTCCGCTCACCGGCATCAACCACTCCTTCACCATTACCGACTTCTGGCGCTGGTGGGTCGTGCATCTGTGGGTGGAGCAGTCCTTCGAATTTTTCTTCACCATGATGCTCGCCTGGATGCTCATGGCGACCGGCCTGGTCTCGCGGCAGCTAGCCACTCGCACCGCGCTCTTCGACGTGATCCTCATTTTCCTCGGCGGCCTGCTCGGCACCGGTCATCACCTGTACTGGGTAGGCGAGCCAGGCATGTGGGTCTCGGTCGGCAGTGTGTTCTCCTTCATCGAGGTCATGCCGCTGCTCCTGCTCGTCGTCGAGGCGTCGCGCCAGTATCGCGCCATCAAGCTGCGGGGCGAGACTTTCCCCTACCGCCTGGTGTTTCTCTTCATCTTTGGCTCGGCGTTCTGGAACTTCCTGGGCGCCGGCGTGTTCGGCGGCGGCACGCTCAATGCGCCGCTGGTGAACTACTACGAACACGGCACCTTCCTCACGCTCAATCATGCACACACCGCGCTGTTCGGTGCCTTCGGTCTGATGGCGCTCGGACTGATCTACTTCTGCCTGCGTTATGCGGCGGGAGACCATTACCGATGGAGCGACCGGATCGGGATATGGGCGTTCTGGCTTTACAACGCCGGATTGGTGCTTTGGATCGCGCTCAACTTCTTCCCCATCGGCTGGCCGCAGCTACAGGCAGTGTACGAACACGGGTATGCCTATGCACGCAGCCTGAAGTTCTACGACACCACGACCTTGTGGCAATGGCTACGCTTCCCCGGCGACGTGGTGTTCGCTGCCGGTGCCGTGCTCATGTCCTTCGACTTTCTCCTCAAGATGGGACCGTTTCTGCCTCGATTCATGCGCCGCATGCGTGCCGAGTCAATCCGGCCTGGCGCGTCGAAATAGTCAGGATTGCAGTCAAGCGAACCTACGAAGCCCGGCGGCCGACGACGGCTGCCGGGTGCCGGTTGACCGGTTGTGACCGCGCGGCACTGATTCAGTCGCGATGCAGAAAATGGAACGGATTCCAGCTCCGCTACCGTGACGAACTCGAAGCGAACAAGCCGGCCTTGGAACCATTGCGCAAACTGCTGAAGACGAAAAAGAAAGTTACACTGCTGTTCGGCGCCAAGAAGGAAGTGCACAACAACGCAGTCGCCCTAGCCAAATACCTGCAAAGACATTAACCGAAACTACCGGCGCCGGATAAGCGTTGATTCGAGTCAACGCAAAAACCCAGGCGATCGGCGACAATACGCGAATCCTTATCACTTGACCACTAATGGCCGAAGAAAATCGCGCCAAGGAGGCGAAACGCTGGCTTAACCGCGAGGCACGCGAGGTGCGCTTTCCGCTTGCCGTCGCGGTCGCAAGCGGTTCGGTGAATGGCGGTTTGCTGATCGCCCAGGCGCTTCTGCTCGCGCATCTGATCAACCGCGCGATCTTCGGGCATCAATCCGTGACCTCGCAGCTCGTGCCCTTCGCCGCCCTGCTCGGCGTCTTTGTCCTGCGCGCCGCGAGCGTCTATGCAGGCAACCGCGCGGCTGCGCGAGCCGGGCTGGCGGTCAAGGTCCGCACGCGTGCAGCACTCGTCGCACACATTCACAAGCTCGGGCCGGCGTGGACGACGACGCGCGAACCGGGCGCGCTCGCGAACACCGTGGTGGACGGCGTCGAAGCGCTCCACAATTACTACGCGCAATACCTGCCGCAGGCAAGCCTCGCGCTCATCGTGCCGCTCGCCATTCTCATCGTCGTGTTTCCCGTGGACTGGATCTCCGGTTTGATTCTCGCCGGCACCGCGCCGCTCATCCCGCTGTTCATGGTGCTGATCGGCAAGGGCGCCGAGGCGCTCAACGAACGACAGTGGTCGCGTCTCACGCGGCTTTCGGCGCATTTTCTCGAAGTACTCGCCGGACTTGGCACCCTCAAGGCCTTCGGCGCCGCGCGTGCCGAGGTCAGGCTGGTCGAACGCCTGTCCGAGGATTACCGCAAAAGCACGATGAGTGTGCTGCGCGTCGCCTTCCTGTCTTCGTTCGCGCTCGAATTTCTCGCCACGGTGAGCATCGCGATGGTGGCCGTGCTAGTCGGGTTCCGGCTGCTGTGGGGAGACATCGCCTTCGGCGCGGGGCTCGCGGCGCTGCTTCTCGCGCCCGAGTTCTATCTGCCGCTGCGCAATCTCGGCAATGCCTATCACGCGCGCCTCGGCGCCGTCGCCGCCGCCGAAGACATCGCCGACATTTTCGCGACGCCCGCGCCTGAAGCGACGGGCGTCCGAACATTTCGACCGAACGCCTCCTTCCCGATCGCATTCGAGCACGTGAGCTTTGCCTATGCCGGCGGGACGCCGGCGCTCCGCGACGTCAGCTTCGAGATTCCGGCCGGCCGACATATCGCCATCGTCGGTCCTTCGGGCGCCGGCAAAAGCACCTTGCTTTATCTGCTGCTCGGCTTCGCCCGCCCTTCGGGCGGAAACATAAGCGTTGACGACGTATCGCTGGAAACACTTTCGCTCGCCGACTGGCGCCGCATGATCGCCTGGGTGCCACAGCGAGCGCATCTGTTCGCCGGCACCGTTGCGGAGAACATCGCACTCGGTATCGAGAAGACGGATCGTCGCGCCATCGTCGCCGCGGCCGAACGGGCGCATGCCGACAGGTTCATCGCCGCCCTGCCGCGCGGCTATGACACGCCACTCGGCGAAGACGGCGCCGGTCTTTCGGGCGGCGAAATCCAGCGCATCGCCCTCGCCCGCGCCTTTTTGCGCGATGCGCCGCTCGTCGTGCTCGACGAGCCGACCGCGAGCCTCGACATGGCGAGCGAAGCGGCGGTTACTACCGCCATCGAATCCCTCGCCGAAGGACGCACATTGGTGACCGTCGCGCATCGTCTGCACACGGTGCGCAGGGCGGATCGCATCGTGATGCTGGACGCCGGGCGCGTCGTCGCCGAAGGCTCGCATCATGCACTGACAAAGCAACAAGGGCCTTATCGCCGCCTGCTCGATGCAGCGTTTCCCGCGGGAGAACCCGCATGAAGGTGTTGCTGCGGCTTCTCGCGCTCGGCCGCGATGCACGCTGGGTCTTTGCGCTCGGTGCATTGCTTGCATTAGTCGTCATTCTCGCGAACGTCGCACTGCTCGGTCTTGCTGGCTGGTTCATCGCGGCTATGGCCGCGGCGGGAATTGCAGGCACGGCCATCAACTACTTCACACCCGCGGCGGGCATCCGTGCGTTCGCGATTCTGCGTACCGTCGGGCGCTATCTCGAACGACTGGTTAATCACGATGCAACGTTAAGACTTCTCAGCCGCCTGCGCGTGTGGGTTTATACGCGCATCGAACCGCTGGCGCCGGCCGTGCTCGCGCGCTACCGCCGCGGCGATGTACTCACGCGTCTCGTGGCCGACGTGGACACGCTCGACAACGCCTGGCTGCGTGTGTTCTCACCTGCAGTGGTGGCGTTGTTTGCGGCCGCCGCCATGTTGTCGTTTCTGCTTTTCCTCTCCGTGCCGGTCGCGTTCGTGGACCTCGCGCTGCTTGCCGTAGTCGGCATCGCGTTTCCGCTACTGACGCAGCGACTCGGGCGGCGTTCCGCCGAGCGCGCTGCGACCGAAACCGGACAAATCAAGGCCGAACTCGTGGACGGCTTTGCAGGGCTCGCCGAACTCGAAGCGCTCGGCGCCGATGCACACCATCGCGAACTTGGTGCTCATTCAAGTCTAAAGCTGGCGCAGGCACAGGATCGCGGACTTGCCATCGAAGCCGGCGCGCTCGGCCTAACCGTACTCGCAATCGGCGCCGCCCTCAGCCTGACCTGGCTGCTTGTCGCACCCGACGCGGCAAACGGACATACCGACCCGCTCTATCTGCCGTTGCTGGTGTTTTTCGTGCTCGCGAGTCTCGAGGCGGTGCAAGGCTTGCCCGGCGCCTTCCGGGCACTCGGCGACACGCTCGCCGCCGCCCGGCGGGTGTTCGAAATCGGCGACGAAGCGCCGAGTGTCATCGAATCCGCTCATCCCTTGACCACGGTGCAAACACACGATCTCGTCTTCGATTCGGTGCGCTTCCGCTACGGCCCGGAACTCGGCTGGGCACTCGACGGCGTGAGCTTCGAGCTGCCCGCGGGTGCCGCCGTCGCCGTGGTCGGGCCATCGGGTGCCGGCAAGAGTTCGCTCGCACAACTGTTGCTCAGATTTTGGAATCCCGACGCGGGTTCAATCCGTCTCGGCGGACACGCGCTCGCCGATTATGGCTTGGAAACCCTGCGTTCGCAGTTTGCGTATTCCTCGCAATCCACGCGTCTCTTCAGTACCACGATTCGCGAGAACCTGCGCCTTGCCCGCCCGGCCGCGGATGACGAAACGTTGTGGGCCGCACTCGAAAAAGCCGGACTCGCCGCGGAAGTGCGCGGCTTCGAGCGCGGACTCGCGAGCTTCGTCGGCGCGGGCGGCATGATGCTTTCAGCCGGTCAGGCGCGACGGTTGATGCTGGCGCGTGCCTGGCTCAGCGAGGCCCCGATCCTCCTTCTCGACGAGCCCACCGAGGGACTCGATGCCGCCAACGAGCGCGCCGTCATCCACACGCTTGCCGAAGCGCGCGGATCGCGCAGCCTGCTCCTGATCACGCACCGCCTCGCCGGCCTCGAACGGATGGACGAGATTGTGGTGATGGATCGCGGCCGCGTGATCGAGCGCGGCCACCACGCCGAACTCCTTGCCCAAGGCGGTTTTTATCGAACACATGGCGGACTGTCTCGCTGCCTGATCCGCAATATCCGGACACGAAGAAACCTTTTTGACACAGATCAAGCCCCCGCGGCGGCGATGTGGCTAAAATGGCTTGGATTTGATCGGAGTGCGCGTCCGGTGGAACCCAGTCAGCTCGCCGTAGAACTCTCCCGGTGGCAGTTTGCAGTCACCGCGCTTTACCACTTCCTCTTCGTGCCGCTCACGCTCGGCCTGTCCGTCCTCCTCGCGGCGATGGAAACGGTCTACGTCGTGACCCGGCGCGAGATATTCCGCGACATGACGAAGTTCTGGGGAAAACTGTTCCTCATCAACTTCGCCCTCGGCGTCGCCACCGGCCTGACGATGGAATTCCAGTTCGGTACGAACTGGTCCTTCTATTCGCATTTCGTGGGCGACATCTTCGGGGCCCCGCTGGCGATCGAGGGCCTGATGGCGTTTTTCCTCGAGTCAACCTTCGTCGGCCTGATGTTCTTTGGCTGGGAGCGCCTGTCCCGCGGCAAGCACCTGTTCGTGACCTACATGGTTGCGCTCGGATCGAACCTCTCGGCGCTGTGGATCCTGATCGCGAACGGATTCATGCAGGCGCCGACGGGGGGGCAATTCGATCCCATCACCCAACGCATGCAGCTTTCGAACTTCGGGAACCTGATCTTCAACCCCGACGCCCAGGCCAAGTTCGTGCACACCACGGCGGCCGGCTTCGTGCTCGCAGCGCTGTTCGTGTGCGCAGTCAGCGCCTGGTACCTGCTGCGCAACCGCCACGTGGAACTCGCCCGGCGGTCCTTCCGCATGGCCGCGATATTCGGGCTTTTCTCCTCGCTCGCGGTGATCACGCTCGGCGACGCTTTGGGCTTCGCTGACGTGGGCGTACAGCCGCCCAAGATCGCCGCCATGGAAGCCATGTGGCATACGGGAAAGGCCCCCGCCTCGCTCAATCTCATCGCGATTCCCAGTTCCAGAGCGCAGAAGAACCTGTGGCAGCTCAGCGTGCCGTGGGTTGGGGGCATGATGCTCACCCATTCGACCGACAAGACCGTCCCGGGCATCGTCGAGCTGGAAGACCAGGCACGGCAAAGGATCCGGCATGGCATTCCGGCACTGCTGGCGCTCAAGCAACTGCAGAAGACGCCGAACGACCGGCAGGCGATGGACACGTTCAAGTCGCACGAGAAGGATCTGGGCTACGCCTTCCTGCTCCAACGCTATGCACCGGACGTCGCCGGGGCCACCCCGGCCCAGATCGACAAGGCCGCGCGCGACACCATACCGCCGGTGGGCATGACGTTCTGGAGCTTCCACCTGATGGTGTACCTCGGCTTCGCGATGCTGGCCTTTTTCGTGCTGGCCACGATGTTCTCGCTCAAGCGCAGTGAATTCCGGCGGCGCTGGTTCCTGCACCTGTCGCTGTGGGCGCTGATCATGCCCTACCTCAGCGTCGAGCTGGGCTGGGTGACCGCCGAAATGGGGCGCCAGCCATGGACGGTCTACGGCGTGCTGCCCACCTGGCTCTCCGCCTCGACCCACAGCGCCGGTTACATGATCTTCTCGATCGCGGGCTTCGTCACCCTGTACACGATCTTCATCGTGATTGAGGTATTCCTCATGCGCCGCGCCATCATCCAGGGCCCGACACCCAAGTCGGGTGACGACGATGCACAGACTGCACCCGTACTCGTACCCGAAGGAGGCAGAGCATGACTAGTACGGAAATTCTGCGTTATATCGGCTGGTTCCTGCTCACCTTCCTCGCGCTGGCCGGCGCGGCGATCCTGAGTTATTGGGCACCCTGGTACTTCGCCTGGGTGGTCGGCACCGCGATGATCGTGCTGATCGCGGCCTTCTCGGGCTATCTCTATGACCGCCAGGCGGCCGAGCATGGCGAACACGGCGAAAACCCGCAAACCGGCCCGGGGGTATAACAATGGAAGCTTACGTTGTATTGAAAGTCATCTGGTGGCTGCTCCTCGGCATCCTGCTCATGGGCATCGGGGTCATGGTCGGTCAGGACATGGGCATCGGCACGTCGCTGCGCTACCTCGGGCGCACGGACAACGAACGCCGTGCCATCCTCAACATGATCGGCCCGCACTGGGACGGCAACCAGGTCTGGTTCATCCTCGGGGGCGGCGCGATCTTCGCGGCCTTCCCCACGGTGTACGCCACGCTGTTCTCGGGCCTCTACATCGTGATGCTGCTCTTGCTGTGGTCGATGATCATTCGCCCGCTCGGCTTCGAATACCGCAGCAAGCTGGATTCGCCCCAGTGGCGCAACCGCTGGGACTGGGCGCTGTTCGTCAGCGGCTTCGTGCCCATGCTCGTCTTCGGTACGGCCGTCGGCAACGCGCTCCGCGGCTTCCCGTTCCGGTTCAACGACATCATGCAGTCGTTCTATCCGCACGGCTTCGGCTTCATCAGTCTGTTCAACCTCTTCTCGGTGATCATTTGCGGGCTGATGGCCGTCGCCCTGTCGCTGTTCCAGGCCGGCGCCATGGTGTCTCTGCGCAGCGAGGGCGCGATCCTTGAGCGGGCCCGGCGCCAGATGAAGTGGAGCGGCGTCGCCGCGATGGCCATCTTCACCGCCGGTGGCATCTGGCTCAGCCAGTTGAACGGCTACGTCCCGGGCGCCGGAACCGATCCGGGCATGCCCGCCAATCCGCTCGCAAGCACGGCAATCATGGCCCACGGCGCCTGGCTGCACAACTACTTCGCCTACCCGCTACTGTTCATCGTCCCGATCCTGACCTATGCCGGCATCCTCGCCGCACTCTGGTTCTCGAGCCGCAACAAATACACCTTGGCCTGGTGGTCGGGCGCCCTCGCCTGGGTCGCGACCCTCGGGACGCTGGGTGCGGCCATGTTCCCGATGCTCGCACCCTCATATGCAAACATCAATCAGAGCCTCACGGTGTGGAATGCCAGTTCGTCTCTGACGACTCTGGCCTGGATGCTCGGCTGCGCCCTGGTCTTCGTGCCGCTGATCTTCTTCTATACCGGCTGGGCCTTTCGCGTCATGCGCGGCACGGTCAGCGCGGAGGAAGTCAGCCGGCGCGACCGCGAGGGCGGCGAAAGCTACTGACAAAGGATCAGAACCGGAAATCCGCAACCCGGGAGGGAAGACACCGGCGCGACAAGCGCGGCAACATAGGTCCTCAACCTTCCGCCGGTAATACGGTGGGCTCGTTGCACTTCGCGGTGGGAAATGCCCCGAATGCTATCATCTGCACAGGTGTTTACCAGAAATGACACGCCCTGTGCAGACCGCAAAATCCTTCGACACCAACCGCCTGCGGGAGGCGTGCAGCCGTTGTTCCCTGCAGGATCTTTGCCTTCCCTTGGGCGTTTCCGCGGCCGATCTCGAGATGCTCGACTGTCTGGTCAAGGCGCTCGGCCCGCTGCATCGTGGCGACCACCTCTTTCGCCAAGGTAATCAATTCTCTTCGCTGTACGCGGTGCGTGCCGGCTGCATTAAGTCCTACATCAACGACGAAAGCGGCGAGGAACAAGTGCTCGGGTTCCACCTGCCCGGCGAACTGATCGGAATGGATGCCATCAACCGGGGGGCACACCAGTGCTCGGCGCTTGCGCTCGACACCGCTATGGTCTGCTGCCTCCCGTTCGACGAATTGAGTCGATTGACGCGCGAAGTGCCGAGCCTGCAGCAGCAATTGTTCCGACTGATGAGCCGCGACCTGGAAACTTCACACGCTCTCTCGGGTAACCATTCTGTCGAAGAACGGATGGCGGCTTTCCTGCTCGGTTTCGGAGAGCGTATGCAGGCGCGCGGATTTTCTGCCAATCATTTCGTTCTGCCGATGAGCCGTCAAGACATCGCCAGTTATCTCCGCCTTGCCCCCGAGACGGTAAGCCGCACTCTTACGCGCTTCACCTCCCAGGATCTGATCGCTATTTCGCGACGCGAGATCCGCCTGGTGAACCGTCCCGTGCTGGAACGTTACTGTCCGAGCGATTTCCGGCTCTGAGCAAACCGGCCGCGTAAACGGTATTCGGAACAAAGTTGACCCGCATCAAGGCAGTGGAACCCGCTTGCGGGGAGAATATTCCTGGTTTACGGCGAATTGGACGAAATGAACGACGTGCTGCATCTGGCCGAGCGTTACGACGTACGCGCGCCGCGCTACACCTCCTACCCAACCGCCGCGGATTTCCATAGCGACATCGGGGGTGCGGACCTCGCGCGTGCCATTGCCCATACCAACGAGGATGCGCAGCCAGCACCTGTAGCGCTCTACATCCACCTTCCCTTTTGCCACTCGCTCTGCTTCTACTGCGCCTGCAACAAGGTCATCACCCGCAATACACAGCGCACGCGCCGCTATCTGGACCTGCTCGCCGCCGAGGCGGCCCTGTTGGCCCCCCTGCTGAATCGCGACCGCGACGTAACGCAGATACACCTGGGCGGCGGCACGCCGACCTATTTCTCGCCGTCCGAACTGGGTGCGTTGCTCCATGCGCTCGGCGAGCACTTTTCCATGACTCCCGCGCCGCATTCGGACTGGTCGGTCGAGATTGACCCCCGCACGGTGGCTGGCGAAGACGTCACGGCACTGCGCGAACTGGGGTTCAACCGCCTGAGCTTCGGCGTTCAGGATCTCGATCCGCTCGTTCAGGAAACCATCAACCGACAACTCGCCTTCGAAAGCCTGGAAGAACTGATGGGCACCGCCCGCAAGGCGGGATTCAATTCCGTCAATTTCGATCTTATCTATGGGTTGCCGCATCAGAGCCCCGCACGCTTCTCCCACACGCTTTCCCAAGTGATCGCCCTCAATCCCGACCGCATCGCGCTCTACGGCTATGCGCATCTGCCCGCCCGCTTCCGCGCGCAGAGACTGCTCGAATCTTCCGCCCTGCCGCGCGGGGCGGACCGCCTCGCGCTGCTCATCGGCGCCATCGAAACGCTGACCCGTGCCGGCTACGAATACATCGGCATGGATCACTTTGCCCGGCCCGATGACGCGCTCAACCGTTCCCGCCGCGCCGGAACGCTGGTGCGCAACTTTCAGGGCTATGTGCCGGGCCCGGATACCGACCTCATCGGGCTTGGAGCAAGCGCAATCAGTTCTCTCGGCGGCGCCTACACCCAGAATACGAGACCCGTATCCGCATGGGAAACCGACATGCTGGCCGGCCGTTCGACCGTCGAACGCGGCTATCTGCTCAACGACGACGACCTCATCCGCCGCGACGTGATCGGCTCGATCATGTGCCGCGACGAAATCTTGTTTGAAGAGTTCGATACCCGCTACGGCATTTCGTTTGCGGATTATTTCCGCCCGGCCCTGGAACGCCTTGAACCGATGGAAAGCGACGGACTGCTGCATCGCAGCGAAACCCGGCTCGAGATCACGCCGCTGGGCCGCCTCTTCCTGCGGGCGATCGCCATGGTTTTCGACGCCCACCTCAAAAGCCCGCACGAGGCAACGGCGCCCGTTTACTCAAGGATCGTCTGAAGAATGACCGCGGACATGGAATCGCCCGACACGTCTTTCTGGTTTATCGGCACACATGCCGAGAATCGCGAGCTCTTCGAACAGCTGCTGTCCCGGTTTATCCAAGATCATATGCACTGGCGCCAAAGATTCCATCCCGACGATCTGCCGGCTACTCCCACCCTTCCTACCCATTCTTCCGATTACCAAGCCTTCGCCTCCCGTATGAGTCGGGAATTGCTTGCTCTGAGCGAATCGCTCAAGTCCTCGGTACCGTTGTTCAGTCCGCGCTACATGGGGCACATGCTCTGTGATCCCCTCATGCCCGGCCTGCTGGCACAGATGCTCACGCTGCCATACAACCCCAACAACGTGAGCGAGGAAGTGGCGCCGGTCACTATCGGCCTCGAAGTGAAAGTGGGCCTGCAGCTCGCACGGATGATCGGCTACAACGATGATCCCGCACGCACGCCCTGCGCATTCGGCTACCTGACCGCCGGCGGCACGCTGGCCAACTACCAGGCCCTCCAGGTACTGCGTGCCGTGAAATATTACCCGCTGGCACTGCAGGCGGGCATGCGCAGGATGGGGGTGATCCCTCCTGCGAACGACCCACTGCGCGAGGTCGTCGCGGCCGATCCCAAGCAGTTGATAAATCTCTCGGTAGCGGAGTCGGTAGAACTGCACGAAGCATGGTGCAAGTTTCTGCGCGAAGAGGAAACCCCCGCCCTGCGCAAGACGCTTGCCGACGCCGTTCAAGGAGCACGCCTGGAGACGCTCGGAGTGCATGCGTTCTTTTCGTCACATCGCGATTATTGCACGGCACCCACGGTGCTGGTGCCCGAAACCGCACACTATTCGTGGACAAAAGCGGCGCGCCTGCTTGGCATCGGTGAATCGAGTCTTGTGCGCGTGGCCATGCGCGGCATGCGACTCGACCCCGACGCCCTGGAGCACGCCCTGACGGCAGCGCACAAAATAGGGCAAACAGTGCTATGCGTCGTGGGGGTGCTGGGCACGACCGAGTACGGAACGCTCGACCCGATACACGGGATTATCGCCGCACGCGAGCGCTGGCACGAACGCGGTCTGGGTTTCGGAGTCCATGCCGATGCCGCCTGGGGAGGATATCTCGCCACGCTTTTTCGTGACGAACACGGCGCCATGCTCCCAAGAGAGGCGGTTGCAAGGCACTTCAAGTATTTCCCCTCCGAGCAAACCTATGCCGCTTTCCGCGACCTGGGGCTGGCGGATTCGGTGACCGTGGATCCCCACAAGCTGGGCTACCTGCCCTACGGCGTCGGCGGCGCCTATGTGTGTCGCGATCACCGCGGCATGGACTTCGTTGCACAGGGGGCGCCCTACCTGGGCTCCGCCACACCAAGAGAATCGGGCGAACTTGCCTTCTATAACAAATTTCGCCGTCTTGGCCACTATACCCTTGAAGGATCGAAGCCGGGCGCCGCGGCCGCGGCAGCCTATGTCACGCATCGAGTGCTGCCGCTGGATGCCGGGCATTTCGGCAAACTTCTGCGGCACAGCGTGCAGAGCACGGAATACTTATACGACCACATCAACGCGATGCGCGAGCGGATAAAGGACTGTGTTCATGTTTCCATTCCGATCCAGCCGGACAGCAACCTTGTCTGCATAGCGTTCAACCCCGTCGGCAACGATGCGCTGGCGGTAGCCAATGCCTTTACCACCTCCATATACGAACATCTGCGCGTTGATAGAACAGCCCGGCTACAGACGCACGTCTTCTTTGGCTCCTCAACCGTGCTCTACAGGCGCATGCTCCACGTGCAAGACGCGGCACGCATACTCGCCGAACTGGGCATCGCCGGGTACACTTTCACGGAATCGCCCGAAGCTCCCGCGCGCGACGCGGACGGACTGCTGATTCTGCGCCACACTCTCATGAATCCGTGTCTGCGTGACGACGTCAACCATGTTGATTACGTGGAAAAGTACTGTCTGTATCTGGAGCAACTTCTCCGCAACGAAGCCCATACCGCTCGCGTGCGGCCGGAAAAACGGCCTCCCGGCAGACTTCATGCCCCATACGGGCTTCATTCCTCAAACGGCCTCCTGTAAGTATGCGAACCCCTTGAACGAGGCGACGCCCGGCTAGTGTATAGACGCGGCGGATCCGGTGTTTTTCGAAATGCCCGGAGGATGTACGGTGCCACATAGGCCTTACCATAGTCAGGTATATCTTCCGTTGCTCATATGGTCCTGCCCTGGCTGATCATCAATTTCGACAGCACTTTCGTCGGCGTGGAATCGCTGGACGTGCTGGCCGGGATCGCGCTGGCGGCGCATCCCGAGCGCGAGACGCGCACGGCCGAGGTGCGGCGCCTGACGGCGCTCGCCATGAATGGCGAGATCGCATTCGCCGATGCGCTCGTGCGGCGGCTGGCATTGATCGCGCCGTGGCGGGAACACATCGCGGTGCTGATCGAACGTCTGCGCGCCGGCATTTCGCCCTCCTTCCGCCGCCATCGGGAATTTCTTGCGGCACAGGCCGAAAAAATCTGGATCGTGAGCGCGGGTTTCCATGAGTATATTGATCCGGTTGTCACGGAGTTCGGCCTGCGCCGTGAGCAGATACTCGCCAACCGCTTCCGCATCGAGGGCGACGCGATCACGGGTTTCGACACCGATAATCCGCTTGCCGCCGACGGCGGCAAGATCAAGGCGGTCGCCGCACTTAAACTTGACAAGCCGATCGTCGCCATCGGCGACGGCATGAGCGATTACGAATTGTTCAAGGCCGGCGTCGCCGATCATTTCTTCGCCTGGACCGAAAGCGTCCGTCGTGAAAAACTGATAGCGATCGCACCGCAAACGGCCGCCGATCTGGATGAAGTCATCGCGGCAATCAAAGTCATCAAAACGGAAACGTCATGAACGCATTGCTGCTTGAAGGCATCCATCCGACGGCCGTCGAACGGCTCGACGCCGAAGGCTGTGCGACCCGGCGCGAAGAAGGAAGCCCCGATCCCGAAACTCTCGCCGCCGCACTCGCCGGAATCACGCTGCTCGGCATCCGCTCCAAGACGCAGGTCAACGAAACGCTGCTCGCACAGGCGCCCCGGCTGCTCGCACTCGGTGCCTTCTGCATCGGCACCAACCAGGTTGATCTCGACGCCTGCACGCGGCGCGGTGTCGCGGTGTTCAACGCGCCGTTCAGCAACACCCGCTCGGTGGCGGAGCTTGCGCTTGCCGAAATCATTCTGCTGCTGCGCAATCTCCCCGGCAAGATGTATGCCATGCACGAAGGTCGCTGGGACAAGTCCGCGGCGGGCAGTCACGAGGTGCGCGGCAAGACGCTCGGCATCGTCGGTTACGGCAAGATCGGCGTGCAGCTCTCGGTGCTCGCCGAGGCGCTGGGCATGCGCGTCCTGTATTTCGACCTCGCCGAACGGCTGGCGATCGGCAACGCCGTGCGCGCAACTTCGCTGGATGAGCTGCTGGCGAGCGCCGACGTGGTCAGCCTGCACGTGGACGGACGCGCTTCCAACCGGCGGCTGATGGACGCCGCGACCATCGCGCGCATGAAACCGGGCGCGATTCTCCTCAATCTCAGCCGCGGCTATGTGGTGGATACCGATGCGCTCGCGGCAGCGATCTCGGCGGGACATCTCGGCGGCGCGGCGCTGGACGTCTATCCCGAAGAACCGGCTTCGAAACGAGCCGCCTTCGCGACGCCGCTCGCGAACGCGGAAAACGTGATCCTCACGCCGCATATCGGCGGCAGCACCGAAGAGGCGCAACTCGACATCGCGCAGTACGTCGCCTCGCGCCTGACGGACTATCTCGCAAACGGCGTCACCATCGGCAGTGTGAACCTGCCGGAACTCGCGGCGCCACGCCCGGCGGGAACCCACCGCATCACGCACCTGCACGAGAACGTGCCCGGCATGCTCGCAGCCATTGACCGCGTGCTCGCCGAACGCGGGCTGAACATCACCGGCCAGCATCTGGGCACCACGGGCGGAGTGGGCTATGCGCTCACCGACATCGAGGGCGCATTCGACGACAAGGTGCTCGCCGAACTCAACGCCATTCCCCACACTCTGCGCACGCGTCTGATCCGCGAGGTGTAAGGCAGGCCGCTTGACTGCGGTAAAACGTGCGCAGCGCGGAGTGAAGCCGTATAGAGCACAGAGCATAAGGAGAAGTTCATCTATCCGAACTCCGTGTGTTCTGCGTTCTTTGTGGTGCAGTTCTCTCTTCCCGGGCCCCGGTCCTAGAACCAGCCGAGCACGGTGTCGCGCAGCCACGCCCAGAAGCCACCCTTCGCAACCGCCTCATGCGCAACGAGCGGAGCCCTGGCAAGCGTTTCCCCAGCGTAGGAAACCGTGACTTCGCCAAGCTTCCGGGTCGCCGATACCGGGGCCTGTACCGGTTCGGTGGTATGGGTCTCGATCTTCAGATCCTTGAAATGTCCGCTCGCGACGGTGACGTAGAGCGGCGCGGCAAGACCCGCATCCACGTACTTCTCGGCGCCCTTCCACACCCGTAGCGTCGCGAGTACCTTGCCGGCGTCGTAGAGCTTTTGCGTCCGGAAGAAACGGAACCCGTAATCGAGCAGCGATTCGTTGACCTGCGCCAGATGATGATAGTTGGCCATGTTGTCGGTTGTGGAAACGCCCGGCACCGCCATCACCACCGCGATCATGCGCTGATCGCCCCGCCTGGCCGAGGCCGCGAGACAATAGCCCGCCTGATCGGTATAGCCCGTCTTCAGCCCGTCCACGTTCGGGTCCAGCCACAGCAGCTTGTTCCAGTTGGTCTGGTGGATGCCGTTCCAGGCAAAGTCCTTCTGGCTGAAGTAATGGTAATACTGCGGAAAATCGCGAATGAGGGCGCGTGCGAGAACGGCGAGATCCGCGGCGGAAACGTAATCTCCATCGGCGAGCCCTGCCGGATCGGCATAATGCGTGTTCGTCATGCCGAGCACCTGGGCGTCGGCGTTCATCATGTTGACGAAGCCCGCCTCCGTGCCGGCCACGCCTTCTGCAAGCGCCATCGCGGCATCGTTGCCGGAAGGGATCAACATGCCCTGCAGGAGATCATTGACGCTGATCTCGGCGCCGGGCTTGATGAACATGCGCGACCCGGCTTCCTGCCAGGCTTTCTTGCTCACCGTGAACTTCGTATCCAGCGTGATGCGCCCGGAAGCGAGATCCTGAAACACCACGTAGGCGGTCATCATCTTGGTGGTGCTGGCGGGTGCATGACGCGCATCCGCATTCTTCTCGGCGAGGATGCGTCCGGTCTGATAATCCATCAGCACGTAGGCGGCGGCCTGAATCGGCGGCGGCGGCGGCAGCGGGATCGTCACCGCAAACGCCGTGACGCTCGCCGACAAGACGGTTAGGGCGGAAAACCAGCGCAGCATGAACTCAGACCGTGGACCGATGGCGATCATTGTACCGATCCTTGGCAGCGCCTTGCGTTATGCTTGGTCAGCATGATGAAGTGGCGGGATACGCGCGAGCGCTGGGGCGGCATCAGCCAGTGGCTGCACTGGAGCGTTGCCGCACTCATCTTCGCCCTGATCGCTCTCGGCTGGCTGGCCCGGCTGAGCCCGCTTTCTCCGGAGAAAATCACTCTGTTCTACTGGCACAAGTCGCTCGGCATGCTGGTGCTCGCGCTGGTGCTCGTGCGCCTCGGCTGGCGCGCCGGCAATCGTCCACCGCCGCTGCCGCAGGATCTGCCGCGCTGGGAGGCGCCGCTCGCGCGCGCAACGCATGTGCTGCTCTATCTCGTGATTCTCGCCATGCCGATCTCGGGCTGGTTGCTGAATTCCGCCGCCGGCATTCCGTTCAAGGTCTTCTGGACAATTCCGCTGCCCGCGATCGCGCCCGTGTCGGCGCGGCTGGAACATGGGTTCGAACTCGCGCACTTGATCATATTCTGGGTGCTTGCGGCGCTGCTCGTCGGCCATGTCGGTGCCGCCCTGCGCCATCATTTCCTGCTCCATAACCGGGTGCTTCTGCGCATGCTCCCGCGGCTTTCACGGAGATCACCTTGATGAGATACATTCTGCTTGCCTCGATAGCCCTGCTCGTCGCGCCCCCGGCATCGGCCGCACCCATCGCCTGGCACACACTGCCCGGGACGAGTCGGCTCGGTTTCACGGCGTACTGGCAGGGCACGTCGGTCCAGGGGCGGTTCAAGCAGTTCGACGTGAGCGCGAACCTCGATCCCGCACATCCGGCGGGTGGCAGGCTCGAAGTGCGGATCGCCACCGCCGGGATCGCGACGCAAAGCGCCGACATCACCCGCGCACTCCACAGCGCCGATTGGTTCGATGTCGGCAAGTATCCCCATGCCGACTTTACTTCCAGCGCCATCGCCGCCACGGCCGACGGCACGCTTCAGGTAAGTGGCACGCTCCGCCTGAAGGGTCACGCGAAGACCGTCAGTTTTCCGCTCCGTGTGAAACCTGCGGGCACCAGGCTGCGCCTCACGGGCAAATTCCAGCTCGATCGCGGCGATTTCGGAATCGGCAGCGGACGCTGGGCGGGCGGCGAAGTCATTGCCACCCGGGTCGCGGTCACGTTCTCGGTACTGCTCGCGCCGGACAAATAGACAATGTTGACTCGCGCTTCGATACGGCTTCCGTGTCTTGTCGTGAGCGCTTCCCTGCTTGCCGCCTGCGCCGCGCGGCAGCCGCAAGCTCCGCCGATAATTCCGGCGCCGCCGCATCTCACCGCTGCCTATGCCGCCGCGGCCGTGCATGGTGTAGCGGTATACCGGCTCGATCCTGCGGCCTCGCAGGTGCTGATCCTGGTGGACAAGGCGGGAGCACTGGCGAACTTCGGTCACCTGCATGTGATCGTGGTCGGGGCGCTGCGCGGCTTCGCCCGTGCAGCGCAAAACCGCAGCGGCGCTGCCAAACTGGCTTTCCCGCTGCGAGCGCTCGTAGTGGATCCACCTGCCGCGCGCAGCGCCCTCGGCGGCGAATACGCTAAAGCCTTGAGCCCGGATCAACGCCGGGGCACACGCCAGCACATGCTCGGCACCTCCGTCCTTGACGTCGCCCGTTATCCCTGGGTGAAATTGACCATAGCGGCGCCCGTTGCCGGTACAAGGGGAACAAGCGCCCTGTTGGCTCGAATAAGAATGCACGGCGTCGGACAAAACATCCACGCAACGGCGCGCTACAGCGTTTCGACGCAATGGCTGTTCATCGCGGGCAGCTTTAAACTGCGCCAGAGCGATTTCGGCATCCACCCTTATTCGGCGCTGCTGGGCGCGCTGCGGGTGAAGGACGAGATCGAAATACGCTACCATCTCGCCTTCAAGCGCTGGTGCCCGACATCCACGAAACCGCCATGCTGAATGCCGCCCTGAATCCCGCCGCACTCGCCGCCGCCTACGCCCGTAAGCGGAGCATCCTCATCCCCGATGTGCTCACGCCCGAAGCCGCGGACAAGCTCGCGCGCTGCCTGCGCGAAGAAGTCCCCTGGGGACTCGCCACGCTTGTCGGCGGCGAGGGACGCAGCATTCTCGCGCCCGAACTGCAAGCCATGAAACCCGCCGAATGGCAGGCCTTGCTCGCACGGGTGCATGACGAAGCCCGCGAGGGCTACCAGTTTCTCTACAACAGCTACCAGATGGTCACCGCCTGGAAGGAGAAGCGTGACCCCGGTCTTTTCCTGCATCGTTTCTTCGAGTTCATGAACAGTGCGCCCGTACTCGATTTCGTGCGCCGGGTGACCGGACACAGTGACATCGCCAAGGCCGATGCGCAGGCCACGCGCTACATGCCGGGTCACTTTCTGCGTCGCCACAACGATCTCGGTCAGGCCGGCCCGACCGATACCCGCCGCGCGGCCTACGTGTTCAACATGACCCGCAACTGGCAGGCCGACTGGGGCGGATTGCTGCAATTTCTCGACGACGACGGGCGCGTCGAAGAAAGCTGGCTCCCCGGCTACAACGCACTCGTGCTGTTCAGCGTGCCGGCCTGGCACTGCGTCTCCTGCGTCGCGCCCTTCGCGACCGAACAGCGCCTCGCCGTCACCGGCTGGTTCCGCACGCACTGAATTGGGTCGCGGCCGGGGCGGCCGCTTCTGCCTGAAAATCGGCTCCCGTAGAAGGACAGCCCCTGCCGCGAATCCCGAATTCAGCCGAAGCGGCCGGTGATGTAGTCTTCGGTTTCCTTCACCGCCGGATTGGTGAAGATGGTGTCGGTGTCGTTGAATTCGAGCAGGCGCCCGAGGTACATGAAGGCGGTATAGTCGGAGACGCGCGCGGCCTGCTGCATGTTGTGCGTCACGATGACAATGGTGTACTCGTCCTTGAGTTCGGTGATCAGCTCCTCGACCTTGAGCGTGGAGATGGGATCGAGCGCCGAGCAGGGCTCGTCGAGCAGGATCACCTCGGGCTTGACCGCGATCGCCCGCGCAATGCACAGGCGCTGCTGCTGGCCGCCGGAAAGCTGGGTGCCGGACTGGCGCAGCTTGTCCTTCGCCTCGTCCCACAGGGCGGCCTTGCGCAGGGCCCATTCCACCCGCTCCTCCATCGCGGCGCGGCCCAGCCGTTCGTAGAGCTTCACGCCGAAGGCGACGTTGTCGTAGATCGACATCGGAAACGGCGTCGCCTTCTGGAACACCATGCCGACGCGCGCGCGCAGCATGTTGAGATCCTGACGCGGAACGAGAATGTTTTCGCCATCAAAAAGAATCTCGCCGGTTGCGCGCTGATCGGGGTAGAGGTTGTAGATGCGGTTGAAGCAGCGAATAAGCGTGGATTTCCCGCAACCCGACGGGCCGATCAGGGCGGTGATCGCGCCCTGCTGCACTTCGAGATTAATGTCGCGCAGCGCCTGAAAGCCGCCGTAATAGAAATTCAGATCGCGCGCGACCATCTTGGGGTTCTTTACTCCGCGCATGGCGGCGCCGGCCCGTGCCTCGCGCGCCTCGGGATGCGCGCGACCTGCGCGCGGATCGTCGCCCGTCTTGCGGACGACGAGCGGTGCGGTCAACTCCTCTGGATTGCGCGGCATTGAAACCTCAGGTTTTGCGTTTGCGTCCGGTCGCCAGCCGTGCCACTATCATCAACAAAAGCACGAACAGCGTACTGATCAGCGCCCCCGCCCAGGCAAGATGGTGCCAGTTATCGTAGGGACCGAGCGCGAAATTGAACAGCACCTGCGGCAAGGCGGCAATCGGGCGGTTCGGATTGAGCGAAAAGAACTGGTTGCCGAGCGAAGTAAAGAGTAGCGGTGCCGCCTCGCCGATGATACGAGCGATGGCCAGCAGCACGCCGGTGACGATGCCCGCGAGTGATGCGCGGTACACCACCGATAGCGTCACCCGCCAGCGCGGACTGCCGAGCGCGACCGCCGCTTCGCGCAACTGATCGGGCACGAGCTGAAGCATGTTGTCGGTCGTGCGCACCACCACCGGCAGCGCGATGATCGCGAGTGCGACGGCGCCCGCCCAGGCGGAAAAATGTCCCATGGTGGCAACCATGATGCCGTACACGAACACGCCGATCACGATCGAAGGCGCGGAAAGTAACACATCGTTGATGAAGCGCACTACCGCGGTCAAACGTTTCTTCGCGCCGAACTCGACCAGCCAGGTCGCGGCGAGCACGCCGACGGGCGCCCCGATCACGATACCCAAAAGCGTGATGAGCAGACTTCCGACGAACGCATTTGCAAGTCCGCCGCCGGCGACTCCGGCGCCCGGTGTCGAATGCACGAAAAGATCGAAATTGATATAGCGAAAACCTTTCTCCACCAGCACGATGACGATCCAGCCGAGGAACAGGAGCGCGATGGCGGTCAGGACCACGGACAACACAAGCGCGCCCGCATTGCTCACGCGCCGACGCAGATATTTGCCGTTCATGCGCGTGTTCCCGAGTTGCGCTCGACGCGGCGCAGCAGCAGCTTGGCGCAGGCGAGCACGACGAAGGTGATGGCGAAAAGAATCAGGCCGAGCGCGATGAGAGAAGAGAGGTGCATCGGCGTCGTCGCCTCCGTGAACTCGTTGGCGATGGTGGAAGCGATCGTGTTGCCGGGCATGAACAGCGAGGTGGAAAGATCGTGCGCATTGCCGACCACGAAGGTCACGGCCATGGTCTCGCCGAGCGCGCGCCCGAGGCCGAGCATGATGCCGCCGACCACGGCGATGCGCGTGTAGGGCCAGACGATCTTGCGCACCACTTCCCAGCGCGTCGAGCCCATTGCGTAGGCCGATTCCTTGAGTGTCGTCGGCACTACTTCAAAGACGTCGCGTATCACGGCAGCGATGAAGGGAATCACCATGATCGCAAGGATGATGCCCGCGACGGCCCAACCGAGACCGATCGGCGGACCCTGAAAAAGCTGACCGATCCAGGGAATCCGTCCCAGCGTATCGGTGATTCCTGGCTGCACGTTGTCGGCAAACCAGGGCGCAAAGATGAAAAGCCCCCAGATGCCGTAGATGATCGATGGAATGCCGGCGAGCAATTCGACCGCGATGCCGATCGGCCGCTTGAGCCAACGCGGCGCGATTTCGGTCACGAACAAAGCGACCCCGAAACTGATCGGCACGGCGAGCACGATGGCGATCACTGAAGTCACGACCGTGCCGACAATCGAGGACGCAGCGCCGAACACGCCGCTCACGGGATTCCACGTAGAAGAGGTGAAAAAATGCAGCCCGAATCTGGAAAGCGCCGGCCAACCGCCCTTGAAAAGCACCACGATGATGGCGCCGAGCACCGCAAGCACCAACCAGGCAAAGCCCTGGGTGAGCACGCGGAACAGCCGATCGGCGCGCCGCCCGCGGCGCATGGAGCGGATTGCCTGCGACTGGATCGTCTCTATCGTTTGTGCCATGCGTTCGCTCGTGCCGGGCTTCAGGTTCGGGGAACGGTTGCGGAAAGACGGCTTTGCGAACGGTGCGCCGCCCGAATTACCGGTGATTATAGAGCCTTGCCTTTCAGTCTCGTAACCTCGGGTGCCGGCCGTGATGTCCCGCCGACGGCTTCGAAGTGCGGGAAACTTACCGAACCCCGTCCGGCGGTTGCGCGCCGCGCCCTATGCCGTAATAGGTGAAGCCGAGGCGCCGCAGGTATTCCGGATCGTAGAGATTGCGCCCGTCAAAAATCACGGGTGCCGGCCAGACGCTCACGCAACAATTCGAAGTCGGGGCTGCGGAACACCCGCCATTCGGTCATCACGATCAGGGCGTCGGCGCCGTCGAGCACCGCCTCGGGATGTTCGGTCAGACGCAAGTCATCGCGTTCCCCGTACATTTGGCGCACCGCCTCCATTGCCGCCGGATCGTAGGCATTAACCGCCGCTCCCGCCTCCCACAAGGCTTCCAGCAGGGTGAGGCTGGGCGCCTCGCGCATGTCGTCGGTCTGCGGCTTGAAGGCCAGCCCCCACAACGCAAAGCGCTTGCCGCGCAACTCGCCGTTATAGTGCGCCCGGATTTTCTCGAACAGCACATGTTTCTGGCGGTCGTTGACGGCCTCGACCGCGCCCAGAAGCTCGGGATCGAGTCCCGCCTCGCGCGCCGTCGCCGCGAGCGCCCGCACGTCCTTCGGAAAACAGGAGCCGCCATAGCCGGCGCCGGCATAGATGAAATGCCAGCCGATGCGCGGATCGGAGCCGATGCCGCGGCGCACGGATTCGATGTCGGCGCCGACGCGCTCGGCCACCGCGGCGATCTCGTTCATGAAGCTGATCTTGGTCGCAAGCAGCGAATTGGCGGCGTACTTCGCAAGCTCGGCCGAACGCGTATCGAGTTCCAGCAGGCGATCGTGATTGCGGTTGAACGGCGCATACAGCGCCCGCATCGTCGCGATGCTGTGCTCGTTTTCGGTGCCGATGATGATGCGGTCGGGGCGACTGAAATCGTCTATCGCCGCGCCTTCCTTCAGAAACTCGGGATTGGACACCACGTCGAAATCAAGATGCCTGCCACGCCGTTCCAGCTCCGCCGCAATCACCGCGCGCACCTTGTCGGCGGTGCCGACCGGCACCGTGGACTTGTTGACCACGACGGCCGGGCGCTCGAGTGTCTCGCCGACCGTACGCGCCACCGCCAGCACATGGCTGAGGTCCGCCGAACCGTCTTCGCCGGCGGCGTGCCGACGGCGATGAAGACGACCTCGCCGTGGGCGACGGCTTCGGCGGCATCGGTGGTGAAACGCAGGCGGCCGTCCGCCCGGTTGCGGGCGATCATCTCATCGAGCCCCGGTTCGTAGATCGGCATCTCGCCCGCGTTCAGCCGCGCCACCTTGGCGGCGTCCACGTCGGCGCAGAGCACATGGTTGCCGACGTTGGCGAGACAAGCGCCGGTCACCAACCCCACGTAGCCGGATACCGAAAATGCTGACCTTCATGGCAGAACTTCTATGGCAGAACTTCTATGGAGTGACGAATCTTATGGAGGGCTTAGAACGCGAACCGCAACATGGCCGTGAGTGCGTTGACGTCGCGATTATGATCGGCGACGAGATGCAGAGAGACCGGACCGAGCGCGACGGCCGCGCCGAACTTGATTCCCCAGGGACGGCTGCCGAAGTCCGGGCGCAGATCGGTATAGATTTCGCCCTCCAGCGAAAAATAGCGGCCGAACGCGGCGCGCATGCCATAGGCGGGTTCGAAATAGTAGATACGCGCGCTGCTGAACGTGTTGTTGAGCGCAGCGGAAAGCATCTCGCGGTAGTAGCCGATCTGCACGTAGGCCGAGAGCCTGCCCTCGGTCTGCGCATAGCCCAGGCCAACGCCGGTGCGATAGAGGTATCCCGGCAACCGATTGAAATCCAGCCGACCATAACTCCCGTACACGTAGGCGTGCGCGCCGAACTGGAAAGAGAACTTCGCACCGTTGCCCTTGGCGGAATCGCCAAAGTAACGGGAGCTTCCCCAATCGATGCGCTCGACCTGGATATAGCTGTAATCGGCGATGCCCGCCGGAGCCGCCGCGGCAGATGCCGTAGTCGTCGCCGCAGACGGCGCCGTTGCAGCCTGCGCCGCGGGCACGCCTGCAAATCCCAGCACCGCCCACATCAAGGCCCCGATTCCGATCCTCATGTTCATCGTTTCTCTCGCACCGTCGTTCAAATGAAGGCCCACACACAGACAAGGCCGATTACGGTGAGCACAAGCGTATATGGTAACGCCATCCACATCATGCGTCCGTAGGAAAGGCGCAGCAACGGCGCCAGCGGAGAGGCCAGCAAAAACAGAAATGCCGCCTGTCCGTTCGGCGTCGCGATGCTCGGAACATTGGTACCCGCGTTGATGGCTTCGAGCAGGTGCTGGAAGACCGCCGGAGACACCCGGCCCGCAGCGAGGGCGTTCTCAGCCTGGTGCAAAAAGACGCTGGCCACGAAAACATTGTCGCTGACGGCGGACAAGGCGCCGTTCACGAGAAAAAAGGTCGGCGCAAGCAAGCTTCCATGGACCGCAAGCACGGCCCCGATAATCGGCGTAAACAACTGCTGGGTTTCGATCACCGCGACCACGGCGAAAAACACCACGAGCAGACTCGCAAAGGGCAGCGCTTCGAGAAAGGCCGGAGCATAGTCGTGTTCGTTGCGTGCGCCCGTCAGGGCGCCCGCAAGAATGATGACGCCGAGGCCGATCAGGCCGATCTCGGCAACATGAAAGGCGAGCGCAAGCACCAGCAGTACCGCCACCGCCGCCTGTGCCCCCAGGCGCACGCGGGTACGCAGATCCGCAGGCGGAGTTTCGCGGCGCAAGGCCTCCAGCAAGGCGCGCGCCGGCGGCGGCAACGCCAGGCCGTAGCCGAACCACTGCCGGCGCTCCACGGCCAGACAGCACAGCACGCCGGCGGCCAGCACCGGCAGCGTCACTGGCGCCATGTGCAGGAAAAAGCCCACAAAATGCCAACCGCCCGCCTTCGCAATCAACAGATTCTGCGGCTCGCCCACCAGTGTCATGACCCCGCCGAGCGCGGTACCGATCGCCGCCTGCATCACCAGGCCCGCGAGCCAGTAATCAAAGCCCGCGCGCGTCTTGTCGTCGAGTGCACTCAGACGATCGTCCAGCGTCCGATACAATCCCAGCGCCACGGTAATGATCACGGCCATGACCGTGAGCGCATCGAGAAATGCCGAGAGCGCGGCGGCCGCGATCAGGAATGCCAGGGCAAGCCACAGACGGCGGCGCACGCCGAGCACCAGCGCAAGAAAGCCGCGCGCGATCAGATCACGCAGAAGAATAGATGCCCGCAACCATGAACATGAGAAGCAGCAGCACCGGGAAGTTGGCACTCACTTCGCGGTACACGCCGGCGGGCGTGGCGAGCCCCAGCAGCACCGCTTCCAGCGCGAGCAGCCCGCCCGGGGCCAGCGGATAACAGGCAAGCGACATCACCAGCACGCCGAGAAATTCGATCACCAGCACCCAGCCCGTCGCGAAGGGGCCGGCCACAAAATACAAGCAGCGGGGTTCAGCGCCAACGCGGCAAGAATCGCCGTCTTGTACCAGTTCGGAGCGCTGCCGAGAAATTCCCGCCCGAGCGTGGCGAACGCGCGCATCGACTAATCTGGCGGAAGCCGCGCGTCCGGGATGCTTTTCGACCAGCAGGCCGAGACGTCCCGCCACCCATTTCGCCGTCGTCGCCTGCAGGATTATCGTGATCAGGATGGCCATGAAGATGATCGCCGCGAGCACGTCGGCATGCGGCGCGTGCGCGCCGACCAGAATGCTCGCGAGTGCGCCAGGGATCACGCCGGTTTCGCGCGTCCAGGCGATGAAGGTGAGTTCGCGCCAGCTCCAGCGCGCGCGCCGATCGGGCAGCGTGCTCACCAGCACCGTGAGCGGGCGCGCGATGAACATGAATACGGCCACCACCACCAGTCCCTGCCACCAATACTCGGCAATCAGTTCGAGCTTCACCTGCGAGCCGAGCAGGATGAAGATGAACATGCGGGAAATCAACGAGGTCGTGCCGACGAAATCCTCGAATCGAGCATGGTCGCCGCGCCGCATCTTCAGGCCGAAGTAATGCATGTTGCCCATAATGAGCCCGGCAACGAAGGCCGCCATGAAGCCGCTCGCATGCAGTCCCACCGCACCGAGATAGCCGCCGATCACCGCGATCAAGGTCACCAACGGCAGATACTCCATGAGAAAACCGTAGCGCTCGTGCGCCACGAAAAATGCACCGGCGTAGCCGAGCATCAGACCGATGCCGATGCCAATGCCGGCTTCCTTCACAAGTTCCAGCACATCCTTGCCGACCGCGACATGCCCGCCGGCAACGCCGCCGGTCGCAAGCGCAAGGAACACAAAGGTGATGATCGCGCCCATCGGATCGTTGAGCGCGGATTCACTCACCACGAACTGCGCCACCTTGTCGCGCACGTGCACTTGCTTGAACACGGGCACCAGAGTTGCCGGATCGGTCGCCGCCATGGCCGCACCGAGCAGAAGGCCCACCGTCACCGGAATGCCGAGAATCCAGTGGGCGGCAAAACCGGTAACGTAGGCGGTGATCAGCACACCGACGGTAACGATGATCGCAAGCGATATCCACACCTTGCCGAGCACCTTCAACTCCAGCGTCGCGCCACCGTCGAAGAGAATGTAACTCGCGGTAAAGATGAGAATCGCCCAGGACAGGCTGGAAGTCGCGGGGATGTGGAGCCAGCCGAGAAGCTTCCGGCCCGAGCACGATGCCGGCAAGCAGGAACAGCACGATGTCGGGCACCCGCAGACGGCGTGCGATATAACCCAGGATCGAGCCCGCGGCGAGAATGATCCCGGCCGCAAGCAACACGTGTTCGGCGCGGATTTCCGCAACAGTTTCCATGTGAACTCCTTGACCCTGTCCCTCGGCTTTGTGCCGAAATCCGCATGAATTTCAGCGCATGCCCTATTCCGGCAAATCGCCGCCGATTGTATCCCACAGGCAGATGCCGGCCTGCTCGCGGATTGCCGCGCACCGCGCGCGGTGCGCGGCGCGTTCCGACTCACTCACTACGACCTCCGGCAAGGCTTGTCCATGACGTACCGGCGCCGTTTCGCCGATTGCGTACTTGTGGCGTTCCTCGCTTTCCAGTCCCAGCGCCACCTGTCCGCCCGTGAGCGCAAGGTAGACTTCGGCGAGCAATTGCGCATCGAGCAAGGCGCCGTGATACTCGCGGCCGCGGTTGTCCACCCCGTGACGCCGGCACAAAGCATCAAGGCTGTTCGCCTGACCCGGATACCGCTCGCGGGCGAGCGCGAGCGTATCGAGCACGCTGCACCACTCGGCGATCGAACCGTGGGCGGGATCGAGCCTCGCATATTCAGCGTCGAGAAAGCCGACGTCGAAAGGGGCATTGTGGATAATCAGTTCCGCATCACCGATGAATTCGCGCAACTCCGCCGCAATCTCCGCAAAGCGCGGCTTGTCGGCCAACTGCTCAATGCTGATTCCATGAACGTTCTGTGCACCGGCCTCGATGTCGCGTTCCGGATTGATGTAATGATGCAAGGTACGCTGCGTGTAGAGGCGGTCGCTGAGTTCCACGCAACCCACCTCGATGATGCGATGCCCGGCCTCGGCGCTGAGACCGGTGGTTTCGGTATCAAGAACAACCTGCCTCATGTCGCAACTCCGACCATTTTTTCCGCCGCGGCGCGCGCAAGCTCATCCGCGCGTTCGTTCTCCGCCACGCCGGAATGGCCGCGCACCCACTCCCAGCGGATGCGATGCGGCGCCGCGGCGTCGAGCAAGGCCTGCCACAGCGTCTGATTTTCCACCGACCTCCGGTTCGCCGAGCGCCAGCCGTTCGCCTGCCAGCGCGCCACCCACTCGGTCATGCCCTGCTTCACATAGCGTGAATCCGTGTACAGCGTCACCTCGCAGGGGCGCTTGAGCGCCTTCAACCCGGCAATTGCGGCCGCAAGTTCCATGCGGTTATTGGTGGTAGCCGCCTCGCCGCCGGACAGTTCGCGCCGATGTCCGCCGCTCATCAGAACCGCCGCCCAGCCACCCGGCCCCGGATTGCCGAGACAAGCGCCGTCCGTATAGATTTCAACCTGCATGTTCCGGCCCCTGTAAAACCCGACTGCGCCGCCGCCCGCGGCCAACGCTCCAGGCCGGTTTCAGCACCGTCATTCCGGCAACTCTTTTTACCGCGAGCGCGGCAAAGGAAGAAGCGCCCAGCCGCGGGCAGCTTGCGGATCGGCTGCGCACCCACGCTCGCGGCGCGAACCCCGCGCCTCCCCGCCACCCCAGCCCCGCTTCCTCAATCAGGGCGCGCAGCCTCCCGCAGCCGATGAACCGCCCCCGACCCGTCATCGCCGCCGGCCATTGCGCCCACGAGGAAAGCGCGAATGGCCGCCGCGTAACGATCACGAGCCGGCCCTCGCCGCGCAGTATCCGCGCGCATTCGGCAAGGATCGCGGCGGGCTCGGACGATTCCTCCAGAACGTGCGCCAGCAGAACCAGATCCGCGCAAGCTGCGGCGAGGGGCAAGGCATCGCTCCTGGCCCGCAGCGCCGCCGCGGGCGCTCCGACGTCCAGCCGGATCAGGCCGGCATAGCGCGTCGCCCGCAGATAATCCAGTTCCGGCGCCCCGATCTGCACCGCGAGCGTGCCGGAAAAACCGGTCACCAGCGCACCAAGCGCCTGCGCCTCGCGACGCATTCGCCGCAAATCCCTGGCCCGCTCCGGCCGCTCGCTCACGCTCAAGAAGACTTCGCCATTTCTCGTGAATTGTAAGCCAGCCTGCTGCGGCACCTCGGGTACACTCTCCACGAACCGGACACCCAACCGATCATGCCAGATGCGATCTCGATCGAACCGTTGGCCGCCTTGCGCGACAATTACATCTGGGCGCTTGCGCGCGCAGCGCGCGCCGTGGTCGTGGACCCGGGCGAAGCCGATCCCGTGGAGCGCTGGCTCGCCGCGGGTGAACGCAGACTCGATGCGATCCTCCTCACCCATCACCACTACGATCACACGGGAGGCGTCGCCGAACTCAAGCGCCGGCACGGCGCGCGCGTTTATGGTCCCGCTGCGGACCATATCCCCGGGCTCGACGAAAGCCTCGGCGAAGGCGACGAGTTTTCCCCGGCGGTGGGTTGGCCTCGATTCCGGGTGCTGGAGATCGCCGGCCATACCAGCGGCCACATCGCCTACTACGGCGCGGGATCACTGTTCTGCGGCGACACCCTCTTCTCGGCCGGCTGCGGACGCCTGTTCGAGGGCACGCCAGAAGAGATGCTGCGCTCGCTCTCGCGGCTTGCCGCCCTGCCCGGTTCCACCCGCGTTTACGCCGGCCACGAATACACCGTTGCCAATCTGCGTTTCGCCTGTCACGTGCTGCCCGGCGATGCGAGACTTGAAAAAGCCTTGGCAAATAGCTTAAAACTAAGAAATAATGGTAAAGTAACCTTGCCGTCGAGCATTGCCAGGGAGCGCGAGATCAACCTCTTCCTGCGTACCGACGAGCAAGCATTGCGGGCTGCGGTCGAACGAGAGACCGCTACGGTGCTCGCCTCTCCGACGGAAGTGTTTGCCGCACTCCGTCGCTGGAAGGACCGTTTTCAGGGAGCCTAGACGAACATGCCCAAGCTCAGGCCACTGGCCGGTATATTCGTACTCGCCGCCCTTTCGGGCTGCGCCGCCTTCGGACCACAGGCCGTTACCCCTGCCACAGACGCCGCGACGGCAACCCCGGCGGCCACCGTCGGGACCGTACCCGCGGCCGCCTCGGCAATGGCCGCAAGCACTGCGGGCGAACCTGCCCCGCCGGAAGCAACCAGCACCGCGCCGGTGGCAGACTGGCAGGATCTTACGATCAAGGGCACCGGCCCGGTCGCCAACCTGTGGGGGCGCATCCGCAAGGGATTCGCCCTGCCCGACGGCAACGAAGAACGCGTGCAGGCCCAGATGCGCTGGTACCGCAGGCATCCGGACTACATGAAGCGCACGGCGCTGCGCGCAAAACCCTACCTCTACTACATTGTCGAGCAATTGAAAGTGCGGGGGATGCCCACCGATCTCGCCCTGCTGCCAATCGTGGAATCGGCCTACGACCCCTACGCCTACTCCTCCAGCCGCGCCTCAGGACTGTGGCAGTTCATCCCCTCGACCGGCCGACTTTATGGTCTGCAGACGAACTGGTGGTATGACGGGCGCCGCGACTTCGCCGCCGCCACCAAGGCCGCACTCGATTACCTGCAGGATCTGCACAAACGCTTCAATGGAAGCTGGTTGCTCGCGCTCGCGGCCTACAACTCGGGCGGAATTACCGTCGAACATGCGATCAAGCGCAATCGTCGTCGCGGCCTGCCGACCGACTTCTGGCATCTGCGCCTGCCCCGCCAGACCCGTGCCTACGTGCCGCGCCTGCTCGCCGTGCGCGACCTGGTCGCCGAACCCGGGAAATACGGCATTGACCTGCCATTCGTTCCCAACGCCCCCTATCTCGCCCGCATTGAGCTGAAGGGCCAGATTGACCTCGCCATCGCCGCCAACATGGCGGGGCTCAGCGTGAAACAAATGTATCTCCTGAATCCCGGCTACAGCCGCTGGGCCACCCCGCCCGACGGTCCGCAGGCGCTTTACATCCCGCGTGCCGAGGAGCAGGACTTCAGCACCAAGCTCTCCTCGATGAAGCAGGAAGTCGCCGCCAAATGGATCGCCCACAAGATTCGCCGAGGCGAAACCCTGGGCGAAATCCCGAACCACTATCACACCGACATCGCGGTGCTGCGCAATCGCAACGACATCCACGGCAACCTGATTCGCGCCGGCCATACCCTGATGATTCCCTCCCCGAGCGCGCAATTCACCCGCTACGTGCTCGCCTCACCCACGGCTCGCCTCGCCGCCGCCGCGGCGCGGCGCGACAACGAGTATTTCAACCCGCGCATCGTGCGTGTGAGAAGTGGCGACAGCCTGTGGGGGCTCGCTCATACCTATCACGTCTCGGTCGCGGACATCGCGGGCTGGAACCACTGCATCTCCCGACACGCCGTCCTGCACATCGGCCAGACGCTGAAAATCCAGCCTGGTCGCGGCACCCGCACGCAGCAGGTGGCGGCGGACACCGAGGCGCATCGGCGCATTCATTCCCGTGGGCACGGTGACTCTCTGTGGTCTATCTCCGATCGCTTCAACGTCTCGCTGCGCAAGCTCGCGAACTGGAATTCGATCTCGCTGAAAACCATTCTTCATCCCGGGCAGCAACTGACGCTGTTCGTGGATAACGCCGGATAAACCACGTAGATTCCTCGCCGGCAAGCGCGCGTTGATCGTGGGGCTCGCGAGCCGACGCTCCATCGCCTGGGGCATCGCTCAGGCCATGCACCGCGAGGGCGCGCGGATCGCCTTCGGCTACCGGGCGAAGAGCTTGCCGAGCGCGCGCGTGAAATGGCCGCCGATCTCGATTCGACGGCCGTCTTTGAATGCGACGTCGGCGTGGACGAGGATATCGAACGCCTTTGTTGCGGGCGCCGGCAAGGCACTCGGCGGCCTCGACATTCTGGTTCACTCCGTGGGATTCGCGCCGCGAGAGGCGCTCGCGGGCGGTTTTCGCCGTAGACAACGACGCGCGAAGCCTGGCGCATTGCGCAAGACATAAGCGCCTACAGTCTGGTCGCGCTTGCACGCGCGGCCCGTCCCGCACTTGCCGCCAGCGGCGGCAGCGTGCTCACCTGAGCTATCTCGGCGCCGTGCGGGCGCTTCCGAACTACAACGTCATGGGTCCGGCCAAGGCCAGCCTGGAAGCGGCGGTACGCTTTCTCGCCCAGGACCTCGGCCCCGAGGGCATCCGCGTCAACGCCATCTCCGCGGGCCCGATCAAGACGCTTGCCGCCGCCGGCATCGCCGGCTTTCGCAAGATGCTGGATCATGTGGCCAAAACGGCCCCGCTCGCGGCGCAGTGTAAGCGCTGAAGAAGTCGGCGACGCCGCCGCCTTCCTGTGCTCCGATCTCGCCCGCGGCATCACCGGCGAAACGCTCTACGTGGATGCCGGCTACCACAGCGTCGGCATGACCCTGCCGGAATGAAGCCTTAGTAAGCAGCGAGCGAAGACAGATTGCGAGCAGCTTCAGCGGCCAATTTGGCGGAGAGGGTGGGAGTCGAACCCACGGACCCCGCGAGGGGTCTCTGGATTTCGAGTCGAGCCCATTCGGCCTCTCCTGGCACCTCTCCGCGGGCATGAACCGCCGACTGCCGCCGGCCCGCGCGCGTTCCGCAGCGGGCGGCAAGGATAACACTTGCGGCCCAAAAGCCGTTAGAATGAGTTGCGTATGGCCACCCGCCGGGGGACCAGCATGAAACTGCAGCTACCACACAGGCGGCACGCGAAACATCCGGGAGTCCGGCGTTTCGCGGGCTATTTTGTGCAGACGGCAACGGTGATCGCCGGTGTCGGCCTGCTCGCCACCTGTGCTTCCACACCGTCTCTGCTGGGGCGCATTCAGCGCTCCGGCACGCTGGTGTTCGCCACCCCGAACAGTCCCACTACCTATTATCTCGGCGCCTACGGCGCGGCCGGCCCGGATTACGAGCTTGCCCGCCGCTTCGCACACGAACTCGGTGTGCGTCTTGAAGTGATGCAGGTTCCGAACGGCCACCAGGCACTCGAAGCCGTCGCCGCCGGGCGGGCCGACATCGCAGCGCCGGGCGTATCGGCACGCTCGGAACGCCTGCCGGGACTCCGCTTCACTCCGCCTTATCAGCGGGTTTCGAGCCTGCTCATCTACCGCGATGGCGAGGCCGTTCCCAGCGACGCGGCGAACCTCGCGGCAGCGGAATTCAAGCTGACGGTTGCCCCCGGCTATGCCCCGCTGATGCGCAGCCTCGGCCGGGCCCATCCCGGAATCCGCTGGCAAGCCCCGGGCGACCGTGGCAGTGACGAACTGCTGGTCGGCGTCGCGCAGAACAAAATCGCCTACACGGTGGTGAACGAAAATGAATTCAATCTGAACCGCCGGTTTTACCCCCGCCTGCGCGCCGCGTTCCCCATTGGTTCGCCCCAACCGCTGGCCTGGGCCGTGCGCAAGGATGAGGATGCAAGTC
>CAWJLN010000003.1:0-89623 GCA_963843735.1 uncultured Gammaproteobacteria bacterium
GCGATGCCCGAGGAGCGCCCCGTCCTGCGCGTCGCGCTCGACGACGATTTCGCAAAGCGCGGCGAGGGCGAGCGCATCAGTTGGATGCAGAAGTGGATCGAGGACAAGCTCGATCCGGTGCTCGCCGCGCTCGACCACATTCCGCATTGCTTCGGGATGGATTACGCGCGCCACCGGCACTTTTCCGTACTGATCCCGCTCGGCATCACCGAGCTGCTGGCCCTGCGCGCGCCGTTCGTGATCGAGATGAACAACGTGCCGACGCGCCAGCAAGAGCAGATCGTCTGGCACCTGGTGCGACGGTTGCCGCGTTTCTGCGGTGGCGCGATCGACGCCACCGGCCCCGGTTCGATCCTGGCCGAGTACGCCGTCAACAGGTTCGGCCCGACGCTCATCCATGCGGTGAACCTCAGTCGCGCGTGGTACGGCGAGTGGATGCCGAAGATGGTGCGGGGCTTCGAGGACGGCCTCTACGATCTCCCGAAGGATCGCGACCTCGACAACGATCTGCGTGCGGTGGCCGAAATTGACGGCATTCCGCGGGTGCCCGCGCTCGAACGCCGCGACTTAAAAGATCCCGATCTCGTTCGCCACGGCGACGGCGCGATCGCGCTCGTGCTCGCCAAATTCGCCTCGATGAACCGCGGCGCGCCGATCGAGTTTCAGAGTCTGGGGCCGCGGCCGTCTATGGGGATGGATTCCAGCGGCCCGCGCCGCCCGATCAACTACGGCCGCGGCTTCGGCGTCGTGCGCGGCACGACAGACCTGAGGGGATTTTAGATGGCGCAAGAACTGATCAAGGGGCCGGGTGGAATCTACGTGCCGCAGAGCTTCGCGGAGGCCGCCCCCCGCACGAGGCCCCTGGCACCGGACATGCAGGCGATTGCGACCACGCTCGACGGGCGCGACATCACGCGCGGCTACGTGCTGCCGCAGCTTCGCATCCCGCCGCAGGATACGGTGCTCACCCGGCGCGGCTTCGCCGATCTCAGGATCTACGAAGATCTGCTCCGCGACGACCAGGTGGACACCAGTTTCCGCAAGCTGCGCCTCGCGGTCACAGGGAAGGAATGGTACGTCGAGGCCGGCGGCACGCGGCGCATCAACAAGATGGCTGCCGACTCGCTGGAGGCGCAGCTCAAGGCGCTATCCCTCGATTCCACCACGGACAAGATGCTCTTCGGCTCGTTTTATGGCTATTCGGTCGCGGAGCTGATGTATGCGCGCGACGGGCGCGAGGTCGTGATCAACGACATCCGCGTGCGCAAATCGCGCCGCTTCTTCTTCGACGGGGCGATGCGCTTGCGGCTGCAAACGACCGATCATCCGCTCGGGATCATCATGCCGGACCGCAAATTCTGGCTCCACGTGCACGGCGCGGATAATGATGATGAGCCCTACGGCCTGGGGCTCGGGCACTCGCTCTACTGGCCCGTGCTGTTCAAGCGCAACGGCTTGCGCTTTTGGTTGATTTTCCTCGAAAATTTGGCATGCCGACCGCCAAGGGAACCTATCAGAGCGGTGCGACGCCCGAAGAGAAAACGGCGCTGCTCTCGGCGCTCGCGGCGATCACGACCGATAGCGGTGTGATCCTGCCCCAGGGCATGGCCGTCGAGCTGATCGAAGCCTCGCGCCAGGGCACCGCGGATTACGCGTCGCTGTACAAAGCGATGAATGATTCGATCGCGCGCGTGATCACCGGCCATACCGCAACGAGCGAGACGACGCCCGGCCGCATGGGGGGCGAGAACCTGGCCCAAAGCACCTTCGATGATACCGTCAAGGCGGAAGCGGATTCGGTTTGCGAATCGTTCAACCGCGGCCCGGCTGTCTGGATGACCCAATGGAATTACCCCGGCGCGAAGCCGCCGAAGATCTGGCGACGGACGGAGAACCCGACCGACTGGGTGGACAAGTCCACGGCTGTGGCGAATCTCGCCAAGGCGGGCTACCGCCCCGGCATAAAAAGCATGCAGCAGGTCTTCGGCGACGACATCGTGGACGTCGGGATGGAGACGGTCAAAACACCGCAGCCGGCGGCGGCGACCGGCGCCGCGCTTCCTGCGCCCGCGCCGGCCGGGGCAGCGTTCGCCGAGGGCGACCCCTCGCCGACCCTCACCGCGCGGCTTGAACAGCTCGCCCAGGGCGAGGTGCAGACGTGGATCGCGCAGATCCGCAAGATCGTCCAGGAGGAATCGAGCCTGCCCGACATCTCACGGCGTCTCGCGGCGGAATTCTCCGAGCTTGACTCCACGCAGTTTGCGGCGCTCATGGCCGAGGCGATGACGGTCGCGAATCTGCAAGGCCGGGCGGAAGTGCGTGATGGAAGCTAAGGCATGCGGATTCCAATCTCGAAACTCAGCCCGGAATTCCTGCGTTACGAGAGCAAAGACTTGTTCCGCCGAGTTGGGAAAATGGCCGAAGCAAATGGCGTTTGCTTCCTTTGCCCGCTTTGTTATGAGCGTAATGGGTTTTCGGGGGTTGGGGTGCATAACGTGATCTGCTGGTCGAAGAGCGGCGGCGTTCCAGATGACGCAATACCGGGCCCTGGGCGCTGGCGGCTTGTCGGGGCTGGTATCACCAATCTCACGCTCGCCGCCGAGCCCGGGAAATCGCGCTCAGTGCTCCTCATTGGCGGCTGCGGATGGCACGGTTTCGTGACCGACGGAGTCGTTACGTGAACGAGCAATACGGCGGCGTCAATTTCCGGGAGCAGATCCTGTTTTTTCTGCGCAAGGAAAACATTCCGACGCAGGCGTGGACGGATCTCTGGCAGGCGGAGCATGATGCGGGGTTCATGGTCGCCGGCGCCGCGAAGGCCGAGCTGCTGCAGGGATCTGCGCGATGCCGTCCAGAAGGCGATCGTTGACGGCGGCACGCTGGAGCAGTTCCGCAGGGATTTCGACGAGATCGTCGCACGCCACGGCTGGGAGTACACGGGCGGCCGGAACTGGCGCACGCGCGTCATTTTCGAGACCAACCTGCGCACGAGCTACGCTGCCGGGCGCTATGCGCAGCTCAAGGCAAACACGGTCGCCTTCCCCTATTGGCAATACAAGCATTCGCATCTGGACAAGGTGCCGCGACCGCTGCACGTCACGCCCACGCCGGTCGGCTGGAACGGGCTGGTGCTGCGCCACGACGATCCGTGGTGGGACGTGCACTATCCGCCGAACGGTTGGGGCTGTTTCCCCGGCGATACGGCGGTGCGCTGCGATCCGCGCTTAGGGCTGAAGGGCTGGTATTCGGGTGAAATGGTGGAGTTGAATACGGCCGGCGGCAATCGGCTGCCCCTCACCGTCAATCATCCGGTATTGACCGGGCGAGGCTGGATTGCGGCAGCAATGCTTCAGGAAGGCGATGAGGTCATCCGTGCATCGAGCGATGTCGATCCCGTTGTGCGCGGGATCGTAGACGATGAAAAGGCGCCAGCCCGCAGCGAAGTATCTGTTCCAGACGCTGCTTGCGCAGGGACTTCGCGTCGTTCCAATGGCGGCGGACGATTTCCACGGCGACGCGCTCAGCATGGAAGGTAAAATCCAGATTGCGGGTTCCGATGGCAGCCTGATGGATGTAGTCCAGGCCACGCGCCGTAAACTCTCCGGCAAAATCCGCCTCAAAAGCGCATTGCATCGCTGGATTGAAGCCGCCCAGATTCCCGTTGGCCCGGCGCTCGCTCATGCGATGGCGGCAAATGCCGTTTTTCCGCAGAATGCCGCCCACGGTCGGCTTGGAGATTTGCAGCCGACGGGCAATCGCCGCAGAGCTCGTGAGGCCGGCCCGGTACAGCGACAGAATCCGATGCTCGATTTCGTCGTTGCGCGCGTCGGCAGCTTCCCACGCTCGCCTGAGGTATTTCTCAACGCCGCCCGGCGTGCGCTTGGCCGCGCGCCACTCGATCTTCTTGGCGTCGGAAATACTCCGCAATCGCACCCCTTCGAGGGTGAGCGCCCGGCCGAGAGCGCCGCGGCTGCATCCAGCCTCTTCGGCCAGTTGCTTCAGGCTAATCCCTTCGCGGTATCGAGAGACAAGATCGTCAAGATCAGAAAATACCAATGGGCGGGTCATGTGTACGACTTCGTGACTACCACGGGCCTTATTCTGGCCGGTGGTCTCGTAGTTAGCAACTGCACCTGTTATGTGGTCGGCGTGAGCGAGCACAAGCTCGCGCGGCTCGGCAAGAGCGGCCCGGACTCGGCGCCGGCCACCAACTGGAGCCAGCAGATGGTCGGCACGCAGGGCCGCATCCGCGCTCGGTCGCGGTCGCCGAGGGCGTGGATCCGGGCTGGGCGTACGCGCCGGGCCAGAGCATCGCCCAGCAGACGCGCCAAGCGGTGGACGAGGTGCGGAAATTCGAGCTGGATGCCGACTTCGCTGATGCGCTCGCGCGCTATCTTGCGACGATTCCGCCGCCCGGCGCCGCGCCCGGCATTGATGAGATCGGCGCGGGGCTTGGCATCGCTCAACGCGGGCAGCCGCCGCAGAACCAGGGCACGCACTGATGGCCGGCGCGCATATCGAGCTGGAGGTTACCGACGCCGAGGTCACGGCCGTGCTGGGCCAGCTTCTCGCGCGCCTCGATGATCCTTCGCCGGCGCTGGCCGAGATCGGCGAGTACGGCGTCGAATCCACGCGCGAGCGCATCGAGACCCAGAACGCCGAGAATCCACTTTCGTCGTGGGAGCCGCACAGCGAGGGCTATGCGAAGAGCAGGCGCAAGCTCGCGCATCATCCGGGCGAGATGCTGATCCTCTACGGCGATCTCGTCGGCACGTTCGCTTGGCAGGCGGATGCGGCGGGTGTAGAGTGGGGGTCAGCTCGCGTCTATGCGGGCGCGCAGCAATTCGGGCGCCCGGAGATCAATCTGCCGGCGCGCGAGTTTCTCGGCGACACGGCGCACGACGATGAGGAGATTTTGGGGATCATGTATGCATGGCTTAGCGGCGCCACCTGAGGGCGCCCTCGCAAAGATTGTCCGCGACGCGGGGCGTCGCGCGTTTCGTAGCAAGGAAGCCGGAGCACCGGCAGGAGAGAACAGTGAAGACGTTTAAACGAGGGTTGATGGGGATTTTCCTGGTATTTGGCATTGGCGCCGGGCTCGCGGCCTGCGGCGGCAGCGGTTCGGCCAGCAGTGGGCCGACGATGGCGCAGTTCAACGCGCTGCAGGCGCAAGTGCAGGCGTTGCAAACGCAGCTCGATACTGTGCAGTCCGGTCAGCAGGCCAACCAAACCGCGATCGCGGATCTGCAATCCGGTCAGCAGGCCAACCAAACCGCGATCGCGGATCTGCAAAGCTCAAGCACCGCGGTGTCGAGCCTCAAGCTTGCCATCGTGGCGCCGAATGCGATGGCTGCGCGGCGCGCGCGCTTGCGCGCACCGAACACCTCGACGGCCTCGCCACCGGCTTGCCTGACCATCGGCACGCTGACCGGTCATCCGCAAACCTCCGATCCAATATCGTCCGGCGTGCTTAGTGGCATCAGTTGCACGGGCTACTACTTCAACGTCTCCGAAGCGCCGGCGAGTGCCGACGGCGACCTGCAGGAGTTGACCAACGGCGTGCTCGTCGGCTTCGATGGAGCGGGCTGTACTGGCAATGCTTACGTCGAACCCGGTGCGCAATTTGCGGCGGTGTCGGTCGAGTCCGGCGTCGTATTCGTGATGGATACGGCGAACGCGGGCGGTACGCCCGACTATGCAAACGCGGCGAATTACTGGTACGTCCCCGCGGCTGAAAGCGAGACGAGCTACACGGCCGCGAGCTACTACCTCTTCGGAACCGGCTGCCATTCCGCCCAGCCGGTGCAGACGGGCGGTTTCATGGCGGCCGCGAATGATTCCGCCGTGACCGGCGAGATCTCCGCGCCGATCGCCGGGCCGGTGCTCCCAGGCTCGCCGTGACAAACCGGCGCCTGAGCGCCGATCTGAGGGGCTGCCGCGCCGAGCGCGGCAGCCCTACCGGATTTTTGCGATCGCACAGCGCACAAAAATTTAAAGACGGTTTAAACGGGGTTCCGGGGCCGATCGCGCCTCGCAGATGCGCCTGGCGCGCCGAAGGGGCGCCGCCGGTGGCCGCAATACCTTTATATGCGGGGCGTCGGCCGATGCCCTCCCGGAGCGCCCGCGGGGGGGCTTGCAATCCTAGCGGATTATGATAGAATGGCTTCAAGCTCGGACGAAAGCCGGGTTTCCGACCCGGCGGTTCCGGGTCCATTCGCGGCCCCGCTTGCGGCGCCGGAAAAGGAGACGACAATGACTATTCAGACTCAGACTCAGATCAACGCAACCGATGACCGCCTTGCCGCGATCGCGGCCTGGTATCGCGCGCAGTACGATGCCGGCGGCATTCCGGGCGATCCTAAACACTGGCTCACGCAGCTGTGCTACGACCTCGAGCAGTCCGGCGTGTACACCACCGGGATCGAGTCGGATAGAAAGCGCCGCGGTAGCTCGATCAATATCCGGTGCACGGCGAGCGCCACAGCACGCGGCCTCGCGATACTCCAGGTTCGCGAGGCGACTTTCTGCCCGAATCGCTATACGCGCACCCGCAAGGATTATTATCTGATTGGGCGCAACGAGGACGGGTCGCCGTTCGCGCACCCACTGACGGGGATCGTCACCGCGCGCACGTCGGTCGCGGCCGCGTCCGCGAAAATCTGGGACTGCGATCCGCGCGACCTGCCCGACATCGAGCGCCAGGGCGACGTCGCATTCGTTCCGGTCCGCCGGCAACCGGCGGAACTGGAGCGCATCACCGACGATGTGATTTTGCGCAACTCGCACCGCCTCCGCGGCGAGGTCTATCGCGCGTCAAACGGCACATACTATGTGCGCGGGCAGGCGTGGATCGTGCACCTCCGGCGCGAGCATGCGACGATCAAAACGGGCAGCAGCGGCTGGCGCCGCGTGCAGCTCGCCGAGCGCGGCAGTGCATACAGTTTTTCCGCGCCCACGGCCGACTAACCACACCCAGCCGGGGCGGCCCATGCGCCCCGGCCTTTATCAGGAGAAAACGCATGAGCGAACGAATTACGGTTTATGCCGGCGAGCCGATGGCGCTCGCCCTTGTCGGCCACGACGATAACCGCAGCGGCCGACTGAACTCGATCTGCGCGCGCTACCTCGCGCTGGTCGCGCGGGACTCGCCGACTTGGACGCGGGCGCAATGGTGCGCAGTCTGCGACGCGCTCAACGGCGCATGGATGAGCGAGGAGGTCGGCATCGGTTTTTCGTGGGCCGAAATCGCGGATGCCGACAGACTCAATGGGCTCGGCGAAAAATGGGGCGTGGATGCACAGGCACTCGCCGCCGAAATCCGCGCGCTGCCCTTCTGCGCGAAAGTCGCGCTGATCGAAATCGTCGAGCGCTTTTGGGTGCATGCAGGACTCGAAACGGATGCGGCCCTGCATGCTGCCGGCGCAAAAATCGCGGGTAAAAAATGAACGCGGCTGAACGAATGCATCGCGCGACCGCGCGGCGGCTGCGGGAGGTGGCCGATATTCTTGACCGCAACGCGCCGGCAGATACGCCGCGCAAACGCCAGGCGATTACTCGCACACTCAATACGTTGCCGAGTTGGAGCAAAATGCGGGCGCGGATGAATGCCCGCGGAATTGGACGAGTATGAGTCGGCGCAAACGCTCGGCGGCGTCGGCGACCCGATCCGTGGACGTGCCGCGGCTGCTGGCGGCACTGCGCTACCTCGCCGGCCACCCGGAGGCGCCGACAGCCGACGTGGCCGATGCGGTCGGCATCTCGCAGACCACGCTGCATCGGTTGCTCGGCGCGGCTGAGCGCGATCTCGATGTGCGCGTGACGGCCACGCGCGGCAACGTCGGCGGCATGCGCATCGAATCTTGGGGGCTATTGCGGATGGAGTTGGTGCTGGAGGATGGAGTTTGAAAATGCGAATCACGAAAATGGGCGCCACGCCCGCTACGAAAGTCGACATTTATGCAGGATTCGCCAACATAGCGTTTCTGCATCTCGGCGAGGCCGATATCCTCATGGATGATAACCACCCCTGGGGCGTCTATCCGGCCTTGAATCTGGCAGAACGGCAACCGCCGGGTATATGGTGCCAGCGGGATGTGGCGAGTTTTCGAGAAGGCCGCGCACTGGTGCTCAGGAAGACCGGCGCGCGCAAATTGCAACGGTTCCTGCCGCGCGGGGGCGGCTACCGCTTTGCGCGATATCGGGTGAAGAACGCCGAGCGTGAAGTTATCGCCACGCTGATCCATCATTCCTTCGACCGCGGATGGGTTGCGGAATATCTAACGACGAAGCCGCTGGTGGAATTACAGGAAGCCGACGCCGCCGATTGACCGGCTCCTTTTGATTTGCTGAGCCGCCGGGAGACCGGCGGCTTTTTTGTGGGTGACTGCTGACCCTGACCCTGTCAGGGTGTACGGGCCGCGCGCAGCGAGCGAGACTGCGCGTATGAAGCGGATTCCATTTTTTCGCGCGGGCCGCCACCGATCGAACGGCGGCGATGATCTCGCGTTCAGCGAGGCCGATCTCAAGCGCTGCGCCGACGTGTACAACCCCGCCACCTGGCGGGCGCCATTTGTCGTCGGCCACCCGAAGATGGATGCGCCGGCATACGGCGGCGTCAACCGCATTGAATTTTCCGACGGCCAGCTCGCCGCCATTCCCGGCACGGATACCGAGCCGCAATTCTCCGAGATGGTGCGCAGCGGACGGTTCCCGAACGTGAGCGCCAGCTTTTACCCGCCGCATCACGGCCATCATCCGCTCAAGGGCGGCGATGGCGAAGACGCTTACTACGTGCGCCACATCGGATTTCTCGGCGCAACGCCGCCGGCGCTCAAGGGCTTGCCCGGCGTGCAGTTCGCGGCCGGCGACGAGGACATCGTCGAGATCGAATTTTCCGAGCGCGACGAGGCGGGGCTGTTGCAGCAACTCGGCGGTCTTTTGAAACGCCTTTTAAACGCCGATCAAACGGCGTTCGCAGAGCCGGATTATGCCGGGCCGAACAAGAGCTATCCGATCGCCGACGCCGGGGCCGTCAAGAGCGCCTGGGATCTCGCCGGAAAGGCGGCGATTCCGGATCATGTCCGGCGCCGCGTCATCGAGATCGCCAAAGCGCACGGCTGGACCGACGCGCTCCCCGCCGCCGCCCACGACTGGGCGAAGCAGCACAACCTTTCATTTTCCGAAACTCAGGAGGTCACGGACGTGACGACAGAAGAGTTGGATCGGCGCGAGGCCGAAATTAAAGCACGCGAGGAGAAGCTCAAGGCCGAACAGGTCTCCTTCGCCGAACGTGAGACGCAGATCACCCGGGCCGAGAAGCGCGCACGCCGAGAATCGGCGACGCAGTTCGTCGAGAACTTCGTTTCCGGCGAGCACAAGGGCCGCTTGCTGCCGCGCGAAAAGGCGCCGCTCATCGAGCTGCTGTGCTACTGCGAAGACGCGGGTGCCGGCAAGACGCTCGAATTCGCCGAGGGCGCGGACGGCGAGACGGCGAAGAAAACGCCGGCGGCGATCCTGCGGGAATTCATCGAGGGCCTGGGCGAGCGTGTGGACTTCTCCGAGCACTCCAAAGCCGCGGGCACCGAGACCGGCAAGCCGCAGCGGCTCGCCGACCGCATGGCGGCTCGCTTCAAAAAGCCCGAGGCGATTGCCTCGGCTACACACTGAACGGAGGTTAACCCGTGGGAACTCTCAACGAACGAATCCTTGAAAGCGACGTAGTCGTCTTCGAGGAGGAATCTCTCTACTCCCGCAAGGAGGTCACGGTGGCCTCCGGTGCCGGGAATCTCGCCGCCGGCGCCGTACTCGGCAAAATCACCGCTTCCGGCAAGTACGTGCTCTCGCACTACAACACGGGGGTTGGTGACGTGAGCGACGGCTCGCAAACGGCCGTCGCGGTGCTGCTGACGCCGGTGGATGCGTCGGCCGCCGACCAAAAGGCGGTTGTGCTCGCGCGCACAGCCATCGTCAATCACTTCCGCCTGTCCTACGACGCCAGCGTGACGAATCTCGCTGGCCGGCAGGCCAAGGCCGACGAGCTCGAAGCTGTCGGCATCCTCGTCCGCGAAGGAGCCTGAGCCATGAATGCGAATCTCATTGCAGACCTTTTCAGCGGCGACGGCTTTACCGTCCAGGAACTGTCCGACGCCATCATGATCATCCCGAACATGTGGGGTCGCATCGGCGAGCTCGACCTGTTCCCGTACAAGGGCATCCGCACCACGGCCGTGTCGGTCGAAGAGCGCGACGGCGTCCTGCATCTGCTGCCGACGGCGGCACGCGGGGCACCGGGAGCCGCGGGCATCCGATCCAAGCGCAAGCTGCGCACGTTCAACACTTTGCACATCCCGCACCAGACCCAGATCAAGGCGGACGACGTGCAGGACTTGCGGGCGTTCGGCGCGGGCGGTGAGGCGGCGGTGGTGCAGGACATCGTCTCCGACGAGCTGATGCAGCATCGCAACAAGCACGACATCACCCGTGAGCATCTGCGCGCGGGCGCGCTCCGCGGCTCGATCCTCGACGCCGACGGCACCGAACTCTACAACCTCTTCACCGATTACGGTATCGCGCAGACCGAGGTGGACCTCCTGCTCGGCACGGCCACGACGACCGTGCAGACCAAGTGTTTCGCGATCCGGCGCGCGATCGAGCTCGCGCTCGTCGGTGACGTGATGACGGGCGTGCGGTCGCTCTGCTCGCCGAGCTTCTTCGATGCCCTCGTTTCGCACGAGAGCGTGAAGCGCGCGTGGGATTTCTGGCAGGGCCAGTCGAACATGCTCGGCAGCGACCCCCGTCACAACGGCTTCACGTTCGGCGGCATTGTCTGGGAGGAGTACATCGGCCAGGCGACGTACCAGAACGAGGACGGCACCACCACGGTGCGCACGTTCATCCCGGATGGTGACGCCCGCGTCTTCCCGGTCGGCACCCGCCAGAGCTTCCGCACCTACTGCGCGCCGGCCGACTTCATGGAGACGGTCAACACGCAAGGCCAGGCGTTCTACGCGAAGATGGCGCCGGACGATCAGTTCAACCGCTGGGTTGATCTGCACAGCCAGCAGAACCCGCTGCCGCTGTGCCTGCGCCCGGCGCTTCTGGTTCGCGCCTACTCGAGCAACTGATCATGAGCGCCGACGCCGTGATCGTCAAGTTCGCCAGGGAGTTTCGCATCAAGATCTCGGCGCTCGAAACGCGGCTGTTCCCGCCCGGTTGGGCCGGCCGCGTCGAGGCCGACATCGCGGCGGCGGCGGACAAGGCCGGGGCGTTGCTCAAGGAGGGCATCGAGAAGATCGAAGGCAAGGCGCCCGACGTGACCGAAGGCACGGTCGCCGAGATGAAGGCGTGGCTCGACGCGCATGAGCCGCCGATCGAATACGCGGCGAATGCGAAGAAGGCCGACCTCGTCGCGCTGATCGAGCAGACGCGCGCGGCCGATGCTGCCGCCGCCGAAGCGGCCGCCCAGGGTGCCGCAGGCTCGGGCGGCATCGGCGGTGGCGCCGCTCCGGCAAGCGCCGATGGCGCAAGCGACCCCTCAACACCCACAACGGAGACAGCCCCGCTCTAACGCACATAGTTGGAAGTTCTCGGCCGGCCTGAACTGGCCGGCCGTTTTCCGAAGCGGCCCGCAAGCGCCTTTTCGGAAAACGGACAGGACGCAATGACTCAATCCATACCCCAGCGCAAGAGGGCGACGATGATGACGGAACTGCGGATAACCGCCATAGGAGCCCATCGGTCAACGGGCGCGCCGCAGCGCGCCCCGACCAATGGATCTCGGCACAGGACGCGATGAGCCATGCCTTACGCAACACTGCAGGATCTGAATACGCGCTTTGGCGCGCAGGAGATCATCAACCTCGCGGACAAGGACGGCGACGGGATCCCGGATGCGGGAGTCGTGGACGCGGCGATCGCGGATGCCGACGAGACGATCGATTCCTACATCGGGAATCGCGTGCAGTTGCCGCTCGCGACTACGCCGCCGCTGATCAATCGCCTGTGCTGCAACATCGCACGCTACGAGCTCTATGCGGATGCGGCGCCGGACATCGTGACGGCCCGCTACAACGCGGCGATCGCATTGCTGAAATCCATCTCCAGCGGTGCGGCGACGCTCGGCCTCGATGCGGCGGACGAACCGCCGGCGGCGGATTCGCCGCAGGTCGCGGCAAACGCGCCAGCGCGCGTGTTCACCACCGACTCGCTCAAGGATTTTACGGATGACCCGTATTGAAACTCGCGCACTGGCTCGCGTTTGGGGATCTGCTCGAAGAGAAGATCAAGGCGGACGTGCCCGGCTTCACCAAGGTCGCGGATGCCGCGGATCTCGCCGGGGTCAAGAATTCCGCGCAGGTCGTTCCGGCCTGCTATGTGGTTTACGCCGGCCACGTGCCGGGGCCGATGCTCAGAGGGTCGAAGCACGTCAGCTGGGATCAGACCTGGCTGACGGTCGTCGTCACCCGCTCGGCGCAGGAGGCGAAGTCCGGCGGCGGCGCGCGGCGCCTCGCCGGGCCCTTCTGCGGCGCGCTGATCAAGGCGATCTCGGGCTGGACGGCGGCGGATTATGTGCAGCCGGCCGAGCCGATCGCGCCGCCCGCGAAACCCCTGCTCATAACGGCAGGGACGTTGTATGTGCCGCTCGCCTGGCGCGTGCGGATTCAGGGATTTGACGCAGGAGGTTAATCGTGACCGACAAGAATCCAGGCAAGGCCGCAGCGGCGGCGGACGAGAAACCGGCCCCCGCGCCGGTGATGACGAAGCCCGCGAAAAAGCGGCTCGACCCGGTGAAGATCGTGGACAGGTGGTTCCTCGACACCATTCATTCAAGCCCCGTGTCGCGAGTGACCGAGGCGTACAACCACGTGCACAAGGCGACGCAGGAACTCAAGCGCCGCCTGAGCGCGAACGAGCAGGAGTAAACAGCGATGGAAGATCAGGCGGTTTTTGGCAGCGGCGATCTTTTCGGCGTCGGCAGCGACGTGCTCGCCACGCCCTATAAGTTCGGCACCCTGGAGGATGTCGCGCTCGACCATTCCTTCACCACCAAGCAGCAGCGCGGGAAAAAGTTGTATGCGCGGCGCACCGGCTACAGCGACGCGAAGATGACGGGCAAGGCGAAGTTCGGCACGCTGAACGGGCGCATGATCAATGCGCTCTATTTCGGCGGCACCGTCGAGACCGGGCGCGAGCGCCTGTCCGCGGACGAAGCCGGCACCGTGCCCTCGGCGGTGGCCTACACGATCGTGGTCGCGAACGGCGCGAATTTCAGCCGCGATCTTGGCGTCTGCTATGCGGACGGGACGCCGTTCCTGAAAGTCGCGGCGGGCAGCGAGGCGGCGGGCGCGTACAGCGTCGCCGTCGCCACCGGCACCTACACGTTCGACGCCACCGATGCGGGCAAGGCGGTACTGATCTCCTACACCTGGACGGACGTGACCGGCTCAACGGTGAAGCTGAGCAACCCGACGGCGAACATTGCGAAAACCTTCGAGGTGGTGCTCTCCGAGACCGACAGCGATGGGGAATTCGGGGTGCGGCTCTACGCCTGCGTATCGAACAAGCTCGCGCTCGCGACGAAGAAGGGGGACTTTATGGTCCCCGAGTTCGACTTCGAGGTGCAGGAAAACGCGGCCGGCGAGATCGGCGAAATGTTCTTCGAATGATGAGGGGCTGACACATGGAGAAATTCGAAGGCATCACCGTGAAGCTTGGAGGCCGGGACTACATCGTCCCGGCCCTCAATATGCGCGCCACGCGAACGCTCAAGGCGGAGATTGATCTACTCGGCGACGCGGATAAAACGGCGGCGGATCCGTGGGGTGAAGAGCGCATGGCGGCGGTCGCGGCGATCACGCACGCGGCGCTCGCGCGCAACTATCCCGAGCTGACACTGACGGAGGTCGAGGGATCTGATTGACCTCGGCAATATCGGCATGCTCTGCGACGTCGTGTTCGGCGTCTCGGGATTCAAGCGGTCGCCGGGGGGCTACGAACAGCCGGGGGAAGCCGGGAGCCCGTCGACTGGGACGGGCTCTACGCGGGGATCATCGCCGCAACCGGCTGGACCTGGGACTACATAGACGAATGCATGACGTTGCCACGCCTCGCGGCACTGAATGCCGAGTGGCGCGCGCATCCGCCGGCGCACATCCTGCTCGCCGCCTGGCTCGGGCACAAGCCGCCGGGGAAGCGCAAGCGCGTCACCCGCGAGGGGCTGCGCCAGATGTTCGGGGGGTTGCTGCGCGGCGGTTAGTTTCCGGGGCCAGCCGTGATCGAGCCGTTTTGGGTCTGCACGTGAGCGAGAATCCCCTTGCGGTCGAAGGTCAGCAGCAGCACGTCGCTGGTCGAGGTTGCTTTGCCCGCGAACAATCCAACGACCGGAATGAAGGTCGCGCCGTTCGGGCGCACCGTCACGTGGATGTATTCGAGCATCGTGGTGCCACCGTAGGATGCAATTTCAGCATTTGGCTTGCCGAGCGAGGCACGCGCCTGCGTGATCGTCGTCTGACCGACGTGAAGGGCCTGCACTTTCTGCCGGTTGATCGGATTGCCGGCACTGGCGCAGGCGCTCAAGACAACAGCGGCAATCGCAGCCGTAAAGGCTGTTTTAAACAGGATTTTCACGGTTTCTCTCCCGTGGGTTGGAAACCCGATTATAGCGCGGTAACGGGCTGATGGCGACCGATCTCGAACTCGCTCTTCGCGTCACGGCCACTGTCGGCGAGGCGAAGGCCAACGTCGCGGGCTTCAATAAAGAAACCGGGGCGCTCGGCCCGATCGCGGAAAAAGCCGGGGCCCAGGCGAGCGCGGCAATGGATGCGGTGCAGGCGAGCGCCGCAAAGTCGGCGGCTGCGATTTCCGCAGCCACCAGTGCCGCCACCGCGAACGCCGCCGCCCTGGCTCGCACCGTGGATACGTCAAGCGCGAAGATCGGGCTATCGGCACGAGGGGCCGCAGCGCTCGAAGCGGAGGCCACGGGCGCGGCCGGACGTCTGCGCGCGGAGGTGGAGGCGCAGGCCGAAGCCTGGGATCGGGTGCACAACTCGGCGCTCGCGTCGCAGGATCTCGCGCCGATCATGGCGCGCACGGCGAAGTCGGCCGAGGATCTCGCGGCCCAGGAGGCGCTGCTCGACAGGCTGATGCGCGAGGGCCGGATCACTGCCGAGCAGCAGGCGGTGGCGCTCAACGAGATTACGGCGCAAGAGCAGCGGCTCGCCGTTACCACCGCGGACGCGACCGCCGCGACCGGTGAGCAGGCCGCGGCCGAAGAATCCGCGGCGGTCGCGACCGGCCGTCACGCGGATGCCGAGGCGGGGCTGCAAGCAAAGCTCGTCTCGGGCCAATCGGTCCGCGAGGAGACAGCGCTCCTCGACGAGGCGCTTGCCGGGCGCTATCGGCGCATGCCGGGCACGCTCGCCGTGCTCGGCTCGCGCGCCGGCATCACGCAGAAGCTGTTCAGCGGCGTCGGCGGTGCGGCGGTTGCAGTGGCGGTTGGTCTCGCCGTGATGACCGCTGCGGTGATCAAGGGCGAGAAGGAAGAGGACGCGTTTAATCGAGCCCTTGAGGCGACTGGTGGATACCTCGGTGTGACGCGCGGCGACTTCCGCCAGATGGAAGAGGACATGGCGGGATCCGTGGTGACGATCGGCGCGGCCAAGGAGGCGCTTGTCGCTGTCGCGCAGACCGGGCGATTCAGCGGGCAGCAGTTATTGGAGGTTGGTCGCGGCGCCGCCGCAATGGCGGAATTGACCGGCTTGAGTGTGCAGAAGGCAGTCGGGGATTTTGTAAAGCTCGCCGACGATCCGGTGAAGGCCGTGGTGACGCTCAACGAGCAATATCATTTTCTCACCGCGTCCGTTTACGACCAGATCGCGGCCCTCCAACAGGAAGGCGACATCGAGGGGGCGACCGAGGTCGCGATCAAGAGCCTCTCCGACGCCATGCAGCAGCGCACGGACAAGGTGCAGCAGAACGAAGGCATTATCCTGCGCGCGCTCCACGACGAGAAACGCGCCTGGTCGCAGCTTTGGGATGCGGTCATGGGGATCGGCCGGGCGGCAACCCCGGAGGACAAGCTCCGCGCGCTGATCGACGAACGTAACGCGCTCCTTCCGAAGCTGCTCGCTGCCCGCCAGGGCGGCGGTAAATTCGAGGGGATGGCCGGGTTCGTTCCAGTGGACGAGAGCGCGCCGTTCCGCAAGCGGATCGATGACCTCAACGCCGCGATCGCCGCTCAGCAGAAGCTGGTGGATGCGCAGAAAAAGGCCGCCACGAATCAGGCGACGCTCGACAAGGAAAATCAGGATTATGTGGCGGCCGCCGCCAACCTGAAAGCGATGAATGCACAGTTCGACAAGCAGGTGGCGCTTGAGCAGGAATTGAATGCGCTCGCGGAAAACAAAAAACACGTACAGGCGCTCGCGGCGGACGTGAACGCAAAACCCGCGGATCGATCAGCCGCGCAGCAACTGCTGGACACAACTGACTGGGACAAGCTGGAAGCCGGGATCCGCGCCAAGTACCGCGATTTCGCGTCGAGCATGATCGCGCTCGACAAGCAGGAGCTCGCGACGCTGGAGGCGCAGGACAACGTCTCTCAGGGCGATCGGGTGAAGTTCGAGCTCGCGTTCTGGCAGAAGAAGCTCGCGGCGGCGAAGAGCGGCTCGACGGCCTACGCCGCGATTTATCAGCAGATGATGCGGCTCAAGGGCCAGGAGGAAAAGGCGACGGGCGACGCCATCCTGCGCTCACTCAATGCCGAGGCGGCGAAGGCCAAGTCCGGGAGCGCGGAGCGTGTCGCGGCGTACAAGAAAGAAGCGGCGGAGGCCAAGCGGCTGTTCGGCGAGATGGCGCCTGAATATACCAGCGCGGTGCAGAAGATGAACGCGGCGATCCGCGAGCACGACCAGCTTGTGCTGCAACTCGACCAGATGGAGATCACCAGCCAGCAGAGCGCGGCGATCTACAAAGTCTCCCTGCAGCAGCAGGTGCTCAAGCAGCGCCTCGCGATGGGGCAGATCAGCGCCGCGCAGGAAACGCAGGGCGAGGTGCAGCTCGAAAACCGCATCTATCAGATCAAACTACAGGCGCTGCAGCAGCAGCTCGCGCTCGGGCACCAGAGCGTGGCCGAGACCAGGCGCACGCAGATGCAGATCGAGCAGCTCACGCAGCAGCACAGCCTGCGCCTCGCACAGCTTACGAATCAGGCCGTACTCGACATCCGTCAGCACTGGATCTCGATCATGCAGCCGATCACGCAGACCTTCCAGACCGCGATCAACGGCATGATTCAGGGCACGCAGACGTTCCGCCAGGCGATGGCTAACCTCGCGAGCGGCATTCTCGGCAACTTCATCAGCCTGGCGCTGCAGATGCTGATGCGCTGGATCGCGACGCACATCGCAATGGCGACCGTCTCGCAGGCGACCAACGAGACCACGCTCGCCGCCCAGGAGGCCGCGCAGGCCGCGGGGCGCATCAGCAACATCGGCTACGGCATCGCGAACATCATCACCTCGGCGGCGGTCGCGGCGGCCGGTGCGGCCGCGTCGGTGGCGGCTATCCCCTATGTCGGTTGGATCATGGCGCCGGCGGTCGCCGCCCAGACGTTCGCCTCGACCGCGGCTTATGCCTCAGTCGCCGCGGCGAAACAGGGCTGGTGGGAGATTCCGCAAGATCAAATGGCGATGGTCCACCAGGAGGAGATGGTGCTCCCGGCGCCCGAGGCGCGCGGAATGCGCAAGATGATCAAGGACGGGTCCGCCGGCGGCGGCGACACCTTCCACATCCACGCGATGGACTCTAAGTCCTTCCATGAATACCTGCAACGCAACGGCGCCGCGGTGGCAAATGTCATCCGCGGGCAGGCGCGCAACTTTGCGTTCGGGGCTTGAGCATGGATCTCGTTACCAGCGGGGTGCTCGCGCCGGCGTCGGCGTTTACGCGCGCGAGCACCGGGACGGTGTGGGCGATCGAGATCACCGAGTGGACGAGCGTCACCGCCTACCCGATCTATCCGAATCTGAACGGCGAGACCTGGGGCGCGAAGGTCACGCCGGTCGGCAAAACGCTGCGCCGCCGCTCGCAGAGCGGGCGCCTCCATGTGCTCTCCGTGATGCAGTATCCGTACTACAAGATCGAGATCCAGTACGAGTACCTCGATCAGCGCGATTCCGACTACGATCTCCTGCGCGGGTTCTTCGAGGATCTGATTTCGAGCGCCGGCCTCTTTTATCTGAGCATTTCCGGCGACAACACGGCCGATCACGACTCGATCGGCGTGAGCGACGGGACGGTCGGCCCGTATCGTCTCTATCACCAGCGCGGGCGCTATGCGCAGCCGATCTATGGAACGTTCGGCCTCTGCACCGCGTACGTCAACGGCGCGGCAGTCGCCGCTACCTTTCCAGGCGACGGCACGGTCATCTACGCCGTCGCCCCTGCGGCGGGCGCGGAGCTCGCGTGGAGCGGGGGCTATTTCTATCTCTGCGTGTTCGCAAACGACACGCAGGACTTCGAGGAGCTCATGGAGTCGATCTACAACGCGGGCAGCGTGCAGCTTGAGACGACGATGCCATGAAAACCATCAGCGCAGACTTCCGGACCATGCTGCAGACCTCGACGCATCTCGTCAAGGCGCGGCTCTACACATTTACGCTGTGGATGGGGACCGTGGTGCGGCTCACGGATGCGCAGATGTCGCTCACGCTCGGCGGCAACACCTACGTCGCGGGGCCGCTCATCGAGGGCGACAAGATCGCGCAGGAGGTTGGCATCAAGGTTGCCAACACGCACCTCACGCTCACGCCGACCGATGACTTTACCGTCAACGGCAAGCCGCTCCTGCAGGCGATCGCGCGCGGGGACTTCTGGCGCGCTAAATGCCAGATCAACAAGTTCCTGGCGCCGTCGTGGACGGACACTTCGCGCGGCGCGGTGAATCTGTTTGTGGGTGAGGTCGGCGACGCCGATCTCGACCGGATGAGCGTGCAGCTCACGATCAACGACATGACGCGACGCCTGAACCAGCAGTTCCCGGTGAACTACATTCAGCCGAGCTGCCTGCACAACACCTACGACAGCGGCTGCACGCTCGTGAAGGCCGATTTCACGGTCGCCGGCGCGATCACGGGCGTACCCACGGTGTCGGCCTTCGATTCGGATCTCGCGGCGGCGGATGGCTATTACGATCTCGGCACGATCAAGTTCATCTCCGGCGCCAACGCGGGCGTCACCCGCACGATCAAAACTTACGTCGGCGGCCTGGTGACGCTCGCCTACCCGCTGGAGGAGCTCGCCGCCGCCGGCGACATCTTCGAGGCGACGGCGGGCGACGACCAGCAGCTTGCCACATGCTCGGGGAGTACGTTCAATAACAGGGTGAATTATCGCGGCTTCCCGTTCGCACCGACACCCGAGACGATCTATTCCGGCAATGGCACGCAGGCGCCGACAGGCGCCGGCAGCGCTTCGCCGCCGCGCTCCGGGCGCGGTGGCGGCGGCGGGATCAAGCTGCGATGAAAGCAGTCGTTGCCGCCGCCCTCGCCTGGGAAGGGACTCCGTTCGTGCACATGGGGTTTGAACGGGGCGTAAAGGCCGATTGCATCATGTTTTTAATCGGCGTCTTTTGCCGCGACACGAACCTTGTGCCGTTCTTCGATCCGCGCCCATACCCGCGCGACTGGCATCTGCATCACGGGCGCGAGCGTTATCTCGAGGGGCTGATGCGCTACGCCGATCCGGTGGATGATCCGCGTCCGGGCGACATCGCCGTCTATCGCTGGGGGCGCTGCATTTCGCACGCGGCGCTCGTGCTCGACGACGAGTACGTGATCCACGCCTGGATCAAGGCGGGGCGGGTGACGCGCACCGAGCGCTGGGAGCCGGCGCTGCTCAATCGGCTCAAGGGGTATTGGAGGATCCGCGGATGTTAGGCGGAGGCGCACCGGCCGCGACGACGCCGGCGGCGGCAAGCGGGATCCAGTTCCAGACCTCGAACTACGGGCCACCGCTCACGGTGCTCTACGGCCGCAACAAAATTGCCGCCCACGTCATCAATTACTTTGATTTTTCCGCGGCGCCGCAGGAAACGCAGGTCGGCAAGGGCGGCGGGGGAAGCGTCAGCGGCTACAAGTACAAGGTCACCTACCTCGTCGCGCTCGGCGAAGGGCCATTCCATTCGATCAACGGGCTGTGGGATCAATCCACACCGTTGACGCTGGACAAGGCCGGCGCGACGCCGTTCCTCGGCACCGCAACGCAGAACGCCTGGAGCCAGCTCCCGAGCGGCCGCGATCTGACTTATCGCTATACCGCATTCTGCGGCTTCCTGCAGAAGGATCTCGGCAGCTCGCCGAGCCTGCCTAATTACAACTGGGATGCGACGGGATTGCTGCCCTTCAACGCGGGCGTAATAGACGGCGCCGATCCATCGGCGATCGCGAACGATATCTGCACCAACGCCGAGCACGGCATTAACTTCCCGTTCCTGGGCGATCTCACGGCCTGGCACCAGTATTGTGTCGCCGCCGGCATCTTCCTTTCCCCGGTTTATAACCAGCAGCAGTCCGCGCAACAGACGCTCTCGGATCTGTGTACCTTCACGAATACCGCGCCGTTCTGGAGCGAGGGGCAGCTCAAGTTCACGCCCTACGGGGATGAGGCGATCACCGGCAACGGCGAAATCTTCGCGCCGGATCTGACGCCCCTCTACGATCTCGACGATAACGACTTCTGTCCCGCGCCGGGCGAGCCGCCGGTAAAGATGACCATCAAGGATCCGACCGACGCCTATAACCGCGTGATGCTCGAGGTCGTGGATGCGGCAAAGCAGTTCGCGCCGGTTCCCGTGGAGGCGAAGGACAAGGCCGACATCGAGGCGAACGGGGAGGTGTTCCAGGGCACTCAAAGCTGCCACATGATCACCGATCCGGTGCTCGGGCGGTTCGTCGCGCAACTCCTGGTGCAGCGCTCGCTCTACGGTCGCAAGGTCTTCCAATTCATTTTGCACTGGAACTACGCCGACCTCGAGCAGATGGACATCGTCACCCTCACGGATGCGGCGCTGAATCTCGGCAAGTTTCCCGTGCGCATCACCAAGCTCGGCGAATCCGCCGATGGCGAGTACATGGAGATAACGGCCGAGGAGTTCCCGGCCGGGATCGGCCACGCCGCGCTTTACGGCCAGCAGGCGGGCCAGGGCAACAGCGCGAACCTCGAAGACGATCCGGGCCCGGTGCAGACGCCGTTCTTCGTGCGCGCGCCGGGCTTCATGGTGCAGAGCCCGGAGATCTGGTGCGCAGTGTGCGGGACGACGGATCTGTGGGGCGGCGCGCACGTTTATATCAGCTACGACGCCGCGGGCGGCTACGATTATCTGACCACCATCACGCGCGGCGCCCGCTACGGCGTGCTGCCCGACGGGCTCGCGACGAGCGCGGGCGATCCGGATACAGCGCACACGCCGAAGGTCAACCTGTACAACGGTTCGATCGACGGTGGCACCCACGCGGACGCGGATGAATTCGCGACCGCCTGCCTGATCGACACCGAGGTCTGTGCGTATGCCGCCGCAACCCCAACGGGCGTTGCCGATCAGTGGCAGCTCGAAGCCTACATCCGCCGCGGCGGCTACAACACCGCCGTTGCCGCGCATGCGGCGAACGCGGGGTTCATCCGCATCGACGACAACCTCATCCGCATCCCGATCGATCCGGGCTCGGTGGGTCAGACGGTATATGTGAAGTTTGTGAGCTTCAACATTTACGGCCGAGGCGTCGAGGACATCGCGGTGGTGCCGTACCACAGCTACGTGATCGGCAGCAATCTGGAAGTGCCGGAAGAGCCGCCTACCCCGGAGAGCCTCGACGTGTCGGGCGTCGCCGACGGCATCAAGATCACCTTTACGAATCCGAACCCGGCGGCCGTGGCCAAGGCGAGCATCGAACGATCGCCTGACGGAATAGCGGCGACCGTGCTCGCCGAGATTGACGGCGAAGGCTTCACCGATCATTTCACCGATGGCGCGAGCTACTACTACAGGGTCCGCGTGCGCACTGCGGATTTCGTCTGGAGCGCCTACACGGTGTGGATGAACGCGACTGGCAAGACCGTGGCCGATGGCGCGACGACCAACATTACGGGCGTGCTGAGCAACCCGAAGGATGTCATCGCCACCGCGCCTGATGGCACTGGCGGCGACTATTCCGGGGCGACCGGCACTTTCAGGGTCTGGGATTCGAGCACGGACGTGACCGGGAGCGGCCCAGCCTATTCGGTGGCAAGCCACGACGCCGGGCTGACGATCGCGATCAACGCCGCAACCGGCGTCTATACCGTGAGCGCGCTCACCGTGAACCAGGCCACCGCCATTTTGCAGGCGGTCTATGGCGGCGTCACGGTGCAGGAGACGTACAAGATTGAGAAGGATCTCAACGGAAAGAGCATTAGGCTCACCGCGTCGCGCCAGACCTTCGCCTACACAAATAACGCGCTGAACCCGGGGCAGGCGAACATCACGCTCGACGCGCTGACCGTCAACATCGCCGGCAGCGTTGTCTGGTCGACCTCGCCGGCGGCGACCCTCACCGGCAGCAGCTCGAGCCGCACGCTGACGGCGGCGAACTTCGATGCGGCCGGAGCGAACGAGGTTGTCGTCACGATCACGGCGGGCGGCGTCTCGGACCAGGTTGGAGTGATTCGGATCGGCCCGAAAATTGACCAGCCTGTCTACAACGACCTCATCATCAACGGCGGTTTCGAACAGGCGGATTACTGGACCGGCGGCACGATCGTCGCGAGCGGCGGAGCGGAAGGCGGCTACATGAAGCTGACCGGGGCTGCCGGCGCCGAGACCGTCGTCAAACAGGCCGACTCCGCCGGCAACCAGCGCTACATCCCGGTCGCGCCGGGCGATCGGCTCTATGTGCCGATCAAGGCGTATCGCACCGCCGGCAACGCGACGCCGAAGGTGCGCCTCTACAGTTATGACGCGGCGAAGGGCTCAGAGGGGACGACCATGACGGGCGCGCTCCAGCAGTCGTCCTCGTGGCCGGTGACGCACAGCGTGTTCGAGGTGCCGGCCGGCGTGTATTTCGTGACGCCGGCGCTCGTGCTCGGCAGCGACGGCACGAGCGCAAGCACGATTCGCTTTGACGACATTCACCTCTACAAGAACAGCTTCGAGCGCTCGTCCGCTGACCTGACGATTCCGACCGGATTCACCTACACCTGCGATGACGCCTCGATCACCTGGGCGTGGGCCGGGCTGACGATCTACTGGGCGGATGGATCAACGACGGTCATTTCGGACGGGAGCCACACCTTCACGGGCCTGGCGGCGAGCACGATTTACTACTTCTATCCGCGCTGGGATCTCCTCGCGCAGGCGATCGGCTGGGGCTCCGGCGCGCTCACCGCGCCGAGCTATACCGAATCGCAAGCGGCCCATGCCTACACCGTCATCCCGCTTTCGGCGAGCAGCATGGCGGCGGCCACGGTCGCGAGCGGCGGCAGCGGCGGCGGCGGCGGCGGTGGCTTCGGTAGCTGTCTGCACGAAGCAGATCCCGTGGACGTGCGCCGCGGGCGCGTGCGCGCGATCGAGATCAAGCCCTACGACGAAGTGTGGACGGCGTCCGGGTGGCAGCCGGTCATAACCGTCGAGCACAAGGCGCAGAAAACATGGATCAGGGTCACGCTGGACAACGGCGATGTGTTCCGCTGGACGCCGGAGCAGCCGGTAAGAGACTGGAATGGCGAGAGTGTGCTGGCCAGGGATTTGACGGTCGGGACGGCGCTCGCCGCCGGTAACCAGGCGTGCCGGCGCGTCGATGGCGTAGCACTCCGGGAAGAGGACGCGACGAAAGTGATCCTCGGCATCCCGGCGCCGCACTGGTTCTTCCAGACCCTGGACGGCCCGGAGCCGCATAACGGGACGGTAAAACCATGATGAAGCAGCTTTGCCTCTGCACGCCCGCGCAGTGGACTACTCGCGGCCCGCATCTCGGCGGCTCGCACTACGTCGTGCTCCCGACCGGCGACTATGCGGTTTACGTGGATACCACGCACGTCTCTGTGCCGCAGGAGTTCGAGCAATTGCCGGACCTCCTCGACGCGACGCCGATCGCGGCGGCCCACGCGGAGCGCCTCGGCGTCCCGCCGACACACAAGGCGATCAACGTGTTGCGCCTCCTGCACACCATTCACCCACTGTTCAAGCCGTGAGGACGAGATGAGCACAGCCCCAAAATTCCCCGACTTCTATGCTGGCGACTCGCTCAGTCAGGAGTTCGGCTTCAAGGACGCGCTCGGTAACGATCTCGATGTCACGGGCTACGACTTCTACCTCACTCTCAAGGCGGACTTTGGCGTCACCGATGCGAATGCAGCGCTCGCCAACAAGTACGCGCCCACAGGCGCAGCCTGGACGCTGGAGCTGTCGGCGGCCGACACCGCGGTGCTCGCACCTGGCGTCTATGCGCTGGAGATCCGCATGCGGGATCCGGCCGGGAACGTCGCGACGCTGCTTGAGCAGGCGGTGACCGTCAGGGATCCGCTGCTGGACGCGCTGACATGATCACCTTGGCGTGGCCAGCAGCGCCGGCGCCGATCACTTTTGCGATGCCGCCGCAGTTTTTAATCAACCTGATCGTCGCCGGCGCGCTTGCCTATCCGACGATCACCTTTACCCGCGCCAGCCCGGCGCTCTACTTCGGATAGGAGGATAAGACAGTGCCTGAAGTACATGTGCAAGAGACCTCGAAGATCTACACCGTGGACGGAAATCCGATCTGCGGCATGTTCTGCGAGTCAATCCCGATCGACCCGTCTGCTGCCGATGTTGACCTGACGGCGGTCGTGAAAAATGGCGAATACACGCAGGTCGGCATCCGCGTCGGCGGCTTCGGAGATGTCAAGTTCGACGTTATCAACCCCAGCACCGGGGCGGCGAAGACCGATACGTGGAAGAACGTCTCGAACGGCGAGATCATCTACGGCTACATCACCAAGGTCTATTCCGCCGCCAACGGCACCACCGCCACGAATCTGAGTGCGCTGTCATGAGATTCTTCCTCGGCTTTCTTCCCTTTGCGCGGCCCCGCGGAAACGTAGTGCTGCTCGCCAATGGCGCGCTTGTCGGGGCGGCGACCTTCACGCGCGCCTCAGCCGCCGAATACTGGAGCAATTGATATGCCTATTCAACTTCTCAGCGCCGCCGCCAACATCCCGCGCACGGAATACGATCCCGTGACAGGGGCCCTGATGGGACTCCTGATTGAGGGATCGCGAACGAACCTGCTAATCTACTCATCTCAATTCGACAATCCCGCATGGACGCTAGACGGCTCCACAATTGCGGCCGACGCCGTGACTGCGCCGGATGGCACTGTGACGGGTAATAAAGTGATCGCCACCGCCACTACAGCCGTCCACCGGGTCTATCAAAATTCTGGGCTAGCAGTGAATGCAAAAGCCGCCGCGTCCTGTTATGCGAAGAAAGGCGAGCTGACAAAGATTGCAATCATCCTCTACAGCGTCGGGTTGCAAACGACATGTATCTTCGATCTCGCCGCCGGAACTTATGCCTATGGTGGCCCTGCGGCGGACGTTTTGATGCGCGACGTCGGGAATGGGTGGTATCGCATCGGCCTCGCGAAGTCGCCCGCCTCCGGGCAGGCGCAGTATGCTCGATTTAACCTTTGTGATGCGGGATCGAACGTAAGCTTCACGGGGGATGGTGTGAGCGGACTCTATCTGTGGGGGACGCAATTAGAGCAAGGTAATTTCCCGACATCATCCATCTCGACCACGTCTGCGCAGGTCACGCGCAGCGACGACCTGGCTAGTCTAAATGCCGCGTGGGCCAATCCTGCCGCCGGGGCTTTTGTTGCGGAATTCCAGCTCGAGTGCGCGGCGGCCTCCCTTCCAGAGCCAGGGGTTGTGGCCTCTATTCAATTCGATAGTGCGTCGAACGGAGGCGGATTCACGGCTTTCGAAATTCGCCTCGCTTCCAGCGCGGTGATCGGTAGATATGTCAACGGGTTATCTGTGGTTGATACATCTGTATCAATTGCGCTCGGCGCCCGGCAAGCAGCCAAGGTCGCTGCTGCTTTCGACGCATCCTCTGTGAGAATTTCAATCAATGGCGCCCCGGTTTCCACGGCCGCCAATACTTCCGGCGTCCCGACCGCACCAACGGTCTTCACGATCGGCAATCAAGTTACCAATCACTTCCTGTATGGCTGGGTCAAGGATCTGAAATATCTGCCTTATTCGCCATCTGATGCAGACCTGCAGGCACTTTCCACATGAGCGCCGGGTTTTTCGATTGCGTGCTCAAAACGCCGTCGCTCGCCGCACTGATCGCGGACCTCGCGCCCTACGGCTGTAGCGGAAAGGACGACGCCGGCAACGACATCCTGATCGGCACGCCACAGATCGCCGTGAGCTTTGATTCCGATGTCGTGCAACCACCGGATCAGTACGACGACGCGGGCAAGCTCACGACGCCCGGCACGCATCTCGGGGCCTACGCGTGGATACGCTTTGCCGGCGCGGCGCCCGCGGAGTTCGTCGTCGGCCACACCTTCGCGGCGGGGACGCAGGTCGTCGCACCGCTCGATCCGCCGTATCGCGAGTGGGCATAGCGCCGCCCGCAAAGAGGAGCGACCGGCCGGCGTTGGAGCGCCGACTGGCCATCCGCCCCACGAGATCAGTCCTCGCAGAACAGACCGAGGCTCCCCGCCACGTACGCGGCCGGGGCAGCCTACCACGAAGGAAAGGAGGACACCGTGGACGCGAGACCGATCATCCCTTATATCGGCGGCAAACGCCGCCTGGCCAAGCGCATCCTGCCGCTCATGGGCGTGCCGCACACCTGCTACGTCGAGCCCTTTGCGGGTGCCGCCGCGATCCTGTTTGCCAAGCCGCCATCCAAGGTCGAGGTTCTGAACGACATCAATGGCGAGTTGGTCAATCTCTACCGCGTTGTTCAGCACCATTTAGAGGAGTTTTGCAAGCAGTTCAAACACGCTTTAATCAGCCGTCAAATTTACGAATGGATGCAACTCTCGGTGCCGGAGACGCTGACCGATATCCAGCGCGCGGCCCGCTTCTTCTACTTGCAGAAGCTATCCTTCGGCGCCCGCGTGACTGGCCAGGCGTTCGGCACCGCGACGACATCGCCGGCGCACCTGAACCTGCTTCGCATGGAGGAAGATCTGAGCCTGGCGCACCTGCGCCTGGCGAACGTCACGATCGAGCACCTCGGCTGGCGGGAGTGCCTGGAGCGATACGATTCACCGGCCACCCTTGCCTTCTGCGACCCGCCTTACTTCGAGACCGAGGGCTACGGCGTGGACTTCCCGCTCGACGAGTACGAGCGGCTTGCCCAGGCGGCGCGTGCGCTGGCCGGCCGGGTGCTCATCACGGTCAACGATCACCCCGCCATGCGTCGCGTTTTCTCCGGTTTCGAGATGGAGACGGTTGGGATCCGCTACACACTGGCCGCCGGCGCGGCGGCGGAGCGCCAGGAGCTGATTATCCGCCATCCGGCGGACGGCTGGGCCGGGCAAAAGGGGCTCTGGTAGCCTAAAATTTATTCACAAACCAAGTGCAACTGTGTCACAAACCATGTGACGCCTTACAGCTCCACGAGCTTTCGGGCGAAGACATGCAGGCCATGTTCGCTGCGTTCTTTAGAGAAAACGGCGTGGTCTTGCCCGAAGGCGGCCTCAGCTACAGCAATAGTTACCGCAAGGCCGTGCCCAAGCTTCCCGCACATGCCGATTCGCTTGCCGCGGGTGCACTCGCGTTCGCACCCGGATGGAGTCTGCGATTCGCGAGCGGGCACTCGCCGGCGCACGCGCTTCTGTTCCGCGCCGAGTCTGCCGTGCTTGCCGCGGGCGACATCCTGCTGCCCACGATCACGCCGAACGTCTCGGTATGGCCGGATGCGCCCGAGGCCGATCCGCTCGGCGACTATCTCGCCGCGCTCGAAGGCCTGCGCGAGCTGCCGGCGGACACTTTGGTGCTGCCGGCGCACGGTCTTCCCTACCGCGGTCTTCATGCGCGGATCGAGGCGCTCGTCGCACACCACGAGGATCGCTTGAACCTCCTTCGCAGCGTGGCAAAAAACGACAAGACGATCAGCGCTGCCGACGCCATCGTGCATCTCTTCCCGCAAGAGATAAAGCCGGGGAGCCTGCCCTTCGCGCACGGCGAAGCGCTCGCGCACCTCAATCGTCTGTGGCATCTCGGCGAGTTCGAACGCACCCGCACGCAAGACGGAATCTATCGCTATGGGTTCTGATGGCGGGAGCCGGATCGCGGAACCCGCCGCCCTCCGGCTTTAAACCTTTTGCCGCCGCCGGGCATCTAATCTGATGTGAAAAGTATGGCGGCAATGGAATTCGACGTGAGCCGGGCGATCGAGAAAGCCAATGCGCCGGCCTCAGCCGAAGCTCACCTGGTGAGTCGGGCGCGCGCCGGCGATGTGCGCGCATTCGAACTGCTCTACCGCCGCCACGCCGGAAGAATCCACGCGGTGTGCCGGCGCATCGCCGGAAACGCGAGCGATGCGGAAGAATTCACGCAGAAGGCCTTCGTCCAGGCCTGGGAATCGCTGCCGCGCTTTCGGGGCGAAAGCGGATTCGGCACCTGGCTGCACCGCATTGCGGTCAACGTGGCCTTCGCGCATCGGCGCCGTGCGCTGCGCGAGGCGGAAAACATGCAATACGCCGGCGAAACAGCACCCGCCGCCGGGAACGATCCGGGCGGCGGCATGGACATTGAGCGCGCCGTGGCGGCGCTGCCGGACGGCGCCCGGGAAGTTTTTGTGCTGCACGACGTGGAAGGCTACAAGCACGAGGAAATCGCGGCGTTGACGGGCATCGCCGTCGGCACCTCGAAGGCGCAACTGCATCGTGCGCGAAACCTGTTGCGGGAGAGATTGAGCTTATGAACGACCGACTGGAAAATCTCGTCAAACGCATGCCCCGACACATCGAGCCGGCGCGCGACCTGTGGCCGGAGATCGAAGCGCAACTGCAACCGCGGCGCCGCCGGGCGGCCAGGATGCCGCTGTATCGTCTTGCCGCAGTGGTGCTGGTCGTCGCGATCGCGCTCGGCGCCTACTTCGCGCTGCGCCCGTCTGCATCGGTTCCCGGAAACGTCGGGCAGGTTGCGCTGGCGCCGTTCGCGGCCGGTCCGGACGCGCTTATCGCCCGCAACCTCGCCGCCGTGGACAAGACGATCGCGGGAATCCGTGCCGCCCTGCAGCGCGATCCCGACAACCCGGCTCTCTACGACTTTCTCGACGAAGCCTACCGCCAGAAGAATCGTCTGATGGTTGTACGCACCAAACTGTTCCTTACCAAGAGTTACAAATCATGAAACCTTATTCCCTCATTCTGCTGGCCGGACTGCTGTTGGCAGCGGTGCCGGCCCTCGCGGCCAATCCCCAACCGATCAACTACACGCACCCGGACATCGCCGCCGACGCCACCGTCCAGATCAACAATCTGGCCGGGAACGTCAAGATCGTCGGTTGGAGCAAGAACGTCGTCCGCGTCACCGGGACGCTCGGCAATTCCGACGAGCGCCTGGAAGTGAGCGGCGACAAGAACAATTTCGAAATCCGCGTGGTCTATCCGAGTTACAACTGGCCCGACGACGAGGGCCGACGGCACTCCAGGATGCACGGCACCGATCTGATCGTGCAGGTACCGCAGGGCGCGACGATACAGGCCACGACCGTCAGCGCCCCGATTACCGGCAACGATCTCACCGGAACGCTGCACCTGCAAAGCGTCTCGGGCGACATCACCTTGGCGTGCAAGTCATCGGAAATCAACGCCCAGTCCGTCAGCGGCAGCGTTAATGTCAACGGTTCCGCCGCCAGCGCGCACATCGAGATGGACTCGGTGAGCGGTAATGCGTATGCAACCGGCGTATTGGGAGAACTGATTGGTCAGTCGGTGAGCGGCAGCGTGAGCGTGGACAACAGCCGACTGAGCCGCGCTACTTTGAGCACCACCTCCGGACGCGCGGAGTTCAACTCCTCCGTCCAGGCCGGCGGCAACTACAAGTTCAATACCGTCTCCGGCAGAATCGAGCTGAACCTGCCGAAGCAGCCGGACGCCGAAATAGACCTCAGGACGTTCGCAGGCTCCATTCACAACAGCTTCGGACCGAAGCCGGAGAAGGTCAGCAAATACACCTCGAGCATGAAGTTGCACTTCACCAGCGGCAAGGGCGGCGCCTACCTCAGCGCCAACAGCATGAGCGGCCAAATCGTCCTCAAGGCCGGCTCCTAAGCCGCACTGCATCAAAACCTCCATGGGCGGCGCGCATTCGCGCGCCGCCCGGCCTCTCAATGGCAGTTTTGCCCGGCTGCTGTTATAGTTGCAGAAGAACGACCTCGGGAGGGCCGGTGTCTGCATCTTCCCGCTCCCAGCACGACTGCGTCGTCGTCGGCGCAAGCTTCGCGGGCCTTGCCTGCGCCCGCGCGCCCGGGCCTGCGGGTTATGGTGCTGGAGAAGAAGGCCGATCCTGGCGAAAAACTCCACACGACCGGCATCATCGTCAAGGACGCGATAGACCAAATTACACCGCTCGCCACCAAACCTGCCTCGGCGCATAACGAGCGCGACCGCTCACCGCAATTCCCTCGATCAAAGCACTATTTGTGGTTTGCCCCGATTTCCCCGTTAGCCGTTGTCATATAGGATGTCCTCGTCTTCCAGCGCTAGGGTGACTTCACCCGCCGCCAGGTCAAAGCAAGTAGTCAGTGCATCCCCCGGCTCGGCTCCACGTCGCCGAAGAAATGGCCCATAACCCCAGGAAGTCCCGCGATCGTTGATGACGATTGTACCGGCCGGCGTCTTCTCAAGGGTTTTGGCTTGGAACTGCCTGCCGGCGACATATCGCGTGATCGCAGCGGGAATCCCGATGACTGGTGCGTTGACGTTACCGACTATCACGGTAAGTCGAAGAGCACCGTCGGAGTCCCAGCCATAGGCGACGGTCCGCCGTTTGCGAGGTCGGTTCGCGATTGCTTCGCGGAGGGCTTCAAGTTGTGCTGGATCAATCCTATGACCCCGCAGGCACCAGATATTCAGATCTGGGTGCTCAAGGATCGGGCTGTAGCTCGCGAATACGGAAAACGTATTCGGATTTACACCTCGATCTGTTACAGCTTTTTGGAACGTAGTCCGGTCTAACAGACCTGTCGGCGACGCGAGAAGCACGTCAACAAATATCCGTTCCGAGTCTCCTAATATATCGCGATAGTCGAGATCTCCAGCTGTAGTGACTATTCCGTCACGATCCACTTTGAATTCCGGATGCGCTCTGAAGAATTCCTGCAGGATAGACGCCGGCGGCACTAGGTTGATTTTCCTAAACCGATATGAGCGCCTAACTCCCTGCCGGATCGTGGGTAGAGACAACCTATCTGTAACAGATAACATGCGTAATGTGGTGTTGCGAAGGCGATTCCTATCAATTGGGATGTTCGGCATCCAAAACCATTCCTCATTGAGGAATGAAATAGATGGATCAGATTTAAGAATTCTGCTCACAGCGTCTGCTTCTAAAGTGATGCCTTTTGTTTGTAGTGCGGCATGAACCTCTTCTATGTTTGATACGCCAACACGCCCAGTTTCGCGTCTAGCAGCTTTGAATACCTGCCGTGTTCCAGAAAGCCTTGAAGCGAGTACCAATTTCGATCGTTTTCTCCTTTCTATGTGGAAAGATACCTGGTAGCCTAGAAGTTCAGCGACATTCTTGATTGCTTCGGGAGAGATCGGTGTGCTCGTAGCACCTTTGTTGACGAGGAGGATAGCGGCATCGCGCATCGAGAGAGGAGCGTTGTCGGTAAGTACAGCATCTGCTTGTTCGAGCTGAGGCAAATATGGCCGAGTTCCGCAACGTCTAAGGGCTCGGGATAAAATTTGCCGCACCCGCTCACGGGTTACAGAAAATGCGTCACCGGTCTCCTGAAGTGTGAGCGGACCCCGTGCATTCCAACCCAAACGTGTACCGACGACTTCGACGTTGCGATCGGAATCACTTATGCATCGCAGAAGGCGCAAGAAGGCAACGTCTAAAGGCTCGGAGGCGATTTCATGAGCGCGGGCGCGGATGGCAGGAAGAGAAGCTGCGATCTCCTGTGAGCGGGCGCCTTCCGGATTGTGCAGCGCTTCATCGAAGAGTTCATTCAGATAGCCTGGATAAGGGGGTGCAATGTCACGGAATCGGGGGTCATCCGCCCGGACACGCTCTGCCCACTCCTCCTCATCCGCTGCCATGAGCGCTTCTCGCGTTACATCATCTAGCACATGCCGAAACAGTCCGCTTTGGGGATTGGTGGCGTTAGATAGCGATGCGACCGCTTCAGCGATCACAGCGTACTCAAGTGCACTCTTAATCCCGATGCCTTTGAGATTGAGTAGGTCACCGTACGTCATTTTGCTGAGCGCCTCGTTAACGAGAAGATGAGCCATGCGTAATGCGGTGCAGATTCGTGTTGGCCACGCAATCGCCATCGGGTCAATGGAACACGGCCACGATCCTTCGACGACCCGCAGGTCGCGAAAATTAGCGATGCGATTTGAAAGCAAGGTGAGGATGAAGTGCTCGATGCGCAACGGAATATACTCGACCCGGCGCCATATCGAGGCATCCAGTGCCAAGGCAGTACTTCCGGTTGGGAGCTCTAGGTCTTTCTCAACCCAGCCAGGGAGGCCCTCGGTCGCGAAGGCCCTCCGTAGGGTCTGCGGTAAGAGAGGCGCAAGGGGCTCTCCCCAGCGGCTAAAGTCTCGATCTGCAACCATGCTATCTGCCCTGATAATCAAGGACTTGGGCCGGCCGAAGCTAGTTCACTGCACATTTACAGGGTTCGGCCCGAATTAAATTGTCAAGGGATTATATAAAATTTCGCTTGTATATGGGGGGAATTTCGGGTATATTTGCGTCAGGCAGGCGAAGAATTCAAGGATAAGGCTTGACAAGATCGCCCACTGGGCCTGAGCTAACGGTTTTGGCGCTCTACCTCCTTGGGGGTGGCGGGACCGTAGTCAACACCGAGGAAGTGGCTATGCAGGTACACAAGATGGCTCCTGGGCGCTTTTCCTGGCGCAAGTACCCGGAGCAGATCAACCTCGAGCTTGTGCGTGTAGCTCTCTCGGATGCCTGCAAGAGTGAGAACGGCGCGCTGGTCAGCGGAACTGGGCGTCGGGGCTGGTCGCTTACCGTGGTGGGACAACAATGGGCGGAATTAAATGCCCAGCGCGTTATGGGGAAGGACCTGAAAAAAGCTCGAGCAGGGCGCACGGCTGGGTCAGTCGACGTGCAACGTCGGGAGCGCGAACGAGGCAGGATATTGACCACTGATGCATGGCGTCAGTGGGAAGCAGCACATAAGAGGGATGACATAAGCTGGGAGGCGGCGCGAGAACTGTTCCGGATTGATCGCTATGTGACGGGGCGTTCGCAAGAAATGAAGGTCAATCGAGCTCGTGAAATGTTTGCCGATGATCAAGAGCTTGATGGCTTCCTTGAAGCCGCAGCCTCTGTGGCGCTACAGGGAGGATGATTATGGTGCCCAATGAAAGTGCAGAGTTGGAGGTTACATCTCACGTTGGTCGCGATTTGTTAGCGCAAGCGGCGCAGTTTAAAACCGAAGCGGCGGCCGTCTGGGAATACGTGGCCAATTCACTTCAATACGTAGATCAGGGCGTGTCGCCCAAGGTCGAAGTCGTAGTGAAGCGTGGAAGCATTGCGATGTCCGATAACGGCTCTGGTATGGATAGGAAACGGCTCCGTCATTTCTTCACGATGCACGGAGAGAACCTTGAGCGCCGGGCGGGTCGTATAGGTCGCGGGAAATGGGGCACAGGGAAAAGTGCTGCATTCGGCATTGCAAACACGCTCCATGTAGATACTGTCCGAGAGGGACGCCGTAACAGTGTCGAGCTCACGCGTGAAGCCATAGAGATGTCGGATGGTCGTGCTATCCCACTCGATTGGAAGGTGAGGGATGAATCAGTCGAATTCGCCTAATGGGACGATAATAACAATTGGCGATCTAATTCTGCCCCGCATCAACAAGAGTTTGATCATAGAATATATAGAGCGCAATCTTTCCGCATTTCGTGGCTCTGATCCTACGGTTGCAGTGAACTCTTCCATTTGCGAATATCACGAGCCACCTGTCAGCAAGACGTTTACGTTTCGCCCGAATGAGAAACAGGCGGAGATTCTCGGTGCGGTTGAGTTAACTATCCATGCGTCAATGAAACCACTGCGCGACTTAGAACAAGGCATCGTGGTGTTGACGGGTCCTGGTAATCTCGTTGCGATAGAGCGCGGTGGAATTGAGCACAAAGAGTTTGGGAACTATTTATTTGGCGAAATTGATGTTCCTCTACTGGAAACCTATGATTCGCCTATCGAGCCATTTGACGCTTCCCGTTCATTGGTTTTAAATCCAAGACACCCTGTTGTCGCAGTGCTATTGGGCTTTATCGGCTCCAAACTTGAACAAGTCCGCCAGGAGCTCGTAGCAAAAGGAAGAGAGGCGAGAAAGAAGGAGCAAGCTCGCCACCTTGCTTCGCAAGCCGATGCACTCGCTGATATTCTGAATAAGGATTTCGAAACTCAGATGCAGAGACTGCGTGACATTCGGGCAGCAACAAGCCATTCTGGTTCTGCCGCGGCGCGACAGGGCGGATCTGGAGGCGGTGAGGAAGAACCGGACTTATGGATTGTGGGACTAGAGCAGCCGGGAGAGATCGACACACCGAGTGAATCGGAGGCTAGGGAGAGAGAAGAGAAGCCAAATGAAACCCCGCGGCCTGCTCCAATGATACCTAAGATCGGCTGGCCAGATAATGACGCAGATGCAGCCGTCTCGCCTGCCGGGGGTCAAGGAAAACGCAAGCGACCGCGTGGCGGCTTTAGAGTGGAATACCGTGAACTTGGTGAAGATGAGGATCGTTCCATGTACGATTCTAATGCAATGACGATTCTAATCAATACGGATCACCCGGTCGTGGCGGCAGCACTCAAGCGAAGCGGCATAGAAAGCATCTCTTTCCGTCGGTTGTCGTATGAGATTGCGTTCTCGGAATATGCTATTTCGTTATCTTACGAGATGGTCAATAGGGATCCTGCGATGCCTGCTGACGACGTCCTGTACGATATCCGCGCCACTTTGAAGCGCATTACCAGGGTCGCGGCACCGTTATACGCATAACGTGCCTGAGGAACAGAGGGTTTGTTTCGGGCAAGACAGGCCGATCCCAGACTGTTGGTCGTGCTGGACTCCGCGATGATGATGGCGGACAGGCATGTTTTGACGCCGCTCTAAAGCGAAGGGCATAGTTGCCACTTTGGCTTGAGTGAAGAGCAAGGCGAGGCGCGGCTGGACCCGTCAGGACGCGGATAGTGCTAGCGATCGGTACGATCGGTGGGACTGTGCGTCGTAAAGCGAGTCGAGCAGCGGAGCCCGTGGCGGGGGAAAGAGAAAAGGAGTCGGGAACCTTTCTAGTAACGGCCTCTAGTCACGAATGACTATGCCCCCTCTCTGAAAACACTGAAAACAGCCTCGCCTCTTGATGCCCACTACGGCATACGGGACACACGGCACTTCGAGAGCGGTTATCTCGTCGGCAGTTGGCTTGGGCTTCGTCTACTTGCGCGTCTCGGCGCAAAAGGCGAAGATAGGCGCCGGCTCGGGTGGGTGAAGCGCGTGGTCGTGGCGGAGGATTGCACAATTCGGGCGGTGGAGGCGGGCGACACGGAAGCGATCGCGCGCATATACAACCATTACATCCTGAACGCCATCGCCACGTTCAAGGAAAAGGCGGTTGCGGTGCCGGAGATGGCCGGGCGGATCGGCGAGGCGACCGGCGCCTCGATGCCGTGGGTCGTGGCCGAGCGCGCGGGCGAGGTGGTCGGCTATGCGTATGCGAGCAAGTGGAAGGGGCGCTGCGCCTACCGCTATTCGGTCGAAAGCGGGCTGTATCTCGATCCGGCAGCGACGGGGCAGGGAATCGGAACCCGTCTTTACGAGGCCTTGCTTGCGGCGTTACGCGAGCGGGGCGTGCATGTGGTTATCGCAGGCATTGCCCTGCCCAATCCGGCGAGTGTTGCTTTGCACGAGAAGTGCGGTTTTCGCAAGATCGGGCACTTCGAGGAAGTCGGGTTCAAGTTCGGCCACTGGGTTGATGTCGGCTACTGGCAGTTGACGAACCGGGCAAGTCTCTAGCCGTTTAGAGTCTGATAAGAAGGAGTGCGCCGCAAGGCGGTGCCGGTGTTGTTCATCCTCACCCCAAACCTCTCCCGTCAAGGGAGAGGGGGCGAAGGTCTGACGGGCCCGGCTTCCGCCGGGGTGACGCGATGATTTCCTAGGCGGGTGTTTGCGCGAGGCCCATGCGGCGCAGCCAGCGGTAATGCGAGGCGATACTGCTTCGGAAGCTGGTGTTCTTGATGTAGCGCACGTCGAATTCCCGGCAGGTGGTTTCGATCAGTTGCGCCATGTCGCGGTAGTTGACGTGGCATATCCGGGGAAAGAGGTGGTGCTCGATCTGGAAGTTGAGTCCGCCCAGCAGCCACTCCGCGGTTTTGCTGTTGCGTGCAAAGTCCAGCGTGCTTTCGACCTGGTGCACGGCCCAGGTGTTTTCGATGCGTCCCGATTCGTCGTTCGGCACCGAGAATTGCGCCTGCTCGACGCAGTGTGCAAGCTGGAACACCACGCTCAACACGACGCCGAGTACGACTACCGTTATACCGTAGAACGCGGCGACGACCCAGATCGGGTGCGTCAGCATCGGGATGACGAAGGCGAGGGTGAAGAACGCGGCCTTGCCGGCAAAGAAGAGCGCGAGTTCCCATTTTCGCGGGCGGGGGAACGGATTCTCCGCTATGCGCCCGACGATGAGATCGCGGAAGTCGTCGAAGAAGTGCCACTTGATGGCGATCACGCCGTAAAGCGGCCACAGGTACCAGTGCTGCATGCGGTAGAACCTGCGCCGGCGTTGATGCGGGCTGAGGCGGCCGAAGGGGGCGATGTCTATATCCGCGTCGTGGCCTTCGACGTTGACGTACGTGTGGTGGAAGACGACGTGTTTCCAGCGCCAGATGTAGGAACTGCCGCCGATCAGATCGAGCGTCATGGCCGCCAATTTGTTGATCCAGGCGTGATTCGAGTAGGCCTTGTGGCTGCCGTCGTGCTGGATGTTGAAACCGATTTCCGCGGCCACGAGTCCAAGTGCTATCGCCAGGGGTACGGCCTGCCACCAGGTGGTGGCGAAAAACACCAGCAACGTGTACAGGGCTGCAAAAGCGGCGAGGATGATTGCCGTTTTCGCGTACATGCGCGGGCAGTCACGCTGTCGTTTATTGGTATCGGCGAGAAATGTTTCGACGCGGCTTCGAAGCACCTGCTGAAAGGCGCGATTACCGTCGAATTTGAGTCTGGGACGGGAGGCTGGTGCAGCGGATTCGGGAGGCAAACAATACTCTTGGACTTTCAGCAAGTCGGTATGGCGGGCTGATAGATTACGGTTACAGGGTAGCAAACCGCCGGGCGTCGGCGCTGGGCCTGGCAGGGAAATGGCCCGGCGGCGGGCAAGCCCCCGGGGTTTTCCGCCGTTCCCGGTGCGCAACCGGCATTGGCGGGAGAAGCCCCGAAGGCCCTACCGGGAGCGGGAAACGGCAGGGGTGCCGCGGCCCGGGAGTGCGGAATCGGGCCTTTTGATCCATCGGCGGCAGCATGTGACACAGATCGGCCACGATGACGGCGGAAGCTTGCAATCGGGGGATGGACGCGCGACTATATGCGGCACTACCCGTTCGGTCTATCGGCAAAGGAGTTCCCCGATGCGTTGTATCTCTCTGGCTGTATTTTCCGTCGCTGCGCTCGCCGCCGCTGCGCCGGGGTTCGCGGGTTTCCGCAACGCGCCGATCGCGCTCGCGGTGACGGTTGCCGATCCCGCACAGCACATTTTCCACACCACGGAGCAGATTCCGGTCACGCCCGGACCGCTCACGCTCTATTATCCCAAATACATTCCGGGCGAGCACGGCCCGACCGGCCCCATCGTCAACCTGGCGGGGCTGGTGTTCAAGGCGAACGGCAAGACCGCCGCCTGGCGGCGCGATCCGGTGGACATGTACACGTTCTATCTTGACGTCCCGAAAGGCGCGGACATGCTTACGGCCGACTTCGATTTTCTCTCGCCGACAGGTGGCGGCATCTTCACGGCCGGCGTCTCGATGACGCCGCGGATCGTGGATCTCGAATGGAACCAGGTGGCGCTCTACCCGGCGGAGCTGCCGACGGCGAAGCTGAGCTACCGTCCGAGTCTCACGTTGCCGGCGGGCTGGCAGTACGCGAGCGCGCTCAAGACGCAGTCGAAGGACGGCGACACGGTGAACTTCGCGCCCGTGACCTTCAACAATCTGGTGGACTCGCCGCTGATCGCCGGGCTGAACTTCCGCGAGGTGGACCTTTCGCCGGGCGCGTCGGTGCATCATTATCTCGACATGGTGGCGGATTATCCCGAGGCGCTCGACATTGGCGCCGACTACACCGGGAAGTTCCGCAATCTCATCACGCAGGCCAATGCGCTGTTCGCCTCGCATCATTACGACAGCTACCATTTCCTGTTGACGCTTTCGGATTACACCAGCCACTTCGGGTTGGAGCATCATCAGTCGAGCGACGATCGCGTCAACGCGGATCTGTTCCTGAACAAGCAGGCGATGCTCGGCGAGGCGAGTCTGCTGCCGCACGAATACACGCATTCCTGGAACGGCAAGTTTCGGCGCCCGGCCAAACTGTGGCAGCCGGATTTCGAGCGCCCGGAACATACGGCGCTCCTGTGGGTGTACGAAGGGCTGACGAATTACTGGGGCGAGGTGCTCGCGGCGCGCAGCGGACTGTGGACGCCCGCCGATTACCGCGACATGCTCGCCTTCTACGCCGCCGAGATGAATCACCGCCCCGGGCGTGAGTGGCGGCCGCTGATCAACACCACCGTCGCCGCGCAGATCCTTTACGGCTCGCCCGGATACTATGCGAACTGGCGGCGCGGCGTCGACTTCTACGACGAGGGCGCGCTCATCTGGCTGGGCGTGGATACGAAGCTTCGCGCACTGACGAACAACAAACGTTCGCTGGACGATTTCGCCAAGCGTTTCTACGGCATGAATAACGGCAGCTACGTCACCGTGACCTATACCTTTGACGATATCGTCAAGACTTTGAACGGCATCGCCGCCTACGATTGGTCGGGTTATCTCAAGAACCTGTTGGACAAGACGCATGAGCAGGCGCCGCTCGGCGGCGTTACCGGCGGCGGCTGGAAGCTGGTGTATTCATCCGCGCCCAATCCCTACGAGCAGGCGCGCGAGAATGTCCGCAAGTTCACCGATGCGATGTTTACGATTGGCCTGACGGTGGACAAGAGCGGCCGCATTGGCGACGTGCTGTGGAACAGCCCCGCCTTCAAGGCGGGACTCGCACCGGGCATGGAGATCATCGGCGTCAATGGCAACGCCTTCGGCAAGGGCGTGCTGCGCCGGGCAATTGCCGCAAGCGCGCGGCCGGGTGGTGGCACGATCACGATCACCGCCACGGGCGAAGGCGCGGTGCAGAAATACCCGATCGCCTACGACGGCGGCCTGCGCTATCCGCACCTGGAACGGATTACGGGGACGCCGGATTACCTCGGCGAAATCGTCGCGCCCGTCAAGAACTGAGCCCGATCGTCACCCCGGCCTTCGTCGCCATGACGGCGAAGATCTGAGCTGCGTATCGAATTCTCAATTATCGCGCCAGAGCATGGCCGAGATCGTGCCCTCGTTCTGCATGATGCGTAACAAGTCGTCTATGCTTGTTATCTCAACGTTGTTGACGACCAGGATGTAAACGAGGGTTTTACCGCTTTTCGTGTGAATATAGCCGCCCAAGCCTCGCCCCTTCACGAGCAACTTCCCGGGATTGTCGCTGAGGATGACGTAGGTGCCCGTCTTGGCGTGTACTTGGCCGGTTGCACCAGCGAGCGACGGATCGGACTGGAAATCCTTCACGAAGGCGAGAGATCCGTCAACGCCCAGACTCGGCAGGGCATCTTCGAAAATCGGGAAGCTGGGTGTGTCTTGCATATCGGAGAACAGTTGCGTGACGGCCCGAGTTACAGCCGTGGTGTCGCCGCCGCCGCTGCCGTTGACGAAGTGGTATTCGGTCGCCGGTATCCCGTAATTGGCGGCGAGATTTGTCCGCTCCGCCTCGAGTGCGTCGTTCATGTTGTCTACGCCCTGGGTCAGTCCGTATAGCACGAGGTCGGTGTCGGCGCCGATGTTGTAACTCACCTTCAGGATGAATTTCGCGTAATCGGAATAGGGGAGGCCGATCAACTCCGCGACCTTCGTGCCGGCGGGATAGGAGTCCTTGGGCGGGAGCAATTGCACCGGATTGACTTCAACCGCGGGGGCGTTCACCGTGACTCCCGCGGCTTCCAGCGCCTCGATGAACACGGTGCGCCCGTAATTGGAGGGCTCGGTGATCCTGAAGGTCTGTACCAGCGGAAATTTGCCGGTGAGCGGCGGCACGTCGTCGGTGGGAAGCTCGCCGGTGATTCCCGCCGTGCAGCCGGGCGAGCCGATGCACTGCGGAAACTCAGGAGCCAGTTCGAGCGTGTAGTCCGTGCCGGCACCGCTCGTGATCAGGGTGCTGTCCACGTTCAGGGCCGCGGACACGGGACGCCACACGACGGAGGCTGGCTGTCCCGCTGTCGTCGGATTGATGGTGAGGTCCACCACGTCGTCGTTGACGAAGATCGGGCGCACGTCGAATTCGTTGCGGAAATTGAAGGGTTGGAACAGTCGGTCGTCTATGACCACGTCGCCGTCAACTTCCTTGATGCCGGCCGCTGCCACTTGCGCCGCGAGTGACTTGTAGCCGGCGAGCGGATCGGGTGCCGTGAGCACCGCGTTGCCCAGTGTGTTGGCTTCGTTATGGTCGTAACTGCTGATCGCGATCGAACCGTCGGGGTTGGTGCGGCCGCCCATGGTGAGATCGCCCGAGGCCTGGATAATCAAATCGCCGTGCAGCACGCCCGCATTGTCCACGTCGCCCTGCCGATACACCGGAGTGTCATAGCGGTGGTCCGGACCGATTTCGTTCAGCAGCTCGCCTACGGTAAAGGCCTTGCGCACCGAACCAATGTACAAGTTATCGTCCGGCTTGAGGTTGATGAGCACTTTGCCCGAGTCAGCGTTCACGACGCGCAGCGCCCAGGTTGCGCCCTGGTACACGGGCTTGTTGAATATCGCCTGGATGTCGGCCGGTACGCCGCCGCCAGCGCTTACATTGCCGTTGTTGCAGCCGGCGATGACGCCGAGTACTGCCGCAAACGGGAGCAAGAGGATCGAAAGTTTTCTGGAGAATACGTTCATTGCAAACGGGCCGTATCGTTGATATTGCGTTCAGCTTAGCCGATTTTCAGAAGCGAAGCCAAAGCCAGGTGAGCGTGCCCACGACCAGAAAAAAAGGCAGCGACCAGGCGTGGAAGGCGAGGTAGCTGCCGGGCTGGCGCCCTAGACGCAGCGCGATGAGATTGGCGAGCGAGGCGATGACGAGGCCGAGCGCACCCACGTTCACCGCCCAGGCAATCGTTCCCCAGTCGCTGGAATGCGTTGCGAGCAGAATGGCAGCGGGCACGTTGCTGATGACTTGTGACACGAGGGCGCCGGTGACGTAAAGCGTTTCCGGATGCGCGAGGTTCAAGCTTCCTGGAAAGGAATATTGTCCGAGCAGGCCGAGGTCAATAAACATGAGCACGAAGACCAAAAGGAGGGGCCAGTCAATCTTGCGCAGCAGTTTCGGGAACGCGAAGAGAAACACCACGGCAACAAGCGCCAGCGCGAACGCCGGGTGATGCAGGTCCGCCAGCACCAGAAATGGCACGTAGAGAAGCGCCGATACCGCGAGCAGGGGTTTGCGGATGGCGGACGGGCTCTGCGCCGGATTGACCGCGATCCGCCGCGCCGAAAAAGCCGCGAACGTCATCAGCAACAGGCACAGATTGGCAATGAAGAACGGTGCCAGCATGTGCGCCATGAACGCGCCGAAACTCACGTCGGACTGTTGCCATAAAAAGATGTTCTGCGGATTGCCGATCGGCGTCAGCATCGAGCCCGCGTTCACCGCGATCGCCTCGAAGATCACCAGTCGGCGCAGCGGCAGCACCGCGAGTTCGCCGAGACCGAGGGTGAGCGGCACCACCACGAAGAGCGCGATGTCGTTGGTGAGGAGCATTGCGGCGAATGCGGAGCCGAAAACCAGAAACAGCGCAAGCATCCTTTCGCTGGCGATGCGCGCGACAATAATCCGGCCGATCTGGTGCAGCCAGCCGCTACGTTCCACGCCCTTGGTGAGAATCATCAGGCCGAGCAGGGTGGCGATGGTCGGCCAGTTCACGAGCGTGAAATAGCTCGGTATCTTGTGTGGTGCGAGTGCGGCGAGCACTGCAAGCGCCGCCACGAACACCCACAGCAGATGATCCCGGCGCAGCGAATACCCGGGCAGCCGTGGCCGAAACGGATCGCCGCCGGAAATGCTCGCTTTGTCGCTGGGCTCGTCTATGTTCGGGTTCCGATAATTTTTGCGATTATTGTCTCGCTCGGGGATGGGTGAAAACTCTCTCCTTCAGGCGGAGGCTTCAGCGGATCGAAGGCGGCTTCCTGTTCCTTCTCCCCTTGCGGGAGAAGGTCAGGATGAGGGGAGCAGCCGCAAAGCGGCTGAGAAGCGAAGTTATCACCCTCACCCCAACCCTCTCCCATCAAGGGAGAGGGAGTGTGAGGTCGAGATGTCGGCTTTAGCCGACCAGGCGAAGCCATCTTCTTCAGGCAATGGTGAAGGGAGTCATGAACAGATGTTAAAAGATACCTTGCATTCAGTTTGCTGGGCAGCCCGAGGGATCGAGTTCGAAGCTTGCCGACACCTGTGCCTGCGTCGTGAGTTGTCCCGGTTCGTAGCCGCCTTCCGTTGCGGATACGCCCGCGCTCATGGCCATCATGCGCGGCTGCGGCCGAAAGCCGCCGCTTTCGGAAAGCTGCGTGGCCGGCCCGAGTTTGACGCCGAGGCTTTGTGCGATCAAGGCTGCCTTGTGGCGCGCATTCGCGACCGCCGCGGCCAGCGCCTGGTCGGCGAGCGCCTGCGGGTCGGCGGGCTGTGCTTCGATATTCGTGATGCGGTTCACGCCGGCCTTGATCAGGCCTTCGACAAGATCGGCGTAGCGTGCGGGATCGCGCAGCGTCAAGGTGATGTTGCGCGTGACCTCGTAAACCTGCGGCTCTCCGGGTTTGGCCTTGGAGTTATAAACCGGGGTGATCGAGACGTTCGTGCTCTGGATGTCCTTCTTGGCGAGCCCGGCTGCGCGCGCGGCGGCTACTGCGCTTGCGGCCGAGCGGTCCACCGCGGCGTTGGCGGCGCGCACGTCGGTGTCGCGGTGCGCGACGCCGATATGGAAGACATAAACGCCCGGTGCGGCTTGCGCTTCGCCGCTGCCGCTGACGCTCACACTGCGCGGCGAGCAGGCATTGGCGGCGAGCGCGGCGGGGGCGGCGGCAAACCCTGCCGTGCACAGGACGAGAATTGCTGCGGTACGGGTTGCGTGCATCGTCGTGCTCCGAGAATAGACGGTGGTCCTATGGTGCCATGTTCGGGGACGGTTTTGGAGACATTGGCCGATAAAGTCGGCAACGGACGTATTATGGGCCGCTCCGACGACGTGCAGCAATGACATGGCGGCGACTTACCGGGTGCGCCCGATGCGGTGCGAGGAACTGGATTTTGCGGTGGAACAGGCCGCGCGTGAGGGCTGGAATCCGGGGTGTACGATGCCGATGCCTTCTTTGCCGCCGATCCGGGCGGTTTTCTCGTCGGCGAATTGGATGGCGCGCCTATCGGCTGCGTTTCCGCCGTGCGCTACGGGCACGGGTTCGGTTTTATCGGTTTCTACATCGTCCTGCCCGAGTATCGCGAAAGCAGCTACGGCATGTTGCTCGCGCGTGCCGCACTGCGGCGCTTGAGTGGACTAAGCACCGGGATAGATGGCGTATTCGAACGGCAGGACAACTACCGCAAGCTGGGCTTTCGCTTCGCATACAGGAATATCCGCTACGAATGGCGCGAGCGACCGCATGCTTCCGGCTCGCCTCCCTCCGTGGTTCGCATAAAAAGCGCGGATGAGATTGCGGACTATGATCGGCTGTGCTTTCCCGCGCCGCGCCGCGCTTTTCTCGACGCCTGGCTGCACATGCCCGAGTCGGTGGCATTCGCTTGGCATGAAGCGGGCGCAATACGCGGCTATAGCGTAATCCGGCGTTGCCGCGAGGGCTGGAAGATCGGTCCGCTGTTTGCCGATACGCGCGAGATCGCCGAAGCGCTGCTCTTTGCAGTAAGTCGCGAAGCGCAAGAGGGCGAACCGATTTATCTCGACGTTCCGGAAATCAATCTTGACGCCATGCGTCTGGCCGCCGACCTTGACATGCGGGAAGTTTTCGGCACGGCGCGCATGTACAAGGGGCAGGTGCCGGACATTTCTCTCGAACGCATTTACGGCGTGACGAGCTTCGAACTCGGTTAAGGAATTTCCAGTATTCGGGAGAATCTCAAGCGGCTCGGCTTGTCTTGAGATGCGCGCTCGGCGCATAATTGGCGATCTTCTCAGCGTCTTCCGGAGTACGCCATGCTTTCGCGTTTGCGTCTTGCCGCACAGATCGGCTTGTTGTTTCTTGCCCCGATTTCCGCTTTCGCCGCGGCGAATCCGCCGTCTGCAGAGGTCTATCAGGGGCTGAGCTGGCGCCTGGTGGGGCCGTTTCGCGGCGGCTGGGCGACGATGGCCGCGGGCGTTCCCGATCGGCCGAACACGTTTTATTTCGGCGCGGCCGACGGTGGCGTGTGGAAGACCACAGACGCCGGGCGTACCTGGCAGGCGCTGATGCAGCATGAGCAATCGGCTTCGGTTGGCGCCATCGCCATCGCGCCGTCGAATCCGGACATCATCTATGTCGGCACCGGACAGGTCGCGGCGCGCTACGACATCGCCGGCGGCAACGGCGTGTATCGCAGTGACGATGGCGGCAAGACCTGGAAGAACATCGGGCTCGAGAACACGCGCCATATCGGACGCATTGTGATTGATCCGAACGATCCGGACCGCGTGCTCGTGGCGGCGCTCGGCCACATCTTTGACGCCAATGCCGAGCGCGGTGTGTATCTCACCACCGACGGCGGCAAGCACTGGAAGAAAACGCTCTACGTGAATGCAGATACCGGCGCGGTGGACCTCGCCAGCGATCCCGCGAATCCCGGGGTGGTTTACGCCGCCGCGTGGCAGATGCGCATGCACCCCTGGCTCGATTACTTCCAGGCGCAGGCGGGACCGGGTTCGGGCATCTACAAGAGCACCGACGGCGGCGCGACCTGGCACAAACTCGAAGGCCACGGCCTGCCCGGCGGGGACCTGGGACGCATCGGACTCGCCGTCGAGGGCGAGCACGTATACGCGACGATCGTCGGCGCTTCCGGCCATATCGGTGCCGACAACATGATGAGCGGCGGCGGCTCCGGGTTGTATCGCTCCGACGATGCCGGTGCGCACTGGCAGCTCGTCAACACCGATTCGGAACTGGTTTCCTCCTACTTCGGACGCGTGACCGTGGATCCGGCAGATGCCGACACCGTGTACGTCATGGGTCGCTCGATCCGCAAATCCACCGACGGCGGCGCGCACTTCACGATCATCAAGGGCGCCCCCGGCGGCGACGACTACCACTTCCTGTGGATCAATCCGAAGCATCCCGATCACATGATCACGGCAGCCGACCAGGGCTGTGTGGTGACGGTGAATGGCGGCAAGGATTGGTCGAGCTGGTACAACCAGCCGACGGCGCAGTTCTATCACGTCGCGACCGACGAGCGTTTCCCGTACTGGATTTACGGCGGGCAGCAGGATTCGGGCACGGTCGCCATCGCCAGCCGCGGACCGAGCGGCGTCATCGGTCCGCGCCAGTGGCATCCGGTGGGTGGCGACGAGCGCGACTACGACGTGCCCAAGCCGGGCGATCCGAATCTCGTCTTCGGCAGTGGGCTCGGCGGCTATGTCTCGCGCTGGAATGCAACGACGCACCAGGTCACCGATGTTTCGCCGTGGCCGGTATCGAGCTACGGCGCCGATCCGCGCAAGGTCAAATACCGCTATACCTGGATAGACCCGATCGCCTTCGGAGCCGGAAATACGCATTCGATGTATTTCGGCTCGCAGGTACTGTTCCGCTCCAATGACGACGGCGCGAACTGGGACGTCGTGAGTCCCGATCTTTCCGGCAAGAGCGCGCATGCGAAGGATTGCGTAAACGCGCAGAACTCGTTCGCCGCGGCAAAGGCCTGCGGCTTCGGCGTGATCTTCGCCATCGCGCCGTCACCGACGGACCCCGATACGATCTGGATCGGCAGCGACGATGGCGAGGTACAGTTCACGACCGACGGCGGCAAGCACTGGAAGAACGTGACGCCGAAGGCGATGCCGCTGTGGGGCCGCGTGGACGGCATTGCGTTCTCGCCGACTGAAACCGGTACCGTTTACGTTGCGGTGGATACACACCGGCTCGGCGCGTTTCATCCCCTGATCTTCCGCACGATGGATGACGGACGGCATTGGCAAAAAATAGTCGCCGGATTGCCCGCGGACGAATACACCACCGCCGTGGCTGTGGATACGCAGAAAAAAGGGCTGATCTTTTCCGCCACCAATCACGGCGTGTACGTTTCCTTCAACGCCGGCGGGCAGTGGCATTCACTGGGCCAGGGACTGCCGACCACCTCGGTGCGCGACCTCGCCGTGCATGGCGACGATCTCGTGGCCGCCACGATGGGGCGCGGCTTCTGGTCGCTGGACGACATCGCGCCGCTGCGCGAAGTGTCATCGTTATCCCCGTCGGCCGCGGTGCATCTGTTCACGCCGGCGGTTGCGATCCGCATGCGCAACGATACCAACCGCGACACGCCGCCGCCGCCCTCGGAGCCGAACGCCGTGAATCCGCCCACGGGCGCGATCATTGACTACTGGCTGAAGCAAGCCGCGAGCGGCCCGGTCACACTGACCATTGCGGATGCCTCCGGACGCATCGTGCGCAGTTTCTCGAGCACCGCGTCGCCCGAAAAGCTCAAGGCCAACCGCTACTTCCAGTCCGGCTGGGTAAGCGCGCCGGCGCCGCTCTCGGCGACGGCAGGCATGCACCGCTTCGTGTGGAATCTGCGCGGGCCGCGCCCGCCGGCGATTACCTATCACTACTCGATCTCGGCCGTATGGCCGGGCGATACGCCGCTGGTGCCCGAGGGCGCGTTCGTCCTGCCCGGAAAATACACCGTGACGCTGGTGGCGGACGGCGTGCATTATTCCGTGCCGTTGACGGTGAAGATGGATTCGCGCGTGGATGTCGGCGCGCAGGCGCTGGCCGCAAACCTGGCCATGGAGAACCAGATTTCGGCGGACCTCAAGCGTGCGATCGCCGCCTACGATGCGAGCGGCAAAACCATCGCCGAACTGAAGCAGCAAGGCGGCGACGCCGCGCAAATCAAGAGGCTCGAAGCCTGGCGCGACCAGGGCGAGGGTTCGCTGAGAGCCGTCGCCGGCATCCTCGATTCGCTTGCCGCGAAGCTCGAAATGGCGGATGCCGCGCCCACCCAGGGCCAGCGCGCCGTCTATGCCGACTACAAAGAGCAGCTCGACGCGCTTCTAGCCCACTGGAAATAGATGCGGGCCGCCGCCTCACCCTGAGGCGGCGGCCCTTTCAGTCATCCGCGGCGGTTCAGGCTACCGGTGCTTGCGGTGGTGCGCTGACCGTGGCAACGTTCTTCTCCGGGGTTGAGAAGAAGGCGACGCACTGCAGGATCTCACCGATCAGGATGACGATCCCACCGATGAAGAACACGATCAGCAGAATGGCGCCGATAAAGATCAGCAGACCGCCCACCTTGTACAGGCCGACGCCGGTCGCTTCCGTAAGCGGTACCGAGGCCTTGTACCAGAACCAGGCGGCGACAATCGCGAGTATCCAGCCGATGATTCCGCCGATGATGACGCCGGCGCCTAACAAGGCCGATCCGGTGTTGTCGCCGTGGTGGAAGATGTAGGCCGTCACGCTGCCGCCTACGAGGAAGACGAACAATATCGCGGAGATGATGTAAAGCACCAGCGCGATGATGACATTGCTCTTGACCGCGGGTTGGCCGAGCTGATTGCCGCCCTGAATGAACGCGATCAGCACGCAGATGGCGGCGGCGAGGGTGATGATGTGCAGCGGGAAGGCAAAGCTGCCTACGAACCCGAAGACGATGAGGACGATGTAGCCGATGCCGCCAAGCAGCTTGGTGGACTTTTCCATGGTCTGACTCCCTATGATGGACTATGGCGAGGCAGGCCGACTATAAACGAGCTTGAGCCCGGTTGCAAGCATTGGCCGGGCCTGAGTACGGGCGGTTCCTGCGGGGCCGATTTTTGCGCTCGAGCGCCTTGGAATGGGCTTTCCCAGCCTACTGACCGACGATTTCGATGCGGTAGTCTTCGCCCTGCCAGACGTTGCTTTCGCGCCAACGGAAGGTCATTTCCACCGTCGATCCGGACGGAAGCGTCTCTGTTGGCAGGTCGGCGAGGTGCATGCCGAGCCCGGCCTCGCGGGTTTTGGTGTCGTGAGTTTTCTGCCAGCCGTTCACGCCCCAATGGATGGTGGCGGCCGCGGGCAGCATGACGCGAAGGGTATGCGCCGGCGGAATCCTTCGCGGACGGCAATTGAGCGCCCACACCCGCCAGTCTATTTCGGGGCGCCTGCCCTTGTAGCGTTCCCATACGCGCGGCGGACGGTCGCAGGGAGCATGCATGTCGCGGCTCACGCAAAGCTTGATGAATTCGCCGTGGGCCCATACCAGCGGCATCGCCGAGCCGGTCGGCTTGCCCGGATAAAGCCCGCGCTCGGGCATGGCCTCGCAGTCCCAGACCTGTTCCGGGATCATGCCGCCCGGACCGGTCATCGCCGCCATCGCCTCGAGGTAAGGCAGCGGATCCTCGCCCGCGGCGACCGCATAGTGGCCACGCTCGCCGGTGAGCAGAGGCCAGCCGCGACCGTGGCCGGCACCGTCGAAGGGACGCCCGTCGCGGTGTTCGCCGTAGCCGTCGTTGTTGTAGCGGTGCCAGACCGGGCCGTTCGGCGTGTCCGTGCGCAGGATCGCATCCATTGCGCGCACGCTTTCGATGATCTTCGGATCGTCGGCGCGGCGCAGGCCGTAGCGCACGAGTTGCAGAAAATCGGTCGCGATCTGATCCTCGGCGGCGAGGTGATTGTCATAGGTGCGGTTCTTGATGAGCAGGTCTTCGAGTACGGCGTCTTCGTGCGAGAGAATGTCGGCGGGCGCAATGCGCAGATAGAAGCCGGAGACGCCGAGGCGCTTGGCGAGTTCCGAACCTTCGGCCCACATCCAGTCCTCGATGCGGGCGTTCCAGGAGTCCGCGAGCATGAGCGCGAAATCGCGTTCACGCCCCTTCAGGAACTGTGCGCCCTCGACCAGTGCAGCGATCACGATCGCGAGCGTAAAGGCGTTGATGCCGGCATCTTCCTCCCAGCGGTCCTGCGAGGTGGATGGTCCGTTTGCGGCGACAAAACCGAGGGCGCGCTGCACCATGTCCGCCACCGGGATGCCGCCCAGTGAGTTGTAGTCGGCGAGCATGCCGGCGAGCAGCACCGGAAAGGCCGTCTCGTCGAGCTGCACGCCTTGCCAGAAGGGTTTGCCGCCGAGCCACTGGTTCTGCAGCCAGTGCCCGTCTTCCTGCTGGGTCGCCAGCAGGTAGCGCAGCACGTCGCGCGAATCCTCGACGGCGCCGCTTGCACCGAGGGCGCCCGCGCTTTCGACCAGGTCGCGCGGCCACACCAGGTGGTAGCCGCCGCGGCTGGTGCTCGTCTCGCCCCAGGGCACGGCGAGGCTGGCCACCATCGCGCCCCGGAACGTGCGGTCGCCGTGGGTCTTGAGCACCATCGCCGAGCGTTTGAAAGTTGTTTCCAGTTTCGCCGACAGTTTCGGTATCTGTACCGTCTTGCCCCATTCCGTCCAGGCGGCGATCTGCGCCCGCCAGATTTCTTCAAAGCTTTCGGCGAGACTCGCGATGGCCAGCGTGGCGGCCGATTCCTTGCTCGCCGCGAGACCCAGGGCGAGCGTGGCGCGGCGTGGCAGTTCGCCCGTGAGGGCGATTTCGGCCGGGCCGGCGTGGTCGTATTCCCAGCTCATGCGGCCGTTCGTGTTGAAGTCCTGCCAGCCGTCGCTTGCGCCGGCGCAGCCCGCGGAGATGCGTCCGAGAACGTCGCCCGATTTGCCGTGGCTGGCGAGTAGCGCAATGCCGAAGGGTCCCTGTTCCGCCCACAGCACGCGCCGTCCATGGTGGTACGTCGCTTCGCCCTCTGTCGTCGCGGCCTCGCCGCCCGGCCGCGGCGAGAGCAAAACGTAGGGACGCAGTCCGGCATCGCCGTTCAGTTCGTAGTCGATGAGGAGCGTATCGCGATCCTGATGGGGACAAACGCGCATGCGGAAGCTGAAGCGCTCGTGACGATGAGTGACGATCACCGCCGGGGTAAAGTCGTGAGCCACCTCGATGGTGTAGTTGCCGTGCTTGCGCAGCTCTACCCAGAAGCCCGCGTCGTCGGCAACGATGAAGCCGAGGTCCTTGATCTGGGGAATGTCTATCCGGGGGTAGTAGACCTCGGTCACGATGCCTTCGGCGAGCGTGTACCACAGGCGCGAGGAGCCGATCGAGGTGCCTACGATGTCCTTTTGCGCCGGAGCCCAGGTGGGCCGATATTCGCTTGCCTGCGGTGCGTCCATGGGTGCATTCCCCTCTGCGTTGCCGACGGGCGGCAGCGCATATTAACTGAAAATTATTTGCTCATCCTTGATGGCAAGAGCAGGGTGTGATCGTTCCATTTCCCTCTCCCATCAAGGGAGAGGGGGCAGGAAGTGCCTTTCTGATTCATTCTTCACGTCGGTTCTTTCCGGGAAGCTCAAGGTTCAGGCGGCGCGGCGGGCGTAGCTGCGCGCGACATAGGCCTCGACGAGTTGCTGGAAGTCGGCCGCGATCGCGTCGCCCTTGAGCGTCACGGTCTTCTCGCCGTCCTCGAAGACGGGCGCGACCGGTCTTTCGCCGCTCCCCGGCAGGCTGATGCCGATGTTGGCGTGCTTGCTCTCGCCGGGACCGTTGACGACGCAGCCCATGACGGCGACGCGCATTTCCTCGACGCCGTCGTAATCGCGTTTCCATTCCGGCATGCGTTCGCGGATGTAGCTCTGGATGTCTTGCGCGAGCACCTGGAAGTAGCTTGAGGTGGTGCGTCCGCAACCGGGGCAGGCGGTAACCGCCGGCATGAAGGCGCGCAGCCCCATCGCCTGCAGGACTTCCTGCGCAACGAGCACTTCCTTTTCGCGCGCCGCGCCCGGCTCGGGCGTCAGGGAAACGCGAATCGTGTCGCCGATGCCTTCGGCCAGCAGCACCGACAATCCGGCGGCGGAGGCGACGATTCCCTTGGTGCCCATGCCGGCCTCGGTGAGACCCAGATGCAGCGGATAGTTGCAGCGCGCGCCGAGTGCGCGGTACACGCGGATCAGATCCTGCACCCGGCTCATCTTGCAGGAAAGAATGATGCGATCGTGGGCGAGGCCGATTTCCTCGGCGCGTTCAGCGCTCCTGAGCGCCGATTCCACCATCGCGTCGAACATGACTTCGTTCGCGTCCTTCGGCTCCGCGCTCTTCGCGTTATCGTCCATGAGATGCGTGAGCAAATCCTGATCGAGGCTGCCCCAGTTGACGCCGATGCGCACCGGTTTTTCATGTTTGCAGGCGATCTCGATCAGGGTCGTGAACTGCGGATCGCGTTTGGAGCCGCGCCCGACGTTGCCGGGATTCACGCGCAGTTTGTCGAGCGCGTCGGCGCATTCGGGATGCGCCGTCAGCAGGCGATGGCCGTTGAAGTGGAAGTCGCCGATCAGGGGCACGGCGACGCCGAGCTTCGCGAGTCCTTCGCGCACGTACGGAACGGCGGCTGCGGCTTCATCGGTATTTACCGTTACGCGCACGAGTTCGGAACCCGCGGCCGCGAGTTCCGCCACCTGGCGAACCGTCGCCGCGATGTCGGCGGTGTCGGTATTGGTCATGGATTGCACGGCGATCGGGGCGCCGCCGCCGATCATGACCGTGCCCACGCGCACGCCGACGGAGGCGCGGCGGACCTTGAGCGGGCCGGTTTCGCTCCCGGCCGAAGCTGAGTCCTTGTTCATACCCCTTATGATATACGGCGATACGTCCCCGGATCACCCCGTCGGAACGAAGTTCGCCGTGGCTTGCGCCGCGGTATGTGGCGAATCCGGTCGGGTAACACTCTGATTCAGAGGTTTTGATGGAGCGCAAAACTCCGCTGTACGCCGTGCACGAGACCGCCGGAGGGCGCATGACGCCTTTTGCCGGTTGGCTGATGCCGCTTTCCTACGGGTCGGAACTGGCCGAGCACCGCGCGGTGCGCGAGGATGCGGGTCTGTTTGACGTTTCGCACATGGGCATCGTGGATTTCGAGGGCGAGCGCGTGCAGGAATTCCTGCGCCGGCTTTACGCGAACGACATCGGCCGCCTCGCAACGCCGGGTGCGGCGCAGTATGGCGTCATGCTCAATCCCGAAGGCGGCATCAAGGACGATCTCATCACCTATTACCGCGGTCCGGCGCGCTACCGCACGGTGGTGAATGCGGGCACGCGCACGGGCGATCTCGCCTGGATGCGGCGCGTGGCCGAGGATTTCGGCGTCAAGGTCGTCGAGCGCGACGATCTCGCGATGATCGCCGCGCAGGGTCCGCGAGCGCGCGAGCGCGCCGCCGCCGTGCTGCCCGAGGCGCTCAAGGGCGGGGCGCTTGAACTGAGTCCATTTACAGCCGTCGAGCGCGGCGACTGGCTGGTTGCGCGCACCGGCTATACGGGTGAGGACGGCTGGGAGTTGATGCTGCCGGCCGACCGCGCGCCGGCCCTGTGGCAGGCGCTCGTGGATGCGGGTGCCAAGCCCTGCGGGCTCGCCGCGCGCGATTCGCTGCGCCTCGAAGCGGGGCTGAACCTTTACGGTCAGGACATGGACGAGACCACGCATCCGTACGAATCCAATCTCGGCTGGACGGTCGCGCTCGATGCCGACGGGCGCGACTTCATCGGCCGCGCCGCGCTCGAGCGCGCGCGCAACGCAAGCGGCGGCAAACGCCTGGTCGGTCTTGTACTCAAGGATCGTGGCGTGATTCGCCACGGCCAGCGCGTGAAGACTGCGGCGGGCGAGGGCATCGTCACCAGCGGCGGCTTCGGTCCCACGATCGAACGCTCGGTGGCGTTGGCGCGCGTGCCTGCCGGTGCGGTCGGCGAGGCCGAAGCGCAGGTTGTGATCCGTGAACGCGAAGTTCCGGCCGCGATCGTCAAGCCGCCATTTGTGCGCCGCGGCAAAATCAAAGTAACTTTCGATTGATGTCGTTTTTTCCAAGGAGGACAGCATGAGCGACATACCTGCCGATCTGCATTACACCGACACGCACGAATGGCTGCGCGAGCTCGATGACGGTTCGATCGAACTCGGCGTGACCAGCACGCCCAGCATGCGCTCGGCGATCTCGTGTACGTGGAACTGCCGGAAACGGGCGTCGAGCTCGCCGCGGGCGAAGGCTGCGCGGTGGTCGAATCCACCAAGGCCGCCTCGGACGTTTACAGCCCGGTGGATGGCGAGGTCGCGGCGATCAACGAGGCGCTCGGCGATAGTCCCGAACTCGTCAACCACGATCCCTACGGCGAGGGCTGGCTGCTGCGCATCCGGCCCAGCCGAGTTGCCGGAGGCCTGATGGACCGCCGAGGCCTACGCGGCGTGCCTCGAATCCGAAGGCTGAGGCCGGATGATTCACAAGGGCGGCCGACGCTCGCGCACAAGTCATTGCAACTGTAGGAGTGAAGATGTCTCGACAACTTCCAGCGCTGCGGATTGCATGTCGCTCGCCTACTGCGGCACTGGCGGTTCTCGCGCCGCCCCGCTTGGTCTTCACTCAAGCCGTAGCGTGGCTACGCCTTCGCTCCAGACCGGCATGTGGCTTGTGATTCCGCCATCATCCGCAATCCCTGAGATCATCGGCTGCATTCCATCGTCGCGACACCGAGGATGACGTTCGCGAGATTCTGGCCGCGGCGACGTCGGCGAAATGTCGGAACTGTTCGGGAGATTCCGCGCGATTCGCATCGCGCGGCTCGAAGGCGTGCCGGCGGGACTCGGCGAACAGGCGATCTGTGCGCGCTCATGCGCGAACGCGCGCGGGCCGACGGTGCCGCGCTTTCCTTCCTCGGCGCGGGCGCCTACGAACATCACATTCCCGCCGCGGTGTGGGAAATCGCCACCCGCGGCGAGTACTACAGTTCCTATACGCCGTATCAGGCCGAGGCAAGCCAGGGAACGCTCCAGCTCATCTACGAATTTCAGTCCATGATGACGGCGCTCACCGGGCTCGAAGTGTCCAATGCATCGCTCTACGACGGCGCCTCGGCGCTGGCCGAAGCGGCGCTGATGGCGCTGCGCATCCAGCGCAAGGATACGACGCGGCGCGTGCTCATCCCCGCCGCGCTCAATCCGCGCTACAAGGCGGTGCTGGAAACCATTTGCGCGCCGCAGGAAATCAGTTTCCACGAAATCGCCTGGGACGCCGCGAGCGGACGCATGAGCGAACAGGCGCTCGCCGATGCGCCGCCGGCCGCGGCGCTCGTCGTTGCCCAGCCCAACTTCTTCGGCGTGCTCGAAGACGCGGACCGGCTCGAACGCTATGCACGTGAGCACGATCTTGCGTTGATCGCCGCCGTCAATCCGGTGAGCCTCGCCTTGCTCAAGCCGCCGGGTGCCTGGGGCGAGGCGGGCGCCGACATCGCCTGTGGCGAAGGCCAGCCGCTCGGCGTTCCGCTGTCGTCGGGCGGACCGTATTTCGGTTTCATGACCTGTCGCAAGGCGCACGTGCGTCAGTTGCCCGGTCGCATCGTCGGTCGCACGACGGACGCGAAGGGGCGCGCCGGTTTCGCGCTCACGCTCCAGGCGCGCGAACAGCACATCCGTCGCTCCAAGGCGACCTCGAACATCTGCACCAATCAGGGTCTCGCCGTGACCGCGGCGACGATTCACATGGCGCTGCTCGGCCCCGAGGGTTTGCGACAGGTCGCTGCCGCGAGCCACGCACGCACGCGCGGACTCGTCACGCGCTGCGAAGCCGCGGGATGCAGCCGTCGCTTTACGGCTCCTTATTTTCACGAGGCCGCGATCATGCTCGGCCGCGACGCAGGCGAAGTGCTCGCCCGGATGCTCGCCGCGGACGGCATCGTCGGCGGCTACGATCTCGCCGCGTTTGCGCCGGAACTCGCCGATTGTCTGCTCGCCTGCGCGACCGAGACCAAGACCGAGCAAGACCTCGACCGTTACGCCGCGGCGCTCACGGCAGCTCTTGAAGAGCCGGCGCTCGTCGAGGCCTGAAAGTTTTTTCTCCTTCTCCCCTTGCGGGAGAAGGTCGGGATGAGGGGATCACGCGCCGCAAAGCGGTGTGCGAAGTGTTTTCACCCTCACCCAAGCCCTCTCCCATCAAGGGAGAGGGAGTTCGGATACGTTTAATAGTCACAGGAGACAGATCATGGCTGGAATCACATTGAAGGGCAATCCGATCAACACCAACGGCGAGCTTCCGTCCGTGGGTTCGGCCGCGCCCGACTTCAAACTCACCAACGGCGGTCTTGCCGACCAGTCGCTCGCCAATTTCTCGGGCAAGAAGAAGTTGCTCAACATCGTGCCCAGTCTCGACACGCCGGTCTGTGCACTTTCGACCAAGAAGTTCAACGACTATGCGAAGGATCATCCCGATACCGTCATGCTCATCGTGTCGGCCGATCTGCCGTTCGCGCAGCAGCGCTTCTGCGGCAACGAGCACCTGGAGAACGTGGTGCCGCTCGCGATGTTCCGCGATAAAGAATTCGCGAACGACTACGGCGTGCTGATCGAGGACGGTCCGATGGCGGGACTCACCGCGCGTGCCGTGGTCGTGCTCGATGCCGGAAACACCGTGCGCTACACCGAGCTCGTGCCCGAGATCGCCGAGGAGCCCGGCTACGAAGCGGCATTGCAGGCGTTGGACGCGTGCTGATATTCGAGCATTCGCGGCCGGGCCGCCAGGCCCGCGCGCAGGCGCCGGCCGGCGAGTTCGCGACCGACGACTTGCCGGCGGCGCTGCTGCGCGAGCGTGCGCCCATGCTGCCGGAAGTCTCCGAGATGGATGCCGTGCGTCACTACACGCGCCTCTCGCAGAAGAACTTCTCGATTGATACGCATTTCTATCCGCTCGGCTCCTGCACCATGAAGTACAACCCGCGTGCCTCGAATACGCTGGCGCTGTTGCCGGGTTTTCTCAACCGCCATCCGCTCGCGCCGGACGCGACCGGGCAGGGCGTGCTCGCCTGTCTCTACGAGTTGCAGGAGATTCTCAAGGCCGTCAGCGGCATGCGCGCGGTGTCGCTCGCGCCGATGGCGGGCGCGCAAGGCGAGTTCACCGGCGTTGCCATGATCCGCGCCTATCATCGTGCGCGCGGCGACGGCGAACGCACCGAAATCCTCGTGCCGGATGCGGCGCACGGCACCAATCCGGCGACGGCCGCGATGTGCGGCTACACGGTGCGCGAAATCAAGACCGGCCGCGACGGCGACGTTGATCTGGACGGACTGAAGGCTGCCGTCGGCCCGAAGACGGCCGGCATCATGCTGACGAATCCCTCGACGCTGGGCGTTTTCGAGCGGCGCATCGCGGAGATCGCGAAGATCGTGCACGCCGCGGGCGGGCTGCTTTATTACGACGGCGCCAACATGAACGCCATTCTCGGCAAGGTGCGCCCCGGCGACATGGGCTTCGACGTCATGCACTTCAACCTGCACAAGACCTTCTCCACGCCGCACGGCGGCGGCGGGCCGGGCGCGGGTTCGGTCGCCGTCGGCCCGCGCCTCGAACCGTTTCTGCCGCTGCCGCTGGTGGAAAAGGACGGCGATACTTACCGTCTGCTCGCCGAGTCCGACCGGCCGCAATCCATCGGACGCCTCTCTGCCTTCAATGGCAACATCGGCGTGCTGCTGCGCGCCTACGTCTACATTCGTCTGCTTGGCGTGGACGGCATGCACCGGGTCGCCGAGTTCGCGACGCTCAACGCGGCCTATCTCGCGAAGCGTCTGGCCGCCGCCGGTTTTGAACTCGCCTATCCCGAACGGCGCGCAAGCCACGAATTCATCGTCACGCTGAAGAAGCTCGCGAAGGCGAACGGCGTGACCGCGATGGACGTCGCCAAGCGCCTGCTCGATTACGGTTTCCACGCGCCGACCACGTATTTCCCGTTGCTCGTGCCCGAATGCCTGCTGATCGAACCGACCGAAACCGAGTCGAAGGAAACGCTCGATGCCTTTGTCGAGGCGATGGCCGCCATTCTTGTCGAGGCCGAAAGCGAACCCGATAAAGTGAAGGGCGCGCCGTACACGACGCCGGTCGGACGGTTGGACGACGTCAAGGCCGCACGCGAACTCGATCTTGCCTACCCAGGAGAAAACCAACCATGAGTGCACTTATTTCCGGCTCGCTCGCCTACGACGTCATCATGCGTTTCCCCGGACGCTTCAGCGACCACATCCTGCCCGAACGCATCCATTCGCTTTCCGTCGCCTTCATGGTGACCGATCTCAGGCGCGAGTTCGGCGGTTGCGCGGGCAACATCGCCTACACGTTGACGATGCTCGGCGAGCAGGCGTTTCCGATCGGTGCCGCCGGGCGCGATTTCGCACCGTATGCGAAGTGGTTGGACGAAAACGGCATCGCGCGCAGCCACATTCTCGAACTCGGCAACGTCTATACCGCCCAGGCCTTCATCAACACCGACGACGACGGCAACCAGATCACTGCGTTTCATCCCGGCGCCATGGGACGCGCGCATGAACAGGCCCTGCCGCAAATCGCCGACGCGCGCATCGGCATCGTCGCGCCCGACGGCCGCGACGCCATGATCCAGCACGCCGAGCAATTCGCTGCCGCCGGCATTCCCTTCATCTTCGATCCGGGTCAAGGCCTGCCCATGTTCGACGACGCCGATCTCGAGCGCTTCATGGAGCAGGCGACATGGATTGCCATGAACGACTACGAAGCCGGTGTCTTCTGCGAAAAGCTTCGCCTCGGCATTGACGAGATCGCCGAGCGTGTGAAGGCGCTTATCGTGACGCGCGGCGCGCAGGGCTCGGTTATTTACGCGGGCGGCGAGCAGTACGACATTCCCGCCGTCGAATCAACCGCGGTGGTGGACCCCACCGGTTGCGGCGACGCCTACCGCGCGGGCCTGCTCTACGGGCTCGTCAACGATTTCGAGTGGGAAACGACGGGACGCATCGCCTCGCTCGCGGGCTCGATCAAGATCGCGAGCGAAGGCACGCAGAACCATCGCTTCACGGCCGAAGAATTCGCCGCCCGTTTCGAGGCCGCCTTCGGTTACAGCTACGCCTGAAGATCAAGCAAGGTAGGGTCGGCGCGGGCCGGAGCCAAAGTTTCCCAGAATTGAACGACAATCCGTGAAATACTGCCTTACGGCCACCGATGAATAACAAGCCGGCGATCCACGCAGAGCGTCCGCGGGTGCCGCGTCGGCTCGGCGATTTCGATACGCATCCGCGCATGCTCATTATCTGCTTGCTCGCACTCGCGGTCGGCGGGGTGGCAGCGCTGGTTGCCGATGCCCTCCTCAAGCTGATCGGACTGATCACCAACCTGGTTTTCTATCAGCGCGTTGCGCTGTCGCTGGTCGCGCCTGGCGGCGGGCACGACCAGTGGTGGCTGATCCTTGCTGCGCCCGTGGTCGGCGGACTGATCGTAGGGCTTATGGCGCGTTACGGCGCCGAGGCGATCCGCGGTCACGGCATGCCCGAGGCGATCGAGGCGATTCTTCGCGGCGGCAGCAAGATCAAGCCGCGCGTGGCGATTCTCAAACCCGTATCGGCGGCGATCACTATCGGAACCGGCGGGCCGTTCGGCGCCGAGGGCCCGATCATCATGACCGGAGGCGCCTTCGGTTCGTTGCTTGCGCAAACGCTCTCCCTCACCGCCGACGAACGCAAGACGCTCCTGGTCGCCGGCGCCGCCGCCGGCATGGCTGCGACCTTCAACGCGCCACTTGCTTCGATTCTGCTGGCTGTGGAGTTGCTGCTGTTCGAAATGCGTCCGCGTTCCTTCGTGCCGGTGACAATCGCCGTCGTTGTCGCCACCGCTGTGCGCTGGCCGCTCTTGGGCTTTGCCCCGATTTTCATGACGCATTACGTCCTGCCGACGATCGGCCCTGCCATACTTGGCCTGTGCGTGTTAGCCGGCGTGGTCGGCGGTTTCGTTGCCTGGTTCGCCACCGTACTCGTGTATCTCTCCGAAGATGCTTTCCGCAAATTGCCGATCCACTGGATGTGGTGGCCGGCGATCGGTGGCCTCATTATCGGCATCGGCGGGCTGTTCGAACCGCGTGCGCTCGGCGTCGGCTACGACGTGATTCGCACCTTGCTCGAAGGCAAGGCCACGATGGATCTCATCATCGGGATTCTCGTAGTCAAGACGTTGATCTGGAGCCTTTCTCTCGGCTCCGGCACTTCGGGCGGCGTACTCGCGCCGGTGTTCATGATCGGCGCCGCACTCGGTGCGGTACTGGGGCTGTTTTTCCCGCATGTGGTGCCCGGTTTCTGGCCGCTGATGTGTCTCGCCGCCGTGGTCGGCGGCGTGATGCGCAGCCCCTTGACCGGCATCATCTTCGCGATGGAACTCACCCATCAGTGGGATGCGCTGTTGCCGCTGGTAGTGGCCTCGACGGCGGCATTTCTGCTCTCGACGCTGGTGCTCAAGCGCTCGGTACTGACCGAGAAAGTGGTGCGCAAGGGCACGCACGTGACGCGCGAATACTCGGTTGATCCGCTCGAAGTGCTGCTGGTGAGCGAAGTCATGCCGCGCAATTTCGTGAGCTTCCGTGCGGGCACCAGTCTGCACGACGCAGCTACGGAAGCGGCCGGCGCCTGGGCGTCCGGCCCCGGCAAGCGCAAACTCGAACAGGGACAAAGACTCTACCCAGTGCTCGACGACGACAATCACATGATCGGGTTGATCACGCGCCACCAGTTGCTCGATGCCGCGCTCGAACTTTATGCGACGCCGGACACCAGACTCGACGACGTGATGATCCGCGAGATGGTGCTCGGCTATCCGGACATGACGCTGCGCGAATTGGCAAACATGATGGCCGAGCGCGAGATCGCCAACCTGCCGATCGTTGCCCGCGACGATAAGCGCAAGGTGCTGAGCGTGATGACGATCGAGCACGTACTGCAGGGTCGGCTGTTCGATCTCAACGAGGAACGCAAGACCGAGCGCGTGCTCAATCTGCCTCTGGTCCGCGCCGTGCGCGGCGGCTTGATCCTGATGCGCCGCCGCCGCGGCTGAACCCGCTACCGAATCGCGGCCGGGACGACCGCTCCTGCAAGCAGCACGGCGCCATGTAGGAGCGGCGGTCACCGCCGCGATAAGTCAGACAAGTAGCGGCCTCTAGATAAGGCACAATAAGAAAGCCATGAATACTGCGCTCCTCATTGACATTGCGGCGTTTGCCGTCCTGCTGGCGTTCTCGGCTCTAGTGCGTTCGCGTTTCAAGCATCGCGGTTATTCGGCGACCGCCGCCGGCGGTATCGTGATGGCGTTGGGCATTTTCACCGACGCCGCACTGCCGCATTTGCCTTTCTACACGCCGCTCCTCGGGCGGATGGTGACGGTCGAAATCCTGGTGATCTGGCTGTTTCTCGTCGGCTCCTATCTCGCTTCCGCGTTCAATCGCCACTTTCGCATGCATGTCGCCCATCCGCTGCGGCGCTTTGCCTTGGGCACCTGGGTCGCAGGCACCGCTGTACTTTCCATCCTCGCCATGCATGCGGTGCCGGAGGCGCCCCTGCTCGGCAAGGTGCTCGCGCTCCTTGCGGTCGCGCTGTATCTGCCCTATGTGCTGATGTTCGTATGGGGTTACGGGAAGTTGCTGCGCCATCCGTTCGGACAGAACGCCAACGGCGTGATCCTGCTGGCGACCGTCTCCACGCAGTCCATCGTGATCGCACTGCACACCGCCTTCGGCGGCGGTTTTCCCACTGACGTCGCCATTGGCATGGTCGCCTTCGATTTGATATTTCTGTGCTCGGGTTTGGTGCTCATCGCGCTTCATTACCACGCCGTCGGCAGTTGGCTGCTCGCGGTCGAATGGAAAAATGCCAACTGCATAGTTCACGGCGCTGTCTCCATTACCGGCGTTGCCCTGGTGCTCACCTCCAACTTCGGCCCCGACGTTTTGCTCGGCGTGTGGGAAGTCGCGCTGGTGCTGTTCGCGGTGATCGAGGCGGTGGAACTGGTGCGCTTGTGCGAGCGCGAGCATCGCCGCGGCTGGCGCCGGGGCCTGCTCGTGTACGACGTCACGCAATGGACGCGCAATTTCACCTACGGTATGTTCTACGCCTTCAGCCTCGCACTTTACCGCCACCTGGCCGCGGTCTCCTCACCCACCGGCGATCTCTGGTACCCGGTGCTGCGCGTCATTGCCGCTTGGGGCCAGTACGTCGTGCTCGTCTTTCTGCTCGTCGAAATCGCAATCTTCCTGCGTGCCCGCCTGCACCGTTTCCATTCCGCAGTCTGTTAGACACGGGCTCGCTTTCCGCGTATTATCTATTTGAGACATCGGCGAAACGAGCATGCACCTGCCCACGGCCGTCCTGCACCTGATCCAGAAACTCGAAGGCTGGGGCCACAGCCTGTTTCTGCTGTTGCCGAACATCGTACTTGCCATTCTTGCGGTGCTCGTGTTCTGGCTGTTGGCCAAGCTGATAGACCGCGGACTGCGCAGGCTCATGAAACGCTTCGGCGTCGGGCACGAAGTCATAGACCTCACGGCCGTCCTCGTTTTCATCGTCGTCACCGCGCTCGGACTCTTTATCGCGCTCGACGTGCTCGGGCTCGACAAGGCCGTCACTTCGCTGCTTGCCGGTGTCGGCATCCTGGCGCTTGCACTCGGCCTCGCCTTCCAGTCCACGGGCGAGAACTATGTCGCCGGCATCTATCTGTCCATTCAACGTCCCTTCCGGGTCGGAGAGGTCATCGGCAGCAGCGACTACTTCGGCGTGGTCGAGCGGATCACGCTGCGCTCGACCTGGCTGCGGGTGCCCGAGGGGCAAATGGTTTATCTGCCCAACAAGAAGATTTTCGAAAACGCGATCGTCAACTACAGCGACAACGGTCTGCGCCGCGTGGATCTCAAGATAGGCATTGCCTACGGCGAGAACCTGGAACAGGTCAAACAGGTCGCAAGCGATGCGGTCGCGGCCATCGAAGTCTGCGACCGCGCTCGCTCCGTCGAGTTTTTCTACGACGACTTCGGCGAGAGCTCGATCAATTTCGAAATCCGCTTCTGGATTCCCTTCGAGCGCCAGCAGGACTATCTTGTCGCGCGCAGCGAAGCAATCATGCGCATCAAGCAAGCCTTCGACGAGAACGATATCACCATCCCGTTCCCGATCCGCACTCTCGATTTCAGCCGCGGCATCGGCGGCGAAACGCTGGCGACGCAGCTTCGCGCCGCCGGCCTCGCACAAGCACCGCAGCCGTCCGAACAGACGCGCGAAGACTAAGAGAACCATCGCCGTTTTGTGTTCCGCGGCGATTCGCCGCGAGCTTTACATTCAGCGCGCGAAGACCTCGATTATTTTCTCGTTGAACGCGGGAAGATCGCCCGGTTTGCGGCTCGTTACCAGTCCGCGGTCCTCGACGACTTCCTCGTCCACCCAATCGGCGCCGGCATTGACGAGATCGGTCCTGACGGAAGGCCAGGAGGTCAGGCGCCGGCCCTTCGCCTCGCCGGCCTCGATCACCAGCCAGGGCGCGTGGCAGATCGCCGCGACCGGTTTGCCGTTGTCAAAAAAATGCTTGATGAAAGAAAGGGCATGCTTGTTGATCCGGAGCAAATCCGGATTCATCTGTCCGCCCGGAAGCACGATCGCATCGTAGTTGCCGGGGTCGGCATCGTCCAGTTTCGCGTCAACGTCGAACGTATCGCCCCAATCCGTATGTTTCCAACCCTTTACACTTTGTTCTTCGGGCGAGACGACGCTGACTTCCGCTCCAGCCCTTTCCAGCGCCTGTTTCGGCTTGGCGAATTCGTCCTGCTCGAAGCCGTTTGCAACCAGGATCGCGACTTTTTCCCCGTTCAGATCGCTCATGAGTGTCCTCCTTGCCTATGCAAGATTGTCTATTCCATACATAAGACAATCCGAAGTCGCCTGGGTTCAGATGTCGTGACTGCATAAGATAGCCGGGGTTGCCGCTTCTGCCGAGAGACAGCGCAGCCGACAAGACAAACTTGCCGCGCGGCGCTGCGATATCGGATTGCTTCAGGCCACGAAGATGAAACGGACGATCGAATTGTCGCCCGCGCTCCGCGTTTCCACCCGATCGGGATAGATTCCGGTGAGGAACAGACTGATGCCGTGCGCGAACGCCTGTTCCTCGTCGAGATGGCGGTAATGAGCGCTGCCGTCGGGCAGGCGAACGACCGGTCCGACGTAGCGCAACTCCACCACGAGATCAACATTGTTAAACGTCAGCCGGCAGGCCGCGAAGCGCTCCACGCCGGCCGCTTCCTTCAGGCTCTTCACCGCTTCCTTGATGCTGTCCTGACAGACTTGAGCGACGTCGGCGGGAACCTTCCATTCGCGGCAGCGTTCCGGAATTTCGGCGATGAATTGCTCGATCGAACCGTCGCCGTCGCCGTCGCCGTCGCCCTCGATCGAGGCCGATCGGCGCAGGCCCAGCCGGAACAGGATGGTGAGCACGATCGCGCTGATCACGCATAGCGAAAGCGAGCCACCGGTAAACGTGCGCAGTTCCCCGGGCAGGGAGCGGAAGTAGCCGGGATAAGCCTGGTGGCTGAGCGCGAGCAGGATGGAGATGCCGATGGTGAAGGTCGCGCGAACGTCGAGCGCGCGCGACACCATGATTCCGATGCCACCGGCGATCATCAGCGAGCCGGTGAATACCAGCATGCCGCCGGCCACCGACAGCGGCAGCGCCATGAACAGCGTGCCGAACTTCGGGATGAATGCCGCCACCAGCAGAACCGCGGCGCACGCAAAGGCGATCCAGCGGCTGGTCGCGCGCGAGGCGTTGGAGACGCCGACGAGACTGGGCGCGGTGTTCAGTCCCGGTGCGCCGAGCAGCCCGGCGACCGCGCAGCCGATGCCGTCGGCGAAGGCGCCGCGCCGGATCGGCGCCATGGCCGGCCGCTTCCAACCCGCATCGTTGATCTTCTCGCAGGTCGTGACGACGCCGATCGTGCGCAGCGTCGCCGCGATGGCGGCGGCGAGGAACGGCGGCACCAGGGCGGGATCGAAGGCGAACGACAGGTGCGAGAAACTCGGCGCCGCGATCCATGCGCCGGACTGCACCGTCGCCACGGCGTGCGGCGTTATCAGCCCGAGGCCGACCGCCGTTGCCGCGCCCGAGACGAGGCCGATCAGCGTCGCCAGCAGGCGGAAGATGCCCTTGCCCCAGATGGTGATCGCAATCGCGACCGCAAGCGTCACGAACGCGGCCACGATGTGCGGCGACACCGAGCCGGACACCGTGACGCCGAGGGCGTGTTCGAGGCCGACCAGCCCGAGATCAATGCCGACCACGACAACGATGAGCCCGCAGACCGCCGGCGGGAAAAGCCAGCGCAGGCGGCGCAGCACCAGGGAAAGCGCAACCTCGACCAGGCCGGCGAAGATGGTCATGCCGAAGACCAGCGGCAATCCGCCGGTCTGGGCCGCGAGCACGGAAGGGCCGAGATAGATCGCGGAATAGACGGGGATGGCGAGATACCCCGAGCCGGCACGCGAAGCCTGTAGCGCCGAAGCGAACGCGAGAGCGATCATCGCGAGCGACACCATGGAGATCAGCGTGGCGTCGCCGGCGCCGGCCTTGCGCGCGATGATCACGATCAGGATCAGGTAGATCGAGGCGAGAAGCGCATGCTGCGAGCCGAGGGCGAAGAGTCGCGGCAGCGGCGGTCGCTCGTCCACCGCATAGACGAGATCGTCAGGACGCTGCGCCGGAGAATCTTCGCCCGGCTGCCGGAGGAAATAGGACCGGAGCAAAGGGAAAAAGGATCGGGAGGCTTTCGCTTGCATGGTCACGGTTCGTCGTCGCTTATGGCGCCGTCGAAGCCGCCGCTATCAAAGACTTTCTGCAGGACATGGCAACATCCGATCGTTGCGGCAGAGGAATTGTACCGCGATTTCGTTCAGTGCATCGCAACCGCAGTTTTGCATCCACATCGCCGGATCACGTTTCCGCTTGTAAAGACTGATGCGGGAATTTAGCCGGATTGGGCGACGTTGGATCGCTTTCCGTTGAGATAGTCGGACAGGTCTTTTTCCATATACGTCATTTCCAATGCCAATGCGCTTCTCAGGAAGAAAAAGTATTGCGGGGAACCAGAGTGGGACGCACGCCTTCCCTTGGCGCACTACAATTGCATTCGAAGAAGTAGATGGTCTCATTCGGCCCCAAGTACCACATTACAAGTTTGCTGGCAGCCATGCATGCGGGTACCGGCCAATCCTTTGAAAAAATATGCTATATTCTTTCAAAGCCGGACGCGCTTTGAAAGCCTGCTTGAAAAGGATTTATATCCATGAAAGCCGCCGATTATCCAAGCCCTGAAGCCGGCCGGGTCATCCAGACGCCCGAAGGCTATGCGGCTTTCGTTCCTTCACCGCCCCGAATGGCCTTCGATTACTCCGCGGACATCGTGCTCGCCCTTTCGCGGGCCGATACCGTCCTGAGCGAACTTTCGGGGTTAGGCCGCGCGTTGCCCAACCCGCATTTGCTGATTGCCCCGTATGTGAGGCGTGAGGCCGTGCTTTCCTCCCGGATCGAGGGAACGGAAGCGGACCTCTCCGACTTGTTCATGGACGAAGCCGCGGCAGGGCAGGAACCGGCTTCTGCCGGCGACGTCCGCGAAGTGCGCAACTATGTGGGGGCTCTCGAATACGGGCTCAACCGATTGTCAACGCTCCCGCTCTCGTTGCGGCTGGTGCGCGAGCTGCACGAAAGATTGATGCATGGCGTGCGCGGCGGTTACGCGACACCCGGCGAATTTCGGCGCAGCCAGAACTGGATCGGCGCACCGGGAAGTACGCCGGCCGATGCAGTTTACGTGCCGCCGCCCCCGGCTGAGATGCAGACGGCGCTCGATGCATGGGAAAAATTTCTCCACCACCGCGCCGCCATGCCCGATCTTCTGCAGTGCGCACTGATGCACGAAAACTTCGAGGCCATTCACCCCTTTCTCGACGGCAATGGTCGCATTGGCCGGTTGCTGATTACGCTGTTTCTCATGGAACGCGGACGATTGAGCCAGCCCCTGCTGTATATTTCCGACTACATCGAAGCGCATCGCGCGGAATACTATGCCGCCTTGCAGCGAATTCGCACCCACGGAGATTGGCCGCAGTGGTTCCTGTACTTCCTGACCGCCGTGGAGCAGAGTGCGAACAAGGCGCTGGTTCAGGCCCGGGTGTTGCTCGATTTGCGCGAAGAACTGCGAGCGAAGTTTGTCGAACAGCCGCGCGTAGCCGCCCTGGTGGATATTCTTTTCGCCAATCCTTATACCACGATCAAGCGCGCTGCCGGCGCCCTCGGCGTTTCCGCTCCAACCGCCGGCAAAGCGATTCGGGCCCTTGTCGCTGCGGAGGTAGCCGAAGAGATTACCGGTCAGTCCTGGGGGCGCGTGTTCGTTGCCCGCCCGATTCTCGAAGCGATCAAGCGGTAGTCCAATGACACGCACAACAGGAACATAGGCATGCCGCTCTCACCCAACGAAATCCGCGACCGCGCGCTCGCATTCTCGCGCGAATGGGCCGATGCGGCTTCCGAGCGTGCCGAGGCCCAGACCTTCTGGAACGAATTCTTCAACGTCTTCGGCGTCAGCCGCCGCCGGCTCGCGACCTTCGAGGAATTCGTCAAGCCCGCCCGCCGCCGCTGGGAAAAGAGCGATGCTTCCGGCGTCGGCGAACCGCGCGGCGGCTTCATTGATCTGTTCTGGCGCGGCAGGCTCATCGCCGAGCACAAGTCGCGCGGCGAGAATCTCGACACCGCCTACCGCCAAGCCCTCGGCTATTTCGAGTCCTTGCCCGAACGCGATCTCCCACGCTACGTCATCGTCTCCGACTTCGCCCGCATCCGCCTCTACGATCTCGACCACGGCGAGCAATGGGATGTCCCGCTCAAGGATCTCGCCAAACACATCGGGCACTTCACCTTCATTGCGGGCTATGAGCCGCGCCCCGTGCGCGAGGAAGATCCGGTCAACGTCAAGGCCGCCGAACGCCTCGGCCGCCTGCACGACCAACTCAAGGCGTCCGGCTACGCGGGAAGGCATCTCGAAGTGTTGCTGGTGCGCCTGCTGTTCTGCGCCTTCGCCGAAGACACCACCATCTTTGATCCGCCCGCCTGCTTTCGCGATTACATAGAAATCGCGACGGCCGAGGATGGCAGCAACCTTGGCGCACATCTTGCCGAACTGTTCCAAGTATTGAACACACCGGTTGAAAGCCGCCAGAAAAATCTCGACGAACGCCTTGCCATCTTTCCCTACGTCAACGGGAAACTGTTCGAGGAACCGCTGCCGATCGCCGCCTTCGATTCGGGAATGCGTGCGGCGCTGCTCGATTGTTGCGCGCTCGACTGGAGCGGCATCAGCCCGGCCATCTTCGGCGCGCTGTTCCAGAGCGTCATGGACCCGGAGGCGCGGCGCAACCTCGGCGCCCACTACACCAGCGAGCAGAACATTCTGAAGCTCATTGGTCCGCTCTTCCTCGACGACCTGCGCGGAGAATTCGCACGCTCCAAACGCAACCGCAACCGCCTTTTTGAATTACACAAGAAACTCGCCGCGCTCAAATTCCTCGATCCCGCCTGCGGCTGCGGCAACTTCCTCGTCATCGCCTACCGCGAATTACGTCTGTTGGAGATTGACATACTCAAGGCGGAGCGGGAAAACGACAAGCAGGCTGTTGACGTCGGCCAATTCATCACCGTCAACGTGGACCAGTTCTACGGCATCGAGTGCGAGGAGTTCCCGGCCCAGATCGCGCAGGTCGCCATGTGGCTCACCGATCACCAGATGAACATGGCCGTCTCGCAGGAATTCGGCCACTACTACCGGCGCTTGCCGCTAATCCACCACGCCACTGTGCGCTGCGCCAACGCGCTCGCGCTCGACTGGAACGAGGTCGTTCCCGCGGAAGAGGTGGACTACGTTCTCGGCAATCCGCCCTTCGTTGGCGCCAAGTACATGAGCTCCGAGCAGCGCGAAGACATGCGGCGCGTGTGCGGGCGCGTCCCGTCCTTCGGCCTGCTCGACTATGTCTGCGCGTGGTACGTGAAGGCCGCGCGCTATCTGCGCGGCGACGAACGCCTGGGCCGGATGCTCGACCTCGCGCTTCCCGGTACCGAGTCGCCCCGCGATCGTGTCAAGGTCGCCTTCGTCTCCACCAACTCCATCAGCCAGGGCGAGCAGGTCGGTGTGTTGTGGAGCGAGCTGTTCCGCCTCGGCGTCAAAATCCATTTCGCCCACCGCACCTTCCGCTGGCGCAACCAGGCCCGCGGCGTCGCCGCCGTGCACTGCGTGATCGTCGGCTGGGCGCTCTTCGACGCCGGGCGCAAGACCATCTTCGACTACGCGGACATCGCCGGCGATCCGCACGAAATCCCGGCCGCCAACATCAATCCGTATCTCGTGGATGCGCCTGACGTGCTCATCGGCCGCCGCAGTGCGCCGCTCTGCGACGTGCCGAAGATGGGCATCGGCAACAAGCCCATAGATGGCGGCAACTATCTGTTCACCGACGAAGAGAAAGCCGACTTCGTGGCGGCCGAACCAGCCGCCGAAAAATACTTCCGCCCTTGGCTCGGTGCCGACGAATTTCTCTACAACTACCAACGTTGGGTTCTGTGGCTGGGCGATTGTTCACCACAGGAATTGCGTTCCATGCCTAAAGTCATGGCACGCGTCGAAGCGGTGCAGGAATTCCGGCGTGCGAGCAAAAGCGCGCCCACGCGCAAGCTTGCCGCCACGCCGACGCGCTTCCACGTCGAAAACATGCCCGGATCAGACTACCTTGTAATTCCAAAGGTAAGTTCCGAGCGTCGCGAATACATTCCAAGCGGGATATTGCCCCCTAAGATCACTTGCAGCGATCTTCTAAACCTCGTTTCCGATGCGGATACGTATCACTTCGGCGTACTTTCATCGGCAATGCACATGGCCTGGGTGCGTTATGTTGCTGGGCGTCTCGAAAGCCGCTACCGCTATTCAAGCCAAATCGTGTACAACAACTTCCTGTGGCCGGACAATCCGTCCGATGCGCGGCGCAGGACGGTGGAGCTGGCGGCGCAGGCCGTACTCGATGCCAGGGCAAAGTTCCCGGAATCTTCGCTCGCCGATCTCTACGATCCCGCCGCCATGCCGCCGGCGTTGCGCGCCGCGCATACGGCGCTCGACCGCGCCGTGGATGCCGCCTACGGCAAGCGCGGCTTCGCCAACGATCCCGCTCGCGTCGCCTTCCTTTTCGACCTCTACAACCGCTACACCTCCGAACTGATCCCGCCACCAACAAAGAAAAAGCGCCTGTCAACCCGATAGAGACTTCAAGTGTTTATCAAGTTTTCGTTTTGCATAATTGAGGCTGAACATAAGCATTATGTAGGGCTACAAAAAGTTGTAGCATGCCGAATGTATTGTTCACACAATCCGTCGCTATCTCCTTTGTAATGCCCCAGACGCTTCCTTCGTGAATGAACTTATTGCGAAGATTTGCCATATTTTTCATGAATACGGAAACAGAGCAAAAATCCATACGGTTTGCAGAGGCGATATTTTCGATCGCTTTATCCCAGGAGAGACCAATTAACTCAGGGAATAGGGTAGATAGTTTTTGATTAAATAATCTATTATCCTTTAGAAGTTTTTCTGCCTTTGGTTCTGAAGTTTTACGCGCAGAGAAAAGATATATGAACAGGTGTTCAAGTAATGCCTCTCGCAGCGCGCAGAAAAAAATTACAACTGCCACATTGGATGAGTTAGGTTCGGTCTCTCCGGTTGGTGGGCTTTTAGAATTATAGGCTTGCTGAATAAGGTCAATGAGGATTTGAATATTCAAATGAAAATATAGCTGGGCACGTCCAGCAGGCTTATGACAACTAGGGCAGGGGTTGTCAACTTTTATTCTGGAATGTTCGCGATCAACTATGCCGCAACGCTTGCAGATCATAAAATCGCCAATTAATGAACTTAATCTCTGGTCGTCAATGTCCGAAAGTTTTGTCATTTTAAAATATACGGGTCTAATTGTTGTTGGGGCTGCCCGAATTAAGTTTCTTATTATACGTTTCTTCCATTTTCTTGATGAACTGTCCCCATAAATTCATGCATTCCTCCGCTAGATTAAGTACATCCCTTAATCCAGATGAAGTAAGAATCGTGTAGCGAGCTTCTAAAAATTCTCCAGCATCACATCTAGAGTTCCGAAATACTGATTTATATATCTTGAGGGCAACATGCGGTTGTCTTGTTGTCCGTAATTTGCGTGTAAGTTTGCAGTGCTTGGATCCATTGCATAAATCTGCACAAACTCTTAAGGCTTCATGGCTATCAATAAAAGCGCCAACATCTATAGCAGTTATTTCTATGGTATTTAGATGGATAATCCAATCTCGAATATGATAGCAATGCATGAAGAAAGAAACCACATCATCTTCACATTCAGCCTTATTTTGATCGTTGACTAGTGTTCCAGCATATATTTTACGAATACGTTCTAAATATCTCTGCGCTATTTCGAATTGTCTCACAATGAATTGTTAGATGTTCTCTAGGAAGTCATGACCCGCTTCGGTTATGCTTTTAACTACGGCAAGGTCATAGAATCTTTGTCCGGTGGATGATTCTTTATGCGGTTCAATAATCTTGATATACCCGAGATCTCGCGCTTCGATGATAATTTTTGCCAAAGGTTGGAACGCAGACAGTTCTTCTATGGAGTGGTCGGTTGGCTGAAAACAGGTCTGTCCAGATGCTACTAATTGAAGTAATTGTCGTAAGTCCATGGTGCGATCTCCAACGTTAAATGGATGTTTTGCCTGATCCTGATTGGGCCACACACAAACAGTATGCCTATATGGCGTATTAAACGCCTTATCTCGTTTCATTGCAAGCGCCTGCGGGGATGGATGCAGGGCTTGGGCAGGAGGGGCGGCGGATCATATTTGGTGTGAGTGCAATGTCGGATCGAACACTGTGCGGGCGCTTTCCGCGCCGCTTACGGGCAAGCCCGCCGGATCGAGCAAGCCGAGTTGTACCAGCACGCAGGCCTGATCCCAGTAGATGTGTTCATGGGTAATCTTGTCACCCTCGAAACCGACGATGACGGCGAACGCCACCTCGACCTTTTTACCGGTCGGCGCTATGTCGGGCAGCATCCACTCGATGACTTGGGTGTGCGTGAACTTGATTACCAGTTCTTCGACGATCTGGGTTTCTCCGACGGTCAACGACACGTTGATCATCTCGACGTCGGGCGGGAAGAATTTGCCGACCAGATGATTGACGTAAAAATCGCGCACGCCCTTTTTGCCGACCCCGCCGGTCAATGGCGCTACATTGGTCAGATGCGGGTTATCGGACATCGTGGCCATCGTGGTTTCGATATCGCCCTTCAGTTCCGCCGTGACGTGGCGCTGAAAGGTGTCCCGCATCGCTTCTTGTGATGGCGTCAACATTATTTACTCCTTTCCATTTTCCGTGGGCAGGGCGGACGGCGGTTTACTGGGTGCCGGCCTGATCGAGTATCCAGCTCGGCACTTGATCCGGCGAGGTGACTGGAACATTATCCATGAACGTCATATTGATCGGGTATGGGGGAATGAGATCGTTCTGACAAAGCTGAGGACCGAAAAACGTAAGCGTATCCGCTAAATAGTTCTGGATATATTTGAGATGCCCGACCGGGAGACATCCGCCCATGTCGGCGCCATAGGACACCACACCCGTTGCCAGACAAAGCGGGCTGATTGACGATCCGGTCCCGCAGGGTCCCAAATCAACGGTTCCGACCGGATCGTTGAGCGTCACGTTTTGCTGGAGGGTGACGTACTGACTGCCGCCGTCGGTGTAGTAGATGTTGCTCCCGGCGGCGGGCCGCTTGTTTTCGGCGACATTCAGTTTGATCAGCAGGCCGTTGTCGAAGCTCTGACCCTGGGAGCCGTTGGTGTAGATTGCGCCGCCGTCCCACAGTTTCTCCAGGAAGTTCTCGAACAGGTTGCTGCTGATCTCGTTGTTGCTTGCGATCGTCGGCGTATCGTACTGCCCCCACTCATTGAAAGTGGCATGAGGCAATCCCGGGAAACCGCCCTTGTCGAAAAGGCCCCAACCCCAGCCGATCGCGATCCCGGTCCATGGAACGTGGTTGATGGTGTTGTGGGTGATCACGGTGCCGGTAGTGTAGCCGACGAAAATCGCCGCCGAATCGTAGTAATCCATGCCGGTATGGGAAATGGAGTTGTTTTCGATCAGATTGTCGCTGGTTTGCTGCGCGCTGTCCGGTCGCATGTCTTCCTGAGTGAACCCGCCGACATTGATCGCGGAGGAGGAGATGTCGGTGAAGGTATTGTTCACGACGCTGTTGTCCTGGCTGCCGGTGTCCAGATCGAGCGCGACGCCGCCGAGATGAACGAAGGTGTCGCCATCGAAGGTAATGTGCGTTGCATACCGCAGCGTCAGGTTGCCGGGGGTTTTATAGGTGACCTGCTGATGACCGATGACGTTGGCCGAGTAGTCGTTTCCCTCCAGTATGTTGCCGCTCTGGTCGGCCACGTAGCCGTTGGTCGAATCGGGCGCCGTCGTCGAGTTGGGCGCTCCTTGCCAGGCGGCGGGATTGGCCCCATCCAGGTGGCATAGGAGAACTGCAATCCCTTGAAGGTGATGTTGGTGACCGGTTGGTCCGGGGTCCCGATCAGCTCAACCAGGCTTTCCTGTATCGGCAAGATCGCGTCTTGAGGCGTCGCGTCGCTGGTGTTGATATAGGTCAACTCCTTGCTGTAGGGGTCCAGGTACCACATGTTGGGGCCGGTCAGGAATTCGGGCGCATTTTCGAGCCAACTCAGGAGCTGGAAATTCCACGGCACCGGGTAGGTGTTGGCATTGTTCCAGCAGGGTTGCGCCATGACAAGCGTGGTGTCGGGCATGCTCCCGGCCGGGCAACGCATCATCTTCCATTGGATGACGGTGACTGCTTCCACCAGTTCGGGATGCGTCAGGGTTTCCGGGATAAATTGGCTATACCCATCGGGCACGCGCAAGTAGTTGAGGTTAACCTCCTGGCCGACATTCGAGCGCGCACGGATGGCGCGTTGATCGTTGACATAAAACTGGCGGGGCAGGGTGTGAGGGGGCAGATCGGCGACCGTTCCGGTACAGATGTCGAGCAAGCAACTGAGCGTCACCGGGATGCCGCCGGAAATGACGACCGGCGATGCGTTCCCGGGCGCCGCTTGATAGACCACCGGGGCCTGGTCGGAACCGGAATCGCCCGCATCAAACTTCAAGGGGGCGGTGAGGGCATAGGTGCCCGACTCGACGTTGACATCGATCGTGCAATGGCCTCGCTTGGGGTCGGCGCTTACGGCTTGACGGGCACGGTCCAGGGTCAGAAACGGGGCGGCGGCGCTGCCGTCCCCGGACGTGTCGTTACCGCTGGTGGATACCCAGTAGTCTTGGGTGCAGGACGGTTGGGGATTATTCGAAACGGATCCTCCGCCGCAACCGCCGAGCAGCAGCAACGGCAGAAAGGCGAGGCAGGCGCTCGTTCTCACGAGACGGTTGATCGGAATTCTCACGTTCATACCTGAATCATACTTGGGTGTCAGACGTCACATTTTACATCGGCAAATCGTAAGGCCTGACACCGAGCTTTTAAGGAAGCGCTGATTTATTCCGTCATACCGGCGCAGGCCGGAGCCGCAGGCCGAAGGCCGGAGACAACATGCGCGTAGCGCATGGCCCGAAGAGCCTGCCCCGGACTCGATCCGGGGGCGAGCCGCGAAGTGGTGAGTAATCCAGTAGAAGAAGAATCCCGGCTTATAGCCGGGATACAAGGTTTGACTGGACCCCGGCTTTCGCCGGGGTGACGATGCAGGTAATAAATCAGAGACTCCTTAAATTAGTCTTTTGTGCCGCCGCAGGGTTGCTCCGCCAACGCTAAAGCTCGGCCACCGGCAGACCGCGTAGCGGGATGGCAGTCGGCTGCAGCGATTTGTTGGGCTCCGGCTGGCGCGAAGAACAGGTACTACGTGCGATCACGCCAAAATCCCGGCTTGCGGCTTTGGTGGGCGACCGCAAGGATGCGAATGCTTCCTTTGCTGAGGTAGTAAACGATGCTATAGGGAAACCGCCGCAATGGAAAACGACGAACCTCTCCGCGCCAAGGTGCGCCAAGCTCCGGTTGCTCACCGAGAAGTGCCACTGACCGCTCGAACTCCGAGATGAAGGCGCGCCCCAAATCCTCGTTCGCTTCTCGTGAGTAATACAAGCCACCTTCGACAAGATCCCGTTCCGCCTCGGGCGCGAGGGAAAGCTTCACGAAAGCGCTTGGCGCGCACGCTGTATCGCTTGCTCCACCGGGATAAGGCTGACATCACCCGCTTCGACTTCCGCCAGGCGGCGATCAATCTCGGCACCCCAGGCTACCTCTACTTCATCCTGCTCCCGCAAGCTAGCGAGAACATGATCGGCCAGCAGAACGCGGTCTTCGGGGGAAAGTTTCAGTGCCTCGGCTTCAAGGGCGGCGAGTTGGGTAGACATGGCAGCCTCCGTGGGAGTGGTTGCCTGAATTCTACCGCACTGGCGCACCAAGCGCCCAACGCCCGAGTTCAGCCACCGGCAGCCCGCGTAGCAGGATGACGGTCGGCTGCAGCGAAATGTTAGCTCTCAAGCCACTGATCCGTTGCATCGCGATACTTTGAGACAAAATCTGCTCTACCTGAAAGCCTTGGCTCTAAAAGAAGTTCGTACGCTCGATTTATAACCTGCTCGATCTCTTCTCGCTGCAATTCTGCACAAAATACAGAAAAGAAGTCGTTCAGATCCACAACGGCCAAATCAAAATGCAGCCGCTCGACGAATTGCACAAGATTGGCTGCAGGACACAATTCTGGATCGTTACGCACATTGGAGGCGAATATGATGTATTTTTGTAACTTTGCATCCGAAACTTTGGACGCGAAGTCAGACAGTCGATTCTTCCAGTCGCTACGAACCGTTACCTCATAGGACGCTACTAGGTCATAATCCCGGAATTCCTCGATGTCCCCTGAAGTGCCGTCAAATTTATCTGAAGCGTGGGGATGGTGGGTAACGACACGGTTCCCTATGCGCCTCCGATGCACCTCAAGAAATGCGGCAACGAGAAACTGTTGTATGTGTCCTTCGGAGCGGATTGCAAGTAATGTCTCGCATAACGCCAAACTGCGGGCGTAAGTAAGATAGCTACTTGGTAACTTGGGGAGCGCTTTGGGTACAATACGGGATTCATAAAGCCTACATGCTATGTGATGTACAAGACTTTGGCGTTGACTTTTGTCGAGCGCCTTGACGTTTCGCAAAAACTCACTAAATCTTGGGTCAGAAAATAAGTTGAACTCACGGACGTTGCCTTTCCAGCCAAGATTCTCGCCAAATGCCGTGATGTTATTATGTAACGTTACGTGCCTAAACGTTAACTCATTGGCAAGTTTTTTATCGCCGTACTTGCCTCGAACTCCAGTTGGGACAGACTCGAAATCCCATGTTTCATCGGTTAGTGAATAGGCAACAAGAAACGCGCATGCTAGCCGTACGCTACCACCTTGATTTTCGATATGGCCGTCGAATATATCCTTTAACGCTCTTGGTGTTGGCTTACCCAGAGCAACGCCTTGATCTAGGCTATCAACAAGATCAATAAGCAGGCCAACCGCCTTCTCTACGTACATATTTCTCACAATGCTAGGTCACGTTGAATCATTTCTTCATCAGTCTGCAATAAACGAATGCTGTCGCCTCTTTTACCCCCGTTGAGTTGAAAATAAATTGACCTGCCAAGTATATAGGCCAAGTCTGGAGGAACTGCATCACCAACCTGCCTATATTGGGATGACCTAGATCCCGCAAACTCTATGTTTCGCGGAAACGTCTGGATGATTGCGCACTCTTCGACACTTAATCTTCGCGCGCCGGGAACACACCCATCCCACGGCTTGCCGCCAGCCTTCAAGTGCGCATGATATTTCGGAGCTATATGTTCGGTGTCGAGCCAATGCGTTTTGTACCCACCAGAAGAGGCCAATATGGTGTGGCACGGCCCTTCGGGATCAAGCGGCCTGCCTCCACCATTGTAGATATGACCTGCGTATGGGCTTGGCCTAAGATCCGGGTACTTCGCATACTTGACAGGTGATTTCGGTGCCTCGCCGATGGGCTCATCGCCAAGAACTTTTGGGGCCGATAGGTGAGGTTTGTCCGTTCCAACTCCATGAGTTGGCGCGGGGAACCGGAGTTGTGTAGTTTTGCTACCTAGAATGAATAATCTACGTCTTTTTTGTGGTATTCCATAGTCGGCTGAATTGAGAACTGCCCAGTTGAGTCTATAGCCCATATCCGACATGCGAGACAAAGCCGAATCGAAGTATGGGCGTGCCCTTTTTTGAAGCAACCCAGGAACGTTCTCCATGAGAAAAGCTATAGGCTGGACTTCGTGCAAGCAGCGCAAGAATTCAGGAACCATATCTCGTGAGTCATCGCTTGTCTTTCTTAGACCGCCGATTGAGAACGGTTGACATGGTGGGCCGCCTGCTACGAAGTCAACGCGTTGCCGGAACTTCGTGAAATCTATTGTGCGAATATCACAGTTGTAGTGAGTCGCATTCGGATGATGCCGGTCATAGGTTTCTACAGCGTCACGCTTGTACTCAACACAGGCCGCAACGTCAAACCCCGCACGACACAAGCCGATCAACAGGCCCCCCGGGCCGGAAAGAGAATCTATTGTCTTTATGTCTGCCATCTTACCGCTTCTGTACACGACAAGGTTTCCGCTGAGAGCTAACGCTATAGCTCAGCGACGGCCCGTCAGGGCCGTCCGCTCGAGTGAATGGTTAGACGTATTGAGGCCGCAGACATTACCTTTGCTCCGGACATCGCATGCTCTTTATCGCCTTATCCTTGAACCATATAGTTTTACCGTTGTAACTACCTTTCCGCCAACTCTCTGTTACCTTGAGACAAAAGCCAGGAAATCCTTTATACGGCTCAATGTATGTTTTCGGGTAGCCTGCGGGTTTTTCGCCAATTACAAGCATGTTTGTATTAGTCGAACGCAACGTCTGATTGGGCGCAGCGCATCCAGCAACGATTAGTGCAAGCAGGACTGTAACAACAATTTTCATGATAGATGCCCCTCAATTTTGGCAAACGAATACTTCCAACTATAACTAGGCGTCGAAGTGACGTTTAATCCGGCTATGTGACGCATAATCATGTTTGAAGCCTGGCACAGTGCTTGAAAAACGGGAGGCTTCGAATACGAATACGTCTCGAATCAGAATAACACTTTGATTTGTAGCCATAATTTTGACCGCTTGGCGCATTCCGCGCTGCGTTTCGACTATTGTACTCCGTCCAGCAATCCGTTGACGCTCTCTATTGGCGCCGAGCAGGCCATGCCCTTGCAGACGTAGGCGACAGCGTTTCCTCGGGCGGCATAACGTTGCAGTTCTTCCATCTCGACATGCTCGCCGAGCTGGATGATATGGGCATCGGGCGCAGTGCGGGCCGTTTGGCGGGCCCATACGGCGATGCGTTCGTCGCCGCGCAGCACGACGAGCGGTGGCGGATTCAACCATTCTTCGAGGGCGAGTAATAGCGTTGGGTAGGCGCCGGGCGCTCGATCGAGGTCGCGCCTTGCGGCCTTCAATACGCCTTCGGCGGCGTCGAGGTATTTGGGTTCGGCGAGCAGGTGGCCGAGTGCGATGAGGACGCGCACGGCGACGCCGGCGCCGGAGGGCAGGGCGTCGTCGCTGTAGCGGCGCGGACGGTAGAGCACCGTTTCGCCGCCGGCCGGCGTCACGGCGAGTCCGCCACCTTCGGTGCGAAAGCGTGCGAGCATCGCATCGGCGAGGCGGGCGGCAAGTGCGATGCGGGCATCGCCGTCGGCGACGGAGGCGACGGTAAGTGCGGCTTCGGCGAGGAAGGCGTAGTCTTCGAGGAAGCCGGGTTGATAGGGTTCGCCGTCGAGTGCGCAGGCGAAGACTTCGTCGCCGCGAATCATGGTGGATTCGAGGCAGGCGAGGATTTCTTCTGCGCGGGCGGCGAGTTCGGGCGCGTCGAGCAGCAGGCCGGCGCGGGCGAGGCCGGTCACCGCGAGCGCGTTCCAGCTCGTGAGCAGTTTGTCGTCGCGGTCGGAGCGGGTGCGCGGCGCGCGCGCTGCGGCGAGCGTGGCGAGTTCTTCCGCGAAGCCGCCGTGGCCGCCGTCGGTGCGCGCGAGGTGCCAGCGGCCTTCGACTTGCGGACTTTCTTTCAGGCCGAAGGCTTTGGCGAAGGCGGGATAGCGTTCGTCGCCGAGCAGCCGGCGCACCTCGTCGCGGTCCCAGAGGTAGAAGCTGCCTTCCTCGCCGCCGGCTTCGGCGTTCAGGCTCGATGCATAGCCGCCGCCGGGCAGGGCGAGTTCGGCGTCCATGAAGCGGGCGGTGGCGAGCGCCGCCGCGCGGAATTCGGCGGAGTCGAAGCGCGCCGCCGCCTCGGCGTAGAGCGCGAGGAGTTGCGCATTGTCGTAGAGCATCTTCTCGAAGTGTGGCACGCGCCAGGCGGCGTCCACGGTGTAGCGGAAGAAGCCGCCGCCGACGTGGTCGTTGAGTCCGCCGCGGGCCATCGCCTGCAAGGTCCGGCGCAGCGCCTCGGAGTCGCCTCCTGCGGCGAGGAAGGCGAGCACGGGACTTTGCGGGAACTTGGGCGCGCCGCCGAGGCCGCCGTTGACGGGATCGAAGGCGGCGGCGAGGTTCGCGCGCGCGCTTCGTATCGGTGCGGTCGAAAGCTCGCCTGCGCTTGCCGCGTCGGCGCCGAGATGTTCGGCGAGCAGGGTTTGCAGGCGTTTGCCCTGCGCGAGCAATTCGTCGCGATGTTCGCGCCAGGCCTCGAGGATGCGTTCGAGCACGTCGCCGAAGCCGGGCATGCCGTAGCGTTGTGCGAGCGGGAAATAGGTGCCGGCGAAGAAGGGCGTGAGGTTTTCCGGTTCGAGGAATACCGAGAGCGGCCAGCCGCCGCCGCGTCCGTTGAGCGCCTGCTGCGCGCTCTGGAAGACCTGGTCGAGGTCGGGGCGTTCCTCGCGATCAATCTTGATGCTGACGAAGTTGTCGTTGAGAATGCGCGCGATACCGGCATCGCTGAATGCCTCGCGCGCCATGACGTGGCACCAGTGGCAGGCCGAGTAGCCGACCGAGACGAACAGCGGGCGGTTTTCGCGCCGCGCGAGCGCAAGCGCCGCCTCGTCCCACGGCCGCCAGTCCACCGGATTTTCCGCGTGGCCGCGAAGATAGGGGCTTCTGGAATCGGCGAGTGCGTTTGTCATGGCGGCGATCATGCGGCTTCGGCCCTATGAGCATACTCCGCAGGCTAAAGCCAATGGCCTCGGATGACGACTTGAGGCCGCGTCGACAGGCTGTGCGGTTGATTGAATATTTATCCCCTCTCCTCTCCGCGGGAGAGGGTTAGGGTGAGGGGGAATCAAGCAGCGCCGCTGCGGCGCGATCCCTCATCCCCGCCTTCTCCCGCAAGGGGAGAAGGGGCAGAAAACGAATCACCGCCTAAAGCGAGGGGTTGCCGTCTTCCCTATCGGGAACTTTACAAATAGTTCGATTGTATGCGGCTACCTGCGAGGAACCGATGCGCCGCCGGCGGGTCTCGCTTGTTGACGTGAGAAGAACCGGAAATTGATGGGCGGGATAGGGCGGCATCGCTTCGTCGGCTTCGCGGTGGCGCTGATGCTGGGTTCTCTGGTTGCGATCGTCCTGTTCGAAATTATGGGATGGCTGGCTCGTGCGCCGGGTTCCTCCTCGCAACGCAGTAGCGGGCCGTTCACGATCGCCTTTGTATCGCCGCTTGCAGTATCTCGCCCGGTGCGGCGCAAGCATTTGCCGCAGGCTACGCTGAAAGCACCGGCGCCGCCGGTGTTCGCCGCCGCCTTGAGGTCGGCACGCCCGGCGCATCGCACAGGCAGGCGGCCGCTGGCGCTCGATTTCGCCTTGCCACCGGTTTTGGCGCTCACGGGGCCTGTCGTTTCCGGAAAGAGCGCGTACATCAATTGGCGGCGGTCGTTGAACGACTACTTCCGGCGGCGGGACCGGAAACCGACGCATTTCACCGTGCCGGTCCTGCCGCCGCGCCCGCCTTCGGTGCTCGATCTGCCGGTGCGGATGCGCTTTTCGGGAGGATTCGAGATCGATCGCGTCGGCGATACCTGCTATGCCGTGAGCGCGGACACGGCGCGCAACCGTCCGCCCGGCGCGAACACCTCACAGCTTCAAGTATGGCGCGCCATGTTGCCGCTGTTTGCGCATAAGGTTTCCTGCGAACCCGGGGCGACGCGCTCACTGGGACAAGAAATTCTCGAGCAGTTGCGCAAGCACGGTTATTCGAAGCCGCCGCCGGGGCGGTGACTACCCGTGCTAAACTCGCCCGCACCACCGGGCGCCGATGCCGATGATGAACTATCCCGAAATCAATCCCATTGCCGTCCAGTTGGGGCCGCTTGCCGTGCACTGGTACGGGCTGATGTATCTGGTGGGGATTCTCGCCGGCTGGTATTTGCTGGTGCGCCGCACGCGGCGCGCGGACATCCACTGGACGCCGAACCAGATCGGCGATCTCATTTTCTACGCTGCGCTCGGCGTCGTTCTCGGCGGCCGGATCGGCTACGTACTCTTCTACAATTTTTCCTATTACTTCTCCCATCCGGTGCGCATCGTGCAGGTGTGGGATGGCGGCATGTCGTTTCACGGCGGTTTGGTCGGCGTACTGGTTGCCTGCGGGCTCTATGCCTGGCGCCATCATCGCCATTACTTCGACGCGGTTGATCTGCTTGTGCCGGTGGTTCCGATCGGACTCGCCGCCGGCCGGCTCGGCAACTTCATCAACGGCGAACTCTGGGGCAAGGTCGCGAACCTGCCCTGGTCCATGCGGCTGCCGTGCACGGAGGAGCGTTTCGCGCGCTATTGCGGCGGGAGCGTGCATCCCGGCTATTCGCTGCCGCATCAGCCCTCGCAGCTTTACGAGTTGCTGCTCGAAGGCGTGCTGCTGTTCGTCATCTGCTGGTGGTTTTCCATGAAGCCGCGTCCGCGCATGGCGGTGTCGGGCGTGTTCGGACTCGGCTACGGCGTGTTCCGTTTCGCGGTGGAATTCGTGCGCCTGCCCGATCCGCAGCTCGGCTATCTCGCCTTCGGCTGGCTCACCATGGGCCAGATTCTGTCGTTGCCATTGATCGCGGCGGGCATCATCCTGCTCGCGCTCGCGTATCGGCGCCGCGAAGTAACGGCATGAAGCCCTATCTCGATCTCGTGCAGCGCATCCTCGATGAAGGCGTGGAGAAGCCGGACCGCACCGGCACCGGCACGCGATCGGTGTTCGGCCATCAGATGCGCTTCGATCTCGCCGCCGGTTTTCCGCTGGTGACGACCAAGCGCCTGCACACGAAGTCCATCGTGTACGAACTGCTGTGGTTTTTGCGCGGCGATACCAACGTCGGCTGGCTGAACGAACACGGGGTTTCCATCTGGGACGAATGGGCCGACGAGGAGGGCGAACTCGGTCCGATCTACGGGCGTCAGTGGCGTTCCTGGCCGACGCCGGACAGCGGCAGCATAGATCAGCTGGCGAAACTGGTCGCGAATCTCGGCACCCATCCGCACTCGCGCCGCCACATTGTGAGCGCCTGGAACGTAGGCGAACTGGACGACATGGCGCTTGCGCCCTGCCACATCCTGTTCCAGTTCTGGGTCGGCGACGGGCGCCTTTCCTGCCAGCTTTATCAGAGGAGCGCCGATGTCTTTCTCGGCGTGCCGTTCAACATCGCCTCCTACGCATTGCTCACGCATCTGGTCGCGCAGCAGACGGGGCTCGCGCCGGGCGAGTTCATCTGGACCGGCGGCGATTGCCACCTTTATAAAAATCATCTCGAACAGGCGCGCCTGCAACTGACGCGCGAACCGTTTGCGCCGCCACGCCTCGTGCTGAAAAGAAAGCCGGATTCGCTCTTCGATTACGCCTACGAAGACATCGCGGTTGAGAACTATCGCCACCATCCACCTATTTCCGCGCCGGTTGCGGTGTAGGTTTTTACCATGCCGGACGTGTCGCTCATAGTCGCCGCCGACGAGAACAACGTCATCGGCCGCGGCGGCGCGATGCCCTGGCATCTGCCGGCCGACCTCGCACACTTCAAGCGCATCACGATGGGCAAGCCGATCGTGATGGGGCGGCGTACCTTCGAGGCGATCGGCCGCGCGTTACCCGGACGGCGCAGCATTGTCGTCAGCCGCAGCGCCGATTTCGCGGCGCCGGGCGTCGAACACGCGGCAAGTCTTGAAGCAGCGCTCGCGCTTGCAGGCGACGCCGAAGAAGTCATGGTGATCGGCGGCGGCGAACTCTACCGCGCAGCGCTTCCGCTCGCGCAACGCATCTACCTCACGCGCGTTCACGCCAAAATCGAAGGCGACACGTTCTTCCCCGAATTGGACGATTCGATGTGGAAAGAAACCGCACGCGAGAACCGCGCCGCCGACGAAAAAAACGCCTACGCTCTCACCTTCATGACGCTGGAACGCAAGAGTCCGTCTTTTCGTCATGCGTATAGTGGAGGCGGCGGCGTTTAATCGAAGGGTTGGACATGGTCACTTTGGCGGCGGCAAACTTCCTACTAAAAGAATGCGCACATTGCGATGGCGGCTTGGCAGTTCCATATAAGCAGCGTTGTCGAAATACGTTTTTGGTGGAGCGATTAAGGCTTTCTGCACCGCTTGGTGGATTTGGCGTTGCTGATTTGTGCCGTGTTGCCAGATGAGTACCGGTAGCGTGACCAGACCCGCTACCAATGCCGCTGCAATCCAATACCCAGGTCTAAATCCGCGAGTATCCTGTTGTTGCATTGACTGTTGCAGCCGCGTCAGGCCACCGCGAGGCGGTTCCAGTGCGGGGCCAAGAGGGTTCAGTTCAGTCATGATCTTTCTCGCTCAGGAGTGCGCGCAATTTGCGCAAGGCGTGATAGCGGCGCGATGCCACAGTACCCGGTGGAATGTGCAACACCACGGCGATGTCGGCCTGGGTGAGTTCTGAAAATTCTCCCAGCAGCAGGACTTCACGCATGGCGGCAGGCAAGTGCGACAACGCCTCGTGCAACCGGCGTTGCTGCGTCAGACGGTCCACAGCAGCCTCCGGTGAGAGTTGGTTATCCGGCCATTCGGCGTCCAGGGCCTCGGTTCGCCAGAGTCGTCGCCAACGCAGGCGATTGCGTGCCAGGTTTACCGCGGCGGTCCATATCAGTGCGTCAAGCCTGTCAACGTCAACCCGATCGCGGCGCTGCCAGATGCGCAAGAACGCGTCGTGAATCAGGTCCTGGCAATCCTGGCGGTTCCAGAGCATCCGGTACAGCACGTTGAACAGCGGGCGTTCCAAGCGCTGATAGCAGGCGTACAGGCCGCCCTCGCTAAGCGCCACCGGGCAGTGCTCAACCCTGATTTGCCGGCGTAATGCGCACGACCAACAATCAATGAATTACGCCTGCATTTTGGGAGGCATCGGTGTTGGCAGTTCCTGCGCTGCTCGCTGCCCTGGAAGCTTGGTGATGCGCTCCGGACTGCTCGATCGTCCTGTCGGATATCAATCCGAGCACCAAGGTCTGTCCGAGTTGCACCGTGACTTGTCCTTGCAGCCCAACGCGTCCGCTTTGCACCACGACTTGTCCCAGTTCAACAGTGCGCTGACGATAATCGTTAGAATAATTGAACTTCAGAACGAGACCGCCATCGCTCCTATTGACCTCATAGGAAAACCTGTGATCGGGCAACGGGTGGAGAACCGTCTGCGAACCGACATCGGACACGGCGGTGAGGTAATGAGCAGCCATGAAATGAGCTGTCCCCATCGCTTCTGAAAAGGCCGTGAGTGCCGGCTCGATTGCTTTTAGCGACGGGTCGGATTGGCCGCTGCCGGGATAAGCGTCCACAATCCACGCATTCAGCCGTACCGGCTGGGGTGGTTGCGCTGCGGCTGAGTTCTTGCCTACGATCTGTTTGATGGACGCGGCAATCGAATCCTGCATACGCTCCGGCGCCAATACAAGTATCTGCCCGGGTTCGATGGACCATGTTCTTCCCATCTGATTTTTATCATCCCCCATGCCTAACACATGGTTGAGGGTTATGCTCAGGGTTTTCGCGCGTCCATCGGGTACGGTGTAAGTGTGCAGGGTTAGCGAAGAAGCGTCGCTACTCGTGTTGTTTTCCCTGGCTCCGCAAGCGGTCAAGCTGAGCACGAGAGCCAAACTGGCAAATCCAATCAAGGTCTTGGCGGGATATCGCATCGGTATTCTCCATGAAGCCTGTTACTTTAATACACGCGACCGGCAGATTTCTTCACGGCTCTCGGAAGCAATTCCGATGGCGCCCAAAGCCCGCGTGCTTCGGGATTGCTTAATGGGGTGGCAAAGGCGCGAGGGTGCGGGCGACTTCGTGTTCGGCGGCGTCGAGGTCTATGTCGGCGAGGTTGCTTTTCCCTTTCGTGAGGCACAACAGCAGCTCGTGCTGGATGGCGCCGCGGCGTTCGGCCTCGGCGTAGGGGACGTGATGAAACATCACCATCGAGTAGCGTGGCACGAAGCGGTCGGGCAGGCGTCGTTCGAGCGCGAAACCGAGTTCCTTCCTGAGCGCGAAACCGGGATCGCGCACCGTGTCGCGCATTTCCACGTAGTTCTCGATCGCCATGCGCGCGATGGCGTCAGCATCCGTCTTGCGCGTGCGTGAAAATTCCGCGAAGACGGCAGCGACGTCGGCGTCGGGCGCAAGCCGTTCGGCGAGCAGGCGGCAATCTTCGAAGGCAGCGTTCATGCCCTGGCCGTGAAAGGGCACGACAGCATGCGCGGCGTCGCCGATCAAGAGTGCGCGACCGCCGGCGTGCCAGGGTTCGGCGTAGACGGTGCCGAGCGCGCCGGTCGGATTGGCAAAGAATTCTTCGGCGAGTTGAGGCATGAGCGCGAGCGCGTCGGGGAATTCGCGTGCGAAGAATTCGCGCAGCGCTTCCGGCGTTGCGAGCGAAGCGAAACTCGGCTCGCCCTCGCGCGCAAGAAACAGTGTCACCGTGAAGCTGCCGTCGGTGTTGGGCAGCGCGATCAGCATGAAGCCGCCGCGCGGCCAGATGTGGAGCGCCTCGCGTTCGAGTCGGTGTCCGCCGTTCGCGGCGGGCGGGATCGAGAGTTCCTTGTAGGCGTGATCGAGCATGTCTTCGTGCGCTTTGATCAGACCGCGTCCGGTGAGCGCGCGCCGCAACGCCGAGCCGGCGCCGTCGGCGCCGATCAGCGCCTGCGCATTGTGCGTCTCACGCCGGCCTTCGGAATCGGTCAGCGTCAATGCGCCGCTTGCGGGATCGAAGTCTTCGAGCGTGTTTGCGAACCGGAATTCCACTCGTCCGGTCGCGGCGGCCGCCTCCACGAGCAGCCGGTTGAGGCCCGCGCGCGAGACCGAATAAATGACTTCTTGCGGGCGCTGTCCGTAAGGCAATAGTTCGGTCTTTCCTTCGCGGCTGTGCGTGAGGCGTCCGCGCATCGGAATCAGCAACGGTTTTATATCGGCTTCGAGTCCGCCCGCCGCAAGTGCGCGCAGGCCGCGTTCGGCGAGTGCGAGGTTGATCGAGCGTCCGCCCGTGAATTCGCCCGCACGCGGATCGGCCAGGCGTTCGATTGCCGTGACCTGCCAGCCTTCGCGCGCGAGCAGCAGCGCCGCGAGCGGGCCGGCAAGCCCGGCGCCTGCGATCATGATCGTCTTCTTGCTTGGAGACGGCTGGGAATCGAAGTTATCACCCTCACCCCAACCCTCTCCCGTCAAGGGAGAGGGGGTATGAACTGGAAGCGAGTTGTTCGTTTCAGCCGGCATGGCGCAGGGTTTCGTGAAGCGCCTCGACCAATCGAGCACAATCTTCGTAACGGTTGTAGAGCGGCACGGGGGCGGCGCGGATCACATTCGGTTCGCGCCAGTCGGCGATGACGCCGTGCGCGGCAAGCGTTTCGAAGGCGGCGCGTGCCGCATCGCGTTCGCCGCGCAGGCGCAGCGAAAGTTGCGCGCCGTGGGCCTCGGGTTCTTCGGGCGTGATGATTTCGACGGCGTCGCCGAGTTCGACCGCGAGTGCATCGCAAAGGAAGCCGGTAAGCGCGAGCGAACGTGCGCGCAGCCTGGCGATGCCAACTTCGTCGAAGATGCGGAGCGACGCCAGGAGCGGTGCGAGCGCGAACACCGGCGGGTTCGACAACTGCCAGCCCTCGGCACCGGGAATGGGCACGAATTCCGGACCCATTGCGAAGCGCGATTCCTTGTCGTGCCCCCACCAGCCGGCAAAACGCGGACCCTTGAAATCGAGTCCGTGGCGTTCGTGCACGAAGCAGCCGCCGGGTGCGCCCGGACCGCCGTTCAAATATTTGTAGCTGCACCAGACGGCGAAGTCTGCATCGGCATCGTGCAGGGAGAGCGTGAGATTGCCGACGGCATGCGCGAGATCGAAACCCGCGAGGGCACCCGTCGCGTGCGCCGCGCGCGCGATGCGCGCGAGATCGAAGGCCTGGCCGCTGAGGTATTGCACGCCCGGCCACAGTACCAGTGCGACGCGTCCGCCTTCGCGGGCGATGGCGGCCTCAATGTCTTCCTCGCGCAGCGTCGTTTCGCCCTCGCGCGGTGCGAGTTCGATCAGCGCATCTTCGGCGCCATAGCCGTGGTATTCGAGCTGCGAGAGGACCGCGTAGCGATCGGACGGGAAGGCGCTTTTTTCGATCACGATTGCGTGGCGTTCGCGTGTCGGGCGGTAAAAGGACACCATCATCAGATGCAGATTCGTCTGAGTGAGTTCATCGCAACGACTTCCTTTCGCGTGCGCCGACAAGCCGCGCGAAGGAGCGGAGTGAGTTCCTCGTGGCAACTCACCCAGGGACGGCGCGCCTGCGTATGCGCCTCGACGCCCAGCGTTGCCCAGTCCTCGAATTCTTCTGCCACCAGTTCGCGTGCGTCCTTTGGACACAGTCCGAGCGAATGCCCGCAGAGGTACGCGGTCGGATGTCTGTCCACGCCCGGCGGAACGTAGAAACGTTCGCGCAGCGCCGCAAGTGGATCTTCTGCATCGCGTTCGCGGGCGAGCCGCGTCCAATCTTCTTTCATAGTGCTCGTCGCTCCGGGGTGGGTGGGGGGAGTCTTTCCAATCCCGTCGGGTGCGCCCGAGCACCGCAAGGCTTTGGGCTTGCGCCCGGAAGGGAGACGAACAGGACGTTGTTCTCCTGCAATCGTCGGCAGGGCAGCGCGTCGGTCGGCGCGGGAACCAAAGCCGCGGAGCGCCCGCGAAAAACAGACTCTTTTTCAACCGTCATAGCAACTCTGCCGGTAACGAGCGGACGGCTGGGCACGGCTTCGAGTTGCCAGCGCGGCACCTGGAGGTCGAGCAGATACAGGCCGTCGGCGATCTCGTCGGGCGCGTAGATGAATTCGGTGACGGTCGCCGCTCGGCGTTTTGCGTCGCGGATGTTGTGACTGCCGGCGGGCAGACCGAAGAAGGCGCGGTGCGCGGGGAGCGCCGGATCGTCGAGACGATCGAGCGAAGGAAGATCCACCAGCAGATGCGTGATATCTGCGTCCGCAATTGCTGCCGCGGTTTCCGCCGTGAGAAAGGCGGAGGGATTGTCGTTGTCGTACCGACGCGCGAGTTTGCCGGCATCGTTGGGTCGCGTGCGCAGGATGAAGGCGGCGCAGCCGTGGCTTTGCGCATCGGCGAGCGCATCGGCGAGCGTCTCCGGCGATATCGCACCGCTTTTGACCGCAACGCTTGCGAGCCAGGCCGGCATCCAGCCTTCCGCGAGCAAGGCCGGGACACTTGGGCCACCGTCGGCGAGATGCGCGACGCTTTCGGTGTGCGTGCCGTTTCCGTGCGGCGTAATAGTCAGCACCGAGGCGTTGCAGCTTGCGCCGGTCGCGACGCGCCCGCTGAACGAGGGCGCGGCGAGCGCATCGGCATGCGCGCGGTGTTTGCGCCGAAGGCACGCGGGCCATCGTCGTCGAAACTCAACGGAATCGCGAGATCGCCGGCCGCCGCCGCGCGGCTACGGTAGCGCCGTCCGTTCCATTCGATTTCAATCATTGCCGAAACGTTCGGCGGCAAGACCGAGCCATTCGAGCGCCGTGCCCGCGCGCAGTTGCGCCTCGGTGGCTTCGTCCAAGTCCATTGCGGCGATCAGGCTGCCGGGTTCGAGTTCGCCGAGCGGGAAGGGATAGTCCGTACCGAGACAGACGCGTTCGGCGCCGGCGAGATCGAGCAGGTAACGCAGTGCCGCCGGATCGTGTACCAGCGAATCGTAGTAGATGCGACGCGCATATTCGCGCGGGTTGACGTCGTTCGCCACGGCGCACAGATCCGGTCGCACCTCGAAGCCGTGCGCGATGCGTCCAACGGTGTGCGGGAAGGCGCCGCCGCCATGGGCGAAGGCGAAGCGGATCTTCGGGTGGCGTTCGAGTACGCCGCCGAAGATGAGCGAGCAGATCGCGCGACTCGTCTCCGCCGGCATGCCGACCAGCCACGGCAGCCAGTATCGGGGCATGTCACGTCGGCCCATCATGTCCCAGGGATGCACGAACACAGCCGCATCGAGTGTTTCGCAGGCCGCCCAGAATGGCTCGAAACGCGGATCGTCGAGGTTCCAGTTCTCGACGTGCGTGCCGATCTCCACACCGGCGAGGCCGAGTTTGCCGACCGCGCGTTCGAGTTCGCGAGCCGCGAGTTCGGGCGATTGCAGCGGCACCGTCGCGAGTCCGACAAAGCGGCGTGGATGCGTCGCGACCACGCCGGCAATGTGGTCGTTCAGCCGTTTCGCAAGATCGAGCGCATGCTCGGCTTGCGCCCAGTAGGAAAACATCACCGGCACGGTGGAGAGGACCTGCACGTCCACGCCCGCTGCGTCGCACTCGGCGAGCCGCGCTTCGGGCTCCCAACTGTTGGCTTGGATGTCGCGGAATTTCTTGCCGTCCTGC
>CAWJLN010000004.1:0-62175 GCA_963843735.1 uncultured Gammaproteobacteria bacterium
CGTGGCGATCATGCGCAGAATGCCCGCGACCGTACGCTGATTGAACACATGAACTTCCACGCCGTGACGCACCAACTCGGCCGCGATGTCTGCCTGAATGTCGGAGAAGCCGAGCACGAGATCGGGTTCGAGCGCAAGAATCTTGTTCATCTTCGCGCTGGTAAAGGCCGAGACCTTCGGCTTCTCGCGCCGCGCTTCGGGCGGACGCACGGTAAAGCCGGAAATGCCGACGATGCGCTTGTCTTCGCCGAGCAGGTAAAGCGTTTCGGTCGTCTCCTCAGTCAGGCAGACGATGCGTTCGGGGTATTGCAGCATGCACACAGAATAACGCCAAGCGAGTAAAGTAATCGGATTACGAGCGGGGAAGTTCGAGGCGGTGAATCTGAAGCGGATCGAACAGAAGCTTTTTGCGCGGCCGGCCTCGGAGCCGCGCTGGACCGCGTCGCTTCGCGCGACGGCGCAAATCGTCTGGCTGCTTGTCCGCGACATCTTCGAGGGGCAGCTGAACCTCTACGCGATGAGTCTCGTGTACTCCACGCTCATCGCCATCGTGCCGCTGCTCGCCTTTGCCGTCGCCGCGCTCAAGGGGCTCGGCGTCAAGGGCGTACTCGGCCCCTCTCTCCATCGTCTGCTCGAACCGCTCGGCGCCTCGGGCGGAGAGCTTGCGGACAAAATGCTTGTCTTCGTGGGCAACGTGCAGGTCGGCGTACTCGGCATCGTCGGCATCCTGCTCCTCGTATTCACCGCCATCTCGCTGCCGCGCAAGATCGAAGCAGGACTCAACGCCGCCTGGCAGGTGACCGAGGTGCGTCCGACGTTTGCGCGCAGCATGCACTACATCAGCCTTCTGATCGTCGGACCCGTGTTTCTGTTCGCCGCCTTCGGCCTCACAGCCATGCTCACCAACAAGAACGTCAGCGAGCATCTCGCGATCATCGGGCCGCTGCTGCCGGTGCTGGGCAAACTGCTGCCTTACCTGATCGCGATCATCGCGTTCACGGCGATCAATCTCATTACGCCGAATACGCGGGTGCGTCTTCACGCGGCGCTCGTCGCGGGCATCGCGGGCGGCATCGTATGGCAGGGGGCGGGACAGATCTTCGCCATGCTCACCGCCCGCTCCACCCAGCTTTCGGCTGTGTACTCCAGCTTCGCCATCCTGATCCTGTTTCTGATCTGGGTTTACCTGAGCTGGCTGATCCTGCTGCTCGGCGCACGCGTCGGCTTCTACGTCCAGAATCCCGCCTGGCGCCGACCGCATAAAGAACGCCGCCCGCTTGCCCCCGCAAACGCCGAAGCCACCGCGCTCGATATCATGCTCGCCGCGTCGGAACGTTTCGCTGCCGGCGGACAACCGCTCAGCCTCGGAGAATGCGTGGGACGGCTCGGCATTCCCGGCCTGCGCCTCTCGCCCGTGCTCGAACAACTGGTCGCCGCCGACCTGCTGTACCGGGCGGGCACACGCGGCTACGTGCTTGCCCGCAGCGCCGAGAAGATTACCGTGGCCGAAGTGCTCAACGCGGCACGTGGCGAAGTGTCTGCAGCGGAAGCTGGCTGGCTGGACGGACTCCTCGACAAGGCCCACACGGCAAGCATGGAAGCCCTGGGCGGCACAACGCTTACCGACCTCGTCGCCGGCGGAAAAATTTCCGCACTATCCAGACAACACCCCGAGGACGAATCGGGCCCGATCCAATCCCGGTTTCTTTCCCCACCACATCGCGACGCCGATGTTTCCGTTTATAGCGCCGCTGCGGTTACAATTCCGACATGAAGCCCGAACCATCAAGCGACGCTGATGCCCTGCCGCCCCATCCCGGGCTGAACCAATACTATCAAGGCAACAAGGACGGCTTCGTCCGCCAAATCTTCGATCAAGGCGCGGAAGATTACGACCGTATCGAAAAAATGATGGCACTGGGAACGGGCTCCTGGTACCGGCGCAAGGCACTGCTGCGGGCCGGATTGAAAGAGGGGATGAAAGTCCTCGACGTTGCCATCGGCACCGGACTGGTCGCACGCGAGGAAATCACCATCACCGGCGGCGGGGCGAACGTGATCGGCGTGGACCCAAGTGCCGGCATGCTCGCCCAGGCACGCCAGACGCTGAACGTCGGCGCGATCAGGGGCGTGGCCGAGAATCTGCCGCTGGCGCAGAATACCTTCGACTTCGTCAGCATGGGCTACGCGCTGCGCCACGTCTCGGACCTCAACCTGGCGTTCGCACAATTCTTCCGCGTGCTGCGTCCCGGCGCTTCGTTGTGCATCCTGGAGTTGACCCGCCCCAAGGGCGCATTCAGGTTTGCACTGCTGCGCTGGTACATGGGAACATTGATCCCCGCGATGGCCCGACTCGTCACGCGCGGCGCGCCGTCGCAACTGCTCTGGCGCTATTACTGGGACACCATCGAATCCTGCGTCTCGCCCGAACAGGTAAAGGCGGCGCTCGTCGCGGCCGGCTTCGCCGACGTGAAGCGCCACACCGAACTCGGAATCTTTTCCGAATACACGGCCCGCAAACCTGCCTGACATAAAAAGCGAAATCCGTCGAACCAAACCCGTTGATTTTCACACCTGTACGCTCGTATAAAACACGAGAAAAAGCTATTCTTGATATTCGCAGTACGCGACGTATTACCGCTTCCGAAAACCTCGAAACGGTATGAAGGTGGCGCCCAAGCCCACAACGACGCAAACAATCCCGGTAATCAGCAGCCACATGGCCTTGTCGGTGGAGTTGCCGGTAAAAAAGCGGGATATGTGCGAAGCCGTAGAGTGCGAGGCGTTGAAGGCGAAAATCAGCAGAACGATCCCCGCGGCGAGAATGGCGAGTCCAACGATTCTTCTGGCGGTCGGCATTTAATTTCTCCGTTTGTTCGGGTGGATTATCCGATCAATACAGCCTTGCGGCTTCAAATCATCCTACGCCGCCGCCATAAACGCTGTCAACGACGAACGCGCGATGGTTCGATGCCCGTCTGCTCGTTCCGCTTATTCGTCCTTGTAGATTTTTACAACGAGTTTCCCGTCGGTGCTGATCCAGCCGCGATACATGCCGGACGTGTTGAACGGCGTTGCGATGTCGCCCTTCGCATCGAGTGCGATCACGCCGCCGGTGTTCTCGCCGCCGAGCTCCACCAAGCGATCCATCACCATGGTGTCGGCTGCCTGCTTGAGCGAGAAGCCCTTCATCGCCATGAGATCGGAGATGGACTTGGTGAGATCGAGCCGCATGTAGAACTCGCCGACGCCGGTGCCCGAAGCGCCGCAGGTGGCGTCGTCGGCATAAGTGCCGGCGCCGATGGTGGGCGAATCGCCGACGCGCCCGTCGAGCATGTTGGTGAGTCCGCCGGTGGAGGTGCCGGCGGCGATGTGGCCTTCGCAATCGAGTGCGACGGCACCCACCGTGCCGTAGGCCCAGCCACGCTTGCCGGCAATGCGCTCGGGCGTGCCCGCCGAAGTTGCCTTGAGCGTCTTTAATCCCTTGATGTGCGACTGCCAGCGCCGCTCGGTGTAGAACCAGTTCGCGGGCGTAAACTCGAAGCCGTGCGCCCAGGCGAAGTCTTCGGCGCCGCGGCCAACGAGCATCACGTGCGGGCTTTCGGTCATGATCGTATAAGCGAGTCTGATCGGATGGGCCACGTGCTCGACGGCGCCGACGGCGCCGGCATCGAGCGTGGCGCCGTCCATGATCGAGGCGTCGAGCTGATTCCGGCCGCCGCGCGTGAACACCGCACCACGCCCGGCGTTGAACAGCGGCGAGTCCTCCATCACCTCGATCGCGGCCTGCACTGCGTCCAACGCGCGCCCCTCCTTCTCGAGCACTGTGTAGCCGGCCTTGAGCGCTTCGGTGAGCTTGGCGCGGTACGCCTTTTCCTGGTCGGGCGTCATATCGCCGCGGTTGATAGTGCCAGAACCGCCGTGGATCACGATCGCAATGGGATGATTGGACATGGGAATCTTCTCCGCTGAGCGCCGCCCGCCGGCGCAAATGCCGCGAGCGCGACGGCAAAAGGATGCTACCCCGGCCGAAAGTATTCATCCTAACGTCGCCCGCAGTGGGACGGAAACCCGACGCTACCCGCCGGCGAGGGTCATCTCCCCGATAAGGAGCGAGCCGGTCTGGATGCGCCCGCGACTATCCACGTCGGCACCGGCGGCGGCGAGGTTGGCGAGCATGTCCTTCAGGTTGCCGGCGATTGTGACTTCCTGCACCGGATGGACTATTACGCCCTTCTCGACCCAGAAGCCGGCGGCGCCGCGCGAGTAGTCGCCGGTGACGGTGTTCACGCCCTGACCGATGAGTTCGGTGACGAGAAAGCCGGTGTCGAGTGCTGCCAGCGGTTCGTCGGGCCGTTCGCCGCCCGGCTCGACGACGAGGTTCGAAATGCCGCCGGCATTGCCGGTGGTTTCGAGCCCGAGGCGGCGCGCGGAATAGCTGCCAAGCACGTAGCCGGTGAGCACGCCGCGCTCGACGAGGGCGCGCTCGGCGGTCGCGACGCCTTCGTTGTCAAAGGCGCGGCTGGCGGCGCCGCGCGCAAGATGTGGCCGTTCCATGAGCGACGCCCATTCGGGCAGCACCCGCTCGCCCGCGGCATCGAGCAGGAAGGAGGCGCGCATGTATTGCGCTCCGCCGGAAGCGGCGGCGACCAAATGACCGATGAGACTTCCTGCGATCTCGGGCGCGAACAGCACCCGCGCCTTGCGGGTGGTGAGCGAACGGGCGCCGAGCCGGGCGAGTGCGCGCCGCGCGGCCTCGCGGCCGATGGCCGCGGCATCTTCGAGATCGCCGGAAGCGCGCGCCGAGTCGTACCAGTAATCGCGTTGCATGCCCGCTTCGTTGCCGGCCACGACGACGCAGGAAATATCGTGGCGCGTTCCCTCGCGCTCGCCGACAAAGCCGTGCGTGTTGGCGTAGACGGAGAGTCCATGACTGGTCTCGACCGTCGCGCCCTCGGAATTGACAATACGCGCATCTTCGCCGCGCGCCGCCGCCTCGCAGGTTTCGGCCAAGGCGATCGCGTCTTCCGGACTCAAGGCCCAGGGATGACACAGGTCGAGATCGGGAAACTCGTGCGCCATACGCTCGGCGGGCGCAAGTCCCGCGCAGGGATCTTCGGCCGTGTAGCGGGCGATCTCGGCCGCCGCGGCCACGGTTTCCTCGATCGCCTCCGGTGCAAAATCCGAGGTACTCGCGCTGCCCTTGCGGGCGCCGAAATACAGAGTGACGCCGAAACTGCGGTCGCGTTCGCGCTCGACGGTTTCGACCTCGCCCATGCGCACGGTGACCGAAAGGCCGTCGTCCACGGCGGCCATCACTTCGGCGGTGGTGGCGCCGCGGCGCTTAGCCGCGGCGAGCGCGGATTCGGCGTGTTCGCGCAGGCGCGCGGCGTCGAAAAACGGTGAAGATTCAGACATCGTGCGGCATTGTAGCTGCATGCCTGCATGTTGCGGGCTAAAATACCGCTTTAGAAACGGGCAGCGGCAATGCCGGAACTCGTACTGCTCCGCCACGGCCAGAGCACCTGGAACCTGGAGAACCGCTTCACCGGCTGGACCGACGTCGGTCTTTCCGAGCAGGGAAGCGCGGAGGCGCACGCCGCCGGGCAGCTGCTCAAAGACGGCGGTTACGACTTCGACCGCTGCTACACCTCGGTACTCACCCGCGCGATCCGCACGCTCTGGATCGTGCTCGAAGAACTCGATCGCATGTGGTTGCCGGTCGCGAAGGACTGGCGGCTGAACGAACGCCATTACGGCGCGCTTCAGGGACTCGACAAGGCCGAGATGACGCGCGAATACGGCAACAAACAGGTGCACGAATGGCGCCGCGGTTATGCGATCCGTCCGCCGGCACTCGCCGACGACGATGCGCGCCATCCGCGCCACGATCCGCATTACCGCAAACTCGACCCCGCGCTTCTGCCCGCCACCGAATCGCTCGCCGACACCGTCGCACGCTTCATTCCCTACTACAAAGGCGATATCCTGCCCGCGCTCAAACACGGCGAACGAGTACTGATCGCGGCACACGGCAACAGCCTGCGCGCGCTGGTCAAATATCTCGACGATCTCTCCGAGGAGGAAATCACGCAATTGAACATCCCCACCGGCATACCGCTCGTCTATACCCTGGATGAGGAACTGCGCGCCGTCTCGCATCGCTATCTCGGCGATCCCGAAGCGGCAGCCGAGGCCGCGCGCGCGGTTGCCGCGCAGGCCGGCCGATGAACGCCGCACCCCGGGTCGGCATCGTCATGGGCTCGCGCTCGGACTGGGAGACGCTCGCGGGCGCCGCCGAGGTACTCGAACGGCTCGACATTCCGCATGAGGTGCGCGTCGTCTCCGCGCACCGCACGCCCGATCTCCTCTTCGACTACGCCGCAACCGCGGCGGAGCGCGGCCTGCAAGCCATCATCGCCGGCGCCGGCGGCGCGGCGCATCTGCCCGGCATGCTCGCGGCCAAGACCGAAGTGCCGGTCCTCGGCGTGCCGGTGAAGTCGCGGGCGCTTTCGGGGCTGGATTCCCTGCTTTCCATCGTGCAGATGCCCAAGGGCGTACCGGTAGCGACCTTCGCCATCGGCACGGCCGGCGCGGTCAATGCGGCGCTGTTCGCGGCTGCGATCCTCGCGCTCAGCGACGAGGCGCTGGCAAAGCGCCTCGCGGACTACCGCCGCGAACAGACCGAGGCCGTGCTCGGCGATCCGGATCCGCGCGTGCCGCAATGAGAGTCGGTGTACTGGGAGCGGGGCAACTCGGACGCATGCTCGCGCTCGCCGGCTATCCGCTAGGCGTGCGCTTCAGCTTTCTCGATCGCAGCCTGGACGCTCCCGCCGCACAGGTCGGCGACATGATCGTCGGCGGTTTCGACGATCCGGCGAAAATCGCCGAACTGGCCAAACAGGTGGACATCCTCACCTTCGATGTGGAAAACATCCCGGCCGCCACCCTGCACGAAGCCGGCGTCGAGCATCTGTGCCGCCCCGGTCCCGGCGCTCTGGAAACCGGCCAGGACCGGCTGCTGGAAAAGCGTTGCTTCGAGGCGCTCGGCATTCCCGTAGCGCCGTACCGTGCACTGGACACGCAAGACGAACTCGACGCCGCACTCGATGCATTCGGCCTGCCGGCCATGCTCAAGCGCCGCCGCCTCGGCTACGACGGACGCGGTCAACGCCTCATACACCGCCGTGAAGAGGCCGCTGCCGCATTCGATGACTTGCAGGGCAAGGACCTGATTCTCGAAGCCTTCGTGCCTTTTGAACGCGAAGTCTCGATGCTCGGCGTGCGCAGTCCGCGCGGCGAGACCGCCTTTTATCCGCTCAGCGAAAACCGCCATCACGAGGGCGTTCTGCGCCTCTCGCGCGCGCCGGCAACGCCGCCGGAACTCGCCGCTCAGGCCCGCGATCACGTCAAGCGGCTACTCGATCACTTCGACTATGCGGGCGTGCTGGCGGTAGAGTTTTTCGTACGCGACGGGCAATTGCTCGCGAACGAAATGGCCCCACGCGTGCACAACTCCGGGCACTGGACAATCGAGGGTGCGATCACCAGCCAGTTCGAGAACCACGTGCGCGCGATCCTCGATCTCCCGCTCGGGCGAACCGAATCGCCGGGCGTCGCGGCCATGGCGAACCTGATCGGCGAAATGCCCGCCGCGGCCGAGCTGCTCTCGATCCCCGGTCTGCACCTCCACGCCTACGGCAAAAGCCCGCGGCCGGGGCGGAAAATCGGCCATGCGACGCTGGTTGCCGCGGATCAGGACCGGCTCGCCGAACCGCTCGAACGGCTCCTCGCCCTCGCCTGGCCGGAACAAAAGCTTGCGCCTGCCCGGGCTATCTCCTAAAATGATATGTTCCCTTGACGCTGGGTAAACACCCAATATGCCTTCTGTCCGAGTCCGCGACCACGAACAATTCGACATTGCGCTGCGCCGTTTCAAGCGTGCCTGCGAAAAGGCCGGCATCATGGCCGAACTGCGCAAGCGCGAGTTCTATGAAAAGCCTACCCAGGAACGCAAGCGCAAGCGGGCTGCCGCCGTCAAACGGCACGCCAAACAGATTTCTCGCGAGCATTCGCGCCGCCACCGCCTCTACTGATTCCCCACTCCCGTGGAAATAAAATCGCGCCTGGAGTCCGACATGAAGACGGCACTCAAGGCACGCGATACCGCCAGCTTGAGCGTAATCCGCATGGCGCTCGCCGCCGTCAAACAGCGCGAAATTGATTCCGGCCAGCGCGACGGACTGGACGAAGCCGAGGCGATCGGCGTTATCGAACGCCTGATCAAGCAACGACACGAAGCCGCCGAGCAATACCGCGCCGGAAACCGCGAAGAAAGCGCTACCAAGGAAGAGTGGGAAGCCAAACTCCTCGGCGGCTACCTGCCCGAAGCAATCGGCTCCGAGGCGCTGGACGCCGAAATCAGCGCCGTGATCCGCGAAACCGGCGCCGCTGGCCGGCGCGATATGGGCAAGGTCATGGGCGTGCTGAAAGCCCACCTCGCCGGACGCGCCGATATGGCCGAAGTCAGCCGCCGCGTACGCGAGCGACTCCCCGACTGAGCAGCGCCCGCCGCAACCGGAAGCACCCGCTTCCTGCCGGCATAAATTATCGCTTCAGGTTTCGAAGATTGCCGACTGCGCTAATCTGTCCCGCATTCCGTTGACGACGAAGCTGACGCGATGGCGGGCCTGATCCCCCAAGCTTTCATAGACGATCTGGTCGCGCGTGCCGATATCGCGGAACTGATCGGACGACGCATCCGCCTCAAGCGCCAGGGGCGCGAGTTTGCGGCGTTGTGCCCCTTCCATCAGGAGAAGAGTCCCTCCTTCACCGTGAGTCCGCAGAAGCAGTTTTTCCATTGCTTTGGCTGCGGCGCCCACGGCACGGTGATCGGATTTCTGATGCGCTACGAACATCTGGATTTCGTGCAGGCGGTCGAGCGACTGGCCGATGAACTCGGCCTGGAAGTTCCCCGCGAAGGCGGCGAGGCGAACCCCAACGAAGCCTTGTACGAGGCTCTCGCCCAGGCCCAGCGCCTGTTCGCCGCCACCCTGAAGGAAGCGGCTCCCGCACGCGCTTACCTCGACGGCCGCGGGATCACGCCCGCGGCGATCGAGGCCTGGGGCTTCGGTTACGCGCCGGGCGGCGGCGAAGTTCTTGCCACCATGCTCGCGAAGCAAGGACTGGACATGAAGACCCTGACCGCTGCGGGTCTTGTCGGCACCAGCGCGCGCGGCCCCTACGATCGCTTCCGCGACCGCGTGACACTGCCGATCCGCGACACGCGCGGGCGCATCGTCGGCTTCGGCGCACGCAGTCTCGGCGCGGCGACTCCGAAGTACCTCAATTCGCCCGAAACGCCCGTCTTTCACAAGGGCCGCATGCTTTACGGGCTTTACGAGGCACGGCAGCGCGAACGTCGCCTTGAGCAGCTGGTCGTGGTCGAGGGCTATCTGGACGTGATCGGGCTTGCGATCGCCGGATTCGGCACCGCTGTCGCGACGCTGGGCACCGCCGTCACCGAATCTCAGGCGCGGCTTTTGTTCGGAACCGGCGCGGGAGAAGTGATCTACTGCTTCGATGGCGACGCCGCGGGCGAGCGGGCCGCCTGGCGAGCGCTGGAGCAGACGCTGCCCGCGCTCGCGCCCGGCCGGGACGTGCGCTTCGCCTTCCTGCCGAGCGGCGAGGATCCCGACAGTCTGGTGCGCAAGGCGGGACTTGCCGCCTTTGAAGCAGTGCTTGCCGCCGCCCGGCCGCTTTCGGTCTGGCTGCTCGACTCCCTGGCCGGTACCGGCATTGCAGGTGCCGAGGACAAGGCCCGTTTCGCGGGCGCACTAAAGCCGCTGCTCAACCGCATTGCCGATCCGCTGTTTCGCGAGGCGATGCTGGTCGCAGCGGCCGAGCGCATCGGTCTGCCGCTCGCACGGTTTACGCAGCTGATGGACTCACCGGCAACTGGCGGTCGCCGGGACGAAGCGAGACGACCCGTGTCCGGAGAATCGCCAAAGCCGGCAGCAAGCCCGGTTTCCCTGCATCCCCGCGTCGAATGGCTGCTCCGACGGCTTCTGGCCGAACCGCAGGCGATCGCCGGCGTGGAATGGCCGGAAAGCCTCGAAGGGTTGGACCTGGCGGGACTCCCGATCCTGTGTGAAATGCTTGAAACCCTGGCCCGGCGCCCCGACATAAGTACTGCGGGACTGCTCGAACGCTGGCGCGAGCGTCCCGAGGCTGGTCGGCTGGGCAAATTGGCTGCCGGCAAACCCCTGTTGCTGGCCCCGGAACAACTACAGGCCGAGTTCCGGGACACCTTGAAACGGCTTGAGCGGGAGCCGCGGCGGGCTCGTCTTGCCGCCCTCGAACGGCATTCGGGCGAACGCTCCCTTAGTGAGGCGGAACAGCGGGAACTGTCGCTGCTGAACCGGCTCTATGCCCTGGAGGGCGCCGCCGAAGGCGGCAAGCTGCCGCCGAAAAGACAGACCGAATACGAATCACTGCTTGCACAGTACGCGCGGGAAAGAGCCGGAAGCCGGGTTTGAAAAGGGCTAAATCCGGCCCATTCTGCTAAAATGTAGTGTTTGCTGCTCGCCCTCAACGAGGCACCATGAGCGAAGATCGCAACGAACAAATCCGCAACGTCATTGCCCTCGGCAAGGAACAGGGCTACCTGACGTACGCTGACATCAACGACTACCTGCCCGACGACATTGTGGACCCGGAGCAGATTGAAGACATCGTTGACATGATCAACGACATGGGCATAACGGTGTTCGAGACCACACCCGACGCCGACATGCTCATGCTCGCGAGCGAGCAGGTCACCGACGAGGACACGGCCGAGGAGGCAGCGGCTGCGCTCGCCGCCGTCAACGTCGAACTCGGACGCACCACCGATCCCGTGCGCATGTACATGCGCGAGATGGGACAGGTGGATCTCCTGACCCGTGAAGGCGAAATCCGTATCGCCAAACGCGTCGAGGCGGGACTCGATCAAATGTTCGAGGCAATCGGCGGAATGCCGCAGAACGTAGCGCTGCTGCTTTACGAATACGACCGCGCACGCGCCGGCGAACGGCGCGTGACCGAAATCATCACCGGCTTCAACGAATACATCATCGCCGAACACGTGGCGGAAGACGAAGAGGAAGCCGAGGAAGTCGAGGAAGAAGCGTCGCCCGCGGGCGACGACGAAAATTTCGACGACAACGACGAACCCGACGACAGCGTGGACGAGGAAGAGCCGCCGAAAGTCCCGCCGACCAAACAGCGTCGCCCGACCAACCCTGCCGAGGGACTCGATCTCAAGCGCCTTGACGCGCACATGGAAACGATCCGCACTCAGCACAAGAAGACCGCAAACTCGCTCTCCCGCTACGGCTACGAGGCGAAGAGCACCATTCGCAATCGCAGCGACATCGTGCGCATGATCAAGGAGCTCAAGCTCACGCCGCTCATGCACAGTCTGCTCTACGACAACATGAAGCAGTATTTCGACTTCATCCGCGATTGCGAGCAGGGCATCATGCGCATCTGCATCAAGGAAGGCGGCATGCCGCGCCAGGATTTCGCACGCAACTTCGTGGATCACGAAACCGATCACGAGTGGGTCGAGCGCCAGATTCGCGCCAAGCGCCGGTGGTCGGCGCATATCCGCATGCATCAGGACGACATCTATAAATACATGCAGGACATGATGGATCTCGAGAAGAAACTCCATCTTCCGCTCGCGGAAATCAAGGAACTCAAGCGCCAGATTTCCATCGGCGACGCCAAGTCCCGGCGCGCGAAGAAGGAAATGGTGGAGGCGAACCTGCGCCTGGTGATCTCGATCGCGAAGAAGTACACCAACCGCGGCATGCATTTTCTCGACCTCATCCAGGAAGGCAACATCGGCCTGATGAAGGCGGTGGACAAGTTCGAATACCGCCGCGGCTACAAGTTCTCGACCTACGCGACGTGGTGGATCCGCCAGGCCATCACGCGCTCAATCGCCGACCAGGCGCGCACCATCCGCATTCCGGTGCACATGATCGAGACGATCAACAAGCTCAACCGAATCCAGCGCCAGTTGCTCCAGGAGAAGGGCCGCGACCCGACGCCGGAGGAACTCGCCGAGAAGATGGAGATGCCCGAAGACAAAGTGCGCAAGGTCATGCGCATCTCCAAGGAACCGATCTCGATGGAAACCCCGATCGGCGACGACGAGGATTCGCATCTGGGCGACTTCATCGAAGACAACTCGGTGACCGCGCCCATAGACTCGGCCGTGAACGAGGGGCTGCGCGAGGCCATGCACGCGGTGCTCGCGACGCTTACCGCGCGCGAGGCGAAGGTGCTCCGGATGCGTTTCGGCATCGGCACCAACACCGATCACACGCTGGAGGAAGTCGGCAAGCAGTTCGACGTGACGCGCGAGCGCATCCGCCAGATCGAGGCCAAGGCCATCCGCAAGCTCAAACACCCGACCCGCTCGGAACGGCTGCGCAGTTTCATGGACGAGGAGTCGAGCTGAACCGGCTCGACCCCGATGCGATAACACGACGGCCCTTCGGGGCCGTTCGCATATCCGCGCAGCGGCTATGATGTTCCGGTCCGAAAAAGGAATCCGACGATGAGCGCAAGCGATTCGGAACGACAGGGCGCAGACGTACGAGACTCGTTGCGGATGCAGTTCCTCGGCCTCGACCTCAATTCGCCGCTGGTACTCCTTTCGGGCTGTGTCGGCTTCGGCCATGAATACACGCGCGTCGCCGGCTTCTCGCACGCCGAAGTCGGCGCCGTATGCCTCAAGGGCACGACGCTCGAACCCCGCCTCGGCAATCCGCCGCACCGCGTATGGGAAACGCCTGCCGGCATGCTGAACGCCATCGGACTGCAGAATCCCGGCGCACGCGTCGTCGTGCGCGACATCCTGCCGACGCTCGACTTCGGCGAAACGCGCTGGATCGCTAACGTCTCCGGCGCAACGATTGAGGAATACGCCGAGGTCTGCCGCCTCTTCGACGACTCTCCGATAGACGCGATGGAAATCAACATCTCCTGCCCGAACGTAAAGGAAGGCGGTATGATCTTCGGCAATTCGCCCGAAATGTCCGCGCGCGTTATCGCCGCCTGCCGCGCGGTGACAAAGAAACCGCTTATTGCCAAGCTTTCCCCGAACCAGACGGACATCGCGGAGAACGCCCGACTGTGCATCGAAGCCGGCAGCGACGGCCTCGCCGTCATCAACACGATTTCGGGCATGGCGATAGACATCGAGCGCCGACGCCCGGTGATCGGCCACGGCCAGGGCGGGCTTTCCGGCCCCGCGATCAAGCCGATCGCGCTACTCAAGGTGCGTCAGGTGTACGAAGTCGCGAAACAACACAAGGTGCCGATCATCGGCCAGGGCGGCATCATGGACTGGCGCGACGCGGTGGAATTCATGCTCGCCGGTGCAAGTGCCATCGGCATCGGCACCCTGCTTTTTCGCGAACCGCTCGCCTGCGCCGCGATCAACGCGGGCCTGCGCGAGTATCTCGCCCGCCACGGCTTCGGCCATATATCGGAACTCAGCGGCGCCCTCGCCTGAACCGCCGCTTTCTGCCGATTCACTGCCCCAGGCGGAGGGAGACGGCGATTCATGCTGGTGACACATTTCTGGTGGTATATTGGCTTTTCAGGGATGCACAAGGGCACGCCGAATATGGAGACCGCATCAAAGTCTCACGCGTTATGCGTGACGCCCGGAGGATACGTGCCTGCAAAAACGTCTTCATCCCTTACCCCCCTTGCCCGAGGCAAGTTCCAACGCTGATTCAGGAGGTGCGGTCATGCAGATACCCAACGCTTCGTTACGCTCTCTCTTTTCCCTAAAAACCCTGTCCGCGGCGCTTGCCGTGACGGCGCTGACGCTGTTGGCCTCATGCGGCGACAGTACGAGCACAAACAACAACTCCAACAACAAGGTCACGCTGCAGGGCATCGTGCAGGGCGCCGGCGCCGGCCTGACCGGCTACAAGGTCTCGTTGTTCGCCAGCGCTTCGGGCCAGAGTTCGCCCTGGATACAGCTGGGATCGACTGTAACGAGCGATGCTTCGGGCAATTTCAAGATCACCTTCAAGATACCCTACACGGGATATAGCGAGTATCCGCCGCTATTTGTTGAGGCGAAGAACGGGGACGTGATGCTTGTCGCCGCGATCGGCTCAGGCGACGATATGCCCGGCGATGTCGTGGTCAACGAGTTGACCACTGTCGCGACCGCGAACGCGTTCGCCCAGTTCGTCGCCGGAGACCAGATCGTCGGCAATAAATACGGCATGTCCAATGCCGTGCACATGGCGGCCAATCTCGCCGATCCTCAGACCGGAGGAGCCGGCCTTATCGTTTCTTCGATCCCCAACGGGACCTACACGTCAACGTATGCGACCTTCAACTCGCTCGCCAACACAGTAGGGGCCTGCGTGTCCGACGATGCGAACTGCACTACCCTGTTTTCTGCGGCGACGCCGCCGGGCGGATCGGCGCCGTCCAATGTGCTGCAGGCGCTTGCTAACATCGTCAAGAATCCGTCCTATCCCAACTATCCCACGGACGCCGACGACCCGATCTACCAGTTGTCGCTGCTCGATCCGGAGTTTCAGCCGGCGCTCGCGGCACGCCCCACGAACTGGCTGCTGTTCCTGAAGTTCACCGGCGGGTTCTACAGCGAACAGGCCAGCAGCAACCTCATGGACGGCCCCGGCAACGTCGCCATTGACGAGAAGGGCTACGCCTGGGTGAACGCCAACTATGTACCCCAGGCGATCGGCGACTTCGCCTGCGCCGGTCTGCGGCTGATGAAATTCTATCCCTGGGGTGCGAATTACCCCGGATCGCCGTATTTCGGCGGCGGCTTGAGCGGTGCCGGCTACGGCATGACGCTCGATCCCTCGGGTCACGTCTGGATCGGCAATTTCGGCTTCGAAGACCCGCCGTGCACCCTGCTCCCGCAGGCCTCGCCGCGCAACAGCGTTTCCGAGTTCTACCCGACGGGCCTGCCCATCTCGCCCGATGTCAAGGGATACAACCAGGGAAATATCTCCTGGCCGCAGGGCACCGTCTCCGACAGCGAGGGCAATATCTGGATCGGCAATTGCGGCAACAGTTCGCTGACCGAATTCCCCGGTGGCGATCCCACCCAGGCCGTCAACATTCCTCTGCAGACGCCCGCGACCGGCACCATACTGAAGCCGTTCGGGGTTGCCGTTGATGCCGACGACTACGTCTGGGTGGATGACAACCGCAGCGATACCGTGTCGGTGGTTTCACCCGACGGCACACTGGTTGCGACCGTGCCCGCTACCGTGTCCGGCGGCAAAAAAGTTTTCACTCACCCGATGGGCAACGCCGCCGATATCGAAGGCAATATCTGGGTGGCCAATTCGGATTGGGTGGATGCGCCATGCCCAGCCAGTATCACAGCGCTTGGTCCGGCCACCGCGCCGTCTATCACGATGATCGACATGAAGACCCGGACGCCGTCCGATGGTTCGCCCTATTCCGGCGGCGGCCTGACGCTCCCCTGGGGCATCGCGGTGGACGGCGACGATACCGTGTGGGTATTCAATTTCGGCTCCGTGCCCCCGCCCAACCCCGGCACCGTCGCCAACGGAATCAGCCGCTTCTGCGGCACCGATGCCACGAAGTGCCCGGCGGGCCTGACGACCGGCGATCCGATTTCGCCGTCTACCGGCTACCGGAGCAACTCGCTGGAGCGGATCACGGGCGGACAGATAGACCCCTCGGGCAACATCTGGATAATGAATAACTGGAAGCTGTCCGTGAATCCGTATGTCAACCCGGGTGGCAATTCGATCGTGATCGTTGTCGGTGCGGCCGGTCCGCTGAAGACACCGTTGATCGGTCCGCCGGTACCGTTTCAGTAAATCCGGCCATAAGGAGGTTCCGACTTATTCGGAGCCTCCCTAGCGCTGGTGTCCCGCGCTTTGACGACTTCCCCGACCGCTATGCCGCTGGCGAGGATGGCCCGATTGTGGCCGCGCCGAACCGTGCCCGCGGCGGTTATGCGCCGGCTTGGAAGCGTTTCGCGCAGCGTTGGCATCCGGCTCGTAACCCGGCAGCACGACCTTCGGCAATTCGCGCTTGAGCAAACGCTCGATGTCGGCCAGATACTTCCGCTCTTCGCCGCAAACCAATGACACGGCCTCGCCCTCGTTGCCGGCGCGCCCGGTGCGCCCGATGCGGTGCACGTAGTCTTCGGCAACGTTGGGAAGCTCGTAGTTCACAACGTGCGGCAACTGGTCTATATCCAGGCCACGCGCGGCGATGTCAGTCGCAACCAACACGCGCACTTTGCCCGCCTTGAAGTCGGCAAGCGCCCGCGTGCGTGCGCCCTGGCTCTTGTTGCCGTGAATGGCGGTGGCCTTCAGGCCGTCCGTTTCGAGCTGCTCGGCGAGACGGTTGGCGCCGTGCTTGGTGCGGGTGAACACGAGCACCTGGCGCCAGTTCTCCGAGCCGATGAGGAAGGAAAGCAACTCGCGTTTGCGATGCTTGTCCACCGGATGAATCCGCTGGGAGACGAGTTCGATCGGCGTGTTGTTGTGCGCCATCTCGATCAGTTCCGGCTCATGCAGGAAGTCGTCGGCGAGACGCTTGATCTCGTTGGAGAACGTGGCGGAAAACATGAGGCTCTGGCGCCTGGCCGGAAGCGCTTTCAGAATCTTGCGCACGTCACGGATGAAGCCCATGTCGAGCATGCGATCGGCCTCGTCGAGCACGAGGACTTCGACCTGCGAAAGATCCACGTTACCTTGATTCAGGTGATCGAGCAGGCGACCGGGCGTCGCGACGAGTATGTCCACGCCGCGACGCAGCGCGTTGATTTGCGGAACGGGACTCACGCCGCCGAAGACCACGGTGGACTTGAGCGGCAGATGTTTTCCGTAATCACGGAAACTTTGCTCCACCTGTGCGGCAAGTTCGCGCGTGGGCGTGAGCACCAGGCAGCGGATGCGGCGATGTCCGCGTGCAGAATTTTCACTCAGCCGATGCAGGATGGGCAGCGCGAAGCCGGCCGTCTTGCCGGTGCCGGTCTGGGCGCCGGCCATGAGATCGCGGCCGGCGAGCACGGCCGGAATGGCGTGATGCTGAACGGGGGTGGGCGTGCTGTAGCCTTGTTCGGCGACGGCGCGCAAAATCTCGGCCGACAGGCCGAAACGGTCGAAAGACATAATGGATACTCCTGGGTGGCGGCCCAGAAGACTATGTAACTGGAGCGCCTGATGATGTTTTCTTCTAGTCGCTCAGACCCGAAGGCACTTTTGCGATGAGATGAAGCGAGTCGAATGACTCAACTGGAGATAGTGTAACAGAACGGCGTATCAGGCGCCTTCGCGCTCCATTCCGGCTTCCGCCTCCAGGCTCTCGAGGTCGCGATAAATCGTGGCGACGGCCAGCGTTTTGCCGGCTGCGATAAAGCGGGCCGCGAAATCGTATTTCGCAGGATTTCCGTCGCTTTCGATGCGATCCCAGCGCGCGGCGTGCCCGACATAATTGATGCCCGCGTCGTAATGCTGACTCCAGAAGAACGGCACCGACGCATAGGGCTCGTTGGCGCCGAGGATGTTACGCGCCGCCACCTGCCCCTGGCGTTGGGCGACGACCCAGTGCTCGACGCGGATGTGCTCGCCGCTCGCACGATCCGGCCAGCGCGCAATGTCGCCCGCCGCATACACATTCGCCACACCGGTTTGCAGATATTCGTTCACTACGACGCCGTTCTCGACCTCAAGGCCCGCGGCTTCGGCCAGTGCGGTGCGCGGACGCACGCCGACACCGACGACGATGAGATCGGCTGGCAATCGATCGCCGTTCTTCAGAGTCACGCTGTCGGCATCGAAGACGGTGGCGGTTTGTTCGAGATGAAAATGTACCCCCTTGGATTCGTGCAGATGGCGGATAAAGTCTCCCAATTCCACACCCATGATGCGTTCCAACGGGCGCGCCTCGGGGGCAACGACATGCACTTCCACCCCGCGCGTACGCAGGGAAGCAGCGACTTCGAGGCCGATGAAGCTCGCACCGATCACGACAGCCCGCTTCGCGCCCGCCCCTATCGCGGCGATGATCGCCTCGCTGTCGGCGAGCGTACGCAGGTAATGCACATGGGGGAGCTCGGCGCCGGGAATCTTTAAACGCACAGGCTCGGCGCCGGTGGCAAGAAGCAGTGCGCCGTATGTCAGCTCGCATCCATCGGCAAGCCCGACGCGCGAACGTTCCACATCGATGCTTGCAACCTTCGTATTCAGGCGCAACGCGATCTCATGCTCGCGATAGAATTTCGCGCTGCGCAATGGAATCCACGAAGCCTGCGCCGTACCGGCGAGGTAGTCCTTGGACAGGTTGGGCCGATCGCAGGGTGGCGCAGAATCGTCGCTAAATATCGTCACCGAACCCGTGTAGCCTTCGCGGCGAAGCATCTCCGCCGCAGCCTCGCCGGCCGCGCCGCTGCCCACGATGACGACCGATTCCGGCGACTTCGCCGGATGGCGCCGCGGCTCCGGAACCTCTTTGCGTTTGCGCACGAGGGCGCGCTCGCCCTTCACTTCCACCTTCCAGCAGGAAACGGGATCGAGAGCCGGCGCCGCAAGCGCCTCGCCCGTGCGCAGGCTGAAACAGGCGTGATGCCAGGGACAGCGCACGGTCTCGCCGACGACCAGCCCCTTGCCGAGCGATCCGCCATAGTGCGTGCACTTGGCGCCGACGGCGTACAGTTCGCCGTTTTTGCATACCAACAGCACGGATTCCTCGCCCACGTGTCCGGCAATCATTGCGCCTTCGGCAAGATCGGCAAGGGCAACGCCGGCGCGCAGATCCGGACCGTCCACCTTCTGTTCTCCACCCATGTGCAGCCTCCGCTTCATCCGGACCCGGATAATATTACGCCCCAATAAGGCCTGGTTTCAGCGCAACGAGGCGTTGATCTTTTCGAGCTCGCTGCTGCCGGGACAGAGCTCCGCAAAGTCGAGCGCGTTGAGCGGCGTCTCCACCGTGTGCAGATGCGCATGCATATCGGCGCCTTCAGGGATCTAGGTAGAGCAGCCCGGTTGCGATTTCGCCGCGCTTGCGATGTGCCGCGAGCAGATCCAGCGCCGCGCCGCGGTCGCCCGGATCGTAGTCTTCGTCGAGCTTGCGTAGCACCAGCTGCGAGCCGTCATGCAGCGTGACGATCTTGCGTTCGCCAGGCGCGTAGGAGACGATGATCTCCTCTTCCGGCGCGACGAGATCAGCGATCTGAAATTCGTGCTCGCGCACATAGCTGTAACTCTTGGTCGAGCCTTCGTGGTTGTTGAAGGTGACGCAGGGCGAAAGACAATCTATGTAGGCGAAGCCGGGATAGTTGAGTGCGGCGCGGATGAGGGGAATGAGCTGGTCCTTGTCGCCCGAAAATCCGCGGGCGACGAAGCCTGCGCCCATATCGAGCGCGAGGCGCACGAGGTCTATGGGCGGATACGGATTGGTCTCGCCACCCTTGCTGGTCGAGCCGACGTCGGCGGTGGCGGAAAATTGGCCCTTGGTGAGCCCGTAGGTGCCGTTGTTCTCGACCATGTAGAGCATGTTCACGCCGCGGCGGATCGCATGCACGAACTGGCCGAGCCCGATCGAGGCGGTATCGCCGTCGCCCGAGATGCCGATGTAGATGAGATCGCGGTTGGCGAGATTGGCGCCGGTCGCGAGCGAGGGCATGCGCCCGTGCACGCCGTTGAAACCGTGTGCGGCACCGAGAAAATACGTCGGCGTCTTCGCCGAACAGCCGATGCCCGATAGCTTGGCGATCCGGTACGGTTCGAGTTCGAGATCGAAGCAGGCCTGGATCAGCGCAGCGCTGATCGAGTCGTGCCCGCAGCCGGCGCATAGCGTCGAGATCTTGCCCTCGTAGTCGCGGCGCGTGAGTCCGAGCGTGTTTTTCGGCAGCGCCGGATGATGAACCCGCGGTTTTGCGATGTAAGTCATGATGCGATCTCCGCGGCGGGCAGCGCCGCATCCGGCGCCAGATGTTCGAGCACGGTTTCAATGAGAAACTCGGCGGTGACGGGAAGGCCGCCGTAGTGCAGCACGGAAACGAGTTTCTCCGGTGCAAAGCCGCCTTCGGCAAGCAGCAGGGTGCGCAACTGCGCATCCCGGTTCTGTTCGACCACGAACACGGTTTCGTGCGCCGCGACGAAGCGATCCACTTCTTCGCTGAACGGAAACGCGAGCAGGCGCATGGCATCGAGCGCAACACCGCGCGCCTGCAAACCTTCGAGCGCCTCGCGCATGGGCTCCGTCGTGGTACCGAAATAAAGCACTGCGATGTCGCTCCCGGGTGCGGCTTCGATCAACGGTTTGGGTACGAGCGCCGCAGCAGTATCGAACTTGCGCCGCAAGCGATCGAGGTTGTCCTGGTATTTGTCGCTGTCCTCGGTATAGAGGCCGTACTTGTCGTGGCCCGAACCGCGGGTAAAGTACGCGCCGCGCGCCGGATGCGTTCCCGGCAGCGTGCGATACGGAATGGCGTCACCGTCCACGTCGAGATAGCGGTAAAAGGGCGTGCCCGATTCGAGCGCTTCGCGGTCGAGCAGCTTGCCGCGATCCGGCGCATAGGCTTCGTCCCAAGCGAAGGGATCGGTAAGCCAGGTATTCATGCCGAGATCGAGATCACTCATCACGATGACGGGAGTTTGCAAACGCTCGGCGAGATCGAAGGCGGTGAGAGCAAGCTCGAAGCATTCGGTCGGCGTGGACGGAAACAGCAGGACGTGCTTGGTATCGCCGTGTGAGGCGTAGGCGGCGGCGAGTATGTCACCCTGCTGCGTGCGCGTCGGCATGCCGGTCGAGGTCCTGCGCGCTGGATGTCGAAGAGCACTACCGGGGTTTCCGCGTAATAGGCGAGACCGATAAATTCGCCCATCAGGGACACGCCCGGTCCGCTGGTCGCCGTGAAGGCGCGTGCGCCATTCCAGGTCGCGCCGATGACGACGCCGATCGCAGCGAGTTCGTCCTCCACCTGCACGACCGCGAACTTGTTGCGTTCGCTCGCCTCATCCACTCGCAGCTTCGCGCAGTAATTCGTCGAAGGCCTCTGCGAGCGAAGTCGAGGGCGTGATCGGGTACCAGGCGGCAACGGTCGCACCCGCGTACACGCAACCGAGCGCCGCGGCCTCATTGCCGGTGACAAGAATTTTCCCGCCTACGGCGTCGCGGCGCTCGGCGCGAATTGTAAGCGGGCAATCGAAGGTTTCCAGTGCCGCATTGCGTCCGGCTTCGAGCGCCTCGATGTTGGGCGCAATGAGCTTTTCCTTGCCTCTGAACTGTTCGCCGAGCAGTTGCTTGAGCACATCGGTCTCGATGTCGAGCAGCGCCGAAAGCGCGCCCACATAGCAGATGTTTTTAAACAACAGCCGTTTGCGCTGATCCGTATGCTGCTGCACCATCTCGATGAACGGCAGGCCGAGAAAATGCACGTCGGCGCGCTTCATTGCGGGGTCGAGCGGCTTGGTCGAATCGTAGAGCACGTAGCCGCCGGCGCACACGCTTGCGACATCGTCCTTGAAACTCTGCGGATTTATGGCGACGACGAGGTCAACGCTGCCACGCCGGCCGGTGTGCCCGGCCTCGCTCACGCGAATTTCGAACCAGGTCGGCAAGCCCTGGATATTCGAGGGGAACATGTTCTTCGCCGCCATCGGCAGGCCCATGCGGTAGAACGCCTTCGCGAGCAGGTTGTTCGCGCTCGCCGAACCCGTGCCGTTGACGTTCGCGCAGCGAATGACGAACTCGTTCACCCCGCCGACCACACCGACCTCATCATTCAATGGTGCCTCTGAATTTGGCGTAGCCCTTGGCAATTGCCTCTCTCTGAACCCCGTGGATGGCGCCGAGCCGCACAGCCCGCCTCGGGCAAAAGCCCGCCCGCAGGGCGGGGCGAGCCATGGATGGCGAGCCCGCGCATCGGGCCATGGATGGCCCGTCTGCGCGGCTCCGAGGCGGGCGAGCAGCGAGGGAACGCGGCTGAAAGTGCATTGTCTTCAATGCGCTTTCAGTCAAGCGCGCCATCCTCGGGCGACTTCCTTTGGTTACTTTCCTTGTTCGCACAAGGAAAGTAACTCGCCGTGCGGGGGCGAGTCCCCGCGCTTGACCTGTCGGTTCCTGCGGGTAGCCTACAAGCAACTTCATGCGCTCGAAACCAGTATTCTTCAAATGTATCATTCGTAGCAGGCACCGCCGGCCTGGGGTAGATGAATCGTAGACTTCTGCATATCCCAGGCGCCGGTCGGACAGCGCTCGGCACACAGTCCGCAGTGCAGACAAAGATTTTCGTCCTTCGCCATGATGCGACCGGTGGGCAGCGGGCCGCCCACGTACACGTCCTGCGATTTCTCGGTGGCTGGCACGCGCAGCCGTGCGCGCAGTTCGTCTTCCTCGCCGTTGGCAGTGAAGTTGATGCAGTCCATCGGACAGATGTCCACGCAGGCATCGCACTCGATGCAGAGCTTGGGCGCGAACACGGTCTGCACATCGCAATTCAAACAGCGCGCCGATTCCTCGAGCGCGAGTTTCACGTCGTAGCCGAGTTCGACCTCGACCTTGATGTTCGCGAGTGCATCGGATTTTTTCGCGTGCGGCACGTGGACGCGCGCGGCTTCGTCGTAATCGTTGCCGTAGCCCCATTCGTGCAGGCCCATCTTCTGGCTGACGAGATTGAGCCCCGGCGGCAAACGGTCGCGATGAATATCCTTGCCCCGACACATGAGATCAATCGAGATCGCCGCCGCATGCCCATGCGCCGCAGCGGAGACGATGTTGTCGGGGCCAAGCGCCGCGTCGCCGCCAAAGAACACGCCCGGGCGCGTGGACTCGAAGGTCACCGGATCGAGCACGGGCAGGCCGTTTTCACCGATCTCGATGCCGAGTTCCGGCTCGATCCAGGGAAAGACGGCGTCCTGACCGATGGCGAGCAGCGCGTCGTCGCAGGGAATCTCGATGCGCTCGCCGGTCGGCACCAGCTTGCGCCGCCCGTCGGTGTATTCGGCACGTACCTTGTCGAAGGTCATCGCGACGAGACGGCCGTTCTTCATCACGAAGGAATGCGGATTGTGCCAGTTGAGGATTGGAAGATCCTCGGCAATCGCCTCCTCCTTTTCCCAGGGATGCGCCTTCATCTCCTCGAAGCCGCTGCGCACGGTGACGACGACCTCCTTGCCGCCGAGCCTGAGCGCACTGCGGCAACAATCCATCGCCGTGTTGCCGCCGCCGACGACCACCACGTGCTTGCCGACGCCGGTGACATGTCCGAAGGCGACGCTCGCCAGCCAGTCCACGCCGATATGCACGTTGGCCGCCGCTTCCGCGCGGCCGGGAATGTCCAGATCGCGTCCGCGCGGCGCGCCGGTGCCGACGAACACCGCGTCATAGCCTTCGTCGAGGAGCGCCTTCAGGCTGTCTATGCGTTGGCCGAAGCGGCATTCGACGCCCATGTCGAGTACCAGGTTCACTTCCTCGTCAAGCACCTCGACCGGCAAGCGGAAGGCGGGAATCTGGCTGCGCATCATGCCGCCGCCCTTGGCGTCCTCGTCGTAGATCACGATTTCGTAGCCGAGCGGCAGGAGATCGCGCGCGACGGTCAGCGAAGCAGGACCGCCGCCGATCAGCGCGATGCGCTTGCCGTTCTTTTTCTTCGGCACCTCGGGAATGAACTGTTTGATCTCGCCCTTGAGATCGGCGGCGACGCGCTTGAGACGACAGATCGCGACCGGCGCATCCTCCACCCGCGCGCGCCGGCAGGCGGGCTCGCAGGGCCGGTCGCAGGTGCGCCCGAGAATGCCCGGGAACACGTTCGAGTACCAGTTGAGCATGAAGGCGTCGGTATAACGCCCGGCCGCGATCATGCGGATGTACTCGGGCACATTGGTGTGCGTCGGGCAGGCCCACTGGCAATCCACCACCTTGTGGAAGTAATCCGGCTTCGCTATGTCGGTATTTCGCACCAACGCTCCCTTGACGAATGCCCTTAGCGGCGATCCGGCCTCAAGATTGTACTCCACGGCTCATCGAAGTCCGGCGCGCGACCTGTAAGCCCCGTCATTCCGAAGGCGCGTGAGCACGATCCCGAAACCATGCCCACCCGTCATTCCGGACGCCGCGAAGTGGCGATCCGGAATCTTGCCTGATGAACCAAGGTTGCCGATTTCGTCCGGAGAAATTCCGAATTTTCCCTGCGGAGTTCCGGAATGGCGGACAAATTGGGCTCCTGAAAGCATTTTACGGGAAACAAGCTTATGCCTTGACAAAATAACGCACGCCCTCCAGCTCGTCCGTAGACCAGCGTTTTCGTTACGCTGTTGCAGTCAGTCCGCCAGCAGGAAACAGGCGGTATGCGCATCGAAGTCGAGCGCCACGTCATAGTGCTTCAGAATTCCGAGGCCTGCCCTCAATGGAAACGGGTTTTGATAGTAGGGCGCATACACCATGAGAACGGAAACAGTTTTGGAAGGGTGGTCTCTAGTTCCTAACGCAACAGTTCGTTAAAAGTTTCATACGATGTTTTCCAGTTCAGCACCTTGCGCGGGCGTCCATTGAGTTGGTTCTGCGCCTTCATGATTTGATGATAACTCACCTGGCTGAAATCCGTTCCTTTGGGAAAGTACTGGTGGATGAGACCGTTGGTGTTCTCATTGGTGCCCCGCTCCCACGGGCTCTGAGGATGGGCGAAGTAAACGCGCATCCGGGTCTCGGCACTAAACAGTTTATGCTCGACCATCTCTTTACCGCGGTCGTAGGTCAGGGTCAGTTTCATCTGCCGGGGCACGGCGCGCAGGCGCCGGGCAAAGGCCTTGCGCACACTCTGCGCATCCTTGGATTTGAGCGGGATCAGTAGCGTGGTGCGGGTGGTGCGCTCGACCAACGTGCCCAGCGTGGTGCGATTGCCGGCACCCAGGATGAGATCCCCTTCCCAGTGGCCCGGCACCGCGCGCTCGGCCACCGCGGGCGAGGTTGCACGGCTTTCTTTGCAGCCGCCCTACTTGGCGGGGCCGTTCACCACCGCCGATTAAACAGCACCATCCATGTGCTGCCAACAATTCAGCTCTTTAATTTTGCGCCGTCAACCTAAATCCTCACTCCTTAGATTTCTTGTGGCGATCTTCGGGACGGTGCCAAACCTTGACCAGTCAACCCTTTTTGAACACGTACTTCGTAACTATTTTCCCGTGATCCTTTACCTGCAACGTATAGCTTGCATTTGCCGGTGGCAGTTTGGCTAAGAGAGCATTCAGTACACTGACATTGATCCTTCTGTCATTGAGCCCTTTGGATACGTCTTCCATCGGCATAACACCACCGTTCATAGCCAAAAGGAAACCTAATTGCGTTGCATCTTGCTCGCGAAAATACTCCGCATTGGTCTGGCAGCGTAACGTCCTGAAATGCGATCCAGTAAGCTCGGGAGTACGACAAACGAGGACTTCGCGATCCTCTCGCGCGGAGGACCACGGGCGCTTCAGCGCCGCTTTGGCCATCTGCAGAGCCACCGGCATCGGAATTCTATGACCATTGACTACGAGGGGGCTGAGCCATATGGTTTGAGCCGCCTTAGAGGTGGAGGCAGCAGCCGGTGTCCCGGTCGCAAGCGCGCCGCCGGACGCGATCAAAAAGCCAATAGCCCCGGCCAAAAGCAACTGATGCGTGTGATTGAAATGCCTCATCATGATGGTGCCTCCATCTTTAGTACGGATAATGACCGACCAAGGACAAGCCCCGGACAGCCCCGGAAGAATTTGAGGATAGCCGTGGCACTGACTGGCAAAGTGACTGGTAAAGAGGCCCCTGTTCAACCATGCCGCCCTGATGGAGGGCCGTAGAACAGCTATCTACGAGTGTTTGTATAGTGGTACCAGCAAAGCCTTTCATGATTTACCCCAAAGCTGGAGGAAATCTACGACAGGGTTGTTGTACCCCCCCCCCCCGAAAGTCAAGCCCCGTCGCCTAGCGAGAGACACGATTCGACTTCCGGCAAAGCCTCCCTTCCACACCCGCTCTGGGTTTCGGGCACAAAACCGTTGGAAAAAACGATTTATGGAATGGGCAAATACATGCCTACTGCTTCCGGTTTCTGCGCTCGTAGCGGCTCGGAAAACTCTTATTACGGATAGCCAAGTATGAAAATGCTTGTGAGGGCGAACGCGCAACTCGATAGCGCTATCGGTCGGTTGGCTGGCTTTGATTCGCCTGACCACCTCGGCCTTAATCAGACCCGCTTATTCCCACCAGGCACGCATGCGTATCAAGTTCTCTGGACACACGTCCTGGATTACTCGGGAACTCCAGGAGCCCAAGGGTTGATGATCGGTACGCCCATGCGTTTGAAATCGGCCGCGTTGCGCGTGGCTACGGTCATGCCGTGGGCGAGTGCCGTGGCCGCGATCAGCGCATCCCGCTCGCTGCGGGGATCGGGCACATGCAGGCGAGCGCAACGTTGTGCGACGACCGTATCAACGGCCAAGATCCGCCCCTCGAAGCGCGGCAATACCTGAGTGTCCATCCATGCTCGCAAAATTGCACCTTGCTGCGCGTCCCTGCGTGCCATGAGCAACACGCCCCATTCCAGTTCGAGCACGGTGATGGCGGATAAGTAAAAATTGGCAAGCGGCAGGGCGGCCGCCCAAGCCGCCACGCCGGGGTTCGCTTTTTCCGGACGGCGCAACTCGGAGACGACGTTCGTATCGAGAACAAACATTACGGCAAGTCGGCCGGACGGTAGAGTCCCTCGGCCCGCGGCGGTTCAAAATCGAAGTCCGGCGCGTCGGGCTGCGCAAGCGCCTCGGCAAGCGCTATCTGCCCGCCCGTCAGGCGTCTATAGTCTTCAATGGTCAGCAGGGCATAAGCCGGTTTGCCACGATCGGTGACGAACACGGGTCCCGAACGGGCAGCTTTTTTAGCGCCGCTGGTGTCCTGATTGAACTCACGGCTCGACAGCGTGGTAACACCCATGGCAATTTCTCCCGGGGCTATTAAGTAGTTACGTTACTACAATCAGAGCCCGGCGTCAACGGCACCTGAAACGAGCATTGCCGGCATCGGCGGCACACGCCCGATTCAACCCCAGCGGCGGAAGACGAGGCTGGTATTGGTGCCGCCGAAGGCAAAGTTGTTGCTCATGACGTAATCGGCCGCGATCCCGGCGCCGTTATCTTGCCTCCCACGGGTTGATGACGGGCACACCGCCTGCCACGAAGGGAACTGTGTCCCGTGTTGCCACGGCGAATCCGTGCACGGTCGCAATAGCGGCAATCTGTGCATCGGCTACCGAAAGAACATGGCCGGCGGCCCGTGCGCGGCCGATCAGCGGCGCATAGGCCAACGCCGCTTCCCGATCGAACGGCAGGATGCGCGATCCAAACAGCTCCGCTAGCAGGTCGCTTAATGCGCCTTCCAGTCCCTTTTTGCGTTTTCCGGCCGGAAGAATTTCAAGCCCGACCAGGAGTTCCGAAAGACTTGTCGCCGTCAGGTACAGCGTTTCGGCTACCTGCCGATCCAACCACTCCCGAACGGCACGGCTGCCGTTGCGTTTCATCGGTTCCGAGACGACGTTCGTATCGAGAACAATCACTCGAACGTCGCCGGCTCGGTGGGCGTCCGCTCGCGCGGAATGTCGAGATCGAGGCCGCCGAAACGTCGCCCGAAGCGCGCGAGTTCCGAGCCGATCTTGACGCGCGTCCTGGGGTGCACGGCATCCTCCAGAATGGCACGGATTTCGGCCTCGGTGCTGCGCCCATGCCGGGTGGCCCGCTGTTTGAGCGCGCGATGCGTTTCCGCGGGCAAGTTGCGAACCGTGACGGCTGACATAAAGACTGAACCCAGACAGGGGAAGAAGGAATGATAGCACATTTCCAGATGCGATATCATGCGGTGATCGGTTGCGTTGGCTTCTTGAGGGCAAGATTCGGGGTTCCCGGCTTCGCCGGCCCCGGGATGACAAACTGGAAGACGAGAGCCATTGAATGACATAAGGGATTCGGTCAAAGGGATTATTCCCAGCGACGGAAAATGAGACTGGTGTTGATGCCGCCGAAGGCGAAGTTGTTGCTCATGACGTAATCGGTCGCGATCTCGGCGCCGGCGTCGCCGCGCACGTAGTTCAACGGCGCGCAGGCCGGGTCGGGATGGTCGAGATTGTGGGTGGGCGCGAACCAGCCGGCGTTCATCATCTCGATCGCGAGCCAGGCTTCGAGCGATCCGCAGGCGCCCAGCGTGTGCCCGAAATAGCCCTTGAGCGAACCCACCGGCACGCGATCGCCCATGACTTCCAGCGTCGCCAGCGACTCGGCGACGTCCCCACGGTCGGTCGCGGTGGCGTGCGCGCTTACGTAACCGATGGCAGCGGGCTCGAGTCCGGAGGCGGCGAGAGCAAGGCGCATGGAGTCGCCCATGGTCGCGGCATTGGGCTGGGTGACGTGGGTGCCATCGGCATTGGTGCCGAAACCGATGACCTCGGCGTAGATCTTCGCGCCGCGGGCGCGGGCATGTTCGAGGGTTTCGAGGATCAGAGTCGCGCCGCCCTCGCCGAGCACCAGCCCGTCGCGGTCGCGATCAAAGGGTCGTGGCGAGGCCTGCGGTTCGTCGTTGCGCGTGCTCGTCGCATAAAGCATATCGAACACCACGGCGCTCGCGATGGAAAGCTCGTCGGCGCCGCCCGCGATCATCACGTCCTGCAAACCCTGGCGCAGCGTTTCCCAGGCGTAGCCGATCGCCTGGCTGCCCGACGTGCAGGCGCTGCACGTCGGAATGATGCGACCCCGGACCTTGAAGAAGACGCCGATATTGACGGCGCCGGTATGCGCCATCTGCTGCACGTAGCTGTTGGAACTCGCGCCCTTGAGCGAGCCGGTAGTGACGAAGCGCCCGCAAGAAAGAATCGGCTCCAGGCTCCCCGAGGCGGAACCGTAGGCAATGCCGGTGCGCCCCGAGCTTACGACCGGGTCGCCGAGCAATCCGGCGTCCTCGAGCGCGAGTTCGCTTGCGCGCACGGCGAGGAGCGCGACCCGCCCCATGCTGCGCGTACGCTTGCGTGTGTAGTGCGCGGGCAACTCAAAGGGCGCAGTCGGCGCACCGAGCCGCGTATGCAGTTGCTCGTAGCCATCCCAATCGTGGATATGCCTCACCGCCGAACGCCCGGCTTCCATGTTCTCGCGGATCGCGGGCCAGTCGTGACCGAGCCCGGTCAGGGCGCCGCAGCCGGTGACGACGACGCGGTGCGGCGCGTTCACGCCATGCCTCCATTTACCGCGATCACCTGACGCGTGATGTAGGCGGCACCCTCCTCGAACAGGAAGGCCACCAGCGCGGCCACCTCGTCGGGACTGCCGAAGCGGCACGCGGGAATCTGCTCGAGTATCCGTTCGCGCGGCGCGTCCTTTGTCATATCGGTTTCGATGAGTCCGGGTGCGACACAGTTGACGGTGATGGCGCGGCTCGCAAGCTCCACCGCAAGCGCCTTGGTGGCGCCGATGATGCCGGCCTTGGCGGCGCTGTAGTTGACCTGGCCGCGGTTGCCCATGAGCCCCGACACCGAGGACAAGGTGACGATGCGTCCGCCCGCGCGTAGTCGTACCATCGGCATGACCAGCGGCTGCACCACATTGTAGAAACCGTCGAGATTGGTCGCGAGCACTGCGTCCCAATCCTCCGGCGGCATGGCGGCAAAGGTGCCGTCGGCGGCGGTGCCGGCGTTGGCGACGACGCCCCAGTAAGCGCCGTGCGACCCCACCTCCTCATCCAGTGCGCGGCGCACGGCATCGCGATCGGCGATATCGAAGGCGAGGCTTTCGGCCGCGCCGCCGGCTTCGCGGATGCGCGCCACGGTTTCCTGCGCCGCGTCGGCCGCACGGTGAAAATGCACGGTCACGGCAAAGCCGGCAGCGCCGAGACGCAGCGCGATCGCCCGGCCAATGCCGCGGCTGGCGCCGGTTACCAACACTCGCCTGGGCGCGGTCACGCCGCCGCCTCTTGCGGCGGTGGACGCCAGACGGTCAGATTCGCACGCAGTACCTCCTCGGCGCCGTCGAGGATGCGGCAATCGAAACGTCCGAGCCCATACGGTTCGGAATAGCGGCATTCGGCCTCCACACGCAACTCGAGTCCGTTCTCGATGAGCGGACGCGCAGCGTGGAAATGGCGCACGCCGATGAGATAACCCAACCGCGGACCGAGACCTTCGTCGCGCGCATCCATGCCCACGTAAACTCCCAATGCCTGCGCCATGATTTCGACTCCCGCCCACGCCGGAATGCCGCCCAGGCTTTCATCGTACAGAAGCAGCCCCGGGCGCACCCGCAATCTTGCCGCCGCACGTTCGCCGGGCACGTAGAGGATGGCCTCGTCCATGCACAAGGCTTCCGGCCCGTGCGGGAGAAGATCGGAGACCGCAGGCAATGCCGGCATTATTCCTCGCCCCCGACCGGTCGAAGCACGAGTGTCAGTGCGGCGCGCGGCACCTCGATCTGCGTTGTTCCGTCTTGCGCGGCTACGGCGCGGGCAACAAGTTTGCCGTCGGCGCTCAGCCGCCGTTCGTGGCCCGCAGCGGTTTCCACCAACGAAAGTTCCAATCCGTGGAGTGCACTGCGCAAAACGTCCGGCGGCGCAAGAGTGAGCTCCAGCAGCGCCACCAATTGACGCGGATCGAGCCGGGTTCCCTTCGGCGCACGGATTTTCGCGGCGCTTCCGTCCCAGCTCACCGTGGCGAGCGACACGCCCGCGAGACTCGTGAGCGCAAGCTCGATGCGCGCGGGCGTTATGGAAAGCTGGCCGACGTAGTGCTCGGCCTTGCCGCGGCGCGTTACCGTCACCAGATCGGTGCCGTCCTGCGACGCGAGCGCGGCGGGCGCGAGCAGGCAGAAAAAGCCGCGCGCGGAAAGACGCACGCAATTCGGGCCGGGCGCACTCGCACAAGCTGCGAGCGCAAGCGCCGCAAATGCAGCAACGAAAAAAAGGTAGCGCTTCATGGTGATCGCCATCCGCCCGGTGCCAGTGTAAGCGTAAGCGGTGCCACCAGCCAGGCCACCAGGATGCCGATGGCAACGGTGAGCCCGAACACATGCAGGGCCGGGATACGACTCGCGCCAAGCAGGCCGAAAGAGGCGAGCGTGGTGGCCGCGGCAAGCGCCACGGCAAAACCGGTCGAACGCAGATGCGACGAACCCTCACGCAGAAACAGCGCATAGTCCACGCCGACGCCGGCGACCAGCATGAGCGCGACGACCACGAATACGTTCACCGGCTCGCCCAGCCAGCCGAGAATGCCGAGCGTGACGAGTGCCGCCGTAAGCGGCGAGAGCAGGATAACGAGTCCGCCGAGAACACCGTAACGCCACCCGAGCAAGAGCAGGGTCAGCAAATAGCCCGCCGCCACCCACAGAGTCGCATGCCAGCGGATGCGTGCGAAGGCGGCGTTGAGTTGATCGAGGGAATTCACGTAGGCGACGCCGGGTACGGCGCCGGCGAGCGTAGCGAGCGAGGATTGCGGGGCATTGCCGTACAACTGCACCACGAGTCCCGTTTCGCCCTCGCTGCGGACCAGGTATTGGCCGAGTGCAGGTAGCGTGCGGATCAACTGCTCCGCCGTGAGCGCGCCGTCCTTCCCACGCCAGGCGGAGACGAGTCCGGTTGCGAAACCGGCGGGAAGCGCGGCGGCAACGAGCGCCTGTTTGAGCATCGAAGCATCATCGTTCATAAGCGGTGTCCAGGCGGCGAGCGCCCGTACCTGTGCCTGCGGCGCGGGCAGGAAACCCGCGAGCCCGATCAGGGCGAGCTGCGGCGACTTCCCGGCGGCAAGCGCCGTGAGCCGACGTTCGCGAGCGAGCGCAGTGTTCAAGTCCGGCCCGCGGACGAAAAAGAAACCGCTTACCGGCGGCGTGCCGAGGAGCCGACTGATCTTCGCGGCTTCGGCAACAAGCGCGGGCGGCATCGCCTGCAATTCGCGAAGATCGTCCACGGCATGCAGCCGCGCGAGCCCGCCGACGGCACCGGCGACAAGCAGAATCACCACGACCGCACGCCAGCGCCGCCCACCACTGGCCGCCCGACTCGCCACCCAGTGCATTGGCGCCGACGCGGACTTGCGTCCCAGGCCTTTCGAGAAGGCTGGAAACACGGCGATCACGGTAAGGAAGGCTGCCGCCAGTCCGGCGATCGAGAACAGCGCCATCTGGCGCAGGGCCGGGAACGGCGTGGCGGCGAGAAAGGCAAAGGCGATGCAGGTCGTCGCCAGCGCCAGCACAATGCCAGGACCGATGCGGCCCAGCGTGCCGCCATCCTCGCTCAGGCGACGATCGCTCAGGTAATGCAGTGCGTAATCCACCGAGATGCCAAGCAAAGTAGTGCCGAAGACCATCGTCAGCAGATTGATTTCGCCGAAGACGAGCAGCGTCACGGCGGCACCGGCGACAATGCCGCTGCCGACACAGGCGACGACCAGCGCAAGCGGGCGCAGGCTGCGGAAGAAGCCGAGCACCAAAAGTACGATGATGATTATGGAACCGGCGCCGAGCCAGGTGACTTCGCGCTGGCCTTCGCTGCGCTCGGCGGCCGAAAAGAGCGCCGGCGCGGTGGCCGTCACCTCGCATTGCGGGCACTGTGCGGCAACGTTTTTACGCGCGAGTGCGACGGCTTCGCGAGCGCGCGCTTCGCCGGCCTCGCCGAAGGCGTCGTTCTTGAGCGTCACGGTCAAAAGATAGGCCGGACGCGGCGCATCGGGAACGGCAAGCAGCCCGTTCTCCGGCACCAGCGCGGGGAACGGACGCGGCAGGCTCGCAAGATAACGGGTGAGGAACCCGCCCGGATCGGCGAGGCTCCCGCCCGGGCTTCCCGGACTGGCGAGCCCGACCTGCAACGCGGTAACGAAGGCCCGTTTCGGCGCGGCGGCAAGCGCGGCGGCGTTTTGCGGCGTGAGCAGCCGGAAGCGATGTCGCCGATAGAGATCATAGAGCGCGTCGGTCGAGGCACCGGGATTTTCCAACCGGTAGCCGGCCGTGGCGAGAGCATGTCGCGCCGCCTGCGCGGCGGCGACGGCCGTCTGCGCGTTCGGCCCCTCGACCGCGATAATCAGACCATGTACAAAGGTATTGCTGTGGCGATCCACGGCCGCAGCAAGCAGCGGATCCTCGCGCACGGAAGGAAGCAGGCTCAACAGATCGGTACCGATCGGGGAGACGCCGCCCGCGATCACGCGCAGCGTCGCGCCGCCGCAGAGCAGGGCAAGCGCGAGCGCCCAGATGAGCACGTAACGTGGCCGGCCGGCGTCGGCCTGCGCCAGCGCCGCGCGCAGCCATTCGCCGAACGCGGCACGCCTCATTGCGTCGCTGCGGCGGGAACGGTCGTCGGCGTCGGTCCAAGCATGGTGAAGTCGAGCCGCGTCGCGCTGCCGTCGCTCTCCCGGATGGTGACCGTACGCGGCACGGGCTTGCCGACGGTCACGATGCGCGCGACCCATTTTGCGAGCGCCTCACTGCGCGGTACGAGCACAAGTCCGTCGGCACTCGACGAGACCTTGAAATAGCGCGCAAGCGCGTTCGGATCACCACCGAACAACGCCGAGAACAATTTGAAAAGCGCCTCGGCCCACGGGGTTTTCGCAAGCGGGTTGCTGTGCCGGGAACCGTCCGGAAGGGTTTCCTCAATCTTGCCGTCGGCAATTTCAAATTGGTAGCGATAGGGTTTGTTCACGGCCCACAGCAACCGCTTGCCGGGTGTGAAGTGGATTTCACCGTGCAGCACCAGCGGCCGACTCATGCCGACGATCGTGCGCGTCTCGGTAAAGTGCGCTGCGTAGCTCGCTGCATCCGCCGCAAGCGCCGGCACAGCGGCCACGCAAAGCAGTGCGCACAAGCCGGCGAACGACAAACGGCGCATCAAAGAAACGGCGCCAAACGTTCGAGCAGCGCCGGCGGACTCACGAGCTGCAATTCGCCCGCGTCGTTTACCGCACACTGGATGGTGTAGCCGGTGGTCAACCGCTCGCCGTTCTCGGCGTCGGCGATGAGATAACCGACGCGCAAGCGGTTCTCCCATTCCAGCAGATCGGCCGTGACCGCAAGCCGCTGAGCGTAGCGCGCAGCCCGTGCATAGCGCAGGCGCACCTCGATGACGGGCCAGCTATAGCCCGAAGCCTGCATGTCGGGATAGTCGTAGCCGATGCGGCGCATCAGTGCGACGCGCGCCTCTTCGAAATAACGCAGGTAATGACCGTGCCAAACGACGGCCATCGGATCGAGATCGGGGAAGCCGATCTCGATCTCGACCGTGGCCGAAACCAGCGCCTTCTCCACACGCTTCCGGCTCGCGGACAGACCCATCTCCGCGCCGATCGCGACGGATTCCGGTTCGGGAAGCGGCTGGGGAACAAGCGTTCGGTTCAAGGCAGCGGTGCATTACCGGATTGGCATCAAGGGAACAGGATAGCAGGCGGCGCCTGCCGAGGCCGGGATTTCAGCGCCGCGGGCGGGCGAACAAACGCAGTGGGAGACCGGCGAGCAGACGCAGATGCAAGCCGGTCATGCGGACGTTGTCGCGGAACAGACGGAAGTGGGAAACGCCGTCGGCCGGATAGCGCACCGAAACGGGATGAAAGTACACCGGAACGCCGGCGAGATACAGCCGCACCATTATTTCGGTATCGAAATCCATGCGTTGGCCCAGCCTTCGCTTACGTGCAAGCGCGAGCGTGGCGGCGACCGGGTAGACGCGAAAGCCGCACATGGAATCCTTGATCTCGCGCGAAAGCGTCTCCACCCAGACCAGAACATGCGTAAGCCAGCGCCCGTAATAACGCACGGCCGGCACCGATTCGTCGTAATCGGGTGTGCCCGAGATCAACGCCCCGGGCTGTTCGCGTGCAAGCGCGACGAGCGCCGGCACCTCGCGCACATCGTGCTGACCATCGGCATCTATCTGCACGGCATGGGTATAGCCGCGTTCCGCGGCGGCGGCCAGCCCGGCGAGTACGGCCGCTCCCTTGCCCCGGTTGCGCGCAAGGCGCACAAGCTGCACGCTTGCCGGATTACCGGCGGCCAGCGCGTCGAGCACGCGCCGCGTCGTCTCGTCGCTGCCGTCGTCCACCAGCACTATCGGCAGTTCGCGGGCATCGAGCTCGGCGACGAGTCCCGCCAGTTCCCGGTGGTGGTTATAGACCGGAATCAGGGCGCAGGCGCGAAAACTCAAACCACGAACTCGAGCCGCCCGCCACTCAGCACCAATTCATCGCGTCCGAACGTCCACTCGACCCGCAGCGGCCGCTCGGCATCGCGTAGAAGTTCCAGAGTTACTTGGTCGCCGGGGTGGATCGGATTCTGGAACTTGATCCGTTCGATACGCGGGGGATCGGCGGGAAAATCGAAATGCTCGCGTGCGAAGGAGATCGCCCAGCCGATCTGGGCCACGCCGGGCAGAATGGGATGATCGGGAAAGTGTCCGGCGAACCACGCAAGCGTCGCCGGCACCTCAAGTTCAAGCCGAACTCGCTCCGCTGCGGCTTCACGCGAGAGTACGACGGGCAGTTTCTCGGCAGCGGCGTGCCGCCGCGCGCCCGGTTCAGTCCTCATCGGCGTCGAGCAGGCGCCTGATCTCGCGCTCGACGTCGGCCACCGTGCGCACATTGCGAAACTCCTGCGGGGAGATCTTGCGTCCGGTGAATTCCTGGGTGGCAATGGCGAGATCCACGGCATCTATGCTGTCCAGATCGAGGTCTTCGTACAGGCGGGCCTCGGGCCGGATATCTTCCGGCGGCAGGCCGAAACGCTCCGCGAGGAGATCGCGCAGACGCTCGAACAGGTCATCGTGCTTCATCGCGGCGACCGCTCGGCGCTGCGGGCGGCGTCTGAGGCGGCTGCGGAGCAAGTCTTCATCGGTTCGGAGGCATTTAAGGTGTGTATAAAGTAATCCTCCAACCCCTGTGTAAGCCGGCGTGCGGCAAGCGATGGCGCGAGGCCGTCAAGCGGGGCAAAAGTTTCGAGGCTGCAAGGCTCATGAAAGCATATCACGTGGACGAACCGCTCGCCGGGCATGCGAAACCAGGGGCGCCCGTGGGTAAGCACCGGCGGCGTGCAACGGATCGTCACGGGGAGAATTTCCATCCCCACGCGAACCGCGATCTGGGCCGCGCCGCGGCGAAAATGCGGAGCGGCTCCGGGCGCGGAGCGGGAGCCCTCGGGAAAAATAATGATCGCCTCGCCGCGTTCATGCGCCTTGCGGCAGGCCTCGATGACCTGCTCGGGATCGGAATCGTTGCCGAGGTAGCCGCCCGCACGCACGAACGGACCGAAAAAAGGATGCCGGCGCAGGCTGCCCTTCATCACGCAGTTTGCGTCCGGCAGATAGGCGAACAGCGCCACCACGTCGAGAAAGCAGGGATGATTGGCGACCAGCAGTCGGCCCCGGGCCTCGCCGATCCGCTCCTCGCCCTCGATGTGGAAACGCCCGATACCGAGCGCATCGATCCAGCCGAGCAGCAGCCGGAAACCGATGCCGGCAAGGCGCCGCACCCGCCTTGGCCGATCGCCGAGCGGAAGAAGCGCAAACGGCAGGAGCAGCAGCGTCGCCGCCGCCGCAAGCAGCCAGAAACCGACGAAGCACAAACCCGTCGCAGCACTGCGCCACAGGCCGGACAGCCGTGATGCTTTCCCGACTCCGGGCGTCAACATGTGCTGACTTATCGTGACAGACCCCCCGGAAAGGAATGCAGAGACTCCGACTCAAGCGGCGCTCTCTTCGTTTCGAGTATAGCAACGTCCACGGAACCGCCTACCCCCAGTAATCGTAGAAATTGAACCAGTTCCGGGGCGCGAGCCGGGCGTAATGGGCCAGACGCCCGGCGTATGCCTGCACGAGCCGTTCGGTCGCGGCGCGTCGGTCGCCACGATTAACGCGGCCACCCTCACTCAACTGCTCGAAGTGAATATCGTAGCGATTGCCACCGCTGTACAAACCGAAGAAAAGCACGATGGGGCATCCGAGCAGGAGCGCCGCCTCCACGCCGCCCGACGGAAAATTTACCCTTCCACCGAGAAACTCGCAGGCAACGCCGCGGGTATCGGTCGGCGCCATGCGGTCGGCCAGCATGGCCACAAGATCTCCCGCCTCGATCCGCGCGGCGAGACGCAACAGCACGTCGGGAGCACCGAGCGGAATGATGTTTGCGGCAAGCGCGGGATCGAGCGCCGCGAACATGCGGGTGATGTGCGGATTCTGCTCCGTGTACTGCAGGATATGGATTGGGAGTCCCTCGCGGCGCACGCCCAACGCGCGGATGGCGGCAAAACTCCCCAGATGCGCACCCAACAGGAGCGCTCCCTGCCCGCGCGCGTGCATATCGAGCAGAGTTTCGACATTGTAAACGCGTATATCGAAGCCGGCGTCGCGCCCGGCAAGCAGGAACGCGCGATCGAGCGTAACGGCGCCAAAGGTCCAGTAGCTGCGGACGAAATCGCGAAAGCGGGGCGCACGCGGCAACACGCGGCGCAAAAAATCGTACACGTGACGACGCAGCGACCAGGCGCGAAGGAGATACCAGGCGACGGCAAAAACCAGGGCGAAGCGCGCCGCGCGCCGGCCAAGACTGAACGCAATCCAGCGGATGAATGCGAGCCCAGCCCGATTGCCCCGCTCCCCGCGGACGAGCCAGGCGCGCGTCGGCTCGGCGGCGGCTTGCGCAGGTTCCGATGTGGCGGATTCGCGCGAACTCACGACGAGACCGGACCCTTTCCCGCGTGCGCGGCGAGATGCCCGAGCAATTCCCGGCGCGTGAGCTTGCCGGTCGCCGTCCGCGTCAGCGCCGATACCTTGACGAGCGGGCGCGGCAGGAACACCGGATCCAGCGTTTCCGCCAACCGGGCTCGAATCTGCTCCCTGCCTAGCGCCGGCGCGACCACGACCGCGGCAAGCCGACCACCTTGCTCATCGGGGACCACGAAGCCGCCGTCTTTCACGCCCTCGATGGCCAGCAGGCGGCCGTTGAGTTCGGCAAGCGTGGTGCGCTTGCCCGCCACCTTCACCTGGTCGGCCTTGCGCCCGCGCCACTCGAAACGCCCGTCACCGCTTAGCGCCAGATCGTCGGCAAGCGCCCGTGCCGCAGGCAGATACGGCGCCTGCACCAGAAACTCCTCGCCGCTGCGACTGAGCCGGATGCCGTCGTAAGCCTGCCACCCGGATTCGGTCGCGGTCCGTCGGCTGGCGATGGCACCGGTCTCGCTGGAGCCGTAAATTTCGCGCAAGGGCGCATCAAAAATCCGTTCGGCGTTCGCGGCCAGTTCGCGCCCGAGCGGCGCCGTCGCCGACAGTGTGAATGCGAGCGGCGGCCAGTCCAGATCCGATTGCAGGCACACCTCGAGATGCAGTGGAGTCGTTACCAGAATTCTCGGTGCCCGCATCTCGGCCAGCGCCGCCCGCACGTCGGCGGGGAACAGCGGCCGCCCGGCGTGGACCGCAGCCGAACTCTGAAGTGCGTACAAGACGCTCGACTCGAAGCCATAGGAATGCTGCGCGGGAACGGTGGCGACGATGTCGTGGCGAGCCGCACCGAGATCGAAACGCCGGATCGCGGTCGCGGTTGCGCCGACGAGTTCGCCCCAGGTCTTGGCCTGGGCGGCGGGTCGGCCGGTGCTGCCGGAAGTAAACAGAACCGCGGCTTCCAGTGCCGCGGGCACTTCCGGCGCCACGGCGGCACGCTTCGAACCCGGCACGGCTGCGGATACGGTCTCGTCCGCCAGCCGGAAGGCTCCGTATTCAGCCTCGATTTCGTCTATCGTCCGCGGCGCGACACTGGGCGGCAGGAGATTCGTGCGCCCGGCGAGCAGCAGGGCCGCAAACGCCACCATGAAGTGATAGCGATCCTCGCACAGATTCAGGCCATATCGACCCGCGGGCAACGCCTGCGCCAGGGCTTCGGCCTGCGCCAGATACTCGGCGCGCGTGATCCACCGCCCGCGACGCCGCGCGATGGGAGCATCGAGCGCCGCCCCGGCGAGCAGCGGAAACGTGCTCATATCCGGAACAGACTCGGGTAATCAAGCCGCGGCAGCGCCCGCAGGGTGTGCCGCAAGCCGATCCGCTGCTCGCCGCGCAAGGCCCATTGGCGAAACAGCCATTCCGCAAGGAAAAAGGCAACCGGCAAGGGCAAGGCGGAGACGATCTTCCACCACCACCACCACTGCGGCGGCGCGACGAAAGCGAACGCAAGCGAGATCACTGCGAGCGCCGCCATGAACCAGACCCAGGACCAGGCAACGGCGCGCGTATAGGCAAGTTCGCGCGCCGTATGCGCCGGACGGATCTCGCAGGCTATCCGCGTCACGATATCGGTGCGCCCGCCAAGCAGGCTGCGCAAAAACAGCGCACTCACCGTCGCCTGCACGATCACCAGCGTCAACTCGATTACCTTTATGGGTCCGGCAAGCCACAGCACGGCAAGTGCGAGCGCAAGGATCAGGGCTTCGAGAATCGCGCCCGCGCGCTGCCCGGTCGCCAGCGCACGGACGATAGCGATCGCGAGCAGCGCGATCAGCAGCAAGGCGGCGGGCAGCGGGCGGCCAATCGCCGTACAGATTCCCATCACGACGAAATAGACAATGAAAGCGAGCGGCCACAGGATCGCGGCCACCCTGCGGCCCCAGCCAGGTCGCGGACTCGCTGCCATTGCCGGGCCCATCAGGATGCGGCGGCGCGTCGTCCGGAAACGTAGGCCGCGAGCGCACGCAGCGAGGAGAAGGCCACGCGATCCTGCTCGTCGTCGGCCTTGAGTTGCACGCCGTATTTCTTCGCGATGGCCAGAGAAAGTTCCAGCGCATCAATCGAATCCAGCCCCAGCCCCTGGCGGAACAGCGGCGCCTCGGGTTCGATCTCGGCCGCTTCCACGTCTTCCAGTTCCAGCGCCTCGACGATCAATCCGGCCAGCTCGTGTTCGAATTCGCTTTGTGCCAAGGTCATGGCTCCTCCCTGTAATTGCAGGGATTCTATTACATGCCCCGCTCGTCTGGAAAATCCACCCCCTGACCCGGCGGACGATCCTCTGGCGCGGTGCGGGTATTGCTGGCAAAATGCCACCCTTCGACGGCCTTATCCGGGAGCATTCTTGAGCGACGGGAAGGACAATACGCTGCCGCGGCCATGCGACGTGCTGGTGATCGGCGGCGGCCCGGGCGGTTCTGCGACGGCCACGCTCCTCGCCCGCAAAGGCCGCGACGTAGTCATTATCGAGAAGGATCGCCACCCGCGCTTCCACATCGGCGAATCGCTGCTGCCGCGCTCGCTGCCGCTGCTCGAAGCGCTAGGCGTACTCGACCAGGTGCGCGAATCCGTCGGCATCTATAAACCGGGCATTGATTTTTATTCCGACCGGCAGCCCAATCCGCACCAAACTTACTACTTCCGCGACGCCTGGGACAAAAGCGCTTCGCATGCCTACGAAGTCAAACGCAGCGACTTTGACGAACTGTTGTTTCGCAACGCGGCGCGAGCCGGCGCCGAAACACGGGAAGGCCTGCGCGTAACCGCCACCGAGTTTCGCCGCGGCGAACGCACGCTCGTGCACACCCGCGACGAAGACGGCCGTGAACTCGCCTGGGAAGCACGCTTCGTCGTGGATGCAAGCGGACGCGATACCTTTCTTTCCAGCCGTCTCGGCCGGAAGCGCAAGAACCGCAAACACGCGAGTTCGGCGATCTACGGCCACTACCGTAACGTGCCGCGTCAGCCGGGAGACGACGAAGGCAACATCAGTCTCTGCTGGTTTGACCACGGCTGGTTCTGGCTGATCCCGCTGCGCGATGGCACCATGAGCGTGGGCGCCGTGTGCTGGCCGGAATATCTCAAAACCCGCAATTGCCCGCCGGAAGAATTCCTGGCGAAGACCCTCGCCCTGTCACCGCAACTCGCCGAGCGCATGAAAGACGCCGAACTGGTAAGCAAGGTACGCGCGACGGGCAACTACAGTTATTTCTCGAGCACCGCCGCGGGCGAAGGTTATCTGTTGGTCGGCGATGCCTTCGCCTTTCTCGATCCGGTGTTCTCGAGCGGCGTGCATCTCGCGCTCACCAGCGCCTTTCTCGCCGCCGACGCAGTGGACCGCATCCTCGACCATCCCGCCGAGGCGCGCCGCCTCACCCGCGCCTACGAACGCCAACTTCGCCGCGGCATAAAACGACTCTCCTGGTTCATCTACCGCTTCAACACCCCCGCCATCCACAGCCTCTTCATGGCCCCGAGCAACCGCTTCCGCATGCTCGAGGCGATCACCAGTCTGTTCGCGGGCGACGTCTTCCGAAAGACACCCATGCGTTATCCCATCCTGCTGTTCCGGGTCGTCTATTACCTGAGTTCCCTCATCAACCTGCGCGCCTCGCTCGCGCTCCGATCGAGAAAGCGGCGCAACCTCGCGGTGAAATTCACCGGCGGAACGACCGAAGTGGACGCGCCTGCGGAGCATTCCAAATCATGAAGGCGCAACTTCTCCACCGCGGCGAATTCCTGCGCCTTCTGCGGCGCAGACACTGGGAATACGTGGAACGCACCAACTCGCACGGCGTCGCCGTGATCATCGCGGTAACCGCCGGCGAAAAACTCTTGTTGGTCGAACAATATCGCCTGCCGATCGAGCGCCGCGTCATCGAACTGCCCGCCGGACTCGTTGGCGACATCGCAGACGACGAACCGCTGATCGAAGCCGCACGGCGCGAACTCATCGAAGAAACCGGCTACGCCGCGGGCGAAATCAAAGTGATCTGTTCCGGACCGGTCACGGCGGGACTCAGCAACGAAACATCAACCTTCTGCATCGCCCGCAACCTCGAACGCGTCGGCCCCGGTGGCGGCGACGACAGCGAAGACATCACCGTACACGCCGTGCCGTTGAAAGAAGTGGACGCCTGGCTTGCCTCGCGCCCCGCCGACATCGCCATAGACCCCAAAATCTACGCCGGCCTCTGGCTCCTGCACCGCCATAAGACATAAGCATGGGGCGGGAGCGAGCTTGCTCGCGGCCAGCAATGGAAAGAGTCCTTGTCTGGCATCCATTATGGATGTAAAATACATCCATACTTGGCATTTTGGACAAGCGCCATGCCCGTCACCATGACCATCAAACAGGTGCCCGACCGTGTGGCCGACCGGCTGCGCCGGCGTGCCGAGGCAAATCGCCGCTCGCTACAACGCGAGCTGTTGTTGATCATTGAGCGCGCGGGCGATGAAACCACCGCCGACAACGTGCGCGAACCCGCGCATTCCGTCTATCGGGTGGATTCCCGCAAGGTCGGGGAGCCTTCGCGCAAATCCGCAGCAGTGCGCACCGCTTCCGGCAAACTTACGCTGGACGCACTCTGGCAACGAGCGCGCAAGCTCGGTGCGCAAATGCCCGCCGAATCCGCCGGACTGATCCGCCGCGACCGCGATGCCCGCCACGGTCATTGACGCATCGGCACTAGCGGCAGTACTTTTCGACGAACCGGAAGCCGCGCCGATTCTAGCCAGCGTCTCGGGTGCATTGATCGCGCCCGGTCTCATCCGCTACGAACTCGCCAGTGTCTGTACTACCAAATGTATTCGCTATCCCGCGCGCACCGGGGAAATCGAGGCGCGTTACCGACTGTTGGACAAACTTGCACTCAAGCTGTACGAACCAGACTGGAACAGCCTGCCGGGACTCGCGCGGCGTTGGGCGCTCTCGGCTTACGATGCCGCCTACCTGCAACTCGCGCTCGCCCGCAAGGCACCGCTGGTCACGCTGGACGCGCGCCTGGCGCAAGCCTACGACGGCGCCGTTCAGTAAACGACATAAGCGCCCTTTTGCCCGCAAAGACTACGGGATTATCGCGACGAGGCTTTCTTCATGGCGTTGACGATCTCCATTGTGCGGACGCTTACCGTCGTCACGCGCTGAAGCAGATCAACGACTTTCTCCTTGTAATCCGCGAAGCGGTAGGTGTTGAATTTCTCGCGGATGGTCGGGTCTTTCGGTTTCTTTTCCTTGTACTGGTCCAGTATCCATTCCAACGCCGAGCGGTTGCCAAGCTGGTAATCCCAGGCCTCCGGCGGAACGCCGCCGAGAGTCGTTTGCGCATCGAGCAGGATGCGCCCGCCGTCCTTATCCGCCTTGAGCAATGCCTTGGGCGCATCGGCCTTTGCGTTGCCGGTTGATCCCGCCGCTTCGGCCAGCAGCGATTTACTGCGTCCCTCGCGCACCGGCGTTCCGCCGTCCATCGCCACGTCGGTACGTTCCAGCGGGTATGGCTCGACCGCTTCGTAGCCGATGTGAAGGCCCATCAATTCCTTGCCCCATTCTGCCCATTGCCAGAAATCAGCGTAGAACGGGATGCGCGGAAACTCGCGCTTGAGATTCAGCGCATATTTCTCGCGATAGACGGGATCGTGCAGCACGCCATAGACGTAATGGAAGATCGCTTCCCTGGTGATCGGTCGCGCCTTCGTTTTGTTCCCTTTCGTGCCGGGAGAGAGTTCGGCCTTGTAGTGATTCCTGAACTGCTTGAGTGCCCAGTCCGTGATGTTGTCCTCACGCTTTCCAGCGACCAATCTATAGAGTGGAGCGCCATTGGTTTTATCCAACGTGTCGTGATGCCATAGCCCGCTGGACGCCAGCGCCTGAAATGGTTTCTGACTTGGATAACCGGAAAGCATAATCATCGGATCTGCCGCAGAATCCATAATCTGAGGAAGTTGATACCAGTCTTCGTTCAAGTCGTTAGAAAAATACGTCCATTTGCTTGTGAATGGACGATATTGTGAATTAGTGACCTGCGTTGAATCGTACGACAGTGGCACTCCATTAACCAAAAGCCGCTTGAGTTTTCGCGTCCACTTAATTTCATAATTAATCTTGGCGGCTACGTTTTCAGCGCGAATCGTACCAACAAGTCGAGCGCGCTCTGATTCGTAACCTTGAATCAAATGCTCGACTTTCTCAGCGAGAGAAATTTTACTGAAATCAGTAACCCAATCGTCACGATTCGTTTTCACGCCTAGCGAGTACAATTTGAAGATCGCTCTTTCTTGCCCTGGCTTTTTCGCCCGCTTTGTTTCTTTGGACGCAATCGGTATCAGCGTATCGAAATCGTTGTCGGTGAGATTCAGCCAGTTGTGCTTTTCATCCGGGCTGATTTCCGCGTGTTTAACTTCGCCGAGCCGTGCTTTCGAGAGCCACGCCAGTTTTTCCTCCGCTGTTTCCATCTCAGGACGCCGCGTGTAGAAGATGCGGCAGCCCCGCTTCTTGGCATGCCTGACCAGAAAGCTGATGGCAACGCCGGTCTGGATGCCGAAGACATTGTGCTTGGTGCCGGAGAGCTTAGGATTGGCGCGCACGTCGCCGCCTAGATCCACCACGTGGATTTCGTTGAATTCCTGAGCGACCATCTTGCGGAAGCCATCGAAAGTGCGGCTGTCTATGAAGCTGCGGTTGGTGATGAGCGCCAGCACGCCGTTTTCGTCCAGGCGGTCGCTGGCCCAGCGAAAGAAGCGCGCATACATGTCGTAGAGCTTGGTTTTCTGCGCCGTACTGGCGGCGATATAGGTTTCCTTGATGCGTTTGTCTATGTTCGGGTATTCGCGGTTCTTGTTGTTCTCGTTTTCGTTGAGCTGGTTGGCGTTGTAGGGCGGATTGCCGATGATGACGCTGATCCGGCGATGGTTCTGGCGCTTGATGCGCGCGACGTTCTCCTCGCTCACGCTGCCAAAGAGGTCATCTATGTGTCCGGCGTATTTGCGCAGGCCGGCGACATTATCGAGCGTGTCCACGAAGCAGAGGTTCGGGAATTCGGCGTACTCGCCGGTAATGCGCGGCGTAGGTGGCTTCGATATTCAGATTGGCCACGTAATACGGCAGGATTGCTACTTCGTTCGCGTGCAGTTCTTCCCGGTACTTGTGCTTCAGTTTCGCCGGCTGGCCGCGGAAGTGCTCCAGCAATTCGCAGATGAAGGTGCCGGTGCCCGTGGCCGGATCGAGAATGTCCACGTCCTTGTCGATCAGGTTCCGACCGAAGTGCTTCTCGCACAGCCAGTCGGCGCTCTCCACCATGAAGCGCACGATCTCGTTCGGCGTATAGACCACGCCGAGACGATCCGCCGCCTTGACGTTATAGACCTTGTAGAAGTTCTCGTAGATGACTTTGAGAAACGCCTGCTTTTCGTGATGGCTTCCGATCTGCACGGCGGCGGAGCGGATCGCCGCGTAATAAGGGGCGAGACCGCGCAGGGTACGCTTCTTCAGGTCGCCGGTGAAGAATGTTCCCTCCAGTTCGTAGAGGGCCTTGGCGATGTTGTTCTGGTGGTGGAAATCGTCTTCGCCGAAAACCTTGGAGAAAATTTCCTCGGTGAGGACGTGCTGAATCAGCATTTCGCGCACGTCCGCTTCAGTCAGGCTCGGGTTAATGGCTTCCCGCGCGTGGGCGAGAAAGGCAATCTCGGCCTTGCGGAAGCCGGCATTATCCGTGTGGGCCTTTTCGATCATCTCGCGCAGCGCGGCGAGCACCGCCGGGAGATCGGCCTTGAACTGCTCCACCGCCTTGCGGAATTCGCCGATTTCGGCGCGCTCGTAGCTGAAGAACAGGGTAAGAAGTTTTTCTAGACGCGGCCACGTCATCCACCGCGCAGCGCATCACCTCCTGCTTGTTCTGGATGAGAACCGCCTGGACGGAATCCTCGAAGATGATGTTGTCCTGCGGGTAGCCGCGACGGAACTTGTACTCGATTTCGACATCGAGATCGTCCTTCTCGTCTTTCGCTTCCCAGTAGCCGAAGGGCATGCGCAGCGCGTGCAGCAAGGCGCCGTCCACGTAGCGGCGATCGCCAGTCAAGGTCGTAATCTCGTACTCGGGAACGAACACCAGATCATGAGATCGGGCCCAGCCCTTGAGCATATCCTTGAAAGCCTCGCGTACTACCGATTCGCGCGTCGTGCCCGAGACTCTGCGAAGGTCTCGCAGGTTGTTGAGATACTGCTGGATCAATACATGGCTCAAAGCGATATCTCCCTGCGTTTCCAGATATGCAGGCGCTAACGACGGGGCGTAGGCCAGAGGAGGAGCGCGAGGCCGGCGGCGCCGATGACCCAGGCGGCCCAGGCGGGTTGCCATGAAAGGCCGATGAGTACTGCGCCGGATACAAGCAATGCGCCACCGGCCTGACCGCGACGGCGGGCGCGACGCTCGGCGGCGCGTTCGGCGGCAAAGCGCTCCAGCACTTCCTTGCCGAGACGTACTTCGAGATCGCCGTCGAGAATCTTGTTGAGCGCCGAGAAGGCGAGCTTGGGCGCCTCGGCAAGCATCGGCCCGAGTTCGGGGAGATCGCGTTTCAGGTTGTGCCAGGCGGCACGCGGGCCGACATGGTCGCGCATCCAGTCTTCCAAAAACGGACGCGCCGAAGTCCACAGATCGAGATCGGGATACACCATGCGTCCGAGGCCTTCGATATGGAACAGTGTCTTCTGCAGCAGCGTGAGCTGCGGCTGGATTTCCATGTGGAAGCGGCGCTCGGTCTGGAACAGGCGCAACAGCAACTGGGCGAAGGAAATGTCCTTGAGCGGGCGGTTGAAGATCGGCTCGCAGACCCCACGCACGCCGGCTGCGAACTCGTTCACGGGCGTGTCCCTCGGTATCCAACCCGATTCCACATGCAGGGTCGCGACCTTTTCGTAGTCGCGGTTGAAAAAGGCAAGAAATATTTCGGCGAGATAGCGTTGATCTTCGGGACTGAGCGTGCCACAGATGCCGAAGTCCACCGCGATGTAGCTCGGGTATTCCGGATCGCTCGCGTCTATGAAAAGATTGCCGGGATGCATGTCGGCGTGAAAGAAGTTGTGCCGGAAGACCTGGGTGAAAAAAATGTCCACTCCGCTTTCGGCGAGACGCTTCATGTCCACGCCTGCCGCACGCAGCGCTTCGAGATCGTCAATCGGAATGCCCTCGATGCGCTCCAGCACCAGCACGCCGGGGCGCGTGTAGTCCCAGTACACCTTGGGCACGTAGAGCAGCGGGGAATCCTCGAAGTTGCGCCGCAGTTGCGATGCGTTGGAACCTTCCTGCACCAGATCGAGTTCGGCGTGGATGGTGCGGTCGTATTCGGCGACCACCTCGACGGCGTGCAGACGTCGCGCCTCGCCGAGATAGCGCTCGGCGAGTTTCGCGAACAGATACATCAGCGACAGGTCGGCTTCGATCGTGCGCGTGATCTTCGGGCGCAGCAGCTTCACCACCACGCGTTCGCCGCTTGGAAGAAGCGCGGCGTGTACCTGGGCGACCGAAGCCGAGGCGAGCGGTGTCTCGTCGAATTCCGCAAACAGGGTATCGAGCTTTTGACCGTAAATGGTTTCGAGCCGGCGCCGCGCGATCTTCCCCGGAAACGGCGGCACCTGATCCTGGAGCTTGGCGAACTCCTCAACATAGGCTGGCGGCAGAAAATCTGCGCGCGTGGAAAGCAGTTGCCCGAGTTTGACGAAGATCGGCCCGAGGTCTTCGAGCGCCTTGCGCGCCCGCACCGGCGCCGGCAAACGGCGGGTTTGAAACAGCGCCCAGGGACGCAGATAACGCAGAAAGCGGAAGGGCCGCAGCCAGGGTGCGCCGAGGATCAGTTCGTCGAGGCCGTAGCGCAGCAGCACCCAGTTGATCCGCGCAAACCGGAGTAGCTGGCGCAGACCGATCATAGTCCTTCCCGCAACGATGCGTGGCGCAAGCGTTCGACGCGTTTTGCGAGTCGCTCGACGTCGCTGCGCAGGCGATCCACTTCGCCGAGAAAGTCGCTGACATCGGCGCGCGGGGCGACGACCCGCGCCTCGTATTGCAGATATTCGCCGAGGCTTGCCGCGAAGCGGTCGCGGGTGTCGCCGAACACCTGGAACAGAGTCCGCGAAAACCGTTCGAGTCCGCGTGCCGGTACATCGCCGATGGTGCGTGCGATCCGTTCCCAGACCGCGCCCGGCAGGCGTCCCATGACGCGCGCGAAACCCTGCACGAGTTCCGCATCGCCGGCGACGTTCAGGCCGCGCGCCGTGCCGCTGCGCGCGGCGGCGAGCAGACTCGTCAAACGCCCGCTGACCGTCGCTTCGGGATCGGCAACGAGGCCGCCGAGTGCGATGCGATCACTTGCAATACTCACCACCACGACGAGGGAAAGGTCGCTCAATTCCACGGCGATCCGCCGTCCGGCGAGTTCGCCGAGCATGCGCAGGGCGACGGGATCAACCGCCAGCGCCGCATTCATTGCCTGCGCGGCGGGGGCAAGAACCAGTTCGGGCAGGGCACGGGGTTCGCTCACAGTTTCCATCCGATATGCAGGGCGACGATACCACCGGCAAGATTGTAGTAGCGCACGCGCTCGAAGCCCGCCTCCTCCATCATCGTCTTGAGCGTTTCCTGGTCGGGATGACGGCGGATGGATTCGGCGAGATAGCGATAGCTCGCCTCGTCGTGCGCCACCCAGCGTCCGAGCCGCGGCAGCACCTTGAAGGAATAGGCGTCGTAGGCGCGGGCGAGAGCCGGACGCGGGCGCGAGAACTCCAGCACCAGCACGCGCGCGCCGACCGCGAGCACCCGATGCATTTCGGCCAGCGCACGTGCCTTGTCGGTGACGTTGCGCAGGCCGAAGGCAATGGTGAGGCAGTCGTAGTAAGCGGACGGAAACGGCAGCGACTCGGCGTCGGCGAGCGCAAAACGAACCCGTCCGCCGAATCCGCTGTCAAGCAAGCGCTCACGCCCGCGTGCAAGCATGGCGGGATTGATGTCGGCGAGCATCACCTCGCCCGTCTCGCCCACCTGACGGGCAAGTGCGCGGGCGAGATCGCCGGTGCCGCCGGCAAGATCGAGTGCCCGCCCGCCGGGTTTGAGTCCCGTCTGCGCGAGGCAGAAACGCTTCCACAGACGATGCATGCCGCCCGACATGAGATCGTTCATCAGATCGTAGCGCGGCGCCACGGATTCGAATACCGCGCGCACCCGCCGCGTCTTTTCCGCGGGAGAAACTGTCTGATAGCCGAAGTCGGTGTGCTTGTCCGTCACGCAAGAGTCCGCGCGTGTCCCGGTCTCATTCTACGGTAGGGCGCTTGGCGCCGACGCCGGCGCGGGCGAGACGTTGATGGTAGTCGTGCCAGTTGTGCTCGAAGTTTTCTCCCAGCTCGCGCAGGATGCGCCAGGAATAAAGCCCCGAATCGTGGCCGTCGTCGAAGACGATGCGGATCGCGTACTGGCCGATCGGCTCGATCGCCTTCACGCCAACGTTCTCCTTGCCGGCGATCAGCAGACGCGGACCGCCGCCGTGCCCGGTAACCTCCGCCGAGGGCGAAAACACGCGCAGATACTCGAAGGGCAGCGTGTAGGCGATGCCGTCATCGAAGCGCACGTAGAGTTCTCGCGGCTCGCGCCGCGCACGGATTTCGATCGGTCGCGGCGTGGCGTCGCTCACAGGATGTAGCGCGAGAGATCCTCGTCCTCGGCAAGATCGCCAAGGTGCGCGTCCACGTAGGCGGCGTCCACCTCAAGCGTGCTCCCCGAATTATCCGGCGCTTCGTAGGAGACGCTCTCCAGCAGACGCTGCATCACGGTTTGCAATCGGCGCGCGCCGATGTTTTCCGTGCGTTCGTTGACGTGATGGGCAATCTCCGCGATGCGGCGAACAGCACTCGCATCGAAACCGAGCGTGACCCCTTCGGTCGCGAGCATCGCGCTGTACTGCACCGTAAGTGCGGCCTTCGGTTCGGTGAGGATGCGCACAAAGTCCTCGACGCCGAGCGCGTCCAGTTCGACCCGGATCGGCAGCCGTCCCTGCAACTCCGGAATGAGATCGGAGGGCTTTGCAAGATGAAAGGCCCCCGAGGCAATGAACAGAATGTGATCGGTGCGCACCATGCCGTAGCGGGTATTCACGGTGGAGCCTTCGACCAGCGGCAGGAGATCGCGCTGCACGCCTTCGCGCGAAACGTCCGCATTCGAACCCGAGCCTTCGCCGGAACGGCGCGTGATCTTGTCTATCTCGTCGAGGAACACGATGCCGTTGTCTTCGACCTCGCGTATCGCCTCGCGGCGGATTTCGTCTTCGTTGACGAGCTTGGCCGCCTCGTCGTCGGCAAGCAGCCGGCGAGCCTCGGCGACCCGCACCCGGCGCCGCTCGTGGCGCTGGCCGGCCATGCCCTTGAACATGTTTTCGAGCTGGCCGGTCATTTCCTCCATGCCGGGCGGCGCCATGATTTCCATGCTCGGCTGCGCCGCGCTCACCTCGATTTCGATTTCGCGCTCGTCCAGCGCCCCGGCGCGCAACCGGCTGCGAATCTTCTGGCGGGTATCCTCGTCGCCAGCGGCAGGCACTTCCGGCTGCGGCTCGTTGGCGAAGCCGACCGCGGGGCGCCCGCGTGGCAGCAGGGCATCGAGCAGACGTTCCTCGGCGGCCTGCTCGGCGCGCACGCGCACCTCGATCTTCGCCCGCTGGCGTGCCATCTTGACGCCGATCTCGGCGAGGTCGCGGATGATCGAATCCACCTCGCGCCCGACATAGCCCACTTCGGTGAACTTGGTCGCCTCGACCTTGAGGAAGGGCGCACGGGCGAGCCGCGCGAGGCGACGGGCGATCTCGGTCTTGCCGACACCGGTGGGGCCGATCATGAGGATGTTCTTGGGACTCACCTCGGCACGCAGTTCCGGATCGAGCTGCATGCGGCGCCAGCGCTCGCGCAGCGCCAGCGCCACGGCCCGTTTGGCCGCGGCCTGGCCAACGATGTGGCGGTCGAGTTCGGCGACGATTTCGCGCGGAGTCATGGTTTCGGTCATTGTTCGGCGGCCTCCGCGGGCAGGGTTTCGAGCGTGATGCGCGGGTTGGTATAGACGCAGATTTCGGCGGCGATCCCCAGCGCCGTACGCGCGATTTGAGGCGCCGGATGATCGGAGTGACGCAGCAGCGCGCGCGCCGCGGCGAGCGCATATTGGCCGCCGGAACCGATCGCCATCACGCCGTCCTCGGGCTCGATGACGTCGCCGTTGCCGGAGATGAGGAGCGAGGTTTCGGCATCGGCCACCGCCAGCAGGGCCTCCAGGCGCCGCAGGACGCGGTCGCTGCGCCACTCACGCGCGAGCGCGACAGCGGCGCGGGCAAGGTTTCCGCTCAACCGCTCCAGTTCGGCCTCGAACTTCTCGGCCAGGGTGAAGGCGTCGGCGGTGCCGCCGGCAAAGCCCGCGAGCACCCGCCCGTCGGCGAGCCGACGCACCTTGCGGGCATTGGCCTTGAGGACGGTATCGCCCATGGAAACCTGACCGTCGCCGGCCATGGCCACCAGCCCGTCGCGGCGCACGCACAGGATCGTGGTGCCGTGATATTGCTGCATTCTCTACTCCTGGTTCGGGAGAAATCGGCCGGTGAAGCGATTTTCTTCGTCAGCCGTCCTTCGCCGTGCCGTCGCGCTTGCGTTGTGCGCGTGGGTGTGCAGCATCATAGGTGCGGGCCAAATACTGAAAATCAAGGTGTGTATAGACCTGCGTGGTGGCAAGGCTGGCATGGCCGAGGAGTTCCTGCACCGCGCGCAGATCGCCGCTCGACTCGAGTACATGGGTGGCGAAGGCGTGGCGCAGAAGATGCGGATAGACGCGGCGGTCGAGCCCGCGCTGCCGTGCCCAGTATGTGATGCGGGCCTCGATCGAGCGGCGCGCGAGCCGCGAGCCGCGCCGGCTGATGAATAGCGCCGTTTCCTCCGGCGCAGCGAGCACGACACGCGCCTTCAACCAGGCCTTCAGTGCCTCGCGGGCCTGGCTCCCGACCGGCACGATGCGCGTCTTCGAACCCTTGCCGGTCACCCGTACCAAACCCTCGGCAAGATCGAGATCGCCCACGTCGAGCGCCGCGATTTCGGCCAGCCGCAAGCCCGACGAATACAGCAGTTCCAGAATCGCCCGGTCGCGACCGGCCACCAGACTCGCCTCGGGATCTATCGCCACCAGGCGCGCCGCTTCGTCCACGTCCAGCGTCGCCGGCAGCCGGCGCGCGAGCTTCGGCGCCCGTACACCCACGCCGGGATCACGCGCGAAGACGCCGGACTTGAGACCCCAGCGCACGAAGCTGCGCACCGCCGCGAGCATCCGCGCAAGGCTGCGCGCGGCAAGGCCGCGGCGATGTTCGTCGGCAAGAAAACGGCTGAGCGCCGTGGCATCGAGCGCGCGCCACTCGGCGAGCGCGGCCTGATCGCACCAGGCGGCGAGCGCGTCGAGATCGCGCCGGTAGGCGCTCACGGTGTGTGGGGAAAGTCGGCGTTCCAGCGCAAGATGCCCGAGAAAACGTTCGCGGGCGGCATCCGCCGCCGGATTCATGATCCGGTTCCGGCAAGCGCCGCGCCGGCCAGCTCGCCGATGCGTGCGAGATAGGTGGTATCCAGGCTCGCGTGGAAATGTTTCGGGTCCGGGCTTGCGAGTACCAGCACGCCGCGCTCGCCGCCCGCATCGAAGGGCACGAAGGCGGCCGAGGCCAGTCCGGATTCGCCGGGGAAAATCCGCTCGCACCGCGCGTCGGCCAGCGGCCGGCAAAACGTCTGGCCCGATCCCAGCGTCTCGGTCAGGCCCTCGAAGGCGGGGTCGTCGGACGCGAGATGGCGGGCGCCGGGAAGCGCCTCGCAGGCTTCGGCGCGATGGAGAACCAGCGCCACCGCCGCAGCCTCGAAGTCATCGCGCAGCCCGGCCACCAGCACCGCCACTCGTCGCCCCGGCTCCGGCTCCGCGAGCAAGGCCACGGCCAGCGCGTGCAGATGCTTCAGCAGGCGGTCGTTTTCATGCGCAATCTCCATCCATTCCACCAGACGACGCTCCAGGCGACGGTTTTCCTGGCGCAGCACCTCGACCTGCCGCTCCACCAGCGAGACCGCGCCGCCCGCGGGATGCGGGATGGAAAGCCGGGTGAGGAGCTTCTTGTGCTCGCGGAAGAAGTCCGGATTGGCGAGCAGGTAATCGCTCACCGCGGCATCCGAAAGCGGGGTGCGTGGAGCGGCGGACGGGTTTTTTTCGGTCAAGCGACTCTCCATTCCTGCGGCTGCCGGACGGCGCCGGAAGCGGCCCCGACGTTTCGGCTAGTGTACTGCTCCGAGCACAATTCGGCGAACCGGACTATACTTCCGGGCGGGTACCGGAACAAGGAACCGAGATGCGTACCATTCTCGTCGCCAATGCCAAGGGCGGTTGCGGCAAAACGACTATCGCCACCAACCTTGCCTCCCATTATGCGAACGAGGGCCATAGCGTGGTTCTCGCCGATTTCGACCCCCAGCGCGGAAGCCTCGATTGGCTGGCCGCCAGGCCGCCGAACCGACCCGAAATCAGCGGACTGGACGCCGTGGATGGAGGCCTGCGCCACCTCCCGCGCACTGCCGACGTGCTGGTGATGGATGCCCCGGCGCGGCTGCACGGCGCCGAATTGAGCGAGTTCCTGCGCCGCGCGGAAACCGTGGTGGTGCCGATTTTGCCCTCCCCCGTGGACATCAACGCCGCCCGTCGCTTTCTCGACGAGTTGGCGAATTCCGCGCCGGTCGTGCACCGACAGACGCGGGTGGGGCTGCTCGCCAACCGGGTGATGGAACACACCCGCATCGCCGGGGTGCTGGAGCATTGGCTGGACGGCCGGCGCGAGCGGCGGCTCGGCCAGTTGCGCGAAACCCAGAATTACGTGCGTGCGGCGGCCATGGGAATCGGCATCTTCGAGCTTCCGCCCTACCTCGCCTGGCAGGACTGGGCGCAGTGGGATCCGGTGCTCGCCTGGCTCCAGAGCCGGCGCAGCATCCCTGCAGGCTAGCCGCTAACCGTCCGTCGAGCCCCGCCGATTGGGCGCATGGCGCTCAGCCGGCTTTGCGCTCGGCCCGTCGGCGATTACCTTCCGCGAGGACTTTCTTGCGCATGCGCAGATTGTGCGGCGTGACCTCCACCAGTTCGTCGTCGTCTATGAATTCGAGCGCCTGCTCCAGCGTGAGCCGCGCGGGTGGCGTGAGCAGGATGTTCTCGTCCGAGCCCGCCGCGCGGATGTTGGTGAGTTGTTTGGCCTTGAGCGGGTTGACGACGAGATCGTTCGCGCGCGTGTGCTCGCCGACGATCATGCCTTCGTACACCGCGTCGCCGTGACCGATGAACAGCCGCCCGCGCTCCTGCAGATTGAACAGCGCATAGGCAAGGGCCTGGCCGTTGCCATTGGCGATCATCACGCCGTTCACGCGCCGGCCGAACTCGCCGGATTTGACGCGGCCGTAATGATCGAAGACATGGTAGAGCAGTCCCGTGCCCTGCGTGGCGCTGAGGAACAGGGTGCGCAATCCGATCAGGCCGCGTGCGGGAACGATGTAGTCCAGCCGCACGCGCCCGCGCCCGTCCGGCACCATGTCCTGCAAATCCGCGCCGCGTTCGCCCAGGATCTGCATCACCGCGCCCTGGTGCACTTCTTCCACGTCAACGGTCAATTGCTCGAAGGGCTCGTGACGTTCGCCGTCCACCTCGTGCACGATGACCTGCGGGCGCGAAACGCCCAGTTCGTAGCCTTCGCGGCGCATGTTCTCAATGAGGATCGCAAGATGCAGCTCGCCGCGTCCGGATACCTTGAGCCGGTCGGGATCCTCGGTATCTTCCACCTGGAGCGCGACGTTATGGATGAGTTCGCGATCGAGGCGTTCGCGCAACTGGCGGCTGGTGACGTACTTGCCGTCGCGCCCGGCAAACGGGGAATCGTTGACCTGGAAGGTCATGCTCACTGTAGGTTCGTCCACGATGAGCGCGGGCAGCGCTTCGACAGCGCCCGGCGTGCACAGCGTGTCGGAAATATTGAGCGGCGAAAGCCCGGTAAAGGCGACGATGTCGCCGGCTTCGGCCGAGGGCACGCCGACGCGCGTGAGGCCGTGGAAGCCGAGCACTTGCAGCACGCGGCCGTTGCGCCGGGCACCGTGGCGATCCACCACCGTGATCGGCATGTTGGCGGTGAGCACGCCGCGCGCAATGCGCCCGATGCCGATCACGCCGACGTAGCTGGAATAATCGAGCGCACTCACCTGAAGCTGCAAGGAACCGTCGGCATTCACTTCCGGCGCCGGCACGTGCTCCACGATGGCCTCGAACAGCGGCGTCATGTCGTCGGCCGGCGCATCCGCATCCGCACCGGCATAACCTTTCAGTGCGGAGGCGTAAATCACCGGGAAATCCAGTTGTGCCTCGGTCGCGCCCAGGCGATCGAACAGATCGAAGGTGCGGTCAAGCACCCAGTGCGGACGCGCGCCGGGGCGGTCTATCTTGTTGATCACGACGATGGGGCGCAGGCCGCGGGCGAGCGCCTTCTGCGTCACGAAACGCGTCTGCGGCATGGGGCCATCCACCGCATCTACCAGCAGCAGAACCGAATCCACCATGCTGAGCACGCGCTCGACCTCGCCGCCGAAATCCGCATGCCCCGGCGTGTCCACGATGTTGATATGACAACCGCGCCAGTCTATCGCCGTGTTCTTGGCGAGAATGGTGATCCCGCGCTCGCGCTCGATCGCGCCCGAATCCATGACCCGCTCGACGACCTCGGCGCGCGCCTCGAAGCTCCCGGACTGCTGGAGCAGGCGATCCACCAGCGTGGTCTTGCCGTGATCCACGTGGGCGATGATGGCGATGTTGCGGATATTGGAAGTCATTGAATCGGGGCGGATGCTTGACGCAAGGCCGCGCATTGTACGCGCAACCTGGCGGCAAAACGTGCTATCCGGTGGCGGCCGCCGGCGTCTTGCGTAGGGAATCCATCATCTGCATGAAGCGCTTATGCAGCGCCTCGTCGCTGTTTATGGCCTTGCCGATACGCACGTATTGCGCGAGCGTCATGTGGCTGCGTATTTCCTGCTTCATGTCCTGCTCGGCCTGTTTGTCGCGCGCCGCGATTTTATTTTCGTCCGTCATGCCGTGCGTCTCGATCATCAGCTTTTCGCGGATTCGGATGGCCGCCCGATAGGCAACGACAAAGCGGCGTAAAGCGGCATCGCTTATCGCGGAGGAACCTGCATCGGCCTGCGCCGCCGAATCCGGTTGCTGCGCCGGAAGCGGCGTTGCGGCCGCGAGCGGGGCCGCCGTCAGCGCGGCCAGCAGGCATGGGGCGAGAAGTTTCTTCACGGTTTCCTGTATCGGTGAATGCGGTTCACAACGTCGCCGATGCGACGACGGGTGCTGATTTTGCGAAAACGTCCGAACCTCGAAGTTCCCGGCATAGAGCCTGGAAAAAGAAGGGCCGCCCGCGGGCGGCCCTTCGATTTCGTCAAGGCAAGCCTCAACGACGGCGGAATCCACCGCCGCCACCGCCACCGCGCGGTCCGCCTTCGGGACGGGGACGAGCCTCATTCACGACCAGGCTACGGCCGTTGAAATCCTGCCCGTTCAGCCCTTCGATGGCAGCCTTCGCCTCTTCGGCGCCCGGCATCTCCACGAAGCCGAAGCCCCGGGAACGACCGGTATCGCGGTCCTGAACAACATTTGCGGAAGCGACTTCGCCATAGGCGGCAAAGGCGGTTTCCAGTTCCTCCCCAGTCGTCGTGTAGGGGAGATTTCCAACATACAGCTTCATTTTGGTCTGCGACCTCTCAAGAAATACCGTCAAAAATCTGAAACCATCCGAGCGACCGACGGCACGAGATCGCAGAGTGGCAACGGGTATCATACGCATGTTCTCCGAGTCAAACAAGCGCGTGGCGCCCGGCGGTGGAGAATAAACCGGATATTCGGGGTGTCTTCGGCGCCTGAATTCAGCCTGTCGTGGCCCGCGGTCCCGCGTGCCGGCAATCAGCTCGTGAGCAAGGCGCGCGCGGCGGCGAGGATGTCGGCTTCCTGGACGAGGACGAGGTTGGCGGCGTCGCCGAGCGGGATGAAGCTGTCTCAGAGTACGCGCTGACGTGCGGCGGCCCTTACGGCCGCCGCACGTCATATACGGATTAGTCGTAAGAGTAGATAACCGTTTCCCGTTCCCCGTTAACGCCCGTGACGTTGAGTTCGAAGCTCGCCTGCAATACCGGATTGCCCGCGCAGGTGGCCGGGATCGTGATGTCTCCCGTCGTCGCGGTGATGCCCAGAAGCGGGCCGTCAATGATGCAGTTGTGGGTTGCGGGATTCGATTGATCGCCATCCCATGTTTCCGCATTTAACCGGACATCCTGTATGGCGAACGTCTGGGGTAGCGTCCAGACGACGGTGGTCGGCGCGCCAAACGTGATGCCGCCGATGCTGGTGCCCGTGAGGTTGGTTATGGAAATGGACTCGGTGGTGAAGGCGTTGGTCTTGACTGTGTAACTTACCGGCGCGCCCGAGGAGCCTGCTGCGGGAGTCAACGTGAGGGTCAACGGCGTGCCCGCCGGCACCAGATTGGCCAACACGCCCGTGTTCGCAAAGAATGCATCGAGGGTAATCGTCAAGGTGGTGGTGGGTGTAGGGTGGTAGGTGTCCACCTCGGTGGGCCCTTGGGCTAGTGGGGTGTTGTTGAATACCCCGCCACCGTCCACGGTGACGCCGCCGTAACGGCCCTGCAGGGGGCGCACGTCCACGTTGATGTCGGGGCCGTTGTCTCCGCTGATGAAGCCCTGGTTGGTGCGGTCTTCGGATTCCACGCTGATGGACGCATCAAGCCGATTGCCGTAAAGCAGCCAACTGCCGTCCGTCTGCTGTTTGAAAAACATATTCGCCACTTTGGTCCCACTGGCCGAGCCCTGGGTTTGGGTGAACAGCAGGTTCACGTCGGCGATGCCGGTCGTGTCGTCGAGAGAGGCGATACTGAGCACTGCAAACGAAATCGTCACGCCGCGGAACTGGGTCGCGATTGACGCAGCGAATTGCGATTTGTTCAGGCCTTCATTCAGGAGCGCGTCGTCGAGGAAGGGCTCAACGTCGGTATCGGTAAGCGCAGCCCCCTTGCCGTTGACCGTATCCGCGAAGGTGCTCAGGCCCGCGGTGATGCCCTCGAGCGCCGTTTGCCCTCCGTCGGTGGTGGGAACCACCGTTCCGGTCGAACTGCTGCTCGTGCCGCCCGGCCCGGTGGTAGTGGTATCCACGCTCATCGAACTGTTGCCCGTATCGTAGGTCACTGTGGAGTTTTGCGTCGTGGTGCCATCGGTGACGGTAATCGCGCCGCTACCGGTGTTGATCGTGGTTTCATCCAGCACCTGATCGGCGCCCGTGCCGTCCGCCGTGAATGGCGTGTTGATCGGATTGAAGGTCGTGGTGTCCACGCCGGCATTCTGAAACCACAGGGCCCACACGTTCAGCACCACGTTGCCGATGATCGGAACCACCGTGGGCGAGGGCGGCGGGTTCGCTACCGGGTCAGCGAAACCCGCATCAACGCTCAAGCCCTGCACGCTGTACCAGGAACGGATGATCAGATCGGTGAGCGGGGTTATGTTGATAACGGCGGGATCGGCGTCGGCGCTTACGCTGTAAAGCGTCGTGGTGGAATTGACGACAACCTTGACCAGGAAGGGCGGCGTCAGGCCTGTGGTGTCAATGCTGAAGCTGCCGTCGGCTGCGGTGATCGGCTCTGCGGTTTTCCCTGCGCTGTCCACCAGCGTAACGGGCGCGCCGCTGATGGGCGCTCCCATGGCGGCGGTGCCGGTCACCATCGTGGATTGTTGCGTGACCGTCAGAACGGCGGCGTTACTGGTAATGCCGCTCGCTTTGGCCGTGATATTCGTCGTCCCGGCCGCCACGCCCGTGGCCAGTCCCGAGCTGTTGATCGTCGCCACGCCGGTATTGCTGGACGACCAGGTGAAGCTCACTCCGCTGATCGTCACACCGCTGGCACTCTTCGCAACCGCCGTGAACTGTTGGGTTCCTCCCGGGGCGACGCTCGCGCTCGTCGGGGTAATGGCGATGGCGCTTACCGTGGCGCTCCCGCCGCCACTGCTGCCCCCGCCGCAGCCGGAAAGGGTCAACAGAAGCGCACTGCCGCACAGCAGCAGTACCGTTGCAAGCCTTGATTTGACTGAACGCATAAACCCTCCTTGGGTTGGAACGTCACCGATGCCGGATTGCTTCCGCTCGCCCTTATAGGTTAGGTATTTTCACGAGAGCCTAATTGAATTTTTTGCGTTGGGCTATGGTTTTTTGCGGCGATCTATGATAAATACATATTGCCCGATGCCGTTTTCATGAATGGGGCGCCTTCCGCCTTCAGGTGAAGCGCGTACGGGAGACCAAGGGTGGACATCGTGCATCCCACAAAAAATCATACGGCGCCGCGCATGGTGACACGGTTGAACAACGGCAACCAGCCCGTTTTATACCTTCCCGACGAACCACTTATCGCCGGGGGAACACGCGGAAATTTCATATTCGAGCGCCATAAGGTTTTGCCCGGCGAGTTGCCGCCGCATGTATTCGAAGACCACATGTTCTTGTTGCCCATGAGTGCGGTGGCTGTTCCGTTTCATAGCAGCCTCAACGGCCACCTGGTAAACGGCATGTTAGAGCCTGGACGCTTTCGGTTTCTCGCGGCGGGCGACAGTTTGTCAACTGCATGGGACACACCGCTTGAGGCTATTTTGATAGCGGTCCATCCGGATGTTCTGCACCGTGCGCTGGGTTGCGACGTATCCAGGGCATCATTCGATCTGGCATCGCAACTGCTACCGCATGACGACGCGGTACTGGCCAACCTGACGCTGGCGTTGCAGTCTTACCTTGAATCCGGATGCCTGGCAGGAAAATTGTTCGAGCAGTCCGTGGTAACGGCGATTGCCGCACATTTGATCCATGCGTATGGACAGGGTACCAGGCAAGGCAACGGCCGTGGCGCGCCGTTGATACGCTGGAAGTGGAAGCGCATTGAAGAGTACGTGAGACAAAACCTGGGTCGTGGCGATCTTGATCTCGGTGAGATCGCCGCGGTGGTGGACATGAGCCCCTGCCATCTCAGCCGGACATTCCGGACGACGACGGGGCAGGGGTTGTGGCAATTCGTCCTGGAATGCAGGGCGCGCGAGGCAATGCGGATGATGAACCGCAAATATTCGCCGTCACTGGCGTACATAGCGCATTCCTGCGGTTTCGAAAGTTATTCGCAATTCATTGCTGCGTTCCGCAAGCTGTATGGGCAACTGCCGAGTCAATATCGCCGCACGCGCGGCAAATAAACCCGGACAGATTCAAACGTCCAGCAGTTTGTGCGCGGCGGCAAGGATGTCGGCTTCCTGGACTAGAACAAGGTTGGCGGCGTCGCCGAGCGGGATGAAGCTGTCGGCGCCGGCGACGCGCACCTTTTTCACGCCACCGTCGCAGCACTCATCTATGATGGTGAAAATCTCCTCCGCAACACCGCCGCTGCGCCGACCTTCGTCCACGACGAGTACGCGTTTGCAGGCGGCAGCATGCTTCGCGATCGCCTCGGCGTTCAGGGGTTTCAACCAGCGCAGGTCCACGACGCGCGCCTTTTTCCCGGTTTCCTCTTCGATTTGTTTCGCGACGCGCAACGACATCGGCACACCGTTGCCGTAGGTAATAATCGCCCAATCCTTCGCTCGCGGGTTGTAGATGCGCGCCGCGCCCAACGGCGTCGCCGAGCCCGGAGCGGGATAATCGCCGAGCCAACGTCCGTCCTGCGGCGCGTAGAGATCCTTCGCCATGTAGAGCGCGATCGGTTCGAGGAAAGCCACGACGCGCCCGTTCACGCGGGCGAGCGCCGCACAAGTGCGAAGCATTTCCACCGCATCGTCGCCGCGCGCGGGGCAGGCGACAATCAATCCCGGAATGTCGCGCAGTGCCGTAAACGAGTTGTCGTTGTGAAAGTGTCCGCCAAAGCCCTTCTGATAGGCCAGCGCGGCGATGCGCAGGACCATGCCGTTCGCGAATTTTGCGTTCGAGAAAAATTGCAGCGAAGCCGCCTCGCCGCGTATCTGGTCGAGCGCGTTGTGGAGATAGGCAAGGTATTGAATCTCGGGAAACGGCAGCAATCCCATCATCGCGTGGCCTTGGGCGAGGCCGAGAATGGTGGTTTCGTCGAGCAACGTGTTGAACACGCGCCGGCGACCGAATTTCGCATGGAGACCGCTGGTTACGGTGTACACGCCGCCCTTCTCGCCGACGTCTTCGCCGAAGAGCGTCATTTCCGGATACTTCGCCATGAGCTCGGTAAGCGCGCGATTGATCTGGATCGAGAGATGGCGCGCGGGGCCTTGTTCCGGCAGCCGCTTCGCGCCGCCGTACGCTTCGCTGCGCACGGTCTCGAAATCGTTGCGTTCGGCCTCGGCTTTGACCTTCGCCGCATCATAAGGCGCGAGCGCGGCCATGACCGTTGCCCGATCCGTGAGCCGCGAGCGTGACGCGGCACGCCGCGAAGCCGCCTGCACGCGCTCGCGGCAGGCTTCGTAGCGGGCAAGCAGTTCGGCGGGCGTTGCGAGTCCGAATTCGAGCGCCGTCTCGGCGGAGAACAGGAGCGGATCCTGCGCCTCGCTCTCCTCGACGCGCTCGAGGCCGCGGTATTCGACTTCCACATCCGTGCCCGCGTGTCCGAGCAGACGCACGCACCCAAGATGCAGGAACACCGGCGCGCGTCGGCTGCGGCAATAGTTCACCGCTTCGGCGACGGCGCCGTAGCCCTGAGTCATGTCGAGACCGTCGGCCCGAACGTAGTGCAGGCCGGGCCGATTGGAAAAATTCGCGGCAACCCAACCCGCGGGCGTCTCGACGCTGATGCCGATACCGTTATCCTCGCACACGAACAAAATCGGGCACGGGAGCTTGCGGAACGCACTCCAGGCGGCGGTATTGAAACCGGACATTGCCGTCGCGTGATTCACCGAGGCATCGCCGAAGGAGCAGACAACGATGCTGTCCGCGGGCACCGGCAGGCGCTTCACCCGACTCGCCGGCGCGATGGCGAGCGCCGCGCCGACTGCTTTCGGCAAGTGACTCGCAATGGTGGAAGTCTGTGGCGGCAGCCACAGCGGCGCGCTGCCGAAAACCTTGTGCCGGCCGCCCGAAGCGGGATCGTCGGTGCTCGCGGCAAAGGAAAGCGCGATGTCGTACACGGGATCAATGTCCGGCAGCCGGCGCGCACGCTCGATGAAGAAGGCGCCGCTCCGATAATGCAGAAATCCGGGATCGGTATGACGCGTCAGGCGTCCGAGAAGCGCGTTGCCCTCGTGCCCGGCACTGCCGATGGTGT
>CAWJLN010000005.1:0-293050 GCA_963843735.1 uncultured Gammaproteobacteria bacterium
TCAACACGAGTTTGGCCATCCATTGCTCGAAGTAACCCGTCGCAGCGACTCAGCGCGGCAACACCGAAAAAATAAGAGGAGAATGGCGGGGACCAAATGGATTATTCCGGAACCTGCAGTGCTCATGCTGATGCCCGCTGCGCCGCGCGCAGAAGCGGCCGCCGGGGATGCTCCGTACGCTGATCAGGGCGACTCGACTGGCGGCTGGTCGGGCCATTCCGCGGCGGGCGCTCGGTCGCCGTTGCCGGCGACGCAACGCAGCCGCGAACGTTCTACTTCGGCGGCGCGGACGGCGGCGTGTGGAAGACGAGCGACGGCGGTATCCATTGGCGCAATGTCAGTGACTGTTGCCTCGCGGTCGGCGCGATCGGTGCGCTCGCCGTGGCGCCTTCCGATCCGAACGTCGTCTATGCCGGCACCGGCGAGCCGTTTCCGCGCGGCAACATGACGACCGGTGACGGGCTGTGGAAATCCACCGATGCCGGCAAGACCTGGACTCACATAGGACTTGCCGACACGCACGTGATTGCCGGCATCGTGGTGATCCTGCGCAATGCGGATCATCTCTACGTCGCGGCGCTCGGCCATGTGTTCGGGCCGAACAAGGAACGCGGCGTCTATGAATCCACCGACGGCGGAGCAAGCTGGAAGAAGATCTCTTACGTGGACGATCACACCGGGGGCCGTGGATCTGCGATGTCGCCGGGCAACCCGCGCGTGCTTTATGCCGCCATGTGGCAGGTCGAGCGCCGGCCCTGGTATTTCGGCAGCGGCGGCCCGGGAAGCGGTATCTACAAGACCACCGACGGCGGCGCGCACTGGAACGAATTCAGCCGCAACCCGGGGCATGCCGACGGGCATGTCGGCAAGATCGGCCTCGCGCTTTCGGCCGCCGATCCGAAGCGTGTACGCGATCGTGGAGGCGAAGACCGGCGGCGTGTTCCGTTCCGACGACGGCGGCGCTACCTGGCAGGAGTCAATCGACCGCTCCGATCTGACGCAGCGCGCCTGGTATTACAGCCGCATCTACGCCGATCCCGAGAATCCCGATCGCGGTATACGCGCTGCAGGCGACGGTCTGTTCGTATCCAACGACGGCGCCAGAACCTTCACGCCACTCGATACGCCGCACGGCGACAATCATACGCTGTGGATCGAATCCGCACGATCCCGACGCGATGATCGTCGGCAACGACGGCGGCGCCGACGGTCAGCTACAACGCCGGCGAAGCATGGTCGAGCGAGGACAACCAGCCGACGGCGCAGTTCTACCACGCTCTCCGACGATCAGTTTCCCGTACTACATCTACGGGCCCAGCAGGACAACAGCACCGTCGAGTCGCGAGCCGCAACACCGCGGCTACGCAATCGGCGACGAGGACTGGTACTCGTCGGCGGGCGGCGAGAGCGGGTTCGTCGTGCCGGTGCCGGGCGAGCCGGATCACCTGCGGCGGCGGCTACGACGGCGGCTCATGCGCCTCGGACCGCGCACGGGCGAGGAGCTTGAATTTCTCGATCCCTGGCCCGACAACGCCATGGGTTACGCGGCCGACGGACCTCAAGTACCGCTTCCAGTGGACCTATCCGATCGTCATCTCGACGCAGCGCCCGAACGGTTTACGTCGGCTCGCAGTACGTGAGAAGTCGCACGAACGACGGGCTGACCTGGCAGGCGATCAGCCCCGATCTCACCCGTAACGACAAGACGCAAGCAGGTTCGTCGGGCGGCCCGATCACGCAGGACAACACTCAGTGGAGTATTACGACACGTGTTCGCGCTCGCCGAATCGCCGCTCAAGGCGGGCCTGCTGTGGGCCGGCACGGACGACGGCATGGTGCTGGGTCACGCGCGACGATGGCGAGCACTGGAGCGAAGGTGACGCCGCAGGACCTTCCCCAATGGGCGACGATCAGCGACCATCGATCCTTCGCCGCTCGATCGGCGGCACGGCGTTCGTCGCCGCACGCCGCTACCGGCAGGACGACTACGCGCCTTACATCTACAAGACGAGCGATTACGGTGCGCACTGGAAGAAGATAGTGCACGGGCTGCCGACGGACGAATCAAGCTTTGTCGTGCGTCAGGATACGCGGGATACGAATCTGCTCTTCGCCGGCACCTTGCGCGGCGTTTACGTGTCCTTCGACGGCGGTGGTGATTGGCAATCGCTGCAAGGCAAGCTGCCGCACGTCGCAGTGCGCGACATGGCGATTCAGCCGCAATACGATGCACTGGTGCTCGCGACGCACGGCCGTGCGTTCTGGGTGCTCGACAATCTGCAACCGCTGCGCAAGATGTCGCGTAAGGTTGCCGCGGCCGACGCCTTCCTGTTCACGCCGCAGACGGCGTATCTCACCGGCGGTGGACGTTCCCCGCGGGCCAATGCGGAAGGCGAGGGCGAGAATCCGCCGAACGGCGTCGCCGTTTTCTACGAATTGAAACAGGCGCCCAAGGCGGGATCGAAAGTGGCGCTTACATTCGCGGATTCTGCCGGCAAGACGCTCGCCGTCTTCTCGAATATGAAGACGCCGCAGGGCAAACCGGTGGCAGCGTCGAAGGAATTCTATCCACCGAAGCATCCTCATCAACAAGGCGTGGTGCCGACGCAGGCGGGCATGAACGAGTTCGTGTGGAATCTGCGCCTGCCGTCGGCGACGCCGGTGCCGGACAGCGTGATCTGGTTCGGTTCGCTCGCGGGTCCGCGCGTGCCGCCCGGCACCTACACCGCCACCCTGAGCGTGAACGGAAAGAGTTATCAACGTCAGTTCACGGTGGCGAAGGATCCGCGTGCGCAAGCCACACAGGCCGATCTCGCCGCGCAGTTTGATTTTCTCTCGAAGGTTCACGACAAACTGGACGCGATCAACAAGGCGGTGCTCGACATCCGCACACTGCGTGCTCAAATCCAGAGCTATCAGCCGCGACTTGCGGCCGGTTCCGAAGCGGCGAAGCAGGCGAAGACGATCCTCGGCAAGCTCGATGCGATCGAGCAAACACTGATGCAGACGAAGTCGCATGCACCCGAAGATCCGCTCAACTATCCCGTGCGCATCCGCAGCAAGCTCGCGACGCTCGCCTTCGAGTCGGGTATTTCGCTCTCGCGTCCGACCCGCGCCGAGCAGCAGGTCTGGCAGGAACTGTCGGGACAGGCGGATGCACAGTTGACGGCGCTCAAGGACGTGACCGGAAGCGATGTCGCAAGACTCAACGCTACATTGCGGAGCGGGAACTTGTCGCCGATTGATTCCGGTGTGCCAAAGAATACCCCTCCGGCTCCCCCTTCCCCGTTGCACGGGCAAGGGGGAGGGATTTGATTGTGCCTTCGCGAGCGAAGGAATTGCCGTATCCCCTTCGCTCGCGAAGGGCCACCCACAACTTCCCCCTTCGCTTGCGAAGGGGGATTGAGGGGGATGTCCTGAAATGAACTGGCTTCCCTGGGCGGTCGCCGCCGCCGTCGGGTTCATTGTCGGCGCCGTACTCGCATGGCTCCTCGCAGGCCGGCGGTGGGCACGCGAACTGGGGATCTCAAGATTGAGCGCGCGGCGCTCGAAGAACGTCTGACGCAGGAGCGGCGTCAGGCGAGCGAGAAACTTGCCCTGCTGGATGAGGCACAAAAGACACTGGCCAATGCCTTCAAGGCGCTTTCTTCCGAGGCGCTCAAGTCCAATAATCAGTCGTTTCTCGACCTCGCCCGCGAAACTCTGGGAAAATTCCAGCAGGGTGCGCGCGACGATCTTGGTGCGCGCCAGAAGGCGATCGAGCAGTTGACGCAGCCGATCCACGAACGGCTGGAAAAATTCGACGGCAAACTCGACGATCTGGAACGTACGCGCATCGGCGCCTATCGCGCGCTGGATCAGCAGTTGAAGTCGCTGGTGGATACGCACCTGCCGCAGTTGCACCGCGAGACGGAGAATCTGGTAAAGGCCCTGCGGCAGCCGGCGACGCGCGGACGCTGGGGTGAGATACAACTGCGCCGTGTGGTCGAGATGGCCGGGATGCTCGAACATTGCGACTTCGACCAGCAGGTGAGCCAGACCACAGAGACCGGACTGCTGCGTCCCGATCTCATTGTGCGTCTGCCCGGTGGACGCCATATCGTCGTGGACGCGAAAACACCGATCGAGGGTTACCTCGAAGCGATTGAGGCCAAGGACGATGCCGCGCGCAATCTCGCACTTGTGCGTCACGCACGCCAGTTGCGCAACCACATCGTGCAGCTCGGACGCAAGGATTATTTCGCACAGTTCGATCCGACGCCGGAATTCGTGGTGCTGTTCGTGCCCGGCGAGGCATTTTTCAGCGCTGCGCTTGCCGAGCAACCGGACCTCATCGAATACGGCACCGGCCAGGGCGTGATCCCTGCGAGCCCGACCACGCTCATCGCCTTGTTGAAGGCGGTTGCCTACGGATGGCGGCAGGAGGCGCTCGCAAAAAATGCACAGGAGATTGCCGACCTCGGCCGCGAACTTTACGAACGCATTGCCAAACTCGCCGAACATTGGAGCACGGTCGGGCGGCGTCTCGATCAGACGGTCGCCGCCTACAATCAGTCGGTGGGCACGCTGGAGCGCCGCGTGCTGGTAAGCGCCCGCCGCTTCCACGAGCTGAAGGCCGCCCGCGGCGAGGAGATCCCCGAGATCGCGCAGGTCGAGCAAAATATTCGCGCGCTCCCGGAGAAGCTGGAAGAGCCGGAATCCGATTCGGATCGCGAACCGGACCGGTCTTGACCGATCCTCACCCAAAGCGGGCGGCGCCGATGATATCCGGCTTCTTTGCGGTGACGGGGTTTGCAATCGGGGCGGGGAAGTGCAAGACTTTTGGCAACTTCTACAGGAAAGTGATCATGCGTTCGATCAGGCGTTTCGGTTGGGTTCTGGTTCCCGCGCTTGCGCTCGGTTTCACGGCGAACGCCTTGGCCGCCGGTTCCGGCGGCGCGGACGTCGCGCAAACGCTCCAGTTTCAGGGCTGCACCGGTTGTCACACGGCCAAGACCAAGCTCGTCGGTCCGCCCTGGGCCTGGATCGCCTGGCGTTATCGAAGCGAACCGAAGAAGAAGGCCGTGGATGAGGTGGCGAAGTTCATCGTCGGCGGCGGGACCGGTTACTGGAAGAAATGGACCGGCGGTATTCCGATGCCGGTGCATACCGATTTATCCATGCAGCAGGCGCAGGCCATGGCCGCTTGGGTGCTTGCGCAGGCGCCGGTTGCTCCGCCCAAACCCTGAGCCGTCGCCTTGGGGTCCGGCCGTTATAATGGCCCATCGTTGTTCGCTGGAAGGAGAGGCATGGTCCGCACACCGGCACTTTTTGCCCTTGCCTTGACCGTAGCGCTGTCCGCCGCCCATGCGGCGACGGCGCCGCCCCCCGCTTCCACGCTCACGAAGGATTTCACGGTGCCTTATCCCGTGGTCCAGGTGCCGGCTGCCTCCACCACGCTGGCAAGGGAAATCCGGCAGGGCGAATATCTGGCGCGGCTTTCCGACTGCATGGCCTGCCATACCGATCACGACCGCACCAGCATCAAGGGCAAGCCCTTCGCCGGCGGGCTGCCGATGCAGACGCCGTTCGGTGTCATCTATTCGCGCAACATCACGCCCGACAAGGGAACCGGCATCGGCTCCTGGACCTTCCGACAGTTCGACGACGCGGTGCGCTACGGTAAGAGTCCGCAGGGTTACCTGTTCGCAGCCATGCCTTATCCGAACTACAACCTCATGAGCAGGGCGCAGGTCCATGCGATCTGGGAGTACCTGAAGCGCGTGCCGGCGGTGCATGAGGAGAACAAGCCGCTCGGTATATCGGCGCCGTTCAAGTGGCGCTGGCTGCAGTTCGGCTGGCGGTTCCTGTTCTACAAACCGGGCGAGGGAGAGTTCAAGCCGGATCCGAATCATTCCGCCGCCTGGAATCGAGGGCGCTTCATCGTGCAGGGCCCGAGCATTGCGGTGCCTGCCATACGCCGCACAACCTGCTCGGCGGTGCCGAAAAGCGTCATTTCCTTCAGGGGTCGGATATCAGCGGGATGTGGGCGCCGAACGTCAGTGCGCTCGCTACCGCGCCGCATTCCTCGGCCACCATCGTTCGCGTCTTCCGCGATGCGAAGGGGCTTGCGGGCGGTACCTTGCGGGGACCGATGCTCGACGCCATTTCGAACAGCATGCATTTCATGACGCCCGCGGACATGCGTGCGGTGGCGGTTTACATCCAGAGCACTTCCGGTGAAGTGGCTCCGGGGCCGCGACCGGTGCCCATGAGCGACGTGGATCTAACGCTCGGCGCGAAAACCTACCAGACCGACTGCGCGAGTTGCCATGACGCCGGCATTGCCGGTGCGCCGCGGATACATGTCGCCGGAGACTGGGAGCCGCTCGCGAAAGCGCCGCTTTACGTTCTGTACGAGAACGTGTGGCACGGCGTCAGCATCATGCCGCCCAAGGGTGGCTGCAGCGACTGCACGCCGCGCCAAATCACCTCGGCGATCGCCTACATCCTCGATCAGAGCCGGCCCGGTGCGGCCGCACCGCAGCCGGCCGCCGCCAGCGGCGGCGGCGCGACGGGCATAAACGGGAACGAGGTGAGTCTCGCGGTCGGCAAGCAGATTTACCAGGCGCATTGCGCGGCCTGTCACGCGAGCGGTCTCGCCGGTGCGCCGCGCTACGGGGACGAGAAGCAGTGGGCGACGCGGCTCAAGCAGGGTCTCGATCTACTCCACCGCCATGCGCTCAATGGCATCGGCGCGATGCCGCCCAAGGGCGGCTGTGCGAGTTGCAGCGAGGATCAGATCCTCTCGGCCGCGGATTACATCATCGCCGGCAGCGGCGGCAAGCAGATGGTTGAGCAATCGTTGTCCGGCAAGGATCGAGGTTGACATGAACGCAGAGGCGGTACTCCGGATTTTTTGGTGGCTCGCGCTCGGTGCGCTGGTCGCAGGGATAGGCATTTGGCTCGTCGGCGATCTCGGCCTTGCGCTGCTGCTGCGCGTGCTCGGGAGGACCGAAACCGAACGGCGCGAGATCGTATCCCGCGTGGGGCGCGTGACCGACGGTCACCAGGTCTGGCTGATACTTCTCGGCGGTGCGGTGGTTGGCGCCTGGTGGCCGTTGTTTAAGGCGTCGCTTTTTTCCGGTCTGTGGCTGGTGCTTTTGTTCATCGCCATCGCCGTTGCCGTCGGGCCGGTGGGGCGCGGCTATCGTCGCCTCGTCCGCGACGAACGGCGCGGTCTTTGGGATGCGTTGTGGGCGGTGCTCAGTCTCGCCGCCTTGCTGGTGATGGGAATCGGAGTGGGCGCCATCGTCAGCGGCGCACCTTTCCGTTTCGATGCGCACATGGACATAAGCTGGGGCGCGTTCTTCGGCCGCTACACGCCTTACGAGCTTCTGGTCCCGGGCCTGCTCGCGATTGCCTTTGCAGTCCTGCTGGCCGCCGCGCAAGTTTCCGTGCGCTGCGAGGGTGCGATCGCCGCGCGGGCGCGCAAGCTCACGCTGACCGCGGCAGGTTTCGCATTGCTCATCTTTATCGGCGGCGCGATCTGGGCGACCCAGCTTCCCGGCTACGCGGTGGCCGGCATCGCGCCGCTGGGTGCGACGACGACTCCGTTGCAGGGCACGGCTTTCGCCGTCAACGGCGCCTACATCGAACAATTTCTCGGACAATTGCCCTTGCTGGCGATTCCCATCCTCACCGGACTTGTGCTGCTCGGCGCAATCTTCTACGCCTGGCGCGGTCCGGCGAATCGGGTGTGGACGTTTGCCGCAGCTGCCGTTGTCGGTGCGGTAGCCACTGCCGGCGTCATGACGTTTCCCGTGCTGCTTCCTTCCTGGAGCGCACCCGCGCAAAGTCTTACCATCGCCAATGCGGCCCAGGGCAAGGCGGTGCTCATCTCGCTTCTGGTCTGGCTCGGCGTGCTGATTCCGGTCGCGATTGCCTACGAAATCTGGCTGCACCGCCGCAGCGGCAACGAGGCCGTGGCACAGGGATCGTGACGAACGCTTCCTGCCTGTCCACGAGTGTCGGCCGTGCAGGAAACTGATTCCGATTCGCCGTCGTCGGAGCAAGCGGCGATAGTTCCGCGCAAACGTCGCCATCCCTTGCGATGGATCGGTGCCGGCGTCCTTGTCCTGTTCCTTCTTGTCGCCGCGACAATTCTTGTCGGTTGGCTGCTCATGCGTGGCAGCCTGCCCGTAACGCGTGGCGATCTGCGCACGCCCGGCCTTGCGGCCGAGGTCACGGTGACGCGCGATGCGCACGGCATGCCGATCATCCGTGCGCACAACGAACTCGACGCCTGGCGTGTACTCGGTTATCTGGAAGCGCAGGATCGCTTCGTGCAGATGGATTTGATGCGCCGTCTCGCGGCGGGCGATCTCGCCGCGCTGGTTGGCCCGGCGGCGGTGCCGCTTGATCGTGAGCATCGGGTTTTCCTTTTGCAGGCCGAGGCTGATCGTATTTACGCTCAGGCATCTGCCGCCGACCGGGCGCGGCTGGAAGTGTTTGCGCTGGGCGTTAACGAGGGACTCGCCGCGCTTAAAGTCCGACCCTGGACCTATCTCCTGCTCCGCGCCCGGCCCAAGCCCTGGCGTCCTGCGGACAGCGTGCTGGTCATCTATGCGATGGCTTTTCGGCTGCAGAATCCGCGCGACAATCGCGGGCGTTCGCTGGCCGCGCTAGAAGCGTTGTATCCGCCCGCAGCGGTGAAGTTTTTGATGGCACCGGATGCGCACTGGGCGGCGCCGATGCAGGGTGAACCGCCGGCGTTGCCGCCGATTCCCGGCACCGCCGTGATCAATCTCGCGGCGCTTCCCCCGCCGAGCGCTTCGGCGACGATTCCCGCCTCGCCAGCGGCGACGGGATCGAACAATTTCGCGATGTCTGGGAAGTACACGAAAAGCGGTTTGCCGCTGCTCGCAAACGACATGCATCTGGGACTTGCCGTGCCGCCGACCTGGTATCGCGCGCGCCTCGTTTTCCCGGCTCTTGCACCGCCGCACGACCAAGTGAGCCTGACCGGCGTGTTCCTGCCCGGCATCCCGGCGCTGGTCGCCGGAACCAACGGGCACATTGCCTGGGGACTTACCAACAGTTACGGCGATTGGGTGGATATCGTCCGCGTACCGGTGCAGGGAACCCCGCCGGTCTATGCCGTTCCCGGTGGTACGGCGAGCGTTGCGGACGTTCGTGAAACGATCGGCGTGCACGGCGCGAAGGCGGTGCCGTTCACGGTGCAGGAGACGCGCTGGGGACCGGTGATCGGGAAGGCGCCGGACGGTGCACTGTTGGTTTCGCACTGGAGTCTGCTTCAACCGGGCGGCGTGAACCTCGATTTCCTGCATTTGACGACGACCGCCAGCGTCAAGGAAGCATTCGCGGTCGCCGCCGGTTCCGGCATTCCGGCGCAGAATTTTCTCGTCGCGGATTCCGCCGGACATATCGGCTGGACGATTGCCGGACGCATCCCCGCGCGTCTCGCCGGCTGCGATTACGGCATACCCAAGTCATGGGCGGACGGTCATTGCGGCTGGACGGGTTGGCTCGCGGCGGATGCCTATCCGCGCATTGAGGATCCGGCTTCCGGCTTTCTCGCCACCGCCAACAATCACGTGGACGCGACGGCGACGGGCGACGTACTCGGCGACGGCGGTTATGCCGACGGCGCGCGCGCGCATCAGATCGTCGGCGATCTCGCCAAACTCACGGCGCGCGGCGGCGTGACGCCGGCGGATCTCCTTGGCGTACAACTGGACGACCGCGCGGATTTTCTCGCTCGCTGGCAGGATCTCATGCTTAAGGTATTGCGTCCTTCCGCGCTCGAGTATCATCCGCGCCGCAAGGCTTTGCGGGAGGAGGTCGCACACTGGGGCGGGCGCGCGGCGGTGGATTCGGTCGGCTACCGGATGGTGCGCGCATTTCGTTTACAGGTAGCGAAGGAAGTATTCGCGCCGATCTTCGCGCGTTTGAAGACACGTTATCCCGGTTCGGAACTGCCCTTTGACGCGCAAAAGGAAGGCCCGCTCTGGCGTTTGGTGGCGGCGCAACCCGCGAACTGGTTGAATGCGCGTTTCCCGACCTGGAACGCGCTTTTTCTGAATGCGATAGACGAATTGATTGCGCGTTACTGGCAGCCGGGTACGAAGTTCTCCCAGGCTACCTGGGGGCAACGGAACACGGTTCGTGTAGACAGTCCCTTCGCACGCGCTCTCGGTCCATTCGGCACATGGCTTAATATGCCGGTGATGCAGTTGCCTGGCGACAAGGACATGCCGCGCGTGCAGGCACCGGCCTTTGGCGCTTCGATGCGCCTGGATACCGCGCCCGCCGCATCGGCGCCCGGCATTCTTGAATTGCCGGGTGGCGAGAGCGAGCATCCGCTTTCGCCCTGGTACAAGGACGAATTCATGGCCTGGGCGCTGGGCGAACCGATGCCGCTCGCGCCGGGACCGGCGAAAACGACCCTGCGTTTTCAGCCCTGGCCGCATGCGGTGCCGACGCCGGCCACTTCTGCTGCCTCGGCCGCGATACCGCAACCCTGAACGCATCGTTTGCCGCCGCCGTAACCGTGAGCCGCCTCGTTACACTAGACGTTCGAAATGCGGCAGGGGAGCGCAAGCGCTGATGCAACCTCCAAACTCTTCTCCCGGCAGCAAGGGAACAGTGCCGTTGGCGGTCATCCTGCCGGGCGGCGGTGCGCGCGGCGCCTATCAGGCGGGCGTTCTCGATGGCATTGCCAAACTCTACGGTCCGGAGGATCCGGTGCCTTTTCAGATCATTGCCGGAACTTCGGCCGGGGCCATGAATGCCGCCTACCTGGCTTCGCGCATGGATCGTTTCGTAACGGTGACCGAACACTTGTGCGAAATTTGGTCGGATATCAGCGTCGGCCAGGTGTACCGGGCGGGTTACATAAAGATTATCGGTGTCATGCTGCACTGGATGTGGGCGTTCCTTTCGGGTGGCCTGGCGGATTCCGATCCGCGCTCCCTGCTTGACAACGCTCCGTTGCGAAAGCTGCTCGACGAGAACATTGATTTCGACGCGATTCAGGACGGCATAAACAAAGGCTTGCTGCGCGGTCTAGCGATCACGGTTGCGGGCTACGCCTCCGAACGTTCACTGACCTATTTCCAGGCGGGAGAGCAGGTCGAGCCCTGGTGGCGGGAACGGCGCGAAGGCAGGCCGGCGAAGATAACGCTCGATCACGTCATGGCTTCGCTTGCGCTGCCGATTATTTTCCCCGCCACCCAGATCGGCGGAGAATGGTGCGGCGACGGCTCGACCCGGCAATTTGCGCCGCTTTCTCCCGGCATCCATCTGGGGGCGGAAAAGCTGCTCATCATAGACGTCCAGCATCCCGCGCCTTCTTCGACGTCGCGCGGCGGGCGCAACGAAAAATACCCTTCACTCTCGCGGGTGATGGGCTATCTGCTCGATACAATCTTTTCTGACAGTCTGCACGTGGATCTCGAGCGGCTCGAAAGAGCCAATCGGTTGCTGGAGCACTTGCCGTCGGCCGCAAGCGATCCGGGCAGGCCCCTTTTGCGTCGGATCGAAACCATGATCATCACGCCCTCGAGCCGGCCCGTGCACATGGCCGCGCGTCACATCAGCGCATTGCCAAAGAGCATTCGTTGGTTGCTCAGATCGGTCGGCGGCGAGGACGAAGGCGGCGATTTGTTGCTGAGCTACATGCTTTTCGAAGCCGTTTACTGCCGCGAACTGATCGAACTCGGCCGTCGCGACGCGCTTATGCGCAGCGACGAACTGCGGCGCTTCCTCGGCATCCACCGCACGCGTAGTGTATAGAAACATTCGCGATGCTTTTCAGCGACAGGTGTCTCCAAGACGACGGGTGATCTCTGCGATGCGGCGGCCGAGCACGCGGCACAGATGCGCTTCGTCATCGTCGAGCGCGCGATCGCTGCGCATGCCGGCGACGTGGGTTGCGCCGTAGGGCGCGCCGCCGCTTGCCGTCGTCTGCAAGCGTTCTTCGGTGTAGGGCAGGCCAAGTACGAGCATGCCGTGGTGCAGCAGTGGAATCATCATGCTGAGCAGGGTGGCTTCCTGTCCGCCGTGCTGGGTTGAAGTCGAGGTGAACACGGCGGCGGGTTTGCCCACGAGCGTGCCCGCCAGCCATTCGGTCGCCGTGCCGTCGAGAAAGTACTTGAGCGCAGCGGCCATGTTGCCGAAGCGCGTGGGACTGCCGAGCACCAGCGCCGAGCAGTCGGCGAGATCCTCGCGCGTTGCGTAAGGCGGCCCGTCCTCGGGGATTTCCGGCGCGGTGGCCTCGGTCACGGTGGATACCGGCGGCACCGTACGCAGGCGCGCTTCCATGTCCGGCACTTCCTCGATGCCGCGGCAGATGCGCTCTGCCATGCGCCGGGTTGCTCCGTAGCGGCTGTAGTAAAGAACGAGAATCGGTTTCAAAGCAGCTCCAGCACGCGTTCGGGCGGACGCCCGACGACGGCGCGCTCGCCGGCAACGGCGATGGGTCGTTCGAGCAGAATGGGATGATCGGCGATCGCGGCGATGAGTTCGGATTCGGTGATCGAGTCGCGCCCGAGTCGGAGCTCCCTGTACGCGGCCTCGCCCTTGCGCAGCACATCGCGGGCATTGAGGCCGAGTCGTTTCAGGAGCTTGCGCAGGACGGCAGCACCGGGCGGCGTCTTGAGGTATTCGATCACTTTCACCTCGGCGCCGCGTTCCTGCAGCAGGGCGAGTGCCGCACGCGACTTGGAACAACGCGGGTTGTGATAAAGCGTTATCGTCATGAGGAAACCCGGCTGCAAACGGTGTGATTGTACGCGATTCCGGATCGTGCCGATGCGTGTCCGGAATGACGGGAGCGATAAATCAGAGTGGCCTCAATCCGGTTCGGAGGCGACCTCGATGCGGCCGCTTTTGATGCGCACGGAATAGGTGGGTACATCCTCGTACGCGGGAGGGGCAAGCACCGCACCGGTGCGCAGGTCGAAGCGCGCGCCGTGGCGCGGACATTCGATTTCGCAGCCCTCGATGATGCCGCCCGTGAGTTCGCCGCCGTCGTGCGTGCACACGTCCTCGATGGCATAGAATTCACCATCCACGTTGACGACTGCAATTTCGATGTCGTCCGCCCACACGGTTTTGAATTCGCCCGGCTTGATCTCGTCAACCGCGCAAACGTCTATCCATTCGCTCATTACGGCATTTTCTCCTTTGACGTCTGGATTTCCAGGCGCCGTGGCGTATTTTGCCCGGCGTGCCTAAAACATGCCGGTCTGGAGGCGGGCCTCGTCGGACATGAGACCCGGTTCCCAGGGTGGATCAAATACCAGTTCCACCTTCGTTTCGCCAAGCGTTGGAATCTGTTTGAGACGGTCGCGGGCATCGGCGACGAGAATCTCGCCCATGCCGCAGCCGGGCGCGGTGAGCGTCATGTCTATCGTGACGTCGCGTTTGCCATCGTCCCGTTTATTCACTTCACATTTATAAACAAGGCCTAAGTCAACGATATTAATAGGAATTTCAGGGTCGTAACATTGCTTTAATTGCTGCCAGACCAGTTCCTCGAATTGCGTATCGTCGGGATTTTCGGGCATGGCGGTTTCTTCGGACGATTCGAGTCCGAGCGCGGCGGCGTCGCTGCCGGCAACGCGCACGAGATTGCCGCCGATGTGCACCGTGACGCTGCCGCCGAGCGACTGCGTGACCTGCACGTCGGTGCCTTCCGGAATCACGACCTCGGTGCCGGCCGGAATCAGGATACCGGGACAATCGCGCACCGCCGTAACCGTTTTTCCGCCCCACATATTAGTGCCCTGTCCCATAAATAAGCTTACAAATTCGCCGCGGCTTTTCACGCCCGCCGGCGTTGCGACTCCTCGCCATAGGTCCACTATGCCTCGTCGCCGCGCCTTGCCGGCCGCGAAAATCCGCAGCCGAATTACGCAAGTTACTTATGCGACAGGGCACTTGCTACTCCGTTGTAACCGGCTCGTCGGTGCCGGCGAGTGCGGATTGCAGGGTATGCCAGGCAAGCGTCGCGCATTTCACCCGCGAGGGATAGGCCTTGACGCCGGAAAGCGCGCCGAGCTTGCCAAGTTCGTCGAGATCCGGTGTTGCGTCATTGCCGGTGAGCAATCCATGCATCTTCACAAAGAGTTCCTGCGCTTCCCCGGGCGTCTTGCCGCGCAGGCTTTCGGTCATCAGCGACGCGGAGGCGACCGAGATGGCGCAACCCGAACCCTGGAAGGCGGCTTCCTCGATGCGGCCGTCCTTGAGACGCACGTACACGGTGAGCCGGTCGCCGCAGAGCGGATTGTAGCCTTCGGCTTCGATGCACGGCGGTTCAAGCGCGCGAAAATTGCGCGGACTCTTGTTGTGATCAATGATGAGGTCGCGGTAAAGCGCGGCGAGTTCGGCGTCCATCATTTCCCGAATACCTCTTTTGCGTCGTCGAGTGCCGCGACGAGTTTTTCCACGTCGTCTTCGGTGTTGTACAGGCCGAAAGAGGCGCGCGCCGTCGCCGGCACGCCGTAATGTTCCATCACCGGCATTGCACAATGATGGCCGGTGCGGATGGCGATGCCCGCATGGTCGAGCAGGGTGCCGAGATCGTGCGGATGCACGCCGGCGAGCGTAAACGAGATCACGCCCGCGCGCTCATCGGGTTCGCCGATGAAACGCAGGCCCTTTACCGTGGCAAGACGGTCCAGCGCAAAGGCAAGCAATTCATCTTCGCGCGCGGCCAGTCGGCTCATGCCGAGCGCTTCGAGATATTCGATTGCGACGGCAAGGCCGATTGCGCCGGCGACGTTCGGCGTGCCGGCCTCGAAGCGCTGCGGCGGCGGGGCGTAAAGCGATTTTTCGAAACGCACGGCGCGGATCATGTCGCCGCCGCCCTGCCACGGCGGCATGTCGGCGGCTATCTCGCCGCGAACGTAAAGTGCGCCGATGCCCATGGGGCCGTACATCTTGTGCGCCGACAGGGCGTAGAAATCGCAGTCAATCGCGGCGACGTCAACGGGCAGATGCCCCGTGGCCTGGGCGCCGTCCACCAGCACCCGCGCGCCGGCTTCGTGCGCGAGTGCGGTCATTTCCGCTACCGGATTGACGGTGCCGAGTGCGTTTGATACGTGACCGATGCCGACGAGTTTTGTTTTCGGTGACAGACGTTCGGCCCAGGAGACCAGCGGAACGTTGCCGTTTTCGTCTATCGGCGCGACCACGATTTTGGCGCCGATGCGTTCGGCGAGCAATTGCCAGGGAACGATGTTCGAATGATGTTCGAGTTCGGTGAGAAGTATCTCGTCACCCGCACCGATGTTCGCGGCGCCCCAGCTTCCGGCAGCGAGATTAATGGCTTCGGTCGCGCCGCGCAGGAAGACGATTTCATCCGGCGAGCCCGCACCGATGAAGCGCGCAACCGTTTTACGCGTCGCCTCGTAAAGCGCCGTGGCCCGTTCGGACAGCGTGTGCACGCCACGGTGCACGTTGGCGTTGTCGTGACGATAGTAGTTCGACACCGCATCGATCACGGCGTTCGGTTTCTGCGTCGTTGCCGCGTTATCGAGATAGACGAGCGGGCGCCCGCGCACTTCCTGCGCGAGGGCTGGAAAATCTTCGCGCAGGCGCCAGGGATCGAGCGCAGGGCGAGCGGTTTCGCCTGCCGTTACAGCCATTCGCGAATCTCTGCGGGCGCGTCCAGGCGATCGGCAAGCAGGCCCGCGAGGGCGCGGCTCAGCGTCGCATCTTCAAGCATGTTCAACACCCGTGCGGCGAAACCGTAGGCGATCATGCGTCGGGCATCGGCTTCGTCCACGCCGCGGCTCTGCAGATAGAACAAGGCTTCGGGATCCATCGCGCCGATCGCGGAGCCGTGGCTGCACGCGACGTCGTCGGCGTAGATTTCAAGTTGCGGTCGCACGTCCGCTTCTGCGCGGACCGAAAGCAGCAGGGTTGCCGATTCCTGTGCGGCGTCGGACTTTTGTGCGCCGGGCTGGACGCGTACAAGGCCGCTGTAAACGCCGCGGCTGCGCCCATCGAGGACGCCGCGGAAATGTTGCCGGCTGCGGGTGCCGATGGCGGCGTGTTCTACAGTGACGTGCGTGTCGGCGTGACGCTTGCCGTCGAGCAGTGCGAGCCCCGCAAGTTCGGCTTGACCATTCATTCCGGCGAGTGCGACATCCAGCGTTTCGCGTGCAAGCCGGGCGCCGAGATCGAGAGTCAGGTAACGATAGCTTGAGCCTTCCCCGACACGCACCGCCGTGTGGCCGAGGAGTGAGGCCGCGGCGCCCGCTTCGTTCAAACGCAGATGCATGAGTTCCGCGCCTGCTCCGAGCGTAATTTCTGCAATCCGCGTCGCAAGACTTGGTGTTTCGTCGCCTCCGATATGGCGTTCGATCAACACCAGGCGGCTGCCAGCGCCGAGGCGCAAGGCGATGCGTGCATGGGTTGCTGCCGACACGTCGCGTTTGCCGCTCGCGAAAACGAGTTCCAGCGCTTCGGGTGGCTGTTCGCCGGCGGGCACATCAATCCAGGCGCCGTGATCGAACAGGGCTGTATTGAGTGCGACCACGGGATCGTCTTCGCTCGCGAGGCTGCCCAGCAATTCGGCAAGCGCTTCCGGCGGCGAATCTGCCAGATCGGCGAATGAGGCGACGAGATTACCCGTGGCGCTTTCGCCGAGTGTACCGTCGTTCCAAACGATGCGCTGTCCGAGCGCGGGCGGCAGCGCCGCGGCCGCAACGCCGGACTTTGCGCGTGGCCAGGCTTCGGCGCCCAGCGGCGTGAGATCGGTGTATTTCCAGGCTTCGTCGCGGCGATCGGGCAGGCCCTGTTCGACGAATCGTTTGCGCGCGCGGCTGCGCGTTCCGGCAAAGCCGTCCGCGACCGAATGGGGCAGGGCGGAGACGAGTGGCGTTTCCATGCTCACGCGGCTTCCCGCAGCCAGTCATAGCCGCGCGCTTCCAGCGTTTTCGCAAGTTCGGCATCGCCGGATTTGACGATGCGTCCACCGATCATCACGTGCACGACGTCGGGGCGGATGTAGTCGAGCAGGCGCTGGTAGTGCGTGACGAGCACGATGCTGCGCTCGGGCGAACGCATGCTGTTTACGCCTTCGGCGACGACCTGGAGTGCGTCTATGTCGAGTCCTGAATCGGTTTCGTCGAGCAGCGCGACGCACGGTTCGAAGAGCAGAAGTTGCAGGATCTCGTTGCGTTTCTTTTCGCCGCCGGAGAAGCCTTCGTTAACGCCGCGGTTGAGGAAAGACTCGTCGAGCCCGAGTTGTCCGAGTTTGCCGCGCACGAGCTTTAGGAATTCATAGGCATCAAGTTCGGGTTCGCCCCGATGCTTGCGCAGCGCGTTCAGCCCGGCCTTCAGGAGATAGACGTTGTTGACGCCCGGAATCTCGACCGGATACTGGAGCGCGAGAAACAGTCCTTCGCGGGCGCGTTCCTCGGGCGAAAGGCCCAGCAGTTCGCGTTCGTTCAGGCGTACGCTGCCGCCCGCGACCTCGTAGCCCGGCCGGCCCGCGACGACATGCGCAAGCGTGGACTTTCCCGACCCGTTCGGGCCCATGATCGCGTGCACTTCGCCGGCGGGAATCGCGAGGTCCACACCGCGCAGGATGGGCGTTTCGCCGACACCCGCCTGAAGATTTTCGATGGTCAGCATTGTTTTCTCCATTATCCGACTGCGCCTTCCAGCGTCACCGCAAGCAGTCTCCCGGCCTCCACGGCGAACTCCATGGGCAGCTTCTGGAAGACGCTTTTGCAGAAGCCGTTGACGACGAGATTCACCGCGTCTTCTTCCGACAGCCCGCGGCTGCGCAGATAAAACAACTGGTCTTCGCCGATCTTCGAGGTGGTCGCCTCGTGCTCGACGCGTGCCGTCGGGTTTTTAACTTCGATGTAGGGAAAAGTGTGTGCGCCGCATTGATCGCTCATCAGCAACGAATCGCACTGGGTGTGATTGCGTGCGTTTGCGGCGCCGGCCGCGATGCGCACCAACCCGCGGTAGGCATTCTGGCCATGGCCGGCCGAAATACCTTTCGAGACGATGGTACTGCGGGTGTTCTTGCCGATGTGCGTCATCTTGGTGCCGGTATCGGCCTGCTGATAGTTGTTTGCGACCGCAACCGAGTAGAACTCGCCCACCGAGTTGTCGCCGCGCAGGATGCAGCTCGGATATTTCCAGGTGATCGCCGATCCCGTTTCGATCTGCGTCCAGCAGATTTTCGAGTTTGCGCCGCGGCAGTCGCCGCGCTTGGTAACGAAGTTGTAGATGCCGCCGCGGCCTTCTTCGTCGCCCGGATACCAGTTCTGCACGGTGGAGTATTTGATCTCCGCGCCTTCGAGTGCGATCAGTTCGACCACCGCCGCGTGCAGCTGGTTCTCGTCACGCATCGGTGCCGTACAGCCTTCCAGATAGCTCACCTGGGCGCCTTCGTCGGCGATGATCAACGTGCGTTCGAACTGGCCGGTCTTCGCGGCGTTGATGCGGAAGTAGGTTGAGAGCTCCATCGGGCAGCGCACGCCCTTGGGGATGTACACGAAGGAGCCGTCGGTGAACACGGCGGAGTTCAGGCTGGCGAAGAAGTTGTCGCCTTGCGGCACGACGCTGCCGAGATATTCGCGCACGAGTTCCGGATGCTCGCGGATGGCTTCCGAGATGGGACAGAAGATGACGCCGGCATCGTTCAGTTTTCCCTTGAAGGTGGTCGCCACCGAAACACTGTCGAAGACCGCGTCCACGGCGACGCCGGCGAGCGCCGCGCGTTCGTGCAGCGGGATGCCGAGCTTTTCGTAGGTTTCGAGCAGCTTCGGGTCCACCTCATCGAGACTCTTCGGGGCGTTCTTTCCCTTTGCGCCCGGCGCCGAATAGTAGGAGATCGCCTGATAATCAATCTTCGGGTAATGCACATGCGCCCATTTGGGTTCCGGCTTTTCCTTCCAGCGGCGGAAGGATTCCAGACGCCATTCGCACATCCACGCCGGTTCACCCTTCTTGGACGAGATCAGACGGATGACGTCTTCGTCGAGACCGGGCGGGATCGTGTCCGATTCGATGTCGGTATAAAAGCCATGCTGGTAGCGGCGTTCGAGAAGTTCGCCGACTTCGGATTCAGGCGTTGCCATGCGTTTGCTCCATGCGCAGGGCGGGTACCTTCGCGCGGCGGCGCAGCGAAAGTGCCGGCGCGATCGGATCGCCGATCAGGTCGGTAAGCGTGATTTCGGCAAGCGCGCGGCGGATCGCCGCCGACAGGCTCTGCCACTGCGAACCGAGCTGGCAGGTTGGTTCCAGGTCACAGAGTCCCGAAGCAAGTGTGCATTCGGTCATGGCAAGCGGGCCTTCGACCGCTTCGATGACATCGGCAGCGCTGATCGCCGAGGGTGCGCGTCCCAGGGTATAGCCGCCGTGGGCACCGCGCTGGGAAGCCACCAGTCCCGCGCGGCCGAGCATCTTCAGGAGTTTGCTCGCTGTCGGCAGATTGACGCCGGTTTCCGCCGCGATACTGGCAGCCGTGTAAGTTTCTTCCGGTCGCTCGGCCATGGTCGCAAGCATCAGCGCGGCATAATCGGCCAGTTTGCTCATCCGCAGCATGATTCCCGCTCCAATTCGGATACCGGACTATTTTAGTCCTATAAGTAATCGCAGGCAAGCAGGGTCTTGTGGCGCATCGCTGACAGAAGTTGAGAACATTATTAATTCCATTATAATGGAATTATGAAATCTAATGCCGCTATCGAAATGCTGTCCGGCTTGGCGCAGGACACGCGGCTGCGCATTTTCCGTCTGCTGGTGCAGATTGGGCCGGACGGATCCTGCGTGGGCAATCTTGTCAAGGCGCTCGGCATCGCCCCCGCGACGCTGTCGTTTCATCTGACACATCTTCGCCATGCCGGGCTCATCAACGCCCGACGCAAGGGCCGTATGATCTTCTATTCCGCCGATTACACCGCCATGAACGGGCTTATGGCTTATCTGTTCGAAAACTGCTGCGGTGATGGCGCGGCGGCGTGCGCGCCGGATGGTACCAGCACGTCCAATACGAAGTCTTTGACTCGCCGTGCAAAAAAAGCATAACGTCCTGTTCCTGTGTACCGGCAATGCATGCCGCAGCCAGATGGCGGAGGGTTGGACGAGGTATCTGCTCGGCGAGAGCATTGAGGCTTTCTCGGCCGGTGTCGCGCCGCACGGCCTTGATCCACGCGCCGTGGAGGTCATGCACGAAGCCGGCGTAGATATCGGTGCTCAAGTCTCCAAACACGTGGATACGTTGCTCGATGTGCCTTTCGATCTGGTGGTGACGGTCTGTGACAGGGCGGCCGAATCCTGTCCGATCTTTCCGTTGCCGGTTCATAAACTGCACCGGGGATTTCAGGATCCGCCGGAGTTGGCGCGGAGCGCAGGAAACGAGCAGGAGGCGATGACACACTACCGCCGCGTACGGGACGAAATCCGCGATTTTGTCCGGACACTCCCGGACATTTCGGATTTGAAGCGATGAGAGACACGGGCGGTCAGTTAGGCTGGTTAGACCGCTGGCTCACGCTATGGATATTCCTCGCCATGCTGGTGGGCGTCCTGATCGGCCGCTTCATGCCGGGCGCGGCGGGCGCGATTGATCACCTGAAGTTCGGCGCGACCAATCTGCCGATCGCCGTCGGCCTGATCGTGATGATGTACCCGCCGCTTGCACGCGTCCGCTACGAACTGCTCGGACGGGTATTCCGGGACGGCAGGGTTCTCGGTCTCTCGCTGGCGCTGAACTGGATCGTCGGACCGCTGCTGATGTTTGCGCTCGCCGCAATCTTTTTGCACGGCTACCCGGCCTACATGACCGGCCTGATCCTCGTCGGGATCGCACGCTGCATCGCAATGGTGCTGGTGTGGAATCAGCTTGCACGCGGGAGCAACGAATACGCCGCCGGCCTGGTGGCGCTGAACAGCCTGTTCCAGATCGCTGCCTACGGATTCTATGCCTGGCTGTTCATCACCGTCGTGCCGCAATGGCTCGGGCTCGCCGGCCAATCCATACATGTCGGCGTATGGCAGGTGGTGAAAAGCGTGTTGATCTATCTCGGCATTCCGTTCCTCGCGGGATTCCTTGGCCGCCGCGGTTTGATCCGGCTCAAGGGCAAAAGCTGGTACGAAGGCGTTTACGTGCCGCGCATCGCGCCGCTGGCGCTGGCGGCTCTGCTGTTCACGATCATCGTCATGTTCAGTCTTCAGGGCGGCAAGATTATGGATATACCGCTGGATGTGCTGCGAATCGCTGTTCCGCTGGCGCTGTATTTCGTGCTGATGTTTTTTGCAAGTTTCTGGCTTGCCCGGCGTGCCGGCGCCGATTATGAACGCAGCGCCACGATCGCCTTTACCGCGTCCGGCAACAACTTCGAATTGGCTATCGCCGTCGCCATCGCAGTCTTCGGGATTCATTCCCAGGTGGCGTTTGCGACGGTGGTCGGACCGCTGGTGGAAGTGCCGGTGCTGATCGCCCTGGTGAACGTATCTCTCCGATTGCGCAAGCGCTGGTTTGCGGATGAATGCGAAAAAACCGGCAATTGAATAGGGATTGGTAATGGGTCTGCATGGCTCTGTCGCCGCCGCGGCTTATACTGATCGAGTCACCGTCCATCATGTCGCCATGAACGAGCCGCGTTTTGCCAGTTTTCGGGAGTTTTACCCGTTTTATCTCTCCCAACACCATCATCCGGTCAACCGGGCGTTGCACTATTCGGGCAACATCATCGTCATCGCGCTGGTGACGGCGGCGATCGCGACGCAGTTCTGGTGGCTGCTGATCGGCGCTTTGGTGGTCGCTTACGGACTTGCCTGGATCGGACACTTCTTCTTCGAGCATAATCGTCCGGCGACTTTCAAGCATCCCTTCTACAGTCTGATCGGCGACTGGGTAGCTTTTGCCCATGTGCTCGGCGGGCGCAGGCCCGGTTTATGAAATCGCTTAAACGCAGACTCTGGCGCTGGCGTCTTCACCGCTGCCTGCATCGGGTGGCGGTGGCGCACCGCGACGATCTGGTGCTTCCCGACGGACTGGACGGCTGGGTGCATGTGTCGTGGGCGCTACTGCGCCCCGAAGGGCTTTACGTGCTGGAAATCCTGGAGGGAGAGGGGCAGTTGATCGCGAGCGATGTGCTGCCGGAATGGACCCTCGTGAGCAGACGGCGCTTCGTATTTCCGAGTCCGTTGCCGGAACTGGAACGCAAGCAGGCGGCCGTGCGCCTGATCGTGGGGGCCGTGCCCATCGCAGGCTTTCTGGTAATGCACGACGGACTCAGCCTGGCCCGTTCACATCCGCGGGCCGTGGTCTCGCTGGGCGAATTGTCCGAGCGTCTGAGTCCGCTCGGTCCGGGTTCGGCGATGCGTCCGGATTATGCACAGGCCTGGCAGCGTCTGCTAAGCGCATCCCGTCCCGATTCGGCGGTCTGAGCACGAACAAGTTGGCAGATGGCAGGAGCAGCAGTTCCAGCTGTGCTTGCGGAGTGGATCAGCGCTTGGCGTGCGCTTCCAGCACGTCGGCGACACAGGCGGTCAGACGTTTACCCGTGGCGATGTGCAGGAACTCGTTTGGCCCGTGCGCATTGGCGCCGGGACCGAGCAGACCGGTCACCAGAAACTGGGCTTCGGGAAACTGTTCGCCCAGCATGCCCATGAAGGGAATGCTGCCGCCGGTGCCCATGTAGAGCGCGTCCTTGCCGAAGTGCCGGTTCGACGCCGCCTGCATGGCTTCGTCCAGCCAGTCGGCGACCGGCGGTGCGTTCCAGCCGCCCATCGCTGAACTGCTGGTGAAGGTCACCTTGGCGCCCACCGGTGGGTTGGCCTCCAGCACTCGCTTGACTTCCACGGCGGCGGCTTCGGGATCGGTAGCGGGCGGCAGACGGAAGGAAAGCTTGACCGCCGTTCGCGGACGCAGCACATTGCCGGCCGAGGCCGGAGCGGGGAGACCGGCCGCGCCTACCACTTCCAGACAAGGACGCCAGGTGTTGGCGAGTACGAGGTTGGCGGGGTCGTGCGTGTCCGGGCCGGCACCTTCGACGAAGGGAAAGCGGCGCCAGACCGTTTCACCCAGCGCCTTGGCCGCAAAGTGCGCCTGATCGAGCCGTTCGCTCGGTATGTCGGCCTTGAGGCCGGCGAGCTTGATTTCGCCGTTGCTCGAATCCTCGACGCGGTCGAGCAGCGCGCGCAGGATGCGGAAGCTGGAAGGCACGACGCCGCCGGCGCCGCCGGAATGCACGCCTTCGGTGAGTATGTCCACGCTGAGCGTGCCGACCAGGTTCCCGCGCAGCGAGGTGGTGCACCAGAACTGATCGTAATTGCCACACTCGGCATCCAGGCAAACCACCAGATCCGGCGTTCCTATGCGCTCAGCCAGCGCCTCGAAATGATAGGGCAGATCGTAGCTGCCACTTTCCTCGCACAGCTCGATCACGATCACGCAACGGGCGTGCGGCAGGTTCTGTTCTTGCAGCGCCCGGATGGCGGTGAGCGAGCCGAATACGGCATAGCCGTCGTCGGCGCCGCCGCGCCCGTAAAGTCTGCCGTCCTGGATGACCGGTTTCCAGGGTTCCAGCCCCGCGCGCCAGCCGTCGAATTCGGGCTGTTTGTCCAAGTGTCCGTAAAGAAGAACGCAAGGTTTTTCACCGGTTTGCGGCATGGTTCCGGGAATTTCAATGAAGAGCAGCGGCGTGCGTCCGGGCAGGCGATGGATTTCGAGCTTCATACCCGGCAAGGCGTGCTCGCGGCACCAGTCGGCGGCCAGATTCACGGCCTTTTCGATGTGGCCATTCGCCTCCCAGTCGTCATCGAAGTTCGGCGATTTGGCGGGAATGCTGATGTAATCCTTCAAGCGGGGAATGATCTCTTCATCCCAGGTCCGGTCGCAGAATCGGGCGGTCGCTTGTGCATCCATCGTGTTCTCCTCGGGTTCGGGTGCCGGTCTGTTTATTCTAACGTCAGCTGTTGTCGAGACCGAAGAACGAGACGGCCGCCATCGTCGTATGCGCGGCGGTTTCCTCCGCTGTTTCGCCGCGGGCGTGCGCCACTGTCGCGGCGATGTGCGTCAGCCATTGCGGTTCGTTGCGCCGCGTTGCCGGTCGCGGTTCGATATCGCGTGGCAGGAGATAGGGCGCGTCGGTTTCCAGCATGAGACGGCCCGCCGGGATGTGCGCCACGAGATCGAGCAGATGATGGCCACGACGTTCGTCGCAGATCCAGCCGGTAATGCCGACGTGGAACCCCCGCGCGAGATAGGCGTCGAGTTCGGTAGCGGTATCGGTAAAGCAATGGACTACCGCCGGCGGCAGTTCGTCCGCGAAATCGTCCAGCACGGCCAGAAAGTCTTCGTGCGCGTCGCGCTGGTGCAGGAACAACGGTTTGCCATGCTCTATCGCGAGCGCAATCTGTGCGACGAAGGCTTCGCGCTGGGCGGGACGTGGCGAAAAGTCCCGGAAGTAATCGAGGCCGCATTCGCCCGCGGCGACGACCTCGGGCCGGGCCAGCAACCGGGAAAGTTCGTCCTCGGTGTCGGGCGTGAACCCAGCTGCATGGTGGGGATGCACGCCCGCGGTGGCGTAGAGCAGGCCGGGATGCTTTTCCGCCAGCGCCGAGGCGGCCCGGCTGTGGACGGGATCGGCACCGGTCACGATCATGCGGGCGATGCCGGCGGCGCGCGCGCGGGCGATGACTTCCTCGCGATCGGCGTCGAAACTGTCGTGGGTGAGATTGGCGCCTATGTCAATGAGCGCCGGTGCCGTGCGTGCGTCCATCATCTGCTAAGCTGATTGAAAGGGATTCGGGGTGTTTACGGCATGAGCGAAGCGACGGGTTGGACGGACCATGTGCTGGCCGGCGCAAGCTGGCGGCGCTTCGGTTTCATGCTGCTTTTCGCGCCGCTGCTCGCCTGCGTCGGCTTCATGATCGCCTGCATCGCCCTGTTTCAGTTTTTCAGCGTGCTGGCGAGCGGGGAGAACAATTCCCAATTGCGTGCTCTGGGCCGGGATTTGTCGCGCTTCGGCGTGGCGATCATGGACTACCTGACCTACAACACCGAACAGAAACCGTTCCCTTTCGGCACCCGTCCGCATGCGGATACGTCCGACCGGGACGAGCCGGAAACACCGATGATCTTTGCCGTCGAGGAAAACGGGACGACGGCGCAAGAGCCAACGCGATCCGTCCGCCGGGCGACGTCCGCCCGGCGCAAACGCAAGGCGACTCCGCGCAAGACAACGCCGCGTCGGCGCAGCGGCGCAGCGGTCAAGAAGCAGGATTCGCCGCCTCCGCCCGAAACCGACAAGCCGCCGAACGAAACCGGCGACGGCGAACAAGGCGAGCGTCCCGAATAGGCCGGCGAAGGATTTGTTCTTTCCGTTTTCCACCGATCATCAATCCAGAAAAAGATCGGTCGCAAGCGGCGTGCCGGGAGCCACTGCGTAATCGTCCAGATTCGTGATGCCCGCCTCGGCGAGCGCTTCCTCGTCAATGAAATGCCGGCCGGTGCATGCGCGCGCGGGACGCACAAGAATCGCCTGCGCCGCGTCGGCGACGATCTCCGGCTTGCGGCACTGTTCCGGTTTGACCAGACCGCCGAGCATGGCAAGCGCGGCGGTTGCAATCACGGTGCGTGGCCACAGCGTGTTGACGGCGATGCCGTCGCCCCTGAATTCCTCCGCCATGCCCAGCGCGCACAGACTCATGCCGTACTTGCTGATGGTATAGGCGACATGATCGCGAAACCAGCGCGGATCGAGATTCGGCGGCGGGGAGAGGTTGAGGATGTGCGGATTGCCGGCCTTGCGCAGCCAGGGCAGACAGGCCTGGGAGCAGACAAAGGTGCCGCGCAGGTTGACCCCGAACATCAGGTCGAACCGTTTGATGGGTATGTCGGCAGTGCCGGCCAGCCAGATCGCGCTCGCATTGTTGACGAGGATGTCTATGCCGCCGAAGGTGGCGGCCGTCTGTTCGACGGCTGCGGCGACGGCCTCGGCATCGCGAATGTCCAGGGCCAGGGCCAGGGCTTTCCCCCCTGCCTTTTCAACGGCTTGCGCCGTTGTGTGAATAGTCCCCGGCAACTTTGGGTGCGGCCGGTCGGTCTTGGCGGCGATCGCGATATTGGCGCCGTCACGGGCGGCGCGCACGGCGATTGCCGCGCCGATGCCGCGGCTCGCGCCCGTGATGAACAGGGTCTTGCCTGCGAGCGTTTCCATGTGGGAGACTCCTGAGTTTGCTTTGATGCACGGAGAAGGGCACAGTATAGGGAATGAGCCCCGGGAATTTGTGTAAACATCAATGTACAAGACCTTGATCGAAGCCGAAATCCTGCGCCGGAATCTTGGCAAGCCGGATTGGCGCGTTTTCGATTGCCGCTGTTCGCCTGCCGATCCGGCGGCTGGTCGCAAGGCCTGGCTTGCGGGACATATTCCCGGTGCCCGACACGCCGATCTGGATCGGGTGCTGGCCGCAGCGCCCGGCGCGACGACCGGCCGACATCCCTTACCCGAACGAGAGGCGCTGGCGGATTGGTTCGCTTCCGAAGGCGTGAACGCGGCGACTCAGGTCGTGGCCTGCGACGATGCCGGTGGCGCCTTTGCAGCACGCCTGTGGTGGATCATGCGCTGGCTGGGGCATGAGGCCGTCGCGGTGCTCGACGGCGGCCTTTCCGCGTGGCGGGAGAGCGGCGGAGAAATCGAAAGCGGCGAAACGCCTGCGCCTGAAGCCGCGGATTTCCGGGCCGCCAAACCGTTGGCGAAATTCCTGCGGGCGGAAGAGACGCTCGCAATCGTGCGCGCAGAAGCACCTGGCGTGCTCGTCGATGCCCGCGCCGCGCCGCGTTATCGCGGCGAAACCGAGCCGCTGGACCCGGTCGCCGGGCATATTCCCGGCGCACACAATCGTCCCTATGCCGGGAATCTCGACGCGCAGGGCCGTTTCCTTGACACGAAGGCTTTGCGCGAACGCTTTGCCGCGCTCGTCGCCGACGATCCCGCGCGGGTGGTGCACTATTGCGGTTCGGGCGTCACGGCCTGCCATAATCTGCTGGCGATGGAACATGCCGGTCTGCCGGGTTCGCGTCTCTACGCCGGTTCCTGGAGCGAATGGATTCGCGATCCCGCGCGTCCCGTCGCACAAGGCGAAGAGGAGCAAAGCCCGTGAACGACATACCGACCTTTGCGGAAACCGGCTACGGTTTCGTGCGCGAATTGCTGCCGCTGGCGACCACCCGGTTGTGTACCGCCTATGCCGTGGCCAATCGCGATCTGCCGGATTACTACACGCCGGAAGCGGCGCTCAATGCCTGGGGGCGTTACGCCGACAGCATGGGTGAAGTACTGCTAGCGCAATCCCGCCCGGCAATCGAAGAGGCGACCGGCCTTCTCCTGTTTCCCGCCTATTCGTACCTGCGCATCTATTGCGAAGGTTCGGCCCTGCCCAAGCATACTGATCAACCCTCCTGCGAGATCAGCGTGACGCTTACGCTGGGCGGCGATGCGTCCGCCGCATGGCCGATCTGGGTGGAAACGCGGGGCGAAGCGCGCGCGATTACCTTGCCGCCCGGCGACGCGCTGGTTTATCGCGGCGCACTGCTTCCGCATTGGCGCGAGCGCTTCGAAGGCCGCTTCTGGGTCCAGCTTTTCATGCACTATGTGCGCCGCGATGGAGAGTTCGCCGACTGTCGTTTCGACGGCCGTGAGCGGCTCGGACCGATCATTCCCGGAGAGGATACCCAGACGGCGCGATCTGCATCGGCGCTTTACCACCAACGACCCTTGTCCCTGTGGCAGCGGTCTTCGTTATGGCGACTGCCACGGCCGCATGACCGACGGCTGAGGCCTGTTGCCATTAAAATGTGGCCTCCAATGATTCAAACAGGGAGTGAGGGTGGATTTTGCCTTAAATGAAGAACAGGGAATGATCCATGAGTTGGCGCACAAGTTCGCGCACGAGGTCATTGCTCCGAGTGCGGCCGAATTCGATACCAAGGCCGAGTTTCCCACCGATATCGTCGCCCAGGCGCGGGAACTCGGATTGATGAACGTCAGCGTGCCCGATGAATTCGGCGGCACCGGCGGTTCGGTGCTTGATCTGATCCTCGTCGCCGAGCAGCTCGGCTGGGGTTGTACCGGGATCGCGCTCGCGATTCTGCTCAACAACCTGGCGGCGGATCCGATCAACATCGCCGCCAACGAGGCGCAACGCAAGAAGTATTTCGGGATGCTCGCCGAAGGTTTCGGCGCCTACGCGCTCACCGAACCGCACGCGGGATCGGATGCAGCGGCGATCAAGACACGGGCCGTGAGAAAGGGCAAGGAATGGGCAATCAGCGGGCAGAAAATCTGGATAAGCAATGCCAGCGTGGCCGATTTCTTCGTCGTTTTTGCCAAGACTGAACCCGAGGAACGCGCGCGCGGCATAACCGCCTTTCTGGTTGATCGCGACACCGACGGACTTGCCGTCGGCAAACCGCTCGCAAAAATGGGTCAGAAGGCTTCGCCCGCCTGCGAGCTGTTTATGGAAGACGTCGTGGTGCCGGATAGTCAGCGTCTCGGCGTGGAAAACGAAGGCTTCAAGATCGCAATGCGGGTTTTCGACCGTTCACGTCCGATGGTGGGCGCAATGGCGACGGGACTCGCGCAGCGGGCGCTGGACGAATCCGTCGCCTATGCCACAGAACGCCAGGCCTTCGGCAGGCCGATCATCGAGCTGCAGGCGGTCGGCTTCAAGATCGCCGAGATGGGCATGCGTACCGAGGCTGCGCGGCTGCTCACGCGCCAGGCGGCCTGGCGCAAGGATCACGACAAGAACAATACCCTGCATTCTTCCTATGCCAAAACCTTCGGTTCGGATACTGCGATGTGGGCGGCAACCGAGGCCGCGCAGGTGCTGGGCGGCTACGGCTACAGCAAGGAATATCCGGCGGAAAAGCTCATGCGTGACGCCAAGGTCATGCAGATTTACGAAGGCACGAACGAAATCCAGCGCTTGGTGATGACACGCCAATTGCGCAAGGGAAATTCCGACTGATCGGTGACGACAGCTTGACGCCGATTACGCCGAATCGCTGCGCTCCAATGCGCGGGTGACCGCTGTGCTTGCCGATTCGAGATCGTGGCCTGCGGCCACGGCGACGAAGACGGTATCGTCGCCGGCCGTCGTACCCGCGATGGCGGGCGATCCCGCCTGATCGAGCAACGCGGCAAGTAATTGCGCGCGCGCCGGCAGCGTCTTCAATACAATCAGGTTCGGCGGCGCCAGGCGCAGTGAAAAGGGCGGAGGACGAAACAGACTCTCGTCTGCGAGCGTATAACGTCCGCGTCGTTTGACGATGTGCAGCCGGTTGAGATGGCGCGACAGCGTGGGTTGACTGACGTCGTGTCCGGCCTTGCGCAGCGCCGCGAGTAAATCGTGCTGGGTGCTCACGTCGCGTTCCTCGACGATGCTGAGCAGCGTTTCCGGAAGCGGAAGCGGTTCGCGCCTTTTGGCCATGCCGCTTTACCCCAAGGCCCGACGCAGGCGCTCGGCCGCCACATCCAGCGTGGCCTGGTCGGTGGCATAGGAAAAACGTACCGAAACCCGGCATGCCGAAGGCGCTTCCCGGCACCGCGGCAAGTTCCGGACCTTCAAGCAGCCATTCGGCGAAGGCGACATCGTCGGCCAGTCCACGCGCTGCGATCGCCTCGCGGCAATCGCAGAAGGCGTAGAAGGCACCCGGCGGCAGTTCGCAGTGCAGGCCGCGAACTTCATTCAGGGCGGCGACGAAACGATCGCGGCGCGTACGGAAGACATCGCGCATCTTCGCCACGCAGCTTTGATCGCTCGTGAGCGCGGCGACGGCGGCGGCCTGCGAGACGCTGGCCGGGTTGGAAGTGCTCTGCGATTGCAGTTTCTTCATGGCGCCGATCAACCAGGTGGGTCCCGCCGCGTAGCCGAGGCGCCAGCCGGTCATGGCGTAGGCCTTGGAGACACCGTTCACCACCAGGCAGCGATTGCGCAGCGCGGGCGCGGCCATGACGATATTTGCGAATTCCACTTCGCCATAAAGCAGGTGTTCATAGATGTCGTCGGTTATGACGAAGACGTCCTCGTGCGCCGCGAGCACGTCGGCGAGCGCCGCAAGTTCAGCGCGTGTATAGACGGCGCCCGTCGGGTTGTTCGGACTGTTCAGGATGAGCAGCCGGGTCCCTGGACCGATTGCCTTCTCCAGTTGTTCGGGGGCGAGCTTGAAGCCGCTTTCGACCGTGCAGGGCAGTGCCCGCGGCCTGGCCTCGGCGAGTTGGGCGATCGCCGTGTAGGAAACCCAGTAGGGCGCCGGCATCAGGACTTCGTCGCCCGGATCGAGCAATGCCAGGCAGGCGCTGTAGAGCGCGTGCTTGGCGCCGCAGGTCGCGATGATTTCCGCGGGTGCATAGTCGAGTCCGTTCTCGCCCGCGAACTTTGCGACTATCGCGCGCTTGAGTGCCGGCGTGCCGTCAACCGGCGTGTAATGCGTCTCGCCGGCGGCAAGCGCCGCCGTGGCGGCCTCGCAGATGAATTCGGGCGTCGTGAAATCGGGTTCGCCTACGGAGAGATTGAGCACGTCGCGCCCGGCTGCGGCGAGTTCCTTGGCGCGTGCGCTGATTGCTAGCGTGGGCGAGGGCGGGATGGCCGCAAGCCGCCCGGCGGGTGTGGACTTCATGGTTGTCTTGTGTGAGGGAGAACGTCGTCTATTGTAGCGAAGCAGGGCGCAGATCGAGGATTCCCTATAATGACAAGTTCGCAAACTTTTACCGTCCGTTCCATGGCGCAGGTCTTCGAATTGCGGTCCGACTACAAACCCGCCGGCGATCAGCCCGAAGCGATCGCGGGACTCACGCGCGGTCTCGAAGCGGGTCTTGCGCGGCAGGTGTTGCTCGGCGTAACCGGTTCTGGCAAGACCTTTACCGTCGCCAATGTCATCGCGCGGGAAGGGCGCCCGGCGCTCGTGCTTGCGCCGAACAAGACGCTGGCGGCGCAGCTTTACGGCGAACTGCGCGAGTTTTTTCCCCGACAACGCCGTCGAGTATTTTGTTTCCTACTACGACTACTATCAGCCCGAAGCCTACGTGCCGGCATCCGATACCTATATCGAGAAGGACGCCTCGATCAACGATCATATCGAGCAGATGCGGCTCTCGGCCACCAAGGCGATCATCGAGCGGCGCGACACCATCGTCGTGGCCACGGTTTCCGCAATTTACGGCCTCGGCGATCCGAAGCTCTACCTCAGCATGGTGCTGCATCTGGATCGCGGCGACCGCATGGACCAGCGCGAAATCCTGCGTCGCCTGGCCGAGCTGCAATACAAGCGCAACGAAACGGATTTTCGCGCCGGCACCTGGCGCGTGCGCGGCGAAGTGATAGACATATTCCCGGCGGAGAGCGAACGCGACGCGGTGCGCATCGAATTGGACGACGACGTCATCGAAGCTCTGTCGTACTTCGATCCTTTGACCGGCGAAGTCACCCGCCGCGTGCCGCGTCTCACCGTCTATCCGCGCACACACTACGTCACGCCGCGCGAGAAGCTGCTCGATGCCGTGGACAAGATTCGCGCCGAACTCTCCGAACGTCTGCCGGAACTGCGCGAGGCCGGGAAACTCGTCGAGGCGCAGCGTCTCGAACAGCGCACGCGCTTCGATATCGAAATGATTCTCGAACTCGGCTACTGCTCGGGCATCGAGAATTATTCCCGTCATCTCTCGGGGCGCGTGGCCGGCGAACCGCCGCCCTGTCTGTTCGATTACCTGCCCGAAGACGCGCTGCTGTTCATAGACGAAAGCCACGTCACGGTGCCGCAGTTGAATGGCATGTACCGCGGCGACCGCTCGCGCAAGGAAACGCTCGTGGAATATGGTTTCCGCATGCCTTCGGCGCTGGACAACCGCCCGCTCAGTTTCGAGGAGTTCGAGCGCATCGCGCCGCAGACGATCTACATATCGGCCACGCCGCGACCCTACGAACTGGAACAGGCGGGGCAGGTCGTGGAACAACTGGTGCGCCCGACGGGGCTGGTGGATCCCGAGACGGAAATCCGTCCGGTGGCGAGCCAGGTGGACGATCTTCTGTCCGCGGTGAAAGCGCGCACCGCGGTCGGCGAACGTACGCTGGTGACGACGCTCACCAAGCGCATGGCCGAAGACCTCACCGAATACCTGGGCGAGCACGGCGTCAACGCCCGCTACCTGCATTCCGACATAGACACGGTCGAGCGTTCCGAACTCATCCGCATGCTGCGGCTCGGAAAATTCGATTGCCTGGTCGGCATCAACCTGCTGCGCGAAGGGCTGGATCTGCCCGAGGTGTCGCTGGTAGCCATCCTCGATGCCGACAAGGAAGGCTTCCTGCGCTCGGAGGGTTCGCTCATCCAGACCATCGGACGCGCCGCGCGCAACCTGAACGGCCACGCGATTCTCTACGCCGACAAGATCACCAATTCCATGCGTCGCGCACTCGACGAAACTGCGCGCAGACGCAGCCGGCAGCAAGCGTACAACCTCGAACACGGCATCACGCCGCAGGGCATCCGCAAGGCGGTGCTGGACGTCATGGAAGTCGCCTACGGCGAACACGGCACCAAGGCAAGCGCGCTGTCGCGTGCGGCCGAGGAGCGCACCAAATACCGGAGCATGTCCGATGCCGAACGCGAACGGATGCTCGCCGGACTGGAAAAGGACATGTACCGTCACGCGAGAAATCTCGAGTTCGAGCAGGCTGCGAAGCTGCGCGACGAGATCAACCGCATCCGCGAAATCGCCTGGGGTCCCGGCCTCAAAGCCACCGCCTGAAGGCGTAAAAGTCCCGAGTTTTCCTTGTAGGAGCGGCCGTCCCGGCCGCGATGCGGCGCCGGGATTTGGCAAGGCCTTATCGCGGCAGGGACCGCCTCTCCTACAGTAAGATACGAATGCTCAAATGCGCCCGTAGCTCATCCGGATAGAGCAGCGGCCTTCTAAGCCGCAGGTAGCAGGTTCGAGTCCTGCCGGGCGCGCCAAAATAGGCGTAAAGCCGGAGGTTCGTTATACTATGCAGCCTGCGTCGCTCGGCGGCGCGGCGGACGATGGTGGACGTAGCTCAGTTTGGTAGAGCCCCGGGTTGTGGCCTCGGTGGTCGTGGGTTCGAGTCCCATCGTCCACCCCACCATTGCAGGCGGGACGCACCTATTGCGTCCTGCCGGAAAAATCGGCTGGGCCGTTAGCTCAATTGGCAGAGCAGGGGACTCTTAATCCCAAGGTTGAAGGTTCGATTCCTTCACGGCCCACCAAATCACAAAGCCGAGTATTTCAAAAAATCTCACCGTACCTTGATTCCCGTTGAACCGATGGTTCAGTGGGCGTTGAGGTTGAGTTGGCCGGTGGCGTTGTAGTGGTAGTGCCCGCTTGCATCGGGTGCGCCAAGAACGGCGGCGAGACCGTCGCGCATCTGGTTCGCCTTGGTGCCGTTTCCACGCGGTTTCAGCGTGGAACGCAGTACGTAGGCGCCGGCGCGAGTCAGCATTAAAGTACCGGTGAGTTCGAGATCGCCGCCACTGTTGCCGAGTTCACCTTCCACGCCACTTGCGGTGTCGTGCAGGTTGAGAGTCAGCGTGCCGAGGTTTACGCCGAGATCCGGTACGCTGACGCCGTGCGCCACAAGAGTGCCCTGTGCGGATTGCAGTACCTGCTGTTTGAATGCGATCTTGTCGAGATCGGCGGTAAGCGTGCCGCTGAGTCCGCCGGGCAGTCCGGCGAGACGGGCGAGTACGGGCAGATCCGCCTCGCCCTTGAGGTGGCTCAATTGCAGGGTTTGGCCGGCGCCGGCAAGGTGGCTGCTCAGCTTGAATTCGGAGCCCTGGACGGATACGTCGGCGTTCAGATGCCCGGTCACCAGCGGCCAGAAACTGGCGTGCCAGTGCAGCCGCCCGAGGTTCTCGTCCTGCAGGCCGAGTTCGGCGCTGCCACTCCAGGCGCTGCCGTGGATGTCGCTCAGCGTCGCCTTGGCGGCCTTCAGTTGCGGTTGGGCCTGGGCGATGACCCAGGCGGCCGGTGCATTAGCTGCTAAAAAGCCAACGTAACTGACTAATAAAACAAAAATTGCTATGGCGGTTTTGGCGATCATGTCCGGCGATTGAGAGTCAGAGTGGCGTTCACGGTGCCCGGTTCCTGGGCGCCCTGGATGTTGGCACTCTCGATCACGATGCCTTCCTGTTGCGCAAGACTTTCCAGCCACGGCACGAGAGCGTCGAAGGAAGCGGAGGAAAGGGTGAGGCGAACGCCGCCGTTGTCGGCCTGTTCAAGACGCTGCACGGCGTTCTTGATCGCGGGTTCCTGCGCGGCCGTCGAGACGATGCTGAATACCGAGACCGAGGGATTGCCCGTGGCAGCCTGATTGCCTGCCGAGGCTGTATTTCCCAGGCGTCCGGCGGCCTGGTTCAGGTACACGAGCAGTGAGCGGTCCGAATTCAATTTGTACGCGAGGCGATCGTGCGCCGCAATGAGCGGCTGGATTGCCGCAAGATAGACGATCAGCAATACCACCAGTGCGACGCCGATGGCGACGAGACGCCGTTCCCGTACCGCGAGTCCGGCGTACCAGGCAGCGATCGGTGCGGGCAGTCTCACGAGGTAGCGCCCGCGCCGATGATGAGTCCGCCTTCGACGCCGGAGTTGGTCTGGTTGGCGGAATGGATGCTCACGGGCAAGCCGCTGTGGTTTGCGATCGCCGCGCGCAGGGCTTCGAGGCTCGCCACGTCCGGCGCATGCAGCCGGACTTGCAATGCGCCGGCCTGATAAGTCAGCGATTCGATGGTCACGGTCCCCGTATCCGCGGCGGCCAGTGCCGCAAGCATGGAGAGCAGATCGTCGCCGTTGCCACCGGCATTTTGGCGCAGACGTTGTGCCACCTGGCGCCGTGCCGTGGCGTTGCCGAACCAGGGTTGGCCCGGAAGCAGTTGATGATAGCGTTGCTGCACCAGTTGATCCAGTTTCTTGTCGGCCTGCGAGTTCTGCACCCAGCTTGTAGCGAAACCGATCAATGCAAGTACAACGACTGCGGCCAGCGCCGCCGCCGCGGGCCGCCAGGGACGCAGGATCTTTTGCCATTCGCTGCCGGGTTTGAAGGGACCTTGCAGCAGGTTCATCGGTGCGATGCGGGCGAAGCCCTCCGGCACGATGCCGAGCAGGCCGTCATTCGCAGGTTCCGCGTCCGCTTGCAGAATTTCGATCTCGGGCCGCGGACCATGGGGTTCGCGCCCGGGGATGTAGCGCAGGGTTTCGGGACGTTCTGCCTCGGCCAGACCGGCGAGGCGCCGCGCAAGGATGGCCCAGCCGCTATCGGCTTCGAGTGTGAAGCCGTTGGCAATATCGGTGCGCACGTACAGCATGCCGGCATCGGCAAGCACGCTCCAGCTGCCCGGTGTCCACGGCAGCGCAAGGTAGTCGGGCAGGATGCGCGCGGGGTAAAGCCCATCGGCGGCAAGTCTGTCGAGCGCGGCGCGCAGCCATGCGATGTCCACCGCGATTGCCTGGGTGGCCACGCCCGTCGTTTCCGCGGGCAGCGCGAAGAAGAGGCTGCCGGGTTCTTCGGCGAACTGCTCTTCCAGCGCATAGGGCAGGGCGCGCGCGAGTTTTTCCCGTCCCTTGACGGGCAGCTTCGCGGTGACGGCAAGCAGTTCCGCACCGGGCGCGAGCCAGATGAGTTCACAGCCGATTGCGGCTTCACGCAGCGTGGCGAGATCGGCTCCGCGCCGTGCAGCACCTTCCCGATTGCCGTTGGCATCGAGCAGCAGCCAGTCGCAGACGGCGCTTTCGGGAGACCAGGTGAAGATCAATCGTTTCATATCAGATGGGCGTGAAGCTGCGTGCGATGGGCCGGGTCAGGCCCTGTGGGTTGCGATAGATGACACTGTACAGGCTGAGCCGGGTATTGCCAATACTGGTGGTGACGGAGAGCAGGAAAAACGACGACTTCAGCGTGACGGGAAATTTTAGCTTACGTTGCGCGGCCTGCTCGTAATCCGACACGCTGTTGTAACCGCTTGTACCGCGCCTGGTGACCAATTGCTGCGCCTGCGCCAGGGTAAGGTTGGGTGTGATTGCGGCCAGTACCGGCGCGCTCGCGGTATTGACATTGACCGGCGTTGCGACGGGCAGGGCGCAGACATAGGACGCGAGCAGCGCGTAGATCTCGGGGGTGACGCCCTTGACCAGCCGCAGCGAGGTGACGGAAGAAAAGGGGCCATTGGCGGGCGCATAGAGCGGATCAAGCGAGGCGTAATAGCCGGATTCCGCGCCGCCGGGACTGCGCACGTTGTCATCCTTATCCTCCCAGTCCGCGATGGCGTTGGCGATTTCCGGCGGGATTTCGAGCGCTTCGAGCAGGCGCTGCAGGGAAGCGAACGCTTCCTGATTCAGCTTGCCGTCTGTGCCGATCAGGTCGTTCAGGTTGAATCGCGCCTCCAGATCCTGGATGCCGCCCGTGAGTGCGCCGCCCTGAATCGGCAGCGGTGGCAATTGACGCGCCCAAGTGGAGTTCAGCGTGTCGTTCTTGTCCGCATCGCGACGCAGGATCTGTTGCGCCCAGGCCTCGGCGCCGAGATCATATTGCCAGGCCTCGCTCTGGGTAAGCAGCAGGGCGCTGCGGCTGGTAGCGAGATTGCGCTCCCACAGCATGGCGCTCGCTATGCTTGCACCGAGGGCAAGAATCAGCAGCGCGATCAGCAGCGCGACGCCACGCTGTTTTCGGCACGTTGAGCTCCGTGTTGGCTTCATGGCGCGATCGTGATCAGGCGCTGGAGTACGCCCCAGTGTTTGGTGTCGAGCGTGATCTCAATGGCGATCGGCAGGCGCCGGTCATAACTGCCGGGTTCGGCGTTCAAAGGCGGCCAGTTGTCATCCGGTTTGCCGTTTTCGCCCATGAACGCAAAGCCGATGGAGCGCACGTTTGACAGGAGCACCTGGCGCGCCGGCTCGGGCGGCGAGACACGATCCAGCACCGGAAAAATCAGGCGTATCAGATTGCCGTTGTCCACCGTGTAGGCGATGCGCTGCAGGCTGCTGCGCGGTTGAAGCAGCGGATTCGGCCAGCCGGCGCGGGTGAAGGTCAGCGCGGGGATGTCATTCGTACCGCCCGTCATGGCCGGTTCGATTTGGCCCGAGGCGAGACGGATCGGGCGCATGGTGGCTTGCTGGAGGTCGCGGCTGATGGTGGCCATCGCCAACTGAAGCTGATGAAAGCCGCGATCGTTGGCTTTGGTGATTTCGCGCGTCTTGATCAGGGAATTGAGACCGCCGTAGGCCGCGATCGAGAGGATCGCGAGAACGACGAGCGCAACCAGAATCTCGATCAGCGTGAAGCCGCTTTGCGCGGAGCGCTTCATGGCGGCGTGCCCTGCGGTGCGGCGCCGGAAGCGCCGGCAGGGCTTGCCGTCGGCAGCGCCACCGGTTCGGGCGGTGGCCGGCCGATAAAGGCGATCATCTTCGTCACCGGCTGGTCCGGATCCGAGGCCAGAGAGACCACGATTGTTACCCGCCGTAGATCCGGGTCCTGGGTTTTCTCCACCGTCGCTTCCCAGTGCCACTTCTGGGTGGCCATCTCGACGTCATCGTTGGAGTCGCCGAGATCCGGCCACTTGGGATTGAGGTGCAAGCGCGCAATTTCGTTCTGCGCCACCCAGTTGGCGAAGTTGCGCTGCTGAAGTTCGCTGGAAACGCGTGTGCCCTGGGAGGCCACCGCGAGCACCGCGAGCAGACCGATCGCGATCACTGCGAGCGCTACCAGCACCTCGATCAGCGTGAAGCCGCGGGGCGGGATGGATCGTTTCAAAGGGTTTCTAATAATTGAGTGTCGCGGGACCATTGGCGCTGGCGGGGGGGACCACATGGATCTGGCCGTTGGCGGTGCCGCGAAGTATGTAGGTATTGCCGTCCGGGGCCGACAGACGCAGAGTGAAGGGCGTGATTTCCCCGGTGGAAAGGATTGCGATTTGCGGCGTGAGCGCCGTACTCGATGCCGGTGCGTTATCCATGCTTCCGGCGCTCGCGGTCGCGCTCGAATCAGCGCTGGCGGCGCTCGCTGCCGTCGCGACGAGCGGAATCTTGATTTCTCCTTCGGTGGTCACCTCGAGTTTCATGCCTTTCGGCACGTCGTGTCCACCGAGCACGGGATCCTTGGTGATGGGCAGCCATTGGCCGTGGTCGTTATATATAACAAATTCATAATGATGTGGCTTTATTTTGAGACCATACTGAATGTTTTCCATGCGCGCGTTTTCGCTCGCAAGCTGAACCAGACCCGCCAGGCGTTCGGCCGCCTGCGCCTGGTCGGAGCGCCCACCCAGCGCCTTGAGCGAAACCACCGCGATCGCCGTCACGATGCCAACGATCACCACGACCGCCAGTATTTCGATCAGCGTGAAGCCGGATGCGCGCGCGGGATTGCGTTCAACCATTCCCGCCGCTGCCTCCGTTGCTGCTACTGTTATCGTTCTCCCAGTTGCCGATCGTCTTGGATTGATCGCCGTTTTCGCTCGCACCCGGCGGGCCGTCGGTCCAGACATCGAAGGGTTCGTTGTGGGTGCCGGGGAAGAGATACTTGTAGGGCTGCTCCCAGGGATCTTTCGGCACCTTCGAGAGGTACTGGTGCCAGTCGGGCGGAATCGGCGGCGTATCCGGCTTCTCCACCAGGGCCTTCAGGCCTTGTTGAGTGGTCGGGTAGGTATAGTTGTCGAGTTTGTAGAGGTTCAGTGCCGAGGAAATGGCCTGAATATCGGATTTTGCCCGGGTGATGCGGGCGCGTTCCGGCGCGCTCATGACCTTCGGGACCACGATGGCGGCCAGGATCGCGAGGATAACCACTACGATCATGACCTCAATCAACGTAAAGCCGCCGTTGCGGCGAGACGGGATCTGCATGCGGTTCAAACCTCTCGGTGAAAGAGTGTGTCGGGACACAAGTTTAATGCCTTATAAGAGCACTTGCGAGGGCGGTACGGTTTGTGACCGCGGGAGCGGGGCGAGGTTCTTCCGCGCGGGTTCCCCATGATGCGCGCAAAAGCGCTGCTGCCGCCCCTGCGCCGTGCTTGGCCCCTGTGGCTGGTCGCGGCCATCTGCATCGGGCTCGCCTTCGGTGGCGAACCGCTGCGCCTTGCTTTGCGCTACGACCGCGTGCTGGTTGCCGCAGGCGAATGGTGGCGTTTGTTCACCGGCAACTTCGTGCACCTGGGCTGGATGCACGTGGGGCTGGACATGGCGGGCCTCGTTTTATTGTGGATACTCACCGGCAGGCAGCTTTACGGCTGGCGCTGGATCGCCGCGACCGTCGCCGGATCCTGGGCCGTAGGACTCGGCCTGTGGTGGGCCTGGCCGAACGTCGTTTGGTATGTCGGCATTTCCGGCGTTGCGCACACGTATTGGGCGGCCGGGGCATTGCTTCTGATCGCGGTGCGCGAATGGGAAGGCTGGGCGTTGCTGGCGCTGCTCGCCGGCAAACTTGCCTGGGAGCAAATTTCCGGACCCTTGCCGAGTTCCGCGGCCATCATGCAGGAGCCGGTGCTCACGGCGGCACATCTGATCGGCGCTATCGCGGGCATCGTCTGCGGACTGGCGCTGCTGACGTCAATGTTCGTCTCGCGCCTGCGCGGCAGGAACCTTCGCCTGCCTTAAAATAACCCGTATTGCTGGGAAAGGACGAACCGATGCCGTTTGCAATCGTATTTCCGGGACAGGGTTCGCAGTCCGTCGGCATGTTGACGGCACTCGCCGACCTCCACGAAACGGTCGCCCATACATTCGAGGAAGCGTCGGACGCGCTCGGCTTCGATCTCGCACGGATGATGCGCGAAGGACCGACCGAGGCGCTGAACCAAACCGAAAATACGCAACCCGCCTTGCTTGCGACGGGAATTGCGGTATGGCGTCTGTGGGAAAAGAAAGGCGGCCCGCGTCCGGCGGCGCTCGCCGGACACAGCCTCGGAGAATACACGGCGCTGGTTGCGGCCGGCGTATTCGGATTCGCCGACGCGCTGCGTCTCGTGCAGCTGCGCGGCCGGTTCATGCAACAGGCGGTACCTGCGGGAAGCGGCGCGATGGCGGCGATCATCGGTCTCGATATCGAACCACTGCGCGAAGCCTGTGCCGCGGCCGGCAAACTCGGTGTGGTCGCGCCCGCCAATCTCAACTCGCCCGGCCAGATCGTGATTTCCGGCGAGCGCGAGGCGGTGGAAAAAGCGGGCACGCTCGCGAACGAGGCCGGCGCCAAGCGGGTGATTCCGCTCGCCGTGAGTGTGCCTTCGCATTGCGCCCTGATGCAGCCGGCGGCGGATCGCCTGGCTACGGAAATAGCCAAATTGAAACTCTCGACGCCATCCTTGCCGGTAATAAACAATGCCGACGTCGCCGCGCCCGATGAACCGGCGGCGATCGCCGATGCGTTGGTGCGACAGCTCACGCATCCGGTGCGGTGGACCGAAGTCGTCGAGAGTCTGCGCGACGACTATGGTGCGGATAGCTTGCTCGAATTCGGTCCCGGCAGCGTGCTTACCGGTCTCCTGCGCCGGATAGACCGCGGCCTCAAGGGTTTTGCGGTATCCGATCCGCCGAGTCTCAATGCCGCGTTGGAAGGAATTAAATGAAGGGGAATGCAATGCTCGAAGGCAAAACGGCGCTGGTGACAGGTGCAAGCCGGGGAATCGGCAGCGGCATCGCGCTTGCGCTGGCGCGCGCCGGCGCGCGGGTGATTGGAACCGCAACGAGTGAAGCGGGTGCCGAATCTGTTTCTGCGCGGTTCGCCGCGGAAAAACTCGACGGGGAGGGGCGGGTGCTCGACGTCGCCTCGGCGGAATCGGTGGCCGCGCTCGGCGAAGCACTCGCCGAGAGCATGCCGGACATTCTCGTCAACAACGCCGGCATCACCCGCGACAATCTGCTCCTGCGCATGAAGCCGGAAGAATGGGAAAGCGTGCTCGACACCAACCTCACCGGCGTATTCCGGCTCACGCGGCTTGCCTTGCGCGCGATGGTCAAGCGCCGCTGGGGACGCATCGTCAACGTCGGTTCGGTGGTTGCGGCCAGCGGCAATCCGGGCCAGGCCAACTATTGCGCGGCCAAGGCGGGCATCGAAGGCTTCACGCGCGCGCTCGCACTTGAAGTTGCCACGCGCGGCATCACCGTTAACACCGTGTCACCGGGCTTCATCGAAACGGACATGACCGCTGCGCTTCCCGAAGCGCAGCGCGAGGCGCTCGCGAAACAGATTCCCGTTGGCCGCCTCGGCACCGTCGAGGACGTGGCCGGCGCCGTTCTCTACCTCGCCTCCGATGCCGCGGCCTACGTGACCGGCCAGACCCTGCACGTCAACGGCGGCATGTACTGCGGAGGTTGATTCAATCAGGCTTGTAAGTAACTGAAGCAGCTTGGGCATTTAGGGAAAGTCTAGCGCATTTTCGCAAGCAGCGGTCTTTCATGGAATCGGCTGCCCGAGGCTGCGGGGGCGTACTGCTGGCGCCGGAAACGCCTTTTCACTACAATAGCCCGGTCCGGCGCCGCCTGGCGACCGGTTTATTTCATCGAACAGAGGAATGAGCACCGATGAGCAGCATTGAAGAACGGGTCAACAAGATCGTCGTCGAGCAACTGGGCGTGAAGGAGGAAGACGTCAAACCAGAGGCTTCCTTTGTGGATGACCTGGGGGCGGATTCGCTCGACACCGTCGAGTTGGTGATGGCGCTCGAGGAGGAGTTCGAGTGTGAAATCCCCGACGAGGAAGCGGAAAAGATTGCAACCGTCCAGCAAGCGGTTGACTATGTCAAGGCACACACCTCGGCGGAATAGGCCAGCGCCTCCTCACCGCGCTGAAACGGAAATTTTGTCATGAAGCCAGAACGGCGGGTCGTCGTCACCGGCATGGGCGTCATTTCGCCCGTGGGCAACTCCGTGGACGAAGCCTGGCAAAGCGTCCTCGCCGGAAAGAGCGGCATCGGCCCGATAGACAACATGGACGTTTCGGGCTTTACCACCCGTTTCGGCGGGCTGGTCAGGAATTTCGACGCCGCGCGCTATCTCGGCGCCAAGGACGGGCGCAAGATGGACATGTTCCTGCAGTACGGCTACGCGGCCGGCATTGACGCCTTTGCGGATTCGGGCATCGAAGTCACGCAGGAAAATGCCGATCGCCTTGGCGTGCTGGTCGGTTCCGGCATCGGCGGTCTGGGGGTAATCGAGGCCGGCTACGACATCTACCTCAAAACGAAGACTTCGCGGCGCATGTCGCCGTTCGTGGTGCCGGGCAGCATCATCAACATGGTTTCTGGGCATTTGTCCATCCGCCTCGGGCTCAAGGGCCCGAACCTTGCCGTGGTCACGGCCTGCACGACCTCTACGCACGCGCTCGGACTGGCGGCGCGGCTCATCGCCTGGAATGAGGCCGACGTGATGCTTGCCGGTGGCGCGGAGAAATCGAGCACGCCGACGGGACTCGGTGGCTTCTGTTCGGCGCGCGCACTTTCCCAGCGCAACGATGCGCCTGAGCTTGCCAGCCGTCCCTGGGATCGCGATCGCGACGGTTTTGTGCTCGCCGACGGATCCGCGGTGTTGGTGCTGGAAGAACTCGAACACGCCCGCCGTCGCGGGGCGCACATCTACGCCGAACTTCTCGGCTTCGGCATGAGCGGCGACGCGTACCACATGACCGCGCCGCCCGCGGACGGCGAAGGTGCGGGCAGGGCGATGGTACATGCGCTCGAAGATGCCGGCGTCCGTGCCGAAGAGATCGGCTACATCAATGCACACGCGACCTCGACCCAGCTCGGCGATCTGGCCGAGACGGTCGCCATCAAGAATGTATTCGGCGATGCCGCGCGACGCGTACCCTGTTCTTCCACCAAGTCCATGACCGGACACCTGCTCGGCGCCGCTGGCGGGATCGAGGCCATGTTCAGCATTCTCGCCCTGCGCGACCAGATTCTTCCGCCGACCATCAATCTGGATAATCCGAGCGAAGGCTGCGACCTCGATTTCATTCCGCACAAGGCACGCGAGACGAAAGGCTTGCGCTATGCGATGTCCAATTCCTTCGGTTTCGGCGGGACCAACGGCACCCTGGTTTTCGGCCTCGCCCCCTGAAGTTCCGGTCCGTCTTGCTCCGTTGCGCCGATAAAAGACCGTGACGGATAAAGAATCTCGCAAACGCATCATTCGGCGTCCGCGACTCACGCTCGGACTGCTGCTTCTCGCGCTGTTCTGCATTGTTGTCGCCTGGTGCGGCTATACCGGGTGGCGACTGAATTCGGAACCGCTGCCCGCCGCGTCTGCGGGCATGGTCTTCACGGTGATGAAAGGGGAAAGTCTCGCGCGGCTTGCGAACGACTTGTCCGCCCGCGGTGTGCTCGAACACGCCTGGGATCTTGAACTGCTGGCGCGTCTGCGCGGCGAGAGCGCCCATGTCCAGGCTGGCGAATACCGCATTCCCGCGGGCATCAGCGTCAAGGGCCTGCTGGGAATGATGGTACGAGGCGAGGTGCTGCTGCACAATTTCACCATCGTTCCCGGCACGACGTTCCAGCAGATATTTTCCGCCCTCGAATCCAGGCCGGTTTTCAAGCACGATTTGAAAGGCCTTTCAGAAGCCGCGATCATGATCCGTCTGGGACATCCCGGCGAACGCGCCGAGGGTCGGTTCTTTCCCGACACCTATGCCTTTCCGCGCGGCACGAGCGACGCGGCCGTGCTGGCGCGCGCCTATGACGCGATGGCCGGGCATCTCGCCGCCGCCTGGGCCGAACGTGCGCAGGATATACCGCTCGCAACGCCGTATCAGGCATTGATCGTCGCCTCCATCGTCGAGAAGGAAACGGCCGTGCCCGACGAGCGTGCGAAGATTGCGGGTGTCTTCGAGCGGCGTTTGCGGCGCGGCATGAATCTCGGCGCCGATCCCACCATCATCTACGGTTTGGGCGAAGCCTACACCGGCAAAATTACGCGGCGCGATCTCGCGCGCGACACGCCCTACAATACCTATATTCATGGCGGCCTTCCGCCGACGCCAATTTGCATGCCGGGGCTTGCCGCCATCGAGGCAGTCCTGCATCCGGCAGCGGGTACGGCGCTGTACTTTGTCGCCAAGGGCGACGGCAGGCATGTCTTTTCGGATACGCTGGCCGAGCAGCAGCGCATGATCCGAAAGTACCAACTCCACCGGGGGAATTCGACGGATGACGGAGCGGGGCCGATTCATCACCCTTGAGGGGGTCGAGGGCGTGGGCAAGTCCACGCAGGCGACGCTGCTCGCCGACTGGCTCGAAGGACAGGGCATTGCGCTCGTGCGCAGTCGCGAACCGGGCGGGACGGCGGTGGCGGAGGCGATCCGCGACCTGCTCAAGCATTCTCCCGTAGATTCCATTTCGGCCGAGACGGAACTGCTGCTGATTTTCGCCGCGCGCTCCTCGCATGCCGAAACAGTGCTTCGCCCCGAGTTGTCCGCCGGACGCTGGGTGCTCTGCGATCGCTATCTCGACGCGAGCTACGCCTACCAGGGCGCCGGCCGCGGACTCGGCGATGCGCGCGTTGCGGCGCTGGCCGACTGGCTGGTTCCCGATCTCAGGCCCGATCTTACCTTGCTGCTCGATCTGCCCGTGGACGAAGCACTCGCACGTCTGTCCGGACGCGGCGAACACGATCGCTTTGAGCATGAGAATGGAGATTTCTTCGCGCGCGTGCGCAAGGGTTATCTCGCCCGCGCGGCAAACGAACCCGAACGCATCAAGCGGGTGGACGCGGACGGCACGCCTGAAGAAGTGCAGGCGCGCTGCCGCGCCTTCGTGGAACCGTTGCTGAACGATTTGGAAAAGGCGCACGAATGAATCCCGAATTTCCCTGGCTTGCCGCACCCTGGTCGCGCGTCGCGCACGCGCTCGCAGCCGACCGGATGCCTGCGGGTCTGTTGATACTCGGACGTCCGGGGCTCGGACGCACACAGTTCGCCTATGCCATTGCGCGTGCGCGTTTATGCCTGCAACCGCGGCCCGATGCATCGGCTTGCGGCGCATGCGCATCCTGCCGTGAAGCGAAGGCGGGTGCACATCCCGATCTGTTGACGGTGCAGCCGGAAGAAGACAAAAAAGTTATCTCTGTGGATCAGGTTCGAGCGCTTACGCGCGGCCTGGCATTGACCGCCGGCAACAAGGGCGCGCGCTGCGCAATCATTTTCCCGGCGGACAGCTTGAACCGGCAGGCGGCCAATGCCTTGCTGAAGACGCTGGAAGAACCCCAGGCCGGCGTGACCTTGATCCTCGTCGCGGATTCCGCACACAATCTGCCGGCAACGGTAATCAGCCGCTGCCTGCGCCTGCCCGTGCCTGCGCCAACATCGGAACAGGCGCTGGCCTGGCTCACAAACCGTTCGCAACGCCCGGATTGGTCGCTGTTGCTGGCGCTTGCCAACGGCGCGCCGATTGCTGCCGAGCGGCTGGCGGAAGAATTCGGCGACGATGTGGCCGGTCTTTTGAAGACTTTGATAGCGGCAGCCGCGCGGCGTGCCGATCCGATTGCCGTTGCGGATGGTTTCTCGACGTGGCCGCTACCGCGCTTTGCGAATCTGATTGGATGGCTCTCCTATGCGTTGCTGCGCACCTCCGCCGGTGGCGTCGCACCCGATTCGTCCTGGCCGCGCTCGATCGCGGCGGCGGCCGCCCACGCCGATGCGCGGCAGTTGTCGCTTGCCTGGCGGGAAGCGAATCGTCAGGCGAACGACGCTGTCGTTCTTAATCCCGCGCTTGCGCGCGAACGTCTGGTTCTGTTATTTGTAAACGCCTTCGATCGTCGTAATGCAGGGAGTACGCCGGCATGAATCCACCACGCAGTCAGGGTAATCCTCCATCTCGACTTAAGCGATCGCACGCGGCTGTACATGGCGTATATGTCCTTCGTGGAGGGCGGAGGAATCTTCGTACCCACCGACGATGCCTACAGCCTGGGAGAAGAGGTCTTTGTCCGGGTGGATCTGCCCGACTCGGGTTCCAAGGGCATTGCGGGAAAAGTCGTGTGGATAACTCCCAAGGGCGCGCGAAGTCCCCGCGTGCCGGGCATCGGCATCCAGATCAGCAAGCAGGATCGCGGCGAGCTGCAACGCAAGGCCGAAGCGACACTCGCCGGCACGCTCGCCTCGGAACGTCCCACGCAGACCTTGTAAAGCGGCAGCTGCTCTTTTCGTGATTCATGCATAGGGTACGGTCTGTTACCCTGAAACCGTCCGTCAATCCGAGACATTCATGACTCAAGCACTGCAACGCATTGATGCGGACCTGCTGATTCCCGGCGCCGGTGAGCCCGTGGCTAACGCTACGCTTATCGTCAAGGACGGGTGCATAGACTGGGTCGGGCCAACCGTCGAGGCGCCAGCCATCGGCGGCGATGCGCAATCTTTCTCCGTGCCGGTACTCATGCCGGGGATGTGGGATTGCCATGTGCATCTCACCGGCTTGCGCGGCACCAATCTCGATCAGGCCATGCAGTTGCCGGTTCCGGTGGCCGTTGCGCGCGCCGTGGGCGATGCCGCGCGCGCACTGGACGCGGGCTTCACCAGCGTACGCGAAGTCGGCGGCTACGGCGTTTACATCGCGCGCGTGATCAACGAAGGCCAGGCGCGCGGACCGCATATCTACGCGGCCGGCGATCTCATTTCTCAGACCGGCGGGCATGCCGATCTGCATTCGTACTCACTCGGTTGCGTCGCGGATTATGCTGCTCGCGACGGTTGGCTGCATACCTGCGATGGCGAAGCCGAATGTTTGCGCGCAGTGCGCCTGCAACTTCGCCGCGGCGCACGGCTGATCAAGATTTGCGCCTCGGGCGGCGTACTCACCGAATATGACGACCCGATGCACCAGCAGTTCACGGATCGGGAACTGAACGTGATCGTGGAGGAGGCCGCGCGCGCCGATCGCATCGTCGCCGCGCATTGCCACGGCAAGGCCGGGATCATGGCGGCACTGGCTGCCGGCGTGCGCACGATAGAGCACGGCACCTATCTCGACGAGGAAGCGGCCGCGGCGATGAAAGACCATGGCGCAATTCTGGTGGCGACGCGCTTCGTCAAGGTGCGCATGCGCGAATACGGTCAGCGCACCGGCATGGCCGATTACGCCTGGCGCAAGCTGCTCGATACCGCCGACAGACATCGTGAGGCGGTGGAACTGGCGATCCGTGCGGGCGTGACCGTCGCCGCCGGCACCGACACGCTGACATCGGGCCCGGATTCGGCGCTCGCCTGGGGATTGCACGGCCTCGAACCCGTGCTGCTGGTTGAGGCCGGGATGACGCCGCTGCAGGCAATTGAGGCAGCCACGGCGACGGGGCCGCTCACGCTCGGTCCGCAGGCGCCGAAGGCGGGGCGACTGGAATCAAGTTGGGACTCGGACTTATGTGCTCTTTCGCATAATCCTCTTGAAGACATACACGTGCTTGCCGAACCCTCCAAGGTCACCCACGTCTGGAAGCGCGGCCGGCTCGAGAAGCAGCCTGGCTGATTCCCCGTCACTTGCGGGAGAGGAGGTTAATTGATGGAATCTCAGATTAAACCCGTCATGCCGGCGAAAGCCGGGATGACGCCGGGGTGGCGAGGAAGAATTGATTCAGCAGTCATGGAGTGCTTATGCCGAAGGTAATCAATCCCGCAAACGGCGAATGCGTCCGCCAAGTGCCGTGGCATTCGGCGGAGGAGATTGAACGCAAACTCGAGGCGGCGCGCGGCGCCTTCGCGCAATGGCGGGAATACGATTATGCGCAACGCGGCGAATGCCTCAATGCGGTGGCACAAAAACTGCGCGACGATGTGACGCGGCACGCGGCATTGATGACGGAGGAAATGGGCAAGCCGGTGCGCGAGGCGCGAGGCGAGGTGGAAAAGACGGCCTGGTGCTGTGAGCACTATGCCAGCCACGCGGCGGAGTATCTCGAGTCTGAAACGATTGCCTCCGATGCCGCGCGAAGCTGGGTGCAGTATCTGCCGCTCGGCACCGTGCTCGGCATTCTGCCGTGGAATTCTCCCTATTGGCTGGCAGCGCGCGTGTTCGCCCCCGCGCTGATGGCCGGCAACACCGTACTCATCAAGCACGATGCGCACGTGCCCGGCTGTGCGCTCGCAATCGAAGAGGCTTTTCGCGAAGCGGGCGCACCCGACGGACTTTTGCAGGCGTTGATTATTGATAACGACGGCACCGCGGAAGTGCTGCGCGACAAACGGGTGCAGGCGGTTTCGTTCACCGGTTCGACGCGCGGCGGCCGGGCGGTGGCGGCCATTGCCGGGGAGCGGATCAAGCCGGCCGTGCTTGAACTGGGTGGTTCCGATCCCGCGCTCGTTTTGGCCGACGCGGATCTCGCGGCGGCCGTGGAAACGCTCGCCGCATCGCGCTTCATCTGCGCAGGGCAATCCTGCATTGCCGCCAAACGCATTCTGGTCGAGGCTGCGATTTACGACGACTTCATCGCCGCATTCCGTGTGCGACTGGAAGGATTGAAGGTCGGCGATCCGACGCGCGAAGATACCGATATCGGACCGCTCGCGCGCGCTGAGATCCGTGACGAACTGCACCGTCAGGTGCGCGAGTCCGTCGAGCGCGGCGCCCGCTGCCTGCTCGGCGGCGAACTGCCCGAAGGTCTCGGCAGCTTCTATCCGGTGACGCTGCTCACCGACGTGCCGCACGATGCGCCGGCATTTACCGAGGAAACCTTCGGTCCGGTCGCGGCCGTGGCTGCGGTGGAAGATGCCGAAGAAGGTCTCGCCTTGGCCAACGATACCGACTACGGACTGGCGGCGAGCGTATGGACCACGCCCGAGCGTGGCGTAGCGCTCGCAAAGCGGTTCGAGGCGGGGCAGGTGGCGATCAACGGCATTGTCAAGACCGATCCGCGCCTGCCTTCGGGCGGCATCAAGAGTTCCGGTTACGGCCGTGAACTGGGTGCGCACGGCATCCGCGAGTTCGTCAACGCACAACAAGTCTGGCTCGGCCCGAAGAAAGCCAGCTGATCCGGTTCTATTCCTCTCCCCTGAGTGGACAAGGCGAGGATGAGGGGCTGCGCCGCAAAGCTACGCGAGCAAGGGGAATGGTGTTTTTTATTTGACGACGAAGTTGCGGTCGAGGGTGAAGAACGATTCGCAGCCATCTTCGGTGACCATGACGGTGTCGGAAATGCCGCAGGTCTTGTCGCCGTCCACGCCCCACATCCAGGGGATGATGTGCAGCGTCATGCCGGGCCGCAAGATTTCCGGTGATCCGGGCTTGAGGCTCAGCATGTAGCCTTCGTCCCAGCTCGGTGCGAACGCGATGCCGATGGAATAGCCGGCGCGCGTGATCAAAGTGGCGCCGACATCGTTGTCCGTGATAATCCGGCGCACGAGATTGTCCACGTCCGAAACGGTTACGCCCGGGCGGATCAGTTTTTCGACTTCCTCCAACGCGGTGAGCATGGTCGCTTCGGCCTTGCGCATGGACGCACTCAAATCGCCGAGTACCACGGTGCGCATCATGGCCGTGTGATAGCGGCGATAGCAGCCGGCCATTTCGAGGAAAACATGCTCGTCGGCCTGAACCGTGCGGCCTTCCCAGGTGGCATGGCCGATCATGCTGCGCGGCCCGGAAGTGACGTAAGGCAGCACGGCGGGATATTCGCCGCCGGCGCGAAACATCGCGGCGCAGCTTGCCGCGGCGATGTCGTTTTCGCTTACACCCGCGGCCACGGCCTCGAAGCCCGCGCGCATGCCGGCCTCGGTCGCAAGTGCCGCCTTGCGCATCACTTCGATCTCGCAGGACGACTTGCACAGGCGTCCTTCCTCCACGATGCCGTAGCAGTCGAGAAGGTTGCCTTCGGCGAGCAGGTTATGGAAACGGTCCTGCTGATAGGCCGGGAAGAAGTAACTGTTGCGCTCGTAGCCGACGTGCCGATCGGTCAGCTCCAGTTCAGCGATGATGTTGAAGAGAAGTTGCAGGGCGTCGCCGGTATCGCGGTAGTAGCGTGCATCCTCCACCCAGGTGCGAGCCTCGACGTTCGAGGCTTCCATCTGGCGCGTGACGGATATCGGTTCGCGATCGAGCGGCACCAAGAGCGCCTGGAAAAACGAATAGCCCGTGGTCTGATGCCCGCATAGATAGGCGAGGTTCTCGGGATCGGAGATGACGACTGCGTCGAGCAGTCGCTGTTCCATGCGCCTGCGCAGTTCCTGCAGGCGACGTTCGTATTCCGCCAGCGGAAAGGATAGTCCGTCGTGATCCCTCACGACGCCGCGGCCTTGGCGACGGCCAGCGCGAGCAAGTCCAGGCCTTCGTCCAGCGTTTCGTCCTCGATGGTCAGCGGTGGCGTCAGCTTCACGACGCGGCCACCGGAACCGCAGCTCGCAACCAGCAGTCCCGAGTCGAAGGCGTTGCGCACGACCTTTGCGACCCGTTCGCCGTTGCCGAGATCGAGCGCCTGTATCATGCCGCTTCCGCGCACCTCGGCCTTGAGTTTCGGATTGTCGGCGGCGATTTTCTGCAGACGCTTTTCGATGCGTTTGCCTTTCTCGACGATGCCGGCCATGAAGTTCGCGTCCTCGAAATAAGCGAGCGCCTCGGCACCGGCCACGAAGGAGAGATTCTGGCCGCGGAAGGTTCCGGTATGCTCGCCGGGTTTCCACTGATCGAGTTCGGGACGGATCAACAGCAGTCCTAGCGGCGTGCCGAATCCGCCGATGCCTTTCGCGAGACACACCAGATCGGGATCGAGGTCCAGATCCTCAAAACTGAAAAATTTTCCAGTGCGTCCGCAACCGACCTGGATGTCGTCAACGATGAGCAGGCTGCCGTATTCGCGCGCAAGCGACTGGAGTTCCTGCAACCATTCGCGCCGCGCGATGTTGACGCCGCCTTCGGCCTGGATGGTTTCGACGAGAAACGCCGCCGGCGGGTTCATGCCGCTGGAACTGTCCGCGAGCGCGCGGCGAAGTGGGGCGAGCGTATCCATGCCCGCGCCTAGGTAGCCGTCGTAGGCCACGCGCTCGACGTCGTTTAACGCGACGCCCGCGGCGGAGCGGAAATGCGCGTTGCCGGTGCAGGCGAGCGACCCCAGCGTCATGCCGTGGAAGCCGTCGGTGAAGGCCACGATCGAGCGTCGCCCGGTCACCTTGCGCGCAAGCTTGAGCGCCGCCTCGACGACGTTCGTGCCGGTCGGCGCGGGGAACTGCAACTTGTAGGAGAGTCCGCGCGGCTTGAGCACCACTTCTTCGAAGCGTTCGATAAAGTGCTGCTTGGCACGCGTATACATGTCCAGGCTGTGCGTCACGCCGTCGGCGAGCATGTAGTCAATCATCGCCTGGCGCAGGCGCGGATTGTTATGCCCGAAATTGAGCACGCCCGCGCCGCCGAAAAAATCTATGTATTCGCGTCCATCCACGTCGCGCTGGCGCGCGTTGACCGCGGTGTCGAATACCGCCGGCCAGACGCGGCAATAGCTGCGCACCTCGGATTCGAGCCTTTCAAATATATCCATATATCGCTCCTCTCGTTCGCGTGATCTTCATCATTTCGGAATCGGGGTGGGGCGGCGCTTTTCGCCGACGTGCACGTAAACCATGGTGGCGGTCGCGACGCGCCTCACTTCTTCGTTGCTCCAGTCGCCCTGCGCGAAGATGCTGACGTCCACCGTTACGGATGTCTTACCGACGCGCACAATGTCCGCGTAAAAGCTCACCAGATCGCCGACGAATACCGGCGCGATGAACACGAAATCCTTTACCGCGACGGTGACGACCCGACCGCCAGCGCGTCGGTAGGCGAGAATGGCGCCGGCAATGTCGGCATGCGACATCAGCCAGCCGCCGAAAATATCGCCCAGCGCGTTGGTATCGCGCGGCATCGCAACCATGCTGACGGAAGCACGCCGGTCGTTTGGTGGTGTGTCGAAATGCATCAGAGTTCATCCCAGCCGGAATCGGGGCGATAGATATCGCCGTATTTCTGCGCGAGCGTAGCGAGCCGCACCTTGATCTGCGCGGGGATCCCGCGCGTCGCGCATAGTGAATGGGTCCGCCACGGAACGGTGCGAAACCGGTACCGAAGATTACGCCGGCATCGAGCAGGTCCGCATCCTCCACGATGCCTGCACGCAGACAGCGCACGGCTTCGTTGAGCAAGGGCAGCATCAGGCGGTCCTGAAGTTCGGCATTGGCGCCGGCGGCAAGCTTTGTCAGCTTCTGCGCCTTGCCGTCCTGCCAGACATAAAGCCCACGGCCGCTCTTGCGCCCGAGATGACCCGCATCAACCAATTCGCGCAAGGCGTTGGGTGGCGTAATGGAGATCGTATCCTTCAGCAACTCGGCGACCGATAACAACACGTCGAGGCCGACGGTATCGGCAAGTTCGGCGGGCCCATCGGCATGCCGAAATCTTCGGCCGCGCGATCCAGCGCTTCGAGCGCGATCCCCTGGTCCCATGCTACGAGCGCGGCCATCAGGTAGGGTGCAAGGATGCGGTTGACGAGAAAGCCGGGCGTGCTTTTGACGGGCACCGGCAGCTTGCCGATGGCGCGCGCCGTGGCGAGTCCCTTCGCGGCGGCTTCGGGTGCGGTCGCATCTCCGGAGACGACTTCGACCAGTGGCATCTTCGCCACGGGATTGAAGAAGTGCAATCCGATCAGGCGCTCGGGTGCGGACAATGCCTGGGCAAGCGTTGAGAGCGGAATGCTCGAAGTATTGGTTGCGAGTACGGCATCGGGCGCGAGCCGCGGTTCGATTTCGCGCAGCAGTGCGGTCTTCGCATCGCGATCCTCGAAGATCGCCTCGATCACGACGTCGGCGTCGGCCACGGCATTGCCGGCGAGATCCATCGTGAGCCGTGCGGTGGCCGCCTCGATATTTTTCGCATCCTTCAGTTTGCGCTCGAAAAATTTGTTGGCGCGCGCGAGCGCCCGTTCGACGTACTGTGCCTCGCGATCCTGCAAGGTGACGGTAATGCCGCGCGAGGCGCACCAGGCGGCAATGTCGCCACCCATGGTTCCCGCGCCGATCACGTGGACGCGCCGGGGCTTGAAGTCGGTTCCGCGTCCGAGTCCCTTCAAGCGGTTTTGCAGGAAGAACACGCGAACCAGGTTTTGCGCCGTTTCGCCGCACATGAGACGCGCAATCGAATGCGCTTCGGCCTCGAAGCTTTGCGGCTGCAAGCGTCCACCATGGCGTTGCCACAGACGGACCATGGCGTAGGGCGCGGGGTAATGTTCGCGGCGCACGCGCGCGGCGAGCTTGCGATTCAGGGTGCCTGCGATGAGTGGACGCAGCGGCGCGAGGCCGAGCAGGCGTTGCAGGAAAGGGGCGGTATGGGGACGCGGCGGCGCCAGCGCGAGATTGAGCGTGTGCTCGCGCAATTCATCCGGCTCGGCAATTCGATCCACGAGTCCGCGCGCAAGTGCCTGACGAGCGTTCAAGGAATGTCCGGTGAGCATCAGGTCCATTGCCGCGCTGACGCCCATCACCGCAACCGAGCGCACGGTGCCGCCGAAACCCGGATGAATGCCGAGTTTGACTTCGGGCAGTCCGAGCTGGGTGTGTTCGTCGGTGGCCGCGATCCGGTAGCGGCAGGCGAGGGCGAGTTCAAGCCCGCCGCCGAGCGCGAAGCCGTGAATCATGGCGATGGTGGGGCAGGGGAGTGCGGCGAGCCGCTCGAATACCTGCTGACCGCTGCGGATCAGCTCGTAGGCCTGCGGTTCTTCCTTGAGTTCGATGAATTCCTTGATGTCAGCGCCGGCGGCAAAGCCGCTTTTCTTGCGCGAATAGACGATGAGCGCCCGCGGTACGTCGCGCCCGATGTCGTCAAGCACCTGTGCCAGTTCCTGCATGACAGTGGAACCCAGCGTGTTGGTGCCGGATTCGGCCTGATCGAAGGCGAGCCAGGCGATGCCTTTTTCGTCCCTTGCGAGTTGCCAGTGTCGGTACGAGGATTGTTCAGGAGTCGCTTTCTTGTCGTCCATCTTCAAGACCGTTCGGATTCGTGGCCCCATGATAGGGCCCACTCAGGAACCCGCGCAAGCGGGAACGCAGGCCGCGGCGCCCGATTTTCCCGCCCCGGGGCGCCTGGAGCAGGCGCATGCGCAGGGAAGCATTGAGACCATGAACGGCGGCATCTCGGTGGCTTTGCGCAAGACCGGGCGGCGCGCCCGCAAGACGTGCGAGATCGCGCACGGCGCTCGCCTTGCGCATTTCGGCAGCACGGCGATAGGTGTCGAACCAGTCGTCGCGCGCATGATCACGATAATAGAGCGCTGCCCACGCCCTCAGTACACAAATACGCAGCGCACTCGCCGCCAGGTAGCGTTGTACGTCAGCATCCGATTGCGGCAATTCCGGCAATCGTTCGCGTACCGCAGTCCGCGTGTCGGAATCAAGCGCAAGAAAGGTGCAATGGACGAGTTCACGATCCACGCTGTCCATCAATTCCGTGCGCAGGCAGCGCAGACCATCCTCGTCTTGCGCCCAAGCACGCGTCCGAGTCTCCAGATCCCGGCGAACCGCTGCACGCGCCGCCTCATCCAGCGGCGCTGCGTCGGCGTTTGTCTTGCGCCATGCCCGCACGAAGGTTCGCTGGCAATCGGATTTGCGCCGCAATGATCGCAACCGGTGATTCTCGCTGCTACGAATGTTTCCGCATCCTACACCACACTCTTTGAGATCGGCGCATCCGTCGAATCGGGATCCGCGCCAAGAGCGTTGCCGCACCGTTCGCATGGCGCCTCCATATCTCCTCGCGCGATGCAAACTCTTCGAGAAAACGTTTCCCTTCCAGCGTTTCAGGAACAATAAATTTCCGACAGCAGATCGCGGTAAGTGCTGCGGCTGCCGGAATATCCTCAAAATCGAGAGGCGATACTATCGGAAAAGAGCTCATAACCAATTATCATAGGTTTTGGCAGCGTTATTTTTAAGGCATAAATTCCTTCTTTTTGCTGACAGCCAGGAGATTTGATGCAGATTACCGTCATCGGACATCGCGAAGTCGTCGAATTGCTGCCCATGGCCGATTGCGTGGAAGTCATGGCCGAGACGTTCCGGGCGCTGGGGCAGGGCGACACTGTCTTGCCGCAGCGGCAGGTGCTCCGGCAGCCGGACGGACTCGGAGCACTTGGGTTGATGCCGTCCTGGCTGGGCACGCCGTTCTCTGCGCTGGGCACCAAGGTCGTCAGCGTTTTTCCCGGCAATACCGTGACCCGCTACGAATCGCATCAGGGCGCGGTGCTGCTCTTTGAAACCGGCAACGGCCGGCTGCTGGCAATTATTGATGCCGGCGCCATTACCGCCATCCGCACCGCCGCCGTCAGCGCGCTTGCCACCCGCCTGCTCGCGCGGGAGGAGGGCGGCGATCTCACGATTCTCGGTGCTGGGACGCAGGCCGACATGCATCTCGCCGCCATGCAGACTGTCCGGCAGTTGCGGCGCGTGCGCGTGTGGAGCCGCGACTCCGATCATGCCCGCCGATTTGCCGAAGCGGCGACCGTTCGACACGGGCTAGCGGTAGAACCGATGACGACCGTATGCGATGCCGTCGACGGTGCGGATATCGTCTGCACCGTCACTGGCGCCACGACACCGATATTGCAAGGCGAATGGCTCGGACCAGGAACGCATATCAATGCCGTCGGTGCGTCCGTGCCGCCGTTCCGCGAACTCGATACGGCGGCCGTCGTGCGCAGCCGCGTGTTCGTGGATCGCAGGGAATCCGCACTCGCCGAGGCGGACGACGTGCGCGTTCCGCTGAAGGAAAAGGCCATCGGCGAAGATCACATACTCGGGGAGTTGGCTGACCTCGTGCTCGGGCGTGTCGAGGGACGCGACGGTGCCGATGACGTCACGCTATTCAAATCCGTCGGACTGGCGGTCGAGGATCTCGCGGCTGCGCAGCGCCTTTACGATCGCGCCGTGGCAACAGACGCCGGCACCCGGCTTGAATTCGGGGTCGAACGGCTGGCGTAAGGCCGCGCGAACACTATCGGTAGCACCAGTGCCAGGGTTCGTATTGGTAGCCGTAGGGATTGCCTCTGGGGTAGGAGAGGGTAAACCCGAAGCGTTCGGCGTGTTCCATTAGCCAGCGGAACGCCGTCGTCGTCTCGAATACCTCCTCGACCGGCGGGCAGCCGGGCGTCCCGATGTCTAAGGCGCGGCCGGTATGGTGTTCGCTGAAACCCGGAGGGGCAAGGACGGCGAGGATATCCTCCATGCTTTGTCCCGCGGCGAGCTTCCTTTCGATGATCTCGATCTGTCGGTCAACGCTCCTGAAGGCGGAGACGATCAACAGCTCGACGCCGTTGCCTGCAGCAGCGGTCTTGAGTTCCCGCCATGCCTCGGCTGCGGCGGGTTCGAGTTCATGCGTACGGCCGTCGTCGCGACACCCAACTGCTTCCAGCGTTACGGCTTCTTCATATTCCCGCAGCCCGCGCGCAGCTATCAGCTGGGAGGAGATGCCCAGTTTTCGTAGTATTCCGCTTCTTTCCGCGGAAATCTCCATTACGGCCTTCTTCACAACAAGCATATTGGTCTGGACCCAGCAGCATACATTCTAGCTAGATAGATTCCAGGTTTTTCCCCCTTTGCGAGTCCCGGAATGACGGAATGGAGGTTTCTACCTGGCCGGCTAAAATATATGCGTATAAGGTATATTATGTCAAATCTAATATAAGGCCATGCCAAGGCTTATCGAAAGAAAGGCAGTAAACAGGCGGTAATATACATTCGTATTCAATAGGTTATATGGCTATTCACTATGCTAGCTTAACTGTGGAACCGAATTTACCGGCTTTTGCACTGAATCCATACTTGCCCTCCACCACTGGCAAGACTTGCTGCTGTGCTCACCGTGGCAAGCACAATTGAAGTAACTTAAGCGCAGCTTTTCCCTGGGTCTGGCATGAACACCATAGGCATACAGGTTCTTGTCCTGCTTGCGGCGGCCGTGATTGCGGTTCCGCTGTTCCGCAAATACGGCCTCAGTGCTGTGCTGGGCTATCTTGTGGCAGGCGTTGTGGTCGGTCCCTGGGTGCTGGGGCTTGTTCGGGGCAGCAACGAGGTAATGACTCTCTCCGAGCTGGGCGTAGTTTTCCTGCTTTTTGTGATCGGGCTCGAATTGCAGCCATCCCGCCTGTGGGCACTGCGCCGGCCGATCTTCGGCATCGGAACGGTTCAAGTGGCGGCCACGACCGTGATTCTGGCGCTGCTGGGACGCCTCCTCGGCTTGTCCCCGGCAGCGGCCGCGATTGCCGGATTCGGCCTTTCCATGTCTTCGACCGCCTTTGTCCTGCAGATGCTTGCGGAACGCAAGGAACTGGGCACACCGCAAGGACGAACCGGTTTCGCGATACTTCTGTTTCAGGATCTGGCGGTCATCCCGGTGTTGGTTCTGCTGCGCATCCTCTACCAGCCCGGCGATCACAGCGGTTGGCAATCCGTGCTGATTGCGGTCGTCGTGATCGGGGGGCTGTTTGCGGCCGGGCGCTACCTGCTCCGCCCGATGTTCCGCCTGGTCGCTACCTTCGGCATTCCCGAAACCTTCAGCGCCGCGGCCTTGCTGGTGGTGCTCGGCTCGGCAGTTGCACTAAACGCCGTTGGGCTTTCCATGTCGCTGGGCGCGTTCCTGGCTGGTGTCCTGCTCGCCGATTCGGAATATCGTCACGAGCTCGAAGCGAGCATCGAGCCCTTCAAGGGCCTGCTGCTGGGCCTGTTTTTCGTTGCCGTGGGCATGTCCACCAATCTGGGCCTTGTGATCGATCATCCTGTGCTGGTGGTCGGGCTGACTCTGGGCCTGCTGACAGTGAAGGGCGCGATCCTGTTTGCGATCGGCAAACTGTTCCGGATGCCGACCGATGCGGCCCGCGCTCTGGCCTTCACGCTTCCGCAGGGTGGAGAATTCGCCTTCGTTCTGTTCGGCGTCGCCGCCGGTTTTGGGCTCCTCCCCCGCTCCGTCTCGGATCTGCTGATTCTCGTCGTCGCGTTTTCGATGGCGCTTACGCCGATTCTCGTCACCGTCAACACCCGACTGCTCGATCCCTGGTTCGCGAGTTCGCAGCCGCCCGCCTTCGATCGTATTGACGAGCCCGGGAATCCGGTCATCATCGCTGGCTTCGGGCGTTTTGGACAGATCGTGGCTCGCGTGCTCAGGATTCGCCGGATTCGCTTTACGGCGCTCGAGATCAGTCCCGAGCAGGTGGATTTCGTCCGCCGCTTCGGTAACAAAATCTATTACGGCGACGCCTCCAAGTTCGAACTGCTACGCGCCGCCGGCGCTGCCGACGCCAAAGGCTTTGTCCTCGCCATTGACGACGTCGAGGCTTCCGTGCGCACGGCCGAAATGGTGCGGCGCCATTTCCCCCATCTGACCATCTACGCCCGGGCGCGCAACCGCTATCACGCCCATCTGCTGATGGAACTGGGCGTGACGCACATCGTGCGCGAAACGCTGTTTTCGAGCCTCGACCTGACCGCCCGGATCCTCGGCGGACTGGGCGTGTCGGAACGCGAGGCCAAACGCACCCTGGCGATCTTCGGTCGTCACGACGAGGAAACACTCAAACGTCAGTTTGCAGTGTTCCGCGACGAGGACCGCCTCATCCAGACCTCGCGCGAGGCAGCGGCGGAGCTGGAAACGTTGTTCGAGGAGGATACCGAGGCCGTGCATGCTCATGCGGAAGAAACCTCCGTGGCAGAGGCAAAGTGACTTTATCTCCGACCCGATAGAATGCCTTGATGCCTGTTGCGGCGGTGAAGGTGGCAGCCGAAAGAGAGACCCGGAGCAACGTCGTTAAGGATGCCGACCTGGCGGTGACGGCGGCCTATGTGCGCGGGCGTCAGACGCCTGAAGGTGGCTTTTCCTACTACCGCGCCTGGGGTGTCGAGGAACCGGGAGCTGCCGATACCTGGCATGCGGTAGCCGCGCTGGCGACGCTCGGCTCGGTTCCGGATCGCAGCGAAGATTGCGTGCAATGGTTGCGGGATCGTCAGAGCGAGGATGGCGGCTATGCGGGAATCGCGACAGCCTGGCACGTCGTCGAGGCGCTTGCCTGTCTTTCAGCGGCACCACGGCACAATCCAGCGCAATGGCTGGCGCCCTACTCCGAACGCCTTTTCGACGGCATGGACGCCGAAGTCTCTGGTGGTGAGGTTCTGTTGAGTCTCACGCGCCATGTCGAACTGCGCGAACGCCTTTCCTTGGCACTCGAACCCCGGCATCGCAACGCGATAAGCGCCAATCTCACGCGGATACGGGATGCGAACGGCGGATTCCCCCGCGGCGGCGCAAATCTGGTGGACTCCGCTGTCGCCTTGCGTTTGCTGCGCTCGGCGGGCTTGCTTCCAGACCGTCGCCTGCTCGAATTTGCGCTTGCCTGTGAGAATCCCGCCTCCGGCTTTTGCGCGGTGGCCGAGGGGCAAAGCACGCATCTCGGAGCTCTGGCGGCAGGAGTTGCTATCATGCATTACTTCGATGCGGCGCCCGCCTACCCGCGTTCGTTGCTGGATTTGACGATGGCCTGTCGGCACCCGACCGGCGGCTACGGGCGCCACATCGGCGCAGTCGCCACTCTGCACGACACGCATCTTGCTGTTTATCTGATAAACAGCGTAAGAAGTTAGCTTTGAAAGTTCTGCGAACATGCTGATTCAAAAGGAATAAAGATGAAGTATAAATACATTCGCTTCTTTCGCGACATCGGCATGGACGATGTCCCGCTGGTCGGCGGCAAGGGCGCATCGCTGGGCGAGATGTACCGTGCACTCTCCGACCAGGGCGTGCGCGTGCCGAACGGCTATGCGATCACGGCTGGGGCCTACCGCCACCTGATCGAGAATGCTGGACTCGAAACGCCGCTGCGCGATCTGCTCGGCGGCCTGCGTTCGGGCGATGTGAAGTCACTTGCCGACTGCGGGGCGAAGGCGCGCAAGCTGGTTTACGAAGCGCCGCTTCCCGACGATTTGCGCGACGAAATCCTTGCCGGCTACAAGGAACTCCGTGAAGAATACGGCGATGCGCTTACGCTTGCCGTGCGCAGTTCCGCTACCGCCGAGGACCTGCCGACGGCAAGCTTTGCGGGACAGCAGGAATCCTACCTCAACGTGCGTAACGAGGAGGAACTGCTCGATACCTGCCGCCAGTGCTTTGCAAGCCTGTTCACGGATCGCGCCATCAGCTACCGCGCCGAACGCGGATTTGATCACTTCGACGTCGCGCTCGCGATCACTGTAATGAAGATGGTGCGCGCGGACCTCGGCGCCTCCGGCGTCATGTTCTCGCTCGATACCGAATCGGGCTTCCGCGACGTGGTGCTCATCAACGCGGCCTGGGGTCTCGGCGAGAACATCGTTCAGGGCACGATTGATCCGGACGAATTCTTACGTGCACAAGCCGACCTTCGAGCAGGGTCACCGCACGGTCCTGCGCCGCCGTCTCGGCGGCAAGCATCTCACCATGACTTACGCTGACGCGGGCGATGCGGCGCGGGTGAAAAACGTCGAAACGCCGGAAGACAAGCGCCGACGATTCTCAATCAGCGATGAAGACGTGCTCACGCTTGCCGATTACGCGATCAAGATCGAACGCCATTACACGGAGCGTGCCGGCGAGCCGCGTCCGATGGATATGGAGTGGGCCCGCGACGGCGAGGACGGACTCATCTACATGGTGCAGGCGCGACCCGAGACGGTCGCCTCGCAGCAGAAGGGAAGCGTGCTCGAAGACTACGTGATCAAGGGCACGGGCGAAGTGCTCGTGAGCGGGCGCGCCGTGGGCTCGAAGATCGCATCCGGCAAGGCGCGGGTGGCGAAGGACATGACCGCACTGCACGAATTCAAGCCCGGCGAGGTGCTGGTTGCCGAGACCACGACGCCGGACTGGGAGCCGGTGATGAAGGACGCCGCAGCCATCGTGACCAACCGCGGCGGACGCACCTGCCACGCGGCGATCGTCGCGCGCGAACTGGGCATCCCGGCGATCGTCGGCACTTCCGATGCGACGCGGGTGATCGCGCCCGGCACGATGGTAACCGTCTCCTGCGCCGAGGGCGACACCGGCAAGGTTTACGAAGGCGAGGTTTCCTTCGAAATCAGGCGCACCGATCTCGCCACCCTCGCTCATCCGGCGACGCGCATCATGATCAATCTCGGCAACCCCTCCCTCGCCTTCAAGACGAGCTTCCTGCCGAACGACGGCGTAGGCCTCGCGCGATTGGAATTCATCATCAACGATGCGATCAAGGCGCATCCCCTGGCGCTCCTGCACCCCGACCGCGTGAAGGATCCCCAGGCGCGGACCGAAATCGAGCACCTGATTGCGGGCTACGCCGACGGCCGGGAATTCTTCGTGCAGCGCCTGTCAGAGGCCGTCGGCATGATCGCCGCCGCGTTCTATCCGAAGCCGGTCGTCGTACGGATGTCGGATTTCAAGAGTAACGAATACGCTTCACTCGTCGGCGGCAAGGACTTCGAACCGCACGAAGAAAATCCCATGATCGGCTTCCGCGGCGCCTCGCGCTACGCGCATCCCGCCTACGCCGAGGGCTTCGAACTCGAATGCGCGGCGATGAAACGGGTGCGCGAAGAGATGGGGTTTTCGAACGTAATTCTGATGATCCCCTTCGTGCGGCGCGTGGCCGAAGCCGACTCGGTGCTGGAGATCATGGCGAAATTCGGACTCAGACGCGGCGAGAACGACCTGAAGGTCTATGCCATGTGCGAGATTCCGAACAACGTGATTATGATCGACGAGTTCGCCAAACGCTTCGACGGATTTTCCATCGGCTCCAACGATCTGACCCAGCTCACGCTGGGAGTGGATCGCGATTCAGAGATCGTCGCCGCCGCCTTCGACGAGCGCGATCCCGGCGTCAAACAGATGATCCGGCTCGCGGTCGAGGGTTGCCAGCGCAATAAAATTCACTCGGGCCTGTGCGGGCAGGCGCCGTCGGATTATCCCGAGATGGCCGAGTTTCTGGTCAAACTCGGCATCGAATCCATGAGCCTCAATCCCGACACCGTGCTCGCGACGACGGAACGCATACTCGAAATTGAGAAGCAGCTCGGACGCGCGCCGCGCAGCGGCTGACATGGTTGCGACACCTACTCCCGTTACACTAATTTTTTGCCCGAACTCGAAATCAGGAGACCCATCATGAATCCACTGAAGGCGCTGCACAATCTGGGTGAAAGCATCTGGATGGACAATATCCGCCGCGGCATGCTCAAGAGCGGGCAGCTCAAGCATTACATCGAGGAGTTTTCCCTCACGGGACTCACCTCCAACCCGACCATTTTCGAGCACGCCATCGGTGGCGGCGAGGATTACGACGAGGGCATCCGCCGTCATCTAGATGACAAGAATCCCGATGCCGAGGCCATCTTTTTCGAGCTTGCGATCGAGGACCTCCAGGCCGCGGCCGACCTCTTCCGCCCCTTTTACGACAAGACGAAGGGACGCGACGGTTTCGTTTCGCTGGAACTTTCCCCGGAACTCGCGGACGACACCGAAGGTTCCATCAGGCAGGCGCGCGATCTAGCCGGCCGCGCGCAGCGCCCCAACCTGTTCATCAAGGTGCCGGGCACGGCGGCGGGCGCGGCGGCGATCGAGCAACTCATCTACGAGGGCATTCCGGTCAATGTCACCTTGCTCTTCTCGCCCGACCACTACAAGCGTGCGGCTGATGCCTATCTCAAGGGCATCGAACGGCGCGTCGCCGAGGGCAAGGATGCGCACGTGCCTTCCGTCGCCTCGCTGTTCGTCTCGCGCTGGGACAAGGCAAGCGTGGATCTTCTGCCCGAGGCGCTCAAGAACAAGCTCGGCATCGCCATAGGTGGACAGACCTACAAGGCCTGTCGCGAAATCTACGATTCCGCGCGTTGGAAGAAACTCGCCGACAAAGGCGCCCGGCCACAACGCCTGCTGTGGGCCAGCACGGGCGCCAAGGATCCGAGTCTTCCCGAAGGCTATTACGTAACCGCGCTCACCGCGCCCGATACCGTCAACACGATTCCGGAAGCGACGCTCTTCGCCTTCGCGAAGGACGGCGTGGTCGGAAAACCGATGAGCGCCGACGGCGGCGATGCGGACGCGACGATCAAGGCAATCAACGAGTCCGGCGTGGACACGGCAAAGCTTGCGAGCGACTTGCAGGAAGACGGCAAGCAGCAGTTCAGCGATTCCTATCACAAGCTGCTCGCGCAGATCGAGAAGAAACTCGCGGAACTGCGCGAGGCAAGCGACGAGGATAACGAAAGCCTGGGAAAGTTTGAAGCCGGCATCAGCCGGCAGATCGAGGAAATCGCGAAAAACAACATCGTCGAACGCATCTGGGCACACGACTACACGGTGTGGCAGAAGGAACCGACTGAAATCACCAACCGGCTTGGCTGGCTGACTTCGCCGCAGGAAATGCTCGACGAGGTTCCGCGGCTCAAAGAGTTCGTCAAGGGCGTGCGCGAAGCCGGCATGACCCATGTGCTGTGGAGCGGCATGGGCGGATCGAGCCTCTTCCCTCAGGTCATGCAGCAGGCCTTCGCGGACGCGGGCGGCCTCGAAATGATCGTGCTCGACAGCAGCAATCCCGTCACCGTCAAACAGGCGGCGGATTCCTTGCCACTCGACAAGACGTTGTTCCTGTTCGCATCGAAGTCCGGCGGCACGCTGGAGACACGCTGCCATCTCGACTACTTCTGGTCGCTTAACAGCGATCCGGACCATTACGCGGTAATCACCGACAAGGGCTCGGAACTCGGCAAACTCGCGCAGGAACGCAATTTCCGCCAGGTGTTTTTCAACAACCCCGAGCTCGGCGGACGCTACTCCGCCCTCTCCCACTTCGGCATGGTCGCCGCGGCGCTGCTCGGCGTGGACGTGGAGGAACTGCTCACCCGCGCCGGCCAGATGATCGCCGCCTCCATGCCCGACACGCCGGCGGCAAAGCATCCCGGCGTGCGCCTGGGCGCCGCCATCGCTTATGCCTCTCAACACGGCTGCGACAAACTCACGCTGGTGATGCCGCCCGAGATCGCCGCCTTCGGAAGCTGGTTGGAACAACTCGTCGCCGAATCCACCGGCAAACACGGCGTCGGCATCCTGCCGGTCGCAGGCGAACCGATCGGCAAACCCGGCGTGTACAGCGATGACCGCTTCTTCGTGTGCATCGGCGATCAATCCGACATGGGGACTCTCGCCGATCAGGGTCATCCCGTCATCCATCTGCCCTTCGTGGACCGCTACAGCATCGGCGCGGAATGCTTCCGCTGGGAGTTCGCGATCGCCGTCGCCGGCCACGTACTCAGCATCAATGCTTTCGACCAGCCCAACGTCGAGGCGGCCAAGAAGGCAGCCTCGAAAGTGCTTGAAGAAGGCGTGCCGAAACTGCCCGAATCCACGGCGGCGGATGCGCTCAAGGCCGCCAAGCCCGGCGATTATCTCGCCATCCAGGCCTATGTCGCAACCGATTCCGGACATTTCCATGCGCTGGAACCGGTCCGCGTCGCCCTCCGCGACAAACTGCGCGTTGCAACCACGCTCGGACTCGGCCCGCGCTACCTGCACTCGACCGGCCAGTTGCACAAGGGCGGTCACGCAAACGGCGTGTTCGTGCAGATCCTCGATGACACGGCACCGGACCTGGAAATACCCGGCCGCTCCTACAGTTTCGCCAAGCTTTTCGAAGCCCAGGCGGCCGGCGATTATCTCGCCCTCAAGGAGCACAATCGGCGGGTGTTCCGCGTTAAACTGCTGGATCTTCTGGACGCCGCCGGCGTTCGCCCCTGATTGCGATGCAAATGGAGTGAAATCATGCAAATCGGAATGATCGGACTCGGACGCATGGGCAGCCAACATGGTCAGGCGTCTGCAAAAGGCCGGCCACAATGCTGTCGTTTACGACGTCAATGCGCAGGCCGTCAAGGCCATGGCCGATGAAGGCGCGATTCCCGCGAAATCGCTCGAAGAATTCGTGAAAAAACTCGAGGTGCCGCGTGCCGTCTGGTTGATGGTGCCGACCGCCTTCGTAGACGAAACCATCGGGCAATTGCGTCCCTTGCTCGACAAGGGAGACATCGTCATTGACGGCGGCAATTCCCACTATCAGGACGACATCCGCCACGCCAAGTTGCTGGAAAAACGACGGCATCCGCTTTGTGGATACCGGCGTATCGGGCGGCGTCTGGGGACTGGAACGCGGCTACTGCCTCATGATCGGCGGCGAGGAAGCGGCCTGCACCCATCTTGATCCCATCTTCAAGGCACTTGCGCCAGGCGCGGGAAGCGCCGAACCCACGCCCTCGCGCGGCGATCGTCCCGGCACCGCCCCGGACGGCTACCTGCGCTGCGGCGAGGCCGGCGCCGGACACTTCGTCAAGATGGTGCACAACGGCATCGAGTACGGCATCATGGCGGCCTTCGCCGAGGGCTTCAATATCCTCAAGCACGCCAATGCCGGCGCGCAGAAGCAGGAAGAGGATGCGGAAACCACGCCCCTCGCCCACCCCGAGTACTTCATGTACGACATTGACGTGGCGGAAGTGGCCGAAGTCTGGCGCCGCGGCACTGTCATCGGATCTTGGCTGCTCGATCTTTCCGCCGATGCGCTCGCGCGCGATCCCCAAGCTCAAACATTTCGCCGGCCGGGTTTCGGATTCGGGCGAAGGACGATGGACCATACAGGCGGCAATCGAATCGGGCTCGCCGGCACCGGTGCTGGCGCTTGCGCTTTTTGAACGTTTCGCGAGCCGCGGCGAGGCGCAGTTCGGCGACAAGCTGCTTTCCGCCATGCGCAGCGAATTCGGCGGTCACGACGAGAAGAAGGGGTAAAACCGATGGTAAAGAAAACGGTCGGCTCGGATGCGCTGGTACTCTTCGGAGCGACCGGCGACCTTGCTTACAAGAAGATATTCCCCTCGCTGGAGCGCCTGGAAATCGCGGGAGAACTCAACTTTCCCGTAATCGGCGTCGCAAGTTCCGACTGGGACGTCGAGAAGTTGCGCGAACGCGCCAGGGCAAGCATCGCGGAAAATGGCGAAAACAGCGACAAGAAGGCCGTGGAGAATCTGATCAAGCGCCTCGATTACATAGACGGCGACTACCGTGACGACACGACCTTCACCAAGCTCGCGGAGCGTCTGGGCAAAACTTCAAGCCCGCTTTTTTACTTGGCGATTCCTCCGAGCCTTTTCCCGACCGTCGTCGAGGGCCTGCACAAGGCGCGACTGTCGCGAAACGGAAAAGTCGTCGTCGAGAAGCCCTTCGGCCGCGACCTCGAGTCCGCGATCGAACTCGATCGCACGCTACTGCGTTTTTTCTCCGAGGAAAGGATTTTCCGCATCGACCACTTCCTCGGCAAGGAACCCGTGCAGAATCTGATCTACTTCCGGTTCGCGAATACGTCCCTGGAGCCGTTCTGGAACCGCACCTACGTGGATAGCGTCCAGATCACCATGGCCGAAGCCTTCGGAGTCGAAGACCGCGGCGCCTTCTACGACGAGGTCGGCTGCATCCGCGACGTGGTCCAGAACCATCTGCTGCAGGAACTCGCCATCCTCACCATGGAACCGCCGGCCGCGAGCGATTCTCAGTCCATGCGCGACGAGAAGGCCAAGCTGCTACGCAGTGTGCGCCCCATCTCGCCTCAGGACATGGTGCGCGGACAATACGCCGGCTACCGCAAGGTGAAAGGCGTCAAACCGAACTCGATAGTGGAAACCTATGCGGCGTTCAGGCTGCATATCGACAACTGGCGCTGGGCGGGCGTGCCGATTTTTATCCGCGCGGGCAAAAATCTTCCGGTCAACGCACAGGAGATACTCGTCCGCCTGCGCCGTCCACCGCATGACATTTTCAACGAACCGTTGACGACCAACAGCAACCATGTACGCTTTCGTCTCGGTCCCGATCGGGTGGAGATTGCAATCGGTGCACGGGCCAAACAACCAGGCGAAATTATGGCCGGCAACCAGGTCGAGCTCGAGGTAGCCAGCGATTCCTCGGCCGATGAGCCGCCCTACGAACGCCTTATCGGAGATGCGCTGAAAGGCGACCAGGAACTTTTTGCACGCAGCGACGCCGTTCAGGCCGCCTGGAAGATCGTCGATCCCGCGCTTGCGGCAGAAACCCCCGTTTACTCCTACGACCCTGGCAGCTGGGGTCCGCAGGAAGCGCAAGCCCTCATGGCAGCGCACGGGGGTTGGTTCGATCCTCGAGGCTAGGCAATGCTATTGAAATTCCCCCAGTATCGCTTCTTGGCACCGGTCTCTGACGTGTGATGCCCAGGCGACTCTGGCTGGCGCGTCACGGTGAGACCGACTGGAGTGCGAGCGGGAAGCACACCGGATGTACGGACGTCCCGCTCAATGCGCGGGGGCGCGTCCAGGCCGAGGCGCTCGGGCGCGGCCTCGCTGCACTCGACGTGCATTTCAACGCCGCTTACACCTCTCCCCTTTCACGTGCGCGCGAGACGGCCAGGCTCGCGGGTTTTCCGGACGCCATACCGATGGACGATCTTCTTGAATGGGACTACGGCGAATTCGAAGGCCGCAAGACCGCCGATATCCGCCGCGAGTTGAACGATCCGGACTGGCTGATCTGGACCGCCGACATCCGCAATGGCGAAACGCCGCACGACGTCGGTCGGCGCGCCGACCGTGCGTGCAACGAACTGCTCAAACGAGAGGGCGACATCATTCTGTTTGCTCACGGCCACTTCCTGCGCATGTTCGCCGCGCGCTGGATGGGGCTCGCCGCCGCCGCCGGGCAGCATCTCGCCCTCGGCACCGGCACGATTTCCATCCTTGGCTACGAACACGAATACCGCGTCATAGAACGCTGGAACGCCCCGCTCACCGACAGGAGATAACACCGTGCAACTCGAAGTCTGCGCCGACGCCGATGCTGCCGCCGAGCGCGGCGCCGAATTGATTCTCGAAGAAACCAGCGCCGCCATTGCCGCCCGCGGGCGGGCGTTGATCGCGGTCAGCGGCGGGCACACCCCATGGGCCATGCTGCGGACACTCACGCGCCTCGGGCCGGACTGGAGCCGGATCGTCATCTTCCAGGTGGACGAACGGGCCTGCCCTGCCAGCAATGATTCCAGAAATCTCAAACGCTTACGGGAAAATCTTCCCAAAGGAGCACATATTGAGCCCATGCCGGTCGAGACCGGCGAGCCCTGCGCTCTGGAATACACAGTGCGCCTCGCAGAAATGGCCGGCGAGGAAAAGCGCGATGCCCTGCACCGCCTGCTGGCCGAGGATCCCGCCATCCCCGCCGGCCGTGTGCGCGCCGCGCGCCGCCTGGTCATCGCCGACAGCGCCGCCGCCGGCGATCTCTCTACATAAGTTCTGTCATCCCGGCGAAAGCCGGGATCCAGTTAGAAAAGGGATATCAACCTTCAGGCGGGATTCAAAAATAGTGAGCAATTAGCTTTTTGGGCGATTTAAGAGGCTATCGAGTAAAATTTGCCGGCACTTGAAATCCGAGTCTCCCGCTATGCACGAAGAATTTGAAATAGCCGAACTCGATGCCCGCGAGATCCTCGATTCGCGCGGCAACCCGACCGTGGAAGTGGAATGCGAACTCGCCTGCGGCGTGCGCGCCCGCGCCGCGGTTCCCTCCGGCGCTTCCACCGGCGAGCGCGAAGCGACGGAGCTGCGCGACGACGATGCCAAACGCTACGGCGGCAAGGGCGTGCTGAAAGCCTGCCACAATGTCGAACACGACATCGCGCCCGCGCTGATCGGCATGGACGCGCGCGGCCAGGCGAGCGTTGATGCACGCCTGTGCGCGCTCGACGGCACGGAAAACAAATCCGCGCTCGGCGCGAACGCGATGCTCGGTGTATCGCTCGCCGTCGCCCGAGCCGGCGCCGAAGCCTCCGAACTGCCCCTCTTCTCCTGGCTCGGTGGCGTCGGTGCGGTGCGTCTTCCGGTGCCGTGCATGAACATCCTGAACGGTGGCGTGCATGCAAACTGGGAAGGCCCCGATTTTCAGGAATACATGATCGCGCCGGTGGGCGCGGAATCGTTCCGCGAAGCGCTGCGCTGGGGCGCCGAGGTCTATCACGCGCTGAAGGCCGTGCTCAAGGATGCAAACCTTACCGTCGCCGTCGGCGATGAAGGCGGATTCGCGCCCAAGGTAAGTTCCAACGAACAGCCACTGGAACTGATCGTCAAGGCCATCGAAAAGGCCGGCTACAAGCCCGGCGACGACATCGCCATCGCCTGCGATCCGGCCGCGAGCGAATTCTTCGAGAAGGGCAAATACAGGCTGCGCACCGAAGATCGCCTGCTCGACGCCGCCGGCATGAGCGCGTATTACGCCAAGCTCGCCGACGCCTTCCCCATCGTCAGCATCGAAGACGGACTCGCCGAATCCGATTGGGCCGGCTGGCGCGAACTGACGCAGTCGCTCGGCGAACGCCTGCAGCTCGTCGGCGACGACATCTTCTGCACCAATCCCAAACTCATCCGCCGCGGCATTGCCGAAGGCACCGCCAACGCCGTGCTGATCAAGCTCAATCAAATCGGCACGCTCACCGAAACCTTCGAGGCCACGCGCCTCGCGCTCGACAACGGTTGGGGCGCGATGATCTCGCACCGCTCCGGAGAAACCGTGGACAGTTTCATCGCCGATCTTTCCGTCGCGCTCGGCAGCGGCCAGATCAAGACCGGTGCGCCCGCACGCGGCGAGCGCGTGGAAAAATACAACCAGCTCATGCGCATCGAATCCTGGCTCGGTACCGCCGCCGAGTACGCCGGCCGCACCGCCTTCTCGCAACTGTAGGAGCGAGCTTGCTCGCGAAAATGTATTATAAATACCCTTATGATCACTGCCAGACAGATGCGGGCCGCGCGAGCCTTGTCTGGAATGGATCAGTGTGAACTTGTCGAGGCCGCCACCTTGTCCTTGCCCGCCATCCAGCGCATGGAGCGTATAGCCCGGGGCAAGTGAGTGGCAATGTGGAATCGTGCGTGTAGTTGATGCATTAAATCATGCCGGTGTGAAATTGATTGATGAGGGTGTTATCAGAGCGACAGGAGGGCATGAAGTCCGCCTTAAAACAACCGGTTCGCCACCTTTGAGTACCTATTCCTAAAATTGTGAACCACCTATGAGCATGGCCTGGATCCTCGCTTTGGGAGCCCTTGGGCTAGCTTTGCTTTCCAGTGTAGTGAGTTTGCCAGCTACGGGCCGACGCAAGGGGCTGCTGCGGTGGATTTCACTGCCTCTGTTTGCATTGGCTGGACTTGCGGCGCTGGCTGTCGGCCTATGGGTATTGGGCACTGGAGTTAGCAGTAGCCTGCAATTACCCTTCGGGTTTCCGTGGCAACCTTGGCGGTTACGGCTGGATGCGCTATCGGGTTTTTTCCTTGCTTTAATCGGCGTGTTATCGCTCGCTGTCGGCATTTATGGTCGGGATTATGTGCGCGAGTTTGAAAATGGCCGAGACTCATTACCCGCACTGGGTTTTTTCTCGGGATTATTCCTGTTCAGCATGCTGTTGGTAGTGCTTTCTGATGGGGCCTTCGTATTCATGGTGGCTTGGGAACTGATGACGCTTTCCAGCTACTTTTTGGTGGTTTTTCATCACGATAAAGCTTCAAACCGGCGCAGTGCTTTCCTGTATCTGCTGATGGGGCAGATAGGGGGAGTGTGCATCCTGCTCGCCTTTGGCGTATTAGCGGGTTTTGCCGGCAGTTTCAGCTTTGCTGCAATGCACGCCGCCCATTTTCCTGTTGGCTGGGCCAGCATTGCATTCGTGCTCGCCTTCCTGGGCTTTGGCATGAAAGCCGGGCTGGTTCCCGTACATGCCTGGTTGCCGGAGGCTCATCCGGCGGCACCTTCACATATTTCGGCACTGATGTCGGGGGTAATGCTCAAGGTTGCCGTCTACGGCTTTTTGCGTGTGGTCTTTGAACTGCTTGGACCGGTGCGCTGGGAATGGGGCGTCGGTGTATTGTTGATCGGTTGTATCTCTGCTGTGATAGGCGTTTTGTTGGCCTTAATGCAGCATGATCTCAAGCGTCTTTTGGCCTATCACTCATCGGAAAACCTGGGCATTATCTTCATCGGCCTGGGGCTCTCAATAATTTTCATCGGTACCGATCATCGTTTGCTCGGCGTACTCGCGCTGATTGCGGCGCTCTATCACACATTAAACCACACGCTGTTTAAGGGACTGCTGTTCATGGGTGCCGGCGCCATTCTGCACAGTACACACGAGCGCAATCTTGATCAGATGGGTGGGTTATTGCGTCGCATGCCATGGACCGGCTGGTTTTTTCTTATTGGTTGCATCAGCATTTCGGGACTGCCACCACTCAACGGTTTCGTTTCCGAGTGGTTAACCTTTCAGGCCGCCTTGCAATCATGGCACCTTGAAAGTGGACTGTTGCGAACTCTGATCCCGCTGGCTGCTGCGGCATTAGCATTGACCGGCGCCTTGGCTGCAGCATGTTTTGTCAAGGTTTACGGGGTCGCATTTCTCGGGCGTGCACGTAGTCGTCATGTGCGACGTGCGCGCGCGGTTCCTGTAAATATGCGTATAGGCCAGGGGATACTTGCCGTCCTGTGTCTGGCTGCAGGAATCCTGCCGACCAGTGTGATTGTTGGACTCGGAGCCATTCCTCAACAACTGTTGGGCGCCAACCTGTCACAAGCTGATGCACAGGGTTGGTTCTGGCTGACGCCCATTTCGCCGACCACCGCCAGTTACAGCGCCCCTGCAGTACTGATTGGACTGTTGCTGCTTTCCCTAGTGGCGGTCGCCTTATTCAAGCGTGGTGCGGCGCGCCGAGTGCGGCGCTCGGCCGCCTGGGATTGCGGTTTTGCACCGCCTTCCCCGCAGATGCAATACACATCACTTGCTTTTGCTCAACCGTTGCGACGGGTGTTTGCTCCATTGTTGCAAGTAGATGAGCGCATCGAGCAGGCGGTAGACAACGTACCGTCTCGATACCATATGCACGTTACGGATCGCACTTGGTCATTGTTGTACGCACCGATCGCACGTGCGTACGATAAGGCAACACGCATCATTACACGCTTTCAAGCCGGCAACCTGCGCGTTTATCTGGGATGGACCTTGGGTGTTCTTCTCGTTCTGTTGTGGGTTATTTCCCTATGACACCGGTTGATCTCGGTCTTGCCGTCCTTCAGGCCTTTGCCTACCTGTTCCTGGCTCCGTTACTGGTCGGGTGGATTCGCAAAATCAAGGCGCTGCTGCAGAATCGTCGTGGTGCCAGCGTGCTACAACCAGCGCGCAATCTGCGCAAACTTTTTGCCAAGGAAACGCGCGTGGCGCACACAGCCTCACCTCTGTTTCGCGTTACACCGTATATCGTTTTTACTGCCACTTGGCTTGCTGCCGCTACAGTGCCATTATTAGCTATCAACCTACCCACCGCGACAATTGCCGATGTCATCGTAGTGGCAGGATTGCTTGGGTTGGCACGTTTTTTTCTTGCACTGGCCGGCATGGATGTCGGCACGGTCTTTGGCGGCATGGGTGCAAGCCGCGAAATGATGGTGTCGAGTTTTGCGGAACCGGCTTTGCTTATGGTCGTGTTTACGTTAGCCATGTCGGCGCACAGTACTAATCTCTCCAGTATTGTTGGTCATCAGCTTTTGCCAGGCGCACTGTTGTTGCCTTCAACGTTGTTTGTCTTCGGAGGGCTCTTGCTGGTCGCTGTGGCTGAGACCGGACGTATTCCAGTCGATAACCCTGATACACATCTTGAACTGACCATGATCCACGAAGCTATGATTCTGGAGTATTCAGGCCGTCATCTCGCTTTGTTGGAATGGGCTGCGCAGATTCGTCTAATGCTTTATGGCGCGTTCATTGTCAATGTATTTTTCCCCTGGGGTATTGCCACTCATCCAGGAGCTCTGGCGGTAATCCTTGGTGTGGGTGCCGTTGTTGGCAAGTTGCTGGTGTTGGGTGTACTGCTTGCGGCAAGTGAAACGGTAGTCGCCAAGATGCGCCTTTTTAAAACGCCGACCTTCATCAGTCTGGCTTTTTTATTGGCGCTGATTGGATTACTGAGTCACGTCATCCTGGAGAATAGGCCATGAGCGGCGGGTTGATTCATCCCCTGATTCTGATTTTGGCTGCCTTGGTGTTGTTCACTTCGTTTATGCAAATTGCGAGTGAGCGCATGTTGCCCGCGATCCATGCTTTTGCTTGGCAGGGCGCTATGGTGGCGGTTGTCACCGCCTTGGTCGCAGGCACTGAACAGGTTCCTACCTTGTATTTTTCCGCGGCACTGACCTTTTTACTCAAGGCCTTACTGATTCCTTGGCTGTTGCATCGTCTAGTGAGACGGTTAAAGCTTATCCGACACCGGGAGTCCCTGAAACATCCCATTCTGATCATTGCGGGAGCCGTTGCACTGGTTATTTTCCGCTTACTGGCTGGTATTGCCGATCATTGAGTACAGCTTAAGTTTTACACGCAACATCCTGGCTATCAGTTTGGCCGTGGTGTTGTTGGGCTTGTTGATGATGGTAGTACGCCGCCAAGCCGTGACCCAAGTGCTCGGATTCATGTCCATGGAGAATGGTTTGTTCCTCGCAGCCGTGAGTGCCACCAACGGTATGCCGTTTGTGGTCGAACTGGGGGTGGCCTTCGATGTGCTAGTGGCGGCTGTGCTATTCGGGGTCTTTTTCCTGGAGCTTGGCGAAAAAGATCTGCACGATGTGGATATCCTCAACCGTCTTGATGAAACCCGGGACAGCGGCTCGTGACATTATTCGATCAGGGTTTTTTGTCGGCTGCGTTGACGGTGTACACTCCGCTGGCGGGTATTTTCGTCTTGGCGTTGATCGGACGGGCGCGACTGGCCAGTTGGGTCAATGTGGGATGCGCTGCACTCTCGTTTTCCGCTTCGTTGTGGCTCGCTTTAGTCTTTACCCTGCACGGTACTATCGTGGCCGCCGGTTTGCGCATTGACGCACTGAATATCTCTCTGGTCGTACTTAACACTTTGGTGGGTCTGAGTACTGCGCTGTTCTCGCGGCCCTATATGCTCGACATGCTGCACACGCGTTTATCCGGTGCGCGTGGAGTGCATGGGCTACGGCTTTACAACAGTCTGTTTCAGGCTTTTCTGTTCACCATGCTGCTGGCGCTCACCACAGCCAACCTCGGTGTGTTGTGGGTCGCGATTGAGGGTTGCACGCTTAGCACCGTGCTGTTGGTCTCGCTGTATCGTACGCCCGAGGCGCTGGAAGCAGCGTGGAAATATTTCATCCTCTGCGGTGTGGGCATTGCGCTGGCGCTATTCGGTACGGTGCTGGTGTATTTTGCCGCCCAGCACGCTCTGCCTGATCCGTCTCAGGGGCTCGACTGGCATGTATTGTCTCTGTATCGCGCGCAACTCGATCCTACGGTAATGAGCATTGCCTTTATCTTTGTGCTGGTGGGCTACGGCACCAAGGTGGGGTTGGTGCCTATGCACCAGTGGCTCCCTGACGCACACTCCGAAGGCCCGACACCGGTGTCGGCTCTGCTTTCCGGGTTGCTGCTGAATGTAGCCCTGTACGCAGTGTTGCGCGTCAAACTGCTGGTTGACGGGGCACTGGCCGGTAGCGCTTCCGCACACCTGGCCGGGCATCTGCTCATCGGTTTCGGTCTGATTTCACTTCTGGTTGGTGCCTTGTTTCTGCATCGCAGCCGAGATATCAAACGGTTGTTCGGCTATTCGTCCATCAGCCACATGGGGATGATTACCTTCGGTTTTGGTCTTGGCGGTCCGCTGGCCACTTTTGGCGCGTTGCTCTACATGATCGTCCACTCGTTGACCAAGTCCGCTGTATTCATTACCGTCGGCCATGCGGCGCACATCGCCGGCACGCAAACCATCGATCACATTCGAGGTTTGATCCGTACTCAGCCAAAAGTTGGTTGGACGCTGTTAATTGCCGTCGCCGCGCTCGCTGGATTTCCTCCGTTCGGTCTGTTTGCCTGCGAATTTCTGTTGCTCACCGCTACCATGCATAGCATGCCGGTTCTCGCTTTCGTGCTGCTACCCGGAATGGCGATCACCTTCGCTGGTTTGTTCCGTCATCTGCAGCGCATGGTGTATGGCGCTGCGCCTGAAGGCCAGTCACCGGTAGCGGCAAACTTATGGCCGGTATACATACAGCTCACGCTGGTGCTGTGGCTAGGTTTGGCTATTCCTGTATTGCTTGTGCGCTGGCTTGGCCAAGCCACGTTGCTGATTGCCGGAGTGCCCCTTCCATGAGTGATTCCTCCTTAAAGCCTGACGATTGGGTGGCATGTCTGCGTGAGACCGGCATTGATGCCAACTCCGCGTTGAGCATTTCGGACCTGCCCGTACTCACGCTTGCCGCTACCGATTGGGGCGCCGCTGCTGCAGTTGGTGCCCAGCAGGGTTGGCGCTGGGCTGGTTCATGGGCTGATGTCCAGAGGGAACAACTGCACTTATACGCCGTGTTGGCGCAGGGTGGGAAATACCAGATACTCACCGCACGGGCTCCGTTTACGACCCCCGAATTTACCTCGCAAACACCGCACTATCCCGCTGCCGACCGGTTGGAGCGCCATGCTCACGATCTTTTCGGAGTGGTATTTACCGATCATCCGGACGCTCGGCGTTGGACGCGCCATCGCGCATGGGGGCAGGACTGGCACCCGCTCCATCCCGCTGCCGGGGCTCACATTCCGGGGCGTACTCCGGCTGACAATAACTACCCTTTCGCGCATCTGCGTGGCGACGGGGTGTTTGAAATCCCGGTTGGCCCGGTGCATGCAGGTATCATCGAACCGGGGCACTTTCGTTTTCATGCAGCGGGAGAGACCATTCTTGCCTTGGAAGAGCGCCTTGGTTACACACACAAAGGCACCGAGGCACTGGCCGTTGGCAGGGATCCTGCCGGACTGGCGCGTCTGGCTGCGCGCGTCTCTGGAGACAGTGCCGTGTCCCACGCCTGGGCTGCCTGCCAGGCCATGGAACAGGCCGCAGGCGCGCAGGTCCCACCGCGTGCGCTGGCCTTGCGTGGGTTGCTCGCCGAGCGCGAGCGTATAGCCAATCACATCGGCGACATTGGCGCGATCTGCAATGACGTTGGCTTCGCCTTCGCGCACATGCAGACTTCGCGCTTGCGCGAACAATGGCAAAGGCGTAACCATGAACTTTTTGCTCATCGTCTGCTCATGGATACCGTGCTGCCAGGTGGCGTCGCAGGTGATCTCAACCCGACGCAGGTTGAGTGTTTGCGTGCTGATCATGCCCAACTGCGGCGGGATATTGAGCCGCTGTTCGACATCATCAACGACCACCCCTCGCTGGAAGATCGCCTGGTCACCACTGGCCGCCTCAGCCTGGCGGACGCTCGTACCTTGGGTTGTACCGGTTATGTTGGCAAGGCCAGTGGGCTGGCGTTAGATTTGCGTCGCGATGCGCCCTATGCCCCCTATTCCAGGTTTGATTTCAACGTGGCCGTGCAGGATGAGGGCGATGTAGCTGCACGTGTGCGTGTGCGCATGGCTGAGGTGCATACCAGTCTTGACTTCATGGATCGTCTGCTGGACGGTTTGCCCGAGGGCGACATCCATGTCCAGTTGCCCGCACCTGCTCCCGACGCACGGGGGTTGGGACGCATCGAAGGGTGGCGCGGCGAGATTCTTGCCTTCGTGCGCTTCGACGCACAGGGACGCATTGCACGCTATTTCCCGCGAGATCCGAGCTGGTTCCTGTGGCCGGCTCTGGAGCGACTGATTCACGGAAATATTGTTGCGGATTTTCCCGTGTGCAACAAGTCTGTCAATGGCAGCTACTCGGGAGTGGATTTGTAATGTTGCGCATTCTGCATCAGATACTGCGGATTGGCATTGTTACCGAGAATCCGCCGACTGTTGATATCGCCACACTGGAGGCACGTGGTCTGGAACTTCATCGCGCGATCGGAACGCGTTTCCGTCGCAGCCTCGCAATACGTTATGTGGATGCCGGTTCCTGCAATGGCTGCGAACTGGAGGCACAGGCGCTCGCTAATCCATACTACGATATCGGACGTTATGGCATAAGCTTTGTCGCCTCCCCTCGTCATGCCGACGTTTTGCTCGTTAGTGGCCCGGTTTCGCGTCACATGGAAACGGCCCTACGCCGTACCTGGCGGGCTATGCCGTCCCCCAAGTTTGTCATTGCTGCCGGCCAGTGTGCCTGTGATGGCGGCGAGTTTGGTGCATCTTATGCGAGCTGTGGTGCAGTGGAAAATGTCCTGCCGGTGGATGTCAAAATTCCTGGTTGCCCACCGTCGCCGGAAGATCTGATCCGTGGCTTGCTTGCGGCGTTGCAAAAACGGTAGCCATATCGGGATCCGGCAAAGTGCAGCGCTGAAGACTCCGGGATTTACCCAGCAGTCAGCAAAATGTGACTGCCCCGCCCTCGCAAACGAAGGCGGATGTCCTGACCGTTGTTCCGACCTATAATGTGTGCCGATCCGCCTACAAATCCCGTCATGCTTGAAATCAAACGCGCAAATATCGCCCACCTCGATGCACTTGCACCGCTGTTCGACGCTTATCGGAGTTTCTACAAACGCGATGCGGACCTCGAAGGCGCGCGCGCATTTCTCAAGGAACGACTGGAGCACGAAGAATCCGTCATCTTCCTGGCCGAACTCGATTCGCAGCAGGCCGGTTTCACGCAACTCTACCCGCTCTTCTCCTCGGTGAACATGAGCCGGATCTGGCTTTTGAACGATTTATACGTCGCCGAATCCGCCCGCCGCAGCGGCGTTGCCGGCGCCCTCCTCGACGCCGCCCGTCAACACGGCGAACAAACCGGTGCCAGCGGCCTGATGCTGGAGACCGCGGAGGACAACCGTCCCGCCCAGACCCTCTACGAACGCAAGGGCTGGAAACGCGAACAAGGTTTCTACTGGTACGCGCTCGAACTCTGATTCCGCTGCCGGATTCGTATTATTGAATATTTTGGCCAGGCGGAAGCATAACTGGCTCAGTAAATTGCACCGACGTTTGAGAAACCGTTTGTGCATCGATAACGTAACGTATTTTTCGCACTTTGGAGGAGCGGCGGTCCCGATCTGGTTAAATGAAGCTACAACCCATCATTGACTGGAAGGAGACCACCGCCATGGAACAGGATACTACGCCGCCCGCCTTGGGCAAAGTGATCGAGATTGACGAAGCGAAGGTACAGCGGCATTTGGACGGGATTGTGCGCGGCACTGTGGAGGAGACGCTGAACGGGCTGCTCGATGCGGAGGCCGACAGGCTGTGCGGTGCGAGCCGCTATGAGCGCAGCGGTCGGCGCCGGGATTATCGCGCCGGGCACTACGAGCGCGGGCTGCACACCCGAGCGGGCGAGGTGAAGCTGAAGGTGCCCAAGCTCAGGACACTGCCGTTTGAGACCGCGATCATCGAGCGGTATCGGCGGCGCGAGGCGAGTGTGGAGGAGGCGCTGATGGAGATGTATCTGGCCGGGGTCTCGGTGCGCCGGGTCGAGGACATCACCGAGGCGCTGTGGGGGACGCGGGTCTCGGCGGGCACGGTCAGCCGGCTGAACCAGAAGATGTATGCGCGCATCGAGGCGTGGCGCAACCGCCCGATCACCGGCGCCTTCCCGTATGTGTACCTGGACGGCATCGTCTTGAAGCGCAGTTGGGGCGGGGAAGTCAGGAACGTCAGCGTGCTGGTCGCCATCGGCGTCAATGCCGAGGGCTACCGCCAGGTGCTGGGCATCGCCGAGGGGGCGAAGGAGGACAAGGCGGGCTGGAGCGCATTCGTGGGCCATCTCAAGACACGCGGCCTCACGGGCACCGAGTTGTTCATCTCCGATGCCTGCCTGGGTCTGGTCGAGGCGCTCGCCGAGCATTACCCCGAAGCGCGCTGGCAGCGCTGCGTGGTGCACTTCTGCCGGAACGTGTTCAGCGTGGTGCCCAACGCCAAGGTGCGCGCGGTGGCCGCCATGCTCAAGGCCATTCACGCGAGCGAGGATCGTGAAGCGGCCCAGGAGAAAGCCCGCCAGGTGGTAGCCAAGCTCAAAGCCATGCGACTCGCGAAGGCCGCCGAGAAGGTCGAGAACGCCATCGGCGAGACGCTCACCTACTACGCTTTTCCCGAGACCCACTGGCGGCGCATCCGCACCAACAATCCGCTGGAGCGGCTCATGCGCGAGATCCGCCGGCGCACCCGTGTCGTCGGCGCCTTCCCCGACGGGCACTCGGCGCTGATGCTCGCCGCCGCGCGTCTCAGACACGTCGCGGGAACGACCTGGGGCGTGAAACGCTACCTGAACATGGAGCCGCTCGCCAAACAGCAGCGGCTCGATGAAACCGAGCAGGCTTCGGCCTGAAAGCAACCATGATTCGGAACCCCGCCAAACCGAAAGTGCGCAAAATACTTGACACTACCTGTGCATCGCTTCCGCGTTAATCAGAAATAGACAATTCCGAATTGAATTAAGGAAACTCTGATTAATTCACGCTGACAGTAAAAAATGGGAGCGGTTCTGTTGCATGACTCAAAGCCTCTCCGAAAACCGATGGATTGTGTCACTTTTGGCGCTGTGGATGCCATTTTAGGGTCTCCGCGGCGCACCGCGGGCGCACCTCGCCTACGTGACGCCCAACAATTGTCGGCGCGCGAGATACAAATTGGTCAAGCCACAGACCATAAAGAGCCGATTGGCGTTCTTATCCAGCCCGCGGTAGCAGACCTTGCGAAAGCCAAAAATGCACTTGACCACGAGGAACGGATGCTCGACCCGCGCCCGCACCTTGGACTTGGTGCGATTCTTATCGCGCTCGGCCTCGTCGAGCGGATGGTTGCGCCGCCCCTTCTGGTTCGTGAAGTCGCTCGCTCGCGGCGCGTGTTCGCGTATCTGCTCGCGCTGGCCCGCGTAGGCCGAATCGCCCCACACCCGGGTCTCCTCGCCGTGCAGCAGATCGCTCATGAGCTGACTGTCATGCACGTTCGCCGCCGTCGCCGCCACCGAGTGGATCAGCTTCGTGCGGCTGTCCACCCCGATGTGGGCCTTCATGCCGAAGTACCACTGATTGCCCTTCCTGGTCTGGTGCATCTCGGGGTCGCGCTTCCTCTCCCGGTTCTTGGTCGAACTCGGGGCGTTGATAATCGTCGCATCCACGATCGTGCCGGCGCCCACCGTGAGACCCTGTGCTTCCAGGTACTCGTTGATGAGCGCAAACAGGCTCGCGCCCAAATCGTGCGCCTCGAGCAGATGGCGAAACTTGAGCACCGTGGTCTCGTCGGGCGCCGGCTCGCGCCCGAGGTCTATGCCCGCAAAGGTGCGCATGGAGCGCGACTCATACAGTGCCTCTTCTACCGCCGGGTCCGAGAGGTTGAACCAGTGCTGCAGAAAGTGGATGCGCAACATCCGCTCGATACCTATGGGGCGGCGGCCCGCCCCTTCGGGCTTCGGATAGTACGGCTCAATCACCGCCGCCAGCTCCGCCCATGGAATCACTCGCTCCATCTCGGCCAAAAACCGCTCGCGCCGCGTCACTTTGCGATACTTCTCAAAGCCGGCTTCGGCAAAACTCTCCTGGCGCATCGGTTCAATCTCCGGGGGACGTGAATGGATAACAAAGCGTATTATCTCAAATCAGAGGAATTAATCAGAGTTTCCTTAAAAGGTTACCTAAAAACCAGTAGTACAAATTAAACCAAGCCTATGGCTTCATAAGTTATTTTACTGTCTGCCGAATTATACGGTCTAAATTGGTTCGCTTCACTCGTCAACCCTGGAATTAGCGAGGGCTTGGAGGTGGACGAACGTGGCCGAGCGCAGGGCGGCGAGGTTATAGCCACCTTCCAGCACCGAGATGATGCGGCCTTCGGCGCTTGATTCGGCGGCGACGACGATGCGTTCGGTGAGCCAGACGTAGTCCTCGTCTTCGAGTGCGAGGCCGGCGAGCGGATCGCCGGCATGCGCATCGAAGCCGGCGGAGATGAAGATCAACTCGGGACGGAATTGTTCCAACGCGGGCATGATGTGTTCGCTGAATGCTGTGCGATATTGCGTGCCGTTCGTGCCCGCTGGCAGTGGGACGAAGACGCCGTTCGCCGGTGGCGACAAACCGGAATCGGGATAGAGCGGGTGCTGGAACAACGAGCAGTAAAGCACGCGCTCGTCGCCGGCAAATATCGCTTCGGTGCCGTTGCCGTGATGTACGTCGAAGTCCACGATCGCGACGCGCGCGATGCCTTCTGCAAGCGCCGCGGCGGCGCCAACGGCGACGTTGTTAAACAGGCAGAATCCCATTGCGCGTTCTGGTTCGGCGTGATGTCCGGGCGGACGCACGGCGCAGAAGACACGTTTGATTTCTCCGGCAAGCACGCGCCCGACGGCATATTCCACCGCGCCGGCGGCGCGGTACGCGGTTTCGCGGCTGCCGGGCGAGATCAGGGTGTCGGGATCTCAGCCATACCCTGCCCTCTTCCGGAAACTTGCGTTCCAGCGAATCCAGGTAGTCTGCGGAATGAACGCGCAACAGCGCCTCGCGGCTCGCACGTGGCGCCTCGGCCGTTTCAACCAAATTGTTTGCCGCGAAGGTTTCGACGGCTTCGAGCACGGCGAGCAAGCGTGCCGGCGATTCCGGATGCATTTCGCCGGGATCGTGCAGCAGGCAATCGGGGTGGGTGACGATCAACATGCGTTGTTATCTCGATTGGTAGGAGCGAGCTTGCTCGCGATGATTGGTGTCACAGTTTATCGTGGGCATGGCCCGCTCCTGCAATGCCGTGCTGACGGTGCGGGTTTGGACGGTGATTGAGGGTTTATCGCGAGCAAGCTCGCTCCTACGGGAGGGTTGTGTTGGGATGTTTTGCCGCTGCGTCAACGATGCGTGGCGTCGGTCGGTTCGGGTTTGGGAAGCGATTGGAGATAAGCGGCGATGGCATGCGCATCGCGTGCGTTGAAGCGGAACTCGGGCATCGGTGGTCCCGCGTATGCGCCGCCGGGCGTCAGGCCCGTTTCGAGAAAATGCACCGTTTCCTTCAGCGTCCATCCCTGCGGCAGTCCGGCGATGGGCGGCGCCACACTCATCCATCCGGGCACCGGGTGTATGGGCGTGAAGCCTATCGGCGCGCCTGCAAGCGCCCGATTCTGGATCAATTGACCTTGCGCGTTTCGCGGCGTATGGCAGTCCGAGCACGGAACCGCGCGCGTGACGAGGTACTTCCCCTGTGCCAACAGTTTTGCCTGTTGATTGCCCGAATGCGCGGGCGTTGCCGCCAGGGCACCGGCGGTTGCGAAACAGCCCGCAGCCACAGCGATGGCTCCCAGTCCGAAAATCCGCATGACCGTCTCCAGACAAAATGATGGCGAAATATTACGCCCGATTTTCGTGCCGGGCAAGCGTTCCGGCGCGATGATCACAGGCATCGGCATAGAGCACGAGATAACGCTCTGCACTCGCCCGCCAGGAAAAGTCTTGCCACATTCCCGTCTGCATGAGCACCCGCCAGCGCGGCGGGTTCCGCCACAGCTTCAGGGCGCGGTCCACGGCGGCGAGCAGTTCCGGCACCGTGGGTGCTTCAAAGCGGAAGCCGGTCGCCGAACCGTCGGCAAGATGTTCCGCGCCGGCATCCGTCACCGTGTCGGCGAGCCCGCCGCAGGCGCGCACGATTGGCACCGCGCCGTAACGCATGGCTTCCATCTGCGCAAGTCCGCAGGGTTCGTAGCGCGAGGGCATCAGGAACATGTCAGCACCCGCGACGATGCGATGCGCAAGCGCCTCGTCGTAACCGATGGTGACGTGCATTGAATCCGGATGTTCGGCAGCGGCCTTGACAAGCGCCTGCTCGTAGCTTGCCAGTCCCGAACCCAGTACGACCAATTGCAAGGGTTTTTGCAGCAATTCAGGCAAGGCGCCGAGCACAAGGTCCACGCCCTTTTGCGGCGCAAGCCGTCCCACCATCGCCATCACGGCGCGCTTGTGGTCGTCGGCAAGGCCGAGGCTTTGGCGAAGCACCGTGCAGTTCTTGGCTTTGCCCTCGATGTCGTCGGTGGAATACTGCGCCGCAATGTGCGGATCGTCGGCCGGGTTCCAGATGGATTGATCCAGACCGTTGACGATTCCCGTCAAGTCCCCGGCGCGTTCCTGCAATACGCCTTCAAGTCCTTCGCCGTAGGTCGGAGTCAGCATTTCGCGCGCGAAGGTCGGACTCACGGTCGTGAGCCGGTCGCCGAAAACCAGTCCGGCTTTCAGGAAGGAAAACTGCCCGTAGAACTCCAGCGCCTGCGGATGCCACAGCCATTCGGGCAGACCAAGATCGGTAAATGCGGCGTGCGGGAAAACGCCCTGATAGGCAAGGTTGTGCACGGTGAATACATTGGGCGTGGCGATCCGTTCGAGCATCAAGCGCACGGGCACGAGTCCGCTGTGCCAATCGTGCGCGTGAACGACATCCGGACGCCAGCCAATGCCCGCTCTTCCCGCCGCGATCGCGCAGGCCATGCGGCAGAGACAATCGAAGCACTCGGCATTGTCAGCCTGTTCGGCGCCCTGTTCGTCGAGGTAGGGATTGCCGGTGCGTTCGCCAAAGGACGGATGGTCGAGCAGCCAGACCTTTGCACCGGAGCGCGCCGGCTCGCCTGCGAGCAGGCGGGTATCCGGTAGATCGGTCGGCGCACGGAATCGCGCGAGCGGCTTGAGCTTCGCGTGGGTCGCAAGCGTCGCGCCGTAGGCCGGCGTCAATACGCGCACGTCCTGACCCAGCCCGGCGAGCCCGTCGGCAAGGCCGGCGACGGCATCGGCGAGTCCGCCCGTCTTCATCCACGGCGAGACTTCGGCGCTGACAAGCAGCACGCGCAGGGGCCGGCGGGTTCGTTTCGATGGCGACATGCGGGCGTGAGCGTATCCGTTTGCGCGCTCGAGGGCAAGCGCCCGTAACCGAGGCGTCATGCGGCCTGTGCTATCGTTGCCGTTCCGGCGGCGACGTTTGGAGAGAAAAATGGCGCCCGAAGCCCAACGCTACGTCAGCCTGCTCACCCGCGAGACGCTGGCCCTCATTCTCGCTGGCGGAAAGGGCACCCGGCTCGGCGCGCTCACCCGCCACCGCGTGAAGCCGGCCGTCCCTTTCGGCTGCAAGTACCGGCTGATAGATTTTCCGCTTTCCAACTGCATCAATTCCGGCATCCGGCGCATCGGCGTGCTTACGCAATACAAGGCGCATTCGCTGATCCGCCACTTGCAGCAGGGTTGGGGTTACCTCAAGGGGGAATTCGGCGAGTTCATCGAGATACTGCCGGCGCAGCAGCGCATCGGCCCCGAGTGGTATCGGGGAACGGCAGACGCCGTGCATCAGAACTTCGACATCATTCGCGATCATGGAGCGCAGTACGTACTCATTCTCGGCGGCGATCATGTGTACAAGATGGATTATGGGCCGCTGCTTGCCGCGCACGTGGAACATGCGGCCGATGTCACCGTGGCCTGCATGGAGGTTCCGCTTGCCGAGGCGAGTGCCTTCGGCGTCATCCACGTAAACCGGGAAAAGCGCGTGACCGACTTCCTGGAAAAGCCGTCCTCACCGCCGCCGATTCCGGGTTCATCCGACCGTGCACTCGTCTCGATGGGCATTTATGTATTCGATACGGCCTTTCTCGACGAAAGACTGTCCGCCGATGCACACGATGTCGCTTCAAGCCATGATTTCGGGAAGGACATCATTCCCGCCGCAGTGAAAAATGCAAAAGTCTTCGCCTATCCTTTCCGCGACAAGGAAACGGGCGCCCATGCCTACTGGCGCGACGTCGGCAGTCTGGATTCCTACTGGGCCGCCAACCTGGAATTGATCGGCATGGATTCGGAGATAGATCTCTACGACCGCAGTTGGCCGATCTGGACCTACCATCCGCCGGTGCCGCCGGCGAAATTCGCGGGAAGCGATCCGGCAGGCCCCGGCATCGCCATCGAATCCCTGGTCGGCGGCGGCTGCATCGTCGCCGGCGCCGAAGCGCGCCGCTCGATCCTGTCGGCGAACGTGCGCGTCGGGCACGGCAGCCAGCTTGAAGAATGCGTGGTCCTGCACGACGTGACCATTGCACCGCATTGCCGCCTGCGCCGCACCGTCATTGATTCGCGTTGCCGACTGCCCGCGGGCACGACAATCGGTTATGACGCGGAAGAAGACGCGCGGCGCTTCGAGCAGAGTCCCGGCGGCATCACCGTCGTCACGCCCGGGATGCTCGGCCAGGATACCTGGCGCGTCGGTTAACGCGCAATTGCGGGATCAGCCACCTTTCTGCGGTTTCGACGTGCAGGCGCCGGTGCGCCTGGAGGTCGCGTCCATGGTCATTTGCATGGGCATACTATCCATTTTGCCGTTCATTTCCACATGCGTGTGGGAGGCATCCTTCGAGTCGAAGACGGTCGAGCCGTTCATCATCAGGTTACCCTCCTTGCCGGTGCATTTCATGGTGTAGCTGAAGGTATTGCCGGTGAGATCCTTCTTGACCATGGTGCAGGTCATTCCGTTGGCGCTCTTGGGCGTGAAGTCGCTCATCTTGTCCATATCGTCTTTACTAAGACACTTGCTCACAGTCGTAGTCCGCGGCTTCTGCATGGCCGCCGGCATACCGGTTATCTTCATGGTGACGGTAGCCTTCGTCTCCCACTCGCCCGGATTCTTCATCTTCGACAACTTCGAGAGGTCACTTCCGGCGTAGGCGACAAAGGGCAGCGAGCTTGCGGCAAGTACAAAAAGTAATGTTCCTGTTTTCACGGAGATTCTCCTGGATAGTGCGGGACATGTTCCATTTAAAGAAGCTCTGACTCACTCAAAGTTCCCTGGGAAGATTTTAGCGCAAGGCGGCGCTACCCTGTGCCCCGCCGCAAAACGGCCGCTAAAGCCTGCCGCAAGCAGGCCGGTCCGGTATAATTCTCCGCTCCGGAGGCCAACTCCGGGCCATTTTTGCTTTCGCTTCAGGAGATTCCGTGAAGACACAAGCCCGATTCGAGATTGGATACGAGCAGTTGCTCGATCCCGAGGGCAAGCCGCTGGCCAAGCGCCTGCCGGCCTTTGCCCGCGATGCCGATGAAATGATCGGTATGTATCGGACGATGAGCCTGACGCGCGCCTTCGATGCCCGCGCGATCGCGCTCCAGCGCACCGGAAAACTCGGCACCTATGCCTCCTGCCTCGGACACGAGGCGACTCACGTGGGCGTGGGCGCCGCAATGGCCGAAGACGATGTGCTCGCGCCCTCCTACCGTGAGTACGGCGCGCAGTTCCGTCGCGGCGTGAAACCCGAGCAGGTGCTTCTGTACTGGGGCGGCGACGAGCGCGGCAACGACTATACCGGCGGTGCACGCGGGGATTTCGCCTGGTGCGTGCCGATCGCGACCCAGACGCTTTATGCCGCGGGCGCGGCACTCGCCTTCAAAACGCGCGGCGAGAAACGCGCCGCGGTCGCCTTTCTCGGCGACGGCGGCACTTCCGAAGGCGCGTTCTACGAGGCGCTCAACGTCTCCGGCGTGTGGAAGCTGCCGATTGTGTTCGTGGTGGTCAACAACCGCTGGGCGATCTCGGTGCCACTCTCGCGGCAGACCGCCGCGGAAACGCTCGCGCAAAAGGGCATCGCCGCCGGAGTGCGCGGCATCCAGGTGGACGGCAACGACATCGTCGCGGTGCGCAAGGTGACCGAAGACGCGCTCGAACGCGCCCGTGCGGGCGAAGGCCCGACCGTGATCGAGGCGCTTACTTATCGTCTTTCGGATCACACCACGGCAGACGACGCCACCCGCTATCGCGGTGCGGATGAAGTCAAGGCAGCGCAGGCCAAAGAGCCTTTCGTACGCACGCGCAAATATCTCGAATCGCTGGGCGTCTGGGACGATAAAAAGGAACAGGCCTTGACGGCGGAAAACAAAAAGACAATCGAGGCAGCGGTCAAGATTTATCAGGAAACGGCACGTTCGCCAGTGACGGCAATGTTCGACGACATGTATGCGGAGCTGCCCGACGACTTGCGTGAACAGCGGGAAGCCGCGCTCGAAGAGGAGGCGAACGATGGCCGCTAAAATCACCTTGGTCGAAGCGGTGACCCAGGCGCTCGCCTGGGAACTCGAACACGACGAAACCGTCGTCGCCTTTGGCCAGGACATCGGCGCGAACGGCGGCGTATTCCGTGCGACCGACGGCCTGCAAAAGCGTTTCGGCGCCGCGCGCGTTTTCGACACGCCGCTTGCCGAAGCCATGATCGCGGGGCTTTGCGTCGGCATGTCCACGCAGGGCATGAAGCCGGTGGGCGAAATCCAGTTCAGCGGCTTCATGTATCCGGCCGTGGACCAGTTGATCAGCCACGCTTCGCGCATGCGCAACCGTACCCGTGGACGGCTTTCCTGTCCGATGGTGCTGCGTGCGCCCTACGGCGGTGGCATTCATGCACCCGAGCATCATTCCGAGAGCATGGAGGCGCTCTACGCGCATGTGCCGGGACTGCGCGTGGTCATTCCCTCCTCGCCCCGGCGCGCCTACGGTCTTTTGCTCGCTGCAATCCGCAATCCCGACCCAGTCGTGTTCCTCGAACCCAAACGCATTTATCGGATCACCAAGCAGGACGTGCCGGACGACGGCGAGGCGTTGCCGCTCGATACCTGCTTTGTGCTGCGCGAAGGCAGCGACGTCACGCTCGTTTCCTGGGGAGCGATGATGAACGAAACGCTCAAGGCGGCGGCGCAACTCGCCGAAGAAGGCGTCGAGGCCGAGGTGATCGATCTCGCGACCATCAAACCCTACGATTCGGAAACGATACTTGAATCGGTCGAACGCACCGGAAGACTCGTGATCGTGGCCGAGGAGCCGCGCAGCTTCGGCGTGGCCGCGGAAATCGCTGCCGAAGTGGCGGAAAAGGCGCTTTATTCGTTGCTCGCTCCGATCGAACGCGTCACCGGCTACGATACCGTGATGCCGCTATTCCGTCTGGAGGGGAGTTATCTTCCTTCCGTCGCTCGCATTCTTGCCGCCGTGCGCCGCACGCTGGAGGCCAAACGATGAAGACTTTCGAGTTGCCGGACCTGGGTGAGGGCCTCACTGAGGCGGAAATCGTCAGCTGGCACGTCAAGGAAGGCGACAGAATCGAGGCCGATGCGCCGCTCGTCTCAGTGGAGACGGCGAAAGCAGTCGTCGAAGTTCCCTCGCCCTATTCCGGCCGCATTGCGAAACTCTATGCCGCCGAAGGCACAATGGCGGAAGTGCACAAGCCGCTGGTGGACTTCGATGTCGGAGACGGCAAAAAGGCGGCACCCGCCGAACGGAAGGAACCCGCCAAAGCCGGAAAGACGGCTGCTACGACCGAAGAAGTGCGCGAAGACAGCGGCACGGTGGTCGGCGCCATGCCCGCCGGCGAGGATGATCTCGAAGAAACCGCAATCGTGCGCAAGCGCGGACGCAAGAGTTCGGCCCGCCCCAAGGCGGCGCCCGCCGCGCGTGCACGCGCCAAGGAACTCGGCGTTGAACTCGATGCTGTAGAGGCGACGGGTCATCGCGGCCAGATTACGCCGAGCGACGTCGAACGTCATGCCGGCAGTTCACGCACGGCTGCGCCCAAACAGGCGCCTGGCGCTCCCGCCAGACCGCCGGCCAAACCGATGCGCTACGGCGAAGCCGAACCCCTGCGCGGACCGCGCCGCACGATGGCGCAAAGCATGAGCGCCGCGCGCGATCTGGTCATGCCGACCAGCCTTTTCGACGACGCCGACATTCACTATTGGCAGCCGGGACAGGACATCACCGTACGCGTGATTCGCGCGCTGGTTGCCGGCTGCCGGGCGGAACCCATTCTCAATGCCTGGTTCGACGGCGAGGCCATGACCCGCACCGTGCATGAAAACGTGGACCTTGCACTCGCCGTGGATACGCCCGACGGGCTCATCGTTCCCGTCATCCGCGGCGTGGAATCGCTCACTGGAACGGTGCTGCGCCAGGAACTCGACCGCGTGAAACAGGCGACCCGCGCGCGTACCGTGAGCCCGCAGGACATGCTCAATCCCACCATCACCTTATCGAATTTCGGCATGATGGCCGGGCGCTACGCAAGCCCTGTGATCGTCCCGCCGCAGGTGGCAATTGTCGGCACCGGCGGCATACGTCGCGACGTCGTGCCGGTGCTCGGCGGCATCGAAACGCATGCGCGCATTCCGCTCTCGCTCACCTTCGACCATCGCTGCGCCACCGGCGGCGAGGCCTGCCGCTTTCTTGCGGCCATGATCAAAGACCTGGAATCCCCAGCCTAATAAACACATATATAACAATTACTTAAAAATACATCGCAAAAACTTTCTGCTAGACAGGGCGTTTACGCTTGCTTCATGCCGTGAACGGTTTTGATGATATAGCCACCAAAAATTATCGGGAGCCGATCCGCAGGGACGACGATCATTCGATCCTATTCGGAACGAATTACAGGCATAATTCCCTGTCGTGTCGGCGTATAATAAAAACCTGAAGGATCAACTCCCACAAACTTCCCGGAGCTTTCCCAGGAATGGCGACTCGCAAGGCCGGCGTCAACGAGCGCGACGCACTTCTTACCAAGACGGTTCGCGCGGCCCGCGAAATTGCACAAAACGACGACCCGAACCTGGTCGAACAATTCATCTCCGCCTATTACGCCGGGGCCAGCACCGGGGATTTGCGCGGGCATGGCGCTACGGATCTGGCCGGCGCCGCCCTCTCCCACTTCACGCTGGCCGCCGGGCGTGCGCGCCAGGAGCCCGTGGCTCGGGTATTCAATCCGCAGCCGCGCGAAGACGGCTGGCGCAGCCCCCATACGATTATCCAGACGGTGGCGCCGGATATGCCCTTCCTGGTGGATTCGGTCACCATAGTGGCGCAGCGTCACGGGCTTGCCGTGCATCAGACGGTACATCCGGTGCTTGCCGTGGCGCGCGACGAATCCGGCCGGATCGCCGCCATCGGCCCGCGATCCGGACTGGAAGGCGGTGACGACGAATCCTTCATTCACATGGAAGTGGACCGGATCGGCAACCCGGAACGGCTCGAACGACTTGCAAGCGACGTGGAAGGCGCACTCGTCGACGTCAACGCCGCGGTTTCCGACTGGACCCGAATGCGCGATCGTGCCGAGGAAATCGCCTATGAGATGGATCCCGATCGCTCCCCGCTCGATCCGGAGGAGTTGGAGGAAGGTCGGCTTTTCCTGCACTGGCTGGTGGACAATCATTTCACCTTTCTCGGCTACCGGGAATACCGTCTCGAAAGCGAAGACGGTCACGACGTTCTGGTCCAGGTTCCCGGAACCGGTCTCGGCATCCTGCGCCAGGACAACGATGCGGGACGGCGCCTCGTTTTGCCGCGGGAACTGCGCGAACGGGCGCTCGTCAAAGAGTCGATCATCATCACCAAGGCCAATTCGCGCTCCACCGTCCACCGCTCCGCCTTTCTCGATTACATCGGCGTCAAGAATTTCGACGAGAACGGCGAAGTCTGTGGCGAGTTTCGTTTTCTTGGCCTGTTCACCTCCTCCGTGTACAGCTACAGTCCGCGGAAAATACCGATCGTGCGCCGCAAGATCCGCCATGCGCTGGTACGCTCGCGGCTCACCCCCATCAGCCATGCCGGCAAGGGCCTGATCAACGCGCTGGAGACGCTGCCCCGCGACGAACTGTTTCAGGCCAGTGACGACGAACTCTACAATGTCGCCATCGGCATCATGAACATCCAGGAGCGCCAGCAGGTGCGCCTGTTCATCCGTCGCGACGCCTTCGGGCGCTTCTACTCCTGCCTGATTTACGTTCCGCGCGAGCGCTACAACTCCACCGTGCGCGAGCGCATGCAGAATATACTCGGCAAGGCGTTGGGCGCGCGCGAGATCGAGGCCTATGTACACATGGGTGAATCGCGTCTGGCACGGGTTCACATCATCGTTCATACCGCGCCCTGGCAGCGCGCCCGCATTGGACACAAGCGACTCGAACGCGCCCTGTCCGAGGCCAGCCGCACCTGGAACGATCGCCTGCACGATGCCATCGTCCGACGCTACGGAGAAGAGCGCGGCACACTGCTCGTTGAATTCTGGGGCAAATGCTTCCCGCTTTCCTATCAGGATGAAATTACGCCGGAAGACGCCCTGCGTGACATCCGTTACCTGAGACGCCTGAGCACCGCGCAGCCCGTGGACATCAACCTCTATCGGCCCATCGGAAGTCCGGAAGGCGTTCTGCGTCTGAAGGCATTCTGTCGCGAACAGCCAATTATCGTCTCGGACATCCTGCCGCTGCTGGAAAACATGGGTCTGAAAATCATCGCCGAACGTCCCTACGAACTGCGGCTAAGTGATGACTCGATCTACTGGATCCACGACTTCGAGACGCTGGCACGCGGCGAGGCAAGCCAGGATCCGAAGGAAATCGCACCGCGCTTTCGCGAAGCCTTCCTGTCGCTGTGGAACGGGGAAAGCGAAAGCGATCGCATCAACAGCTTGGTCTTGGCGGCCGGACTCAATTGGCGACAGATTCGCCTGATTCGCGCCTACGCAAAATATCTGCTGCAAACCGGCATGCCCTTCGGCGAACGCTATATCGAAGAAGTCATCGCCTCGCGCCCGCAGATCAGCCTGCTGCTGGTTCAACTGTTCGAGGCCCGCTTCGATCCGCGGCTTGATGCCGGAGAACGCGAACAGCGTTCCGAGACCGCCAACGCGGCGCTGAACGAGGCGCTCGATCGAATCAGCGGTCAGGACGAGGATCGCATCCTGCGCGGCTTGACGGCCATGATACGGGCGACGCTGCGGACCAATTATTTTTGTGCCGGTCGCCACGGGCGGTACCGCCGCTTCCTTTCCTTCAAACTCGACTCCGCGCAGGTGCCCGAACTTCCGCAACCGCGACCGATGTTCGAGATTTTTGTCTATGCGCCCCACATGGAAGGCATACATCTGCGCGGCGGTCTGGTAGCGCGCGGCGGCATCCGCTGGTCCGACAGAAAGGCCGATTTCCGTACCGAAGTGCTCGGATTGATGAAGGCGCAGACAGTGAAGAACACCGTCATCGTGCCGGTCGGCGCCAAGGGCGGCTTCATTGCCAAGTGTCTGCCCGAGGACGGCAATCGCGACGAAATTCTCACCGAGGTAAAGCGCTGTTACCGCGACTTCATCCGCGGCCTGCTGGATCTCACGGACAACATTTCCGGCCACGATATCGTGCCGCCGGAAGGCGTGGTGCGCTACGACGGCGACGATCCCTACATGGTGGTTGCCGCCGACAAGGGCACCGCGACCTTTTCCGATCTCGCCAACGAAATCGCCGCCGATTACAACTTCTGGCTGGGCGACGCCTTCGCCTCGGGCGGTTCTGCGGGCTACGATCACAAGGGCATCGGCATCACCGCCAAGGGCGCCTGGGAATCCGTCAAGCGCCTGTTCCGGGAAATGGCTGTCAATCCGGAAAGCGACAGCATTACCGCCATCGGAATTGGCGACATGTCGGGCGACGTGTTCGGCAACGGCATGCTGCTCTCAAAGACGCTGCGCCTGTGTGCGGCCTTCAATCACGAGCACATTTTCCTGGACCCCGACCCCGATCCCAAGACGAGTTTCGCCGAACGCAAACGCCTTTTCGACTTGTCCCGCTCTTCCTGGAGCGACTACAACACGGACAAGCTCTCGAAGGGCGGAGGAATATACAGCCGCAAGGCGAAGAGCATTCATCTGAGTCCTGAAGCTTGCAAGAGACTCGACATCGAGACAACGGACCTGACCCCGCAGGAACTGGTGCGGGCGATCCTCAAGGCGCCGGTGGACCTGTTCTGGAACGGCGGTATCGGCACCTACGTCAAGTCCACACGCGAGAGCCAGGCGGACGTCGGCGACCGTACCAACGACGCCGTGCGCATCAACGGACGGGAGCTGCGCTGCAAGGTGGTTGGCGAAGGCGGAAATCTCGGCCTGACCCAGGCGGGACGCATCGAATACGCGCTCGCCGGCGGGCGTATCACCACAGATTTCATAGACAACTCGGCAGGCGTGGACTGCTCGGATCACGAAGTCAACATCAAGGTGCTGCTCAATACCGTCAGGCAGCGCAAACGTCTGTCCGAATCCGACCGGCGCAAACTGCTCGCCGACATGACCGACGAGGTCGCGCATCTGGTGCTGCGCGACAACTACCTGCAAAGCCTCGCCCTTTCGGTGGCGGAGGCACAGGCGAAGGAACGGCTGAACGAGCACGCGCATCTGCTGCGCCTACTGGAGCGGCAAACCAGCCTAAATCGGCAGCTTGAAGCCCTGCCGATGGACGACGAAATCAATGAACGCCGGGCCTCCGGACGTGGCTTGACGCGACCGGAACTCGCTGTGGTTTTCGCCTACAGCAAGATTGCCGTGTGCAATGCGCTCGACTGGAAAACGCTGGTCAAGGATCCCTTCCTGCGTCGCGAACTCACCGACTACTTCCCCAGCCAGTTGCGCAACCGCTATGCGGAGATTATGCCGATGCATCGGTTGCAGGGGGAAATCATCGCGACCGCGATCACCAACAGCATGATTAACCGCATGGGGCCGAACTTCCCCTTCCGCATCGAGGAAGAAACCGGCGTCGGCATCAACATCGTGGCGCGCGCCTACACCATCGTGCGCGAAGCGCTGGACATGTTGACCGTGTGGCGCGATCTCGAAGCCCTCGATGCCACGCTCCCCTCGCAGGTCCAGACCAGTGTCATCGTCGCCACCTGCCACCTGGTGCGCCATGCAACACGCTGGGTGCTGGAGCATGGCCATGGCGATGCCGACATCAGCGAAACCGTAAAGACGCTGGGCGCGGCAACCCGCGCGCTGCTGGCGCAACTCCCGGCGATCCTGCCCGAATATCTGGCGAAGCTCTATGCGAGCACGCTGGAAGAACATGTCCAACTCGGCCTGCCCGAGCCGCTTGCGCACCGAATAGCCGCCCTGCCGGCGCTTTATCCGGCCTTCGACATCGCCGAGGTGGCCTCCGCCACCGGCCTGGACGTGGCTCGGGCGGGCGAAGCCTATTTTCTGGTCGGCGCCCGTCTGGAGCTGGACTGGCTGCATCAGCAAATCGAATCCCTGCCCACCGACGATCACTGGAAAGCGCTCGCCCGCGCAACGCTGCGCGAGGGACTCTACGCGCAGCAGCGCGAGCTTACGATCGAAATGTTGGGGAAAAACAGGGAGCGCGGCGATACGGAAGCGCTTATTTCATCCTGGCTGGAACGGGAATCCGTGATCGTGCGTCATTTCCTTTCGATGATCGGTGAAATTCGCGCCACCGCCCAGGTCGAATTCGCCTCAATGTCGGTCGTTTTGCAGGAGGCCAATGCCCTCGCCCGCGGCACGCGTTCCATCAGCACCACCTGAGGGCCGGTTTCTTTCTGCCGCGACTGCCGCGACTATTATCGGGCGCGCAGGCGACGCCAGGCAAGCCAAGCGGCACCGGCGACGATAGGTAAGCCGACACCGCCACCGAGAAAAATGACAAGAAACAGGGTGAGGCCGCTGCCCGCGGGCGCCAAACCGCTGAACGCGCCGACCATGCCGGCTGCGATCAGCCACAGCACCAGCCAGATGAAGGGCAGCAAGACGATCACGGGCTAGGGGATGTTCTCTTCGTCAATTTTTATGTCGGCCTGTGCGTGCAGCCACGCGATGTAATCGGTAAATTCCTGCGCCGCATTCAGTTGAGCAAGCTGCGTCAGATACGCCTGCTGTTCCTGCTGCTTTAATTGACTCGCATTCCCCGGCGTAACGGCAAGCAGCGCAAATACGGCCGGGCTTCCGTCCGCGAGACTGGCAATGCCGTAGTTCGGTTTGTTCTTCGCGGGCGGTGATGCTGCAAAGGCCGCCTGCTCCAGCGCCGGTGGCAACTTCGATTCGCCGCGCGCATATTCCGCGGATGCATGCGCCGGGACGCCCAGGGCTTTCGCCACTTCGGACATGGTCTTGCCGGCATTCAGTTCGCTCACGGCACTCACGGCCGCGGCAGCGGCGCTCGCCAGTGCCTGCTGTTTCTTGAGATCACCGACAATCTCGGTGCGCACCTCGGCAAGCGGCTTGGCGTGACTGGGCTGCACGTCCGAGACGCGCAGAACCACCGCGTTCATGTCGCCCAGTTTTACCGGTGTGCTGTTCTCGTGCATCTTGAGCACGGAATCGGAAAAGGCCGCCTTGCGGATGTCCTCGTTCTTTGCGATGCCCTGCCCCTGCTCCGGGGTGACACCGGAAACCGTCTGCACCTTGAGGTTCAAGGCCTTGGCAACCGGATCGAGCGATCCGGGATTCTCGTAGGAGAGGTTGGCGAGTTGATCGCCGAGCGTGAAGTAGAGGTCCTTCGCCTTGCTTGCGCGATAATCTTTCTCGACCTGCGTCTTGACGTCGGCATAGGGCTTGACGGAACCACCTCTTTCGGCAAGAAACTGGATCAGATGCCAACCGTTTGTGGTACGCACCGGACCGGCGACGCCACCCGTCTTCTTGATCCCGAACAGCGCGTCGTCAAAGGCCTGCGGCATCTGACCGCGTCCGAGGTAGCCCATCGAACCGCCGTTGCGCGCCGAAACCTTGTCGTCAGAGTATTGCTTGGCGAGCGCGGCAAATTTCTTCTCCGGATCGGCGGCGGCCTGGATTTCGCCGAGGAGCTTCTTCGCCTTTGCCGCGGCCGCCGCCCAGCCCTGCGTACCGGCCGCGGTGGGCTTGATGAGTATCTGGGCCGTCTTGCGAGCGGGCGGTATACCGTAGTCGCTCTGGTGTGTGCGGTAGTAGGCCTGCAAATCCTCGTCACTGGTTGCGATCCGCGCTTCCAGTGCCTGTGGATCGAGTTGCACGTAGCTGATCGTGACCGTCATCGGCGTCGTGAAATTCTTCTGATGCGCCTGGTAGTAGCCCGCGATTTCCTTGTCGGATGGTGCCGCTTCGGGCATGAAGTGCGCGAGCGGAAAATCGAGCCAGGCGACCTTCCGTTGTTCCCGCAACAGACCAATGAGCGCATCGGTTTCTTTCGGGGTGGCGAAGGCGCTGCCGGCCAGGCCGCTCTGCAGCACCTGAGTTCTGAGATCGGTGCGCACCTGAGCCTCGAACTGATCCGGTGTCATGCCGTTACTCGCAAGCACTGCACTGTATTGCGCGAAGCTGAAACTACCGTTCAACTGAAAGGCAGGAATCTGCTGAATCTCCGCACGTACATCGGCCTCGCTTGCAAGCAGGTGGTAGTTATTGGCCTGCTGGCGCAGCAGAGTTCGCGTTATCAGTTGCTGGAGCACCTGTCGCTTGAGCGCCTTTTCCTGCGCTGGCGTGGGATTGAACTTGCCGTTGAGCGAATTCTCGCGTTGCTGGTAAACCTGTTGATAGCTGCGCTGAAAGGCCTGCGGCATGACTTTTTCGCCGTTCACCTTCGCCACGTAATCGGTGGTGATAACACTGCGGTAGCTGCTCACGCCCCACAGGGCGAAAGGCACCGACACCAGGATCACGAACGCCCAGGCGATCCAGCCCTTGATATGGGAACGGAACGAGGTAAGCATCCCCTGATTTTCCTCCGTCGAAACCGCCCGCTATCGTGTCCGAAACACCACAGCGGATCATGCTGCTGACAAAAGCCAAAACAAGAGAGGGTGCGCTCGGCACCCTCCCGTTAATGGCGGAGTGGACGGGACTCGAACCCGCGACCCCCGGCGTGACAGGCCGGTATTCTAACCAACTGAACTACCACTCCGTTGCGTGGTGGGTGCTGAGGGATTTGAACCCCCGACCCTCGCCTTGTAAGGGCGACGCTCTTCCGCTGAGCTAAGCACCCGGACATGCGGAACCCGCCGCGCCCGAAGCGCCGCGGCGGGTTTTCCGGGTCCGCAGGACGCCTAGTTTACGGCATCCTTCAAGGCCTTGCCAGCCTTGAAGGCAGGCGCCTTGCTGGCCTTGATCTGGATGGGCTGGCCGGTCTGAGGATTATGCCCGGTGCGCGCGGCACGCTGACGAACCATGAAACTTCCGAAACCGACGAGCGTGACCTGATCGCCGCGCTGCAGCGCCTTGGAAATGCGTCCGAAAACTGCGTCCACGGCACGTCCTGCTTCAGCCTTCGAGAGTCCGGTTTCATCGGCGACGGATTCGACCAATTCAGTCTTGTTCATGCGAATGTATCCCCTTGTGTGCGAAATCGTGAATGGTGACTGGCATGTCGCTTCGGACGAATGCGGGCATCGTCCGGAGTCATTCCAGTGCCGTGGCCCGGTCGGTCACGGTGGCTGTTTTATACCAGCGCCCCGGAAAGCCTGTCAAACAGGCGGTGACGCCGAGCCGCCCGGAATGAGACCCCGCGGGCGGCGGCGCTTCAGGTCAATCCGGGTTCCAGGCGCCTGGCAGCCGCGGTTCGTCTTTGTCCGATCAAGCACTTGCGGCAGTAATTGCCGCTCGATTCTTTTGTGCGGGCACGGCTAGCGTCGGGAAGCAGATCGTCGGCGCCGGCTTCAAGGATGTGCGCACGGCGCGCGCGAATATCGCCTCAATGCGCGGGCGCAGAGCCCCGTGCGGGCTTCCTGCGCGCCGCCGGCAGGGCCGCTGGTTCTAGGTTCGGACTCGGCTCGCGCGTCAACGCGAGACTCAACACGGTATCAATCCAGCGTACGGGTTTGATCGTGAGTCCGGCCTTCACGTTGTCGGCTATTTCCGCGAGGTCTTTCACGTTTTCTTCCGGAATCAACACGGTCGTAATTCCGCCACGCTGCGCTGCCAGCAATTTTTCCTTCAGTCCGCCGATCGGCAGCACCTCGCCACGCAATGTGATCTCGCCGGTCATCGCGACATCGGCGCGCACGGGGATGCCGGTGAGCGTGGATACGAGAGCCGTCGCCATGCCGATGCCGGCGCTGGGGCCATCCTTGGGGGTCGCGCCTTCCGGGACGTGGATGTGGAAATCCAGCTCGCGGAAGGACTTTTCGGCGATTCCTAGCGCCGGCGCCCGGCTGCGCACCACGGTGAGCGCGGCCTGGACGGATTCCTTCATGACATCGCCGAGCTGGCCGGTATGCGTGAGCCGCCCCTTGCCGGGTACGCTCGCGGCCTCGATGCGCAGCAGCTCGCCGCCCACCTCGGTCCAGGCCAGTCCCACCACCTGGCCGACCTGATCATCCTCGTCGGCGCGGCCGTAGCGGAAGCGCTCCACGCCCAGAAGTTCGCCGAGCGCGGCACGATCCACCCGTATCGGCTTTTTGCCGCTCGCATCCAGCGACAGCCGCTTGACCGTCTTGCGGCAGATCTTCGCGATTTCGCGCTCGAGATTGCGCACGCCCGCTTCGCGGGTGTAAACGCGGATGATGTGCTCGATCGCGTCGTCGCCGATCTCGATCTCCTTTGGCTTGAGGCCGTTCGCCTTGATCTGCTTGGGCACCAGGTAACGGCTTGCAATGACCTTCTTTTCATCCTCCGTGTAGCCGGGGATGCGGATGATTTCCATCCGGTCCCTGAGCGCGGGCGGGATGTTGAGGCTGTTCGCGGTCGCGATGAACAATACCTCGGAAAGATCGAAATCCACTTCAAGGTAATGATCGTTGAAAACGTGATTCTGCTCCGGATCGAGCACTTCGAGCAGGGCCGAAGACGGATCGCCGCGGAAATCCATGGACATTTTGTCTATTTCGTCGAGCAACATCAGCGGGTTGCGGGTTCCCGTACGCGCGAGCTTCTGGATGATCTTCCCGGGCATGGAGCCGATGTAGGTGCGCCGGTGGCCACGTATCTCGGCCTCGTCGCGCACGCCGCCCAATGAAATACGACTGAAGTGCCGGTTGGTCGCCCGCGCAATGCTCTGGCCGAGCGAGGTCTTGCCGACGCCGGGCGGCCCGACCAGGCACAGGATCGGGCCCTTCATGCGCTTCACCCGCTGCTGCACCGCGAGGAATTCCACCACCCGTTCCTTGACCTTGTCGAGGCCGTAATGATCAGCCTCCAGCACCTCTTGAGCGGCGGCGAGATCGCGGCGCACGCGGCTTCTCTTCTTCCACGGCAACTGGAGCAGCCAGTCGAGATAGTTGCGCACCACGGTGGCCTCCGCGGCCATCGGCGGCATCAGGCGCAGCTTTGCCAGTTCCGCCTCGGCCTTTTCGCTGGCCTCTTTCGTCATGCCGGCCTCGGCGATGCGGCGCTCCAGCTCTTCGAGTTCGCCGCCGCCGCCCTCTTCGAGCTCGCCCATTTCCTTCTGAATGGCCTTCATCTGCTCGTTCAGGTAATACTCGCGCTGGCTCTTCTCCATCTGCTGCTTGACGCGCCCGCGGATGCGATGCTCGATCTGCATCAGGTCTATCTCGCCGCCCACCAGCGCCATCACCTTCTCCAGGCGGCGGGCGACGTCGAATTCCTCCAGCAGGCTCTGCCGGTCTTCCAGGCGCAGACTCATGTGCGCCGCCATCGCGTCGGCGAGCCGGCCCAACTCCTGGATGCCGGCGAGCGAACTCAGGAGCTCGGCGGGAATCTTCTTGCTGAGTTTGACGTACTGCTCGAACAGGGAAGCCGCGGCGCGCTGCAGGGCCTCGTTTTCGCGGGTGACGGGCCCTTCGGCCTCGGGCACCACCACGGCGTCGGCAACGAAGCACTCGCCTTCGCTGAGGGCGCGCACATCCACCCGCTCCTGCCCCTCGACCAGCACCTTCACGGTGCCGTCGGGAAGTTTCAGCATCTGCAGGATGGTCGCCAGCGTGCCGACCTTGAACAGATCGTCGCCGCCCGGCTCGTCCACGTCCGAGCGTTTCTGCGCGAGCAGCACGATCGTGCTGTCGCTCTCGATGCTCGCCTCCAACGCCTTGACCGACGGCGGGCGCCCCACGAACAGCGACATCACCATATGGGGATACACCACCACGTCGCGCAGGGGCAGCACGGGCAGTTCGCTCGGTTTTGCGGGGCTTTTGCTCATCGCGGATTTGACCGGCATGACGGGGATATGCGTACTAGTTGGCGATCGCGGGCGCCGTTTTCAAGCCGCGCGCGACGCCGGGCGGCGCACTCCGTTACTACTCGTCGCCGCTGGCGACGCGGCTGCGCTCCACCTGGTCGAAAACCACGTAGGGTCGGGATTCGTTCCTCACGACCTTGTCGTCCACCACCACCTTGGCGACGTTCTCCAGGGTCGGCAGCTCGTACATGGTGTCGAGCAGCACCCGCTCGAGTATCGTGCGCAGGCCGCGTGCGCCGGTCTTGCGCTTGAGCGCCTGCTGGGCACAGGCGGTCAGGGCTTCCTCGCGGAATTCCAGCTCCACGCCTTCCATCTCGAACAGACGCCGGTATTGCTTGGTCAGTGCATTCTTCGGTTCGGTCAGGATGCGCACCAGGGCTTCCTCTTCCAGCGCCTCCAGGGTGGCGACGATGGGCAAGCGGCCGACGAACTCCGGAATCAGCCCGTAACGGATGAGATCCTCCGGCTCGACCTGGCGCAGCACTTCGTTTTCCTCGGCGCGCAGGGCAAGACTGTCCTTGACCTCGGCGACGAAGCCGATGCCGCTCTTCTCGGTGCGGCCGCGGATGATCTTGTCCAGCCCGGCGAAGGCGCCGCCGACAATGAACAGGATGTTTCCCGTGTCCACCTGCAGAAATTCCTGCTGCGGATGCTTGCGCCCGCCCTGCGGCGGCACCGAGGCGATCGTGCCCTCGATCAGCTTCAGGAGCGCCTGCTGCACGCCTTCGCCCGACACGTCGCGCGTGATGGACGGATTGTCGGACTTGCGCGAGAGCTTGTCTATCTCGTCCACATAGACGATACCGGTCTGCGCCTTTTCGACGTCGTAGTCGCACTTCTGCAGGAGCTTCTGGATAATGTTCTCGACATCCTCTCCCACGTAACCCGCCTCGGTGAGCGTGGTTGCGTCGGCAATCGTGAACGGCACGTTCAGAATGCGCGCGAGCGTCTCGGCGAGCAGTGTCTTGCCCGAACCCGTGGGTCCGATAACGAGGATATTGCTTTTCGAGAGTTCGATTTCCTCCGCGTCTTTGCCTCTGCCCTTGCCGCCTCTTGAGTCTATGCGCTTGTAGTGGTTGTAAACCGCGACCGAAAGAACCTTTTTTGCCTCATCCTGGCCGATCACGTACTGATCAAGGATGGCCTTGATCTCCTGCGGCTTGGGCAACTTCGAGGTGGAGGACTCGGTGCGCTCCTGCAGTTCCTCGCGGATGATTTCGTTGCAAAGCTCCACGCATTCGTCGCAGATATAGACCGAGGGACCCGCAATCAGCTTGCCGACCTCGTGCTGGCTCTTGTTGCAGAACGAGCAGAACAGCAGTTTGCCGCCTTCTTGCGGTCCGCGGGATTCCTCGTTGTCATTCGGTTTATCTCCACCGGCAAATGCCGCCGGGCTCGTTTCAAAGGCTGCATAGTTTTAGCGCAGAATCGCTCCGTTCGACAAGCCCCCTCGGCCTCGCGACGGAGATTGCGGGCACGGCCCGCGCCTACTTGCCCTTCGGCTCCTCGCCGCGCAGGTTGAGAATGCGATCCAGCAGACCGTAATCCAGCGCCTCCTCGGCGCCCATGAAACGGTCGCGATCGGTGTCGTTCTGCACCTTCTCCAGCGCCTGGCCGGTATGCTTGACGAGAATCCGGTTGAGCCGGTCGCGCACGACGAGAATTTCCCGCGCGTGGATCTCGATATCGGACTGCTGGCCCTGCACGCCGCCCGAGGGTTGATGGATCATCATGCGCGAATGCGGCAGGCTGTAGCGCTTGCCCGCCGCGCCGCCGGCAAGCAGCACCGCGCCCATGCTGGCGGCCTGGCCGACGCAGATGGTGGACACCTCGGGCTTGACGAACTGCATGGTGTCGTAGATCGAAAGCCCCGCCGTCACCGACCCGCCGGGCGAGTTGATGTAGAGGCTGATGTCCTTGTCCGGATTCTCGGATTCCAGAAACAGCAGCTGCGCCACCACCAGATTGGCCAGATGATCCTCGATCGGTCCGACGACGAATACCACCCGCTCCTTGAGCAGGCGCGAATAGATGTCGTAGGCGCGCTCGCCCCGCGGCGTCTGTTCGACCACCATGGGCACCAGCGTCTGCGCCAGAATTTCACTCATTGGGCTCTTCTCCGGTTGTTGTGTCCTTCGGTTCCATGAACGCGAAAAAGTCCATGGATGCATCCTCGACTGTGGCCTTTTCGAACAGCCAGTCATAGATCATGTCTTCAAGCACTATCGCCTCGATGCCGCGCATGGCAGCGTTGTCGGCGCGGATTTCGCGCGCCCTGGTGGCGGGATTGTCGTGGCCGGCCGCGTATTCCCCGATGCGCTTTTCCACGCGCGTCGGATCGGGCCGAAACGCTTCGCGTTGAATCAGTTTCGAGAGGATCAGGCCGAGACGCACCTGACGCTCCGCCGCCTCCACGTAAGGTTCGCGCGGCAACTCCGGTATGCGTCGCATCGTCCGCCCCGATGCCGAGGCGCCGCAGAATTTCGCGCTGCTTGCGCGCCACTTCCTCGTCCACCAGCGCCTGCGGCACTTCGATCGGATTTGCGGCAAGCAGTTGCTCGGCCGTTTGACGCTGCATGTCGGTGCGAATCCGCTCGGCCAGTTCTTCGCTCATGTTTGCACGCACGAGTTCCCGCAGCCTTTCGATACCACCCTCGGCGCAACCGAAGGCGGCGGCGAAATCTTTGTCCAGCACGGGCATCTTCTCTTCTTCCACTCGGCTTGCCGTCACCTCGAAACGCACCGGCCGACCGGCCAGTTCGCCGACACGGTACTGTTCGGGAAAAACAAGATCCAGCGTGCGCGTTTCGCCCGCGGAAATGCCCGCGAGACCGGTCTCGAAGCCGGGGATCATTTCGCCCGCGCCGAGCGCGACCGGCACGTTTTCTCCGTGGTTGCCCTCGAAAGGTTCGCCCTCCACCAAACCCTCGAAGCTCACGATCACGCGGTCGCCGTCACGCGCGGCGCGCTCAGTTTCGATCCATTCGAGTCGCTGGCGACGCAGACGCTCCAGCACCTCGTCAATATCTTCGTCCGTGATCTCGACCTCGGTACGCTTCAATTCCAGCGCATCCATGCCGGTCGGTTCGAACTCCGGATACACCTCCAGTTCGGCGGTAAAGGTAAAGCCGCCGTCGGCTTCGTTTCTGCCGACCTCGAACCGGGGGGCGGCAACCGGCGTGAGTTCCTGCTGCGCGACTGCTTCGCCGTAATGGGTGCGCATCAATTCGTTCAGCACCTCCTCGCGCACCGAGGCGCCGTACTGCTGGCGCACGACCTTATCCGGTGCCTTGCCAGGGCGAAATCCCTTGACCTTGGCCGTCTTTCCGAATGTCTTCAGACGCCGGGACATCTCCGTCTCGACCTGCTCACCGGGGATAGTGACGGTTAGCCGTCGCCCCAGCGCACCCTTTTGTTCCACCGATACGCTCATGTTTCCGGATACCTGGCTTTGTGAAAAATAGACAAGGCGATTGAAATCTGGTGCGAAAGGAGAGATTCGAACTCTCACGGGGGATTACCCCACCGGCTCCTAAGGCCGGCGCGTCTACCGTTCCGCCACTTTCGCGCCGCACCGCCGCAGCCAAGTATTATACGGGCGCGCCGCACGAAATCCTTTCCTGCAAGGCAAAAGTGCAGGAATCAGGGCTTGAGTCCGTGGTGCCGATGCCAGTCGGCGATGGATTCCTCGGGATATGCGGCGAAATGCCGTTCGCGTGGCCCTTCCGGAATCTCGCACCAGTTCGCGCGCGAATCGAGCATGATGTGTACCCGCTCGGGCGGCGCCGGCAGCGGCGTGTCTATCGCCGACGCAAAGGGATGCACCAATTCCGGCCAGCGCGGATCCCAGGCCCACAAGGCGCTCGCGCAATACCGGCAGAAATGTCTTTCGGCCGGACTTTCTGCGGTCTCGCCGTGCTTGTCGGTCAGGCGTGCGTGATACACGCCGATGTGCTCGCGGCCCTCGATCTCCAGCGTTTCCGCCTGTCCGCCGAGGTTGATTGCGTATCCGCCGCCACCGGCCGTCTTGCGGCAGATGCTGCAATAGCAACGCATGTACGGATACGGCGTGTCCGATTCGAGCCGGAATCGCACTCGGGTGCAGTGACAGGAACCTTCGAGCCGCATGTGGAACGCTTTCTCAGCGCTTGCCCGCGACTGCCGCCCGCGTCGCAGGTGCTTGCTCGATTCGCGGTCCGTTCAGGATGGCGTCGCGGGTGGCAGCCACCACCAGGTCCACCTCCGCCGTAGAGATCGCAAAATGCGGCGTGTAGCGCAGCGAATGTGCACCACCGTGGATCACACCGATGCCGTGGCGGCGCAGATATTCTTCGGTCGAACCCTCGCCGAAGGCCTTGTACTCGGATGCCAGCTCGCAACTGAAGAGCAGGCCCGTGCCCTGGACCTTGGTAATCGGGCCATCCAGTTCGCGTGCCAGTGCCTCGAACTTCTCGATAAATTCGCGCCCGCGCTCGCGAATGTTGTCGCGCAACTCCGGCGTGATCGCGCGAAGCACAGCGACGGCGACATCCATCGCGCGCGGATTCGCGGTCATGGTGTTGCCGTAGATGCCCTTGCGGTAAAGCCCCGCCGCATGTTCGTTCATGGCGAGCACCGAGAGCGGATATTGCCCGGCATTGAGCGCCTTGGAATAGGCTTCCATGTCCGGCGCTTCTTCCTGCTCGAAGCCCGGATAATCCACAATCGAGAGTACGCCATGCGCACGCAGGCCCGCCTGAATGGAATCCACCAGCAGCAGTCCGCCGTGCGCCTGTGTCAGCTCGCGTGCCAGACGGTAGAACTCCGGCGTGATCGCCTGGCCGGGATCGCCTTCGCCCATGACGGGTTCGAGAAAGAACGCTTCGAGAAACACCGACTCGTGTTCCGCGCGCTCGTACGCGGCGCGCAAGCCTTCGAGATCATTGGGCACTACCGTCCACAAATCGTTGCGGCTCCCGAAGCTTGCCAGATACTTGACGTAGTTTTTGCGCGAGGAATCGGAGTAGCGTGCCGGCTGATCGGTACGCCCGTGGAAACCGCCAGCGAGTGACAGGTGCCTGATCGTGCGTCCGGCATGGCGCGCGCCCGGATCCGTCATCAGTTTGGCGTTGACGTCGGAGATGCGCGCGGCTACCGTCACCACCTCCGAACCGCTGTTCATGGCAAGAAAACGATGGAAGGGACAGCCGCCTCGCCGGTGACCAATCTCGCGCCGCAGCGCCCCGGTAAAACGCAGTTGTGAATAGCTCGGCGTCATGATGTTGGCCATGACCTGTGGTCGGTTCATCGAGTCGAGCACGGCCTCCGGTGCGTGGCCCAGGCCGAGCATGCCGTAGCCGCCGTTGTCGTGAATGACCGCTCCCGCAACGGTTACGATCCACGGTCCACACGCGGCAAGCGTCACATAGGGATTGACGGCATCGTCGGGATAAAAATTGACGAAATCGGCCTGCACCGCCTGAACCTGTTCGGCTTCTCCGCGTTGCAGCAACTCGGGAAATTCCGCTTGGAGGCGGAAATAGGTCTGCTCGGCTTCGCGCACGGCCGACGCCAGATCGGAATGCTGTTCCGCAAATCGCGCAATCGTTTCATCGGACAAACCGGGCGTATCCACACGGTTGCTGTGCAAACGGATGCGTTTAAGGCTTTCTATGATCTGGTTCATGGCGTACTCCCGATGGCCGCGCAGCCGCGATGACGGATGCCGATGCGGATTCGATAAAAATCCAATAGTGAATTTTAACATTCGGCACCGGAATAACGTACCCCCGGGGCTGATCCCGTTTTCTTTATCACCCTGTCAGTATTTGATTTTTATGCCTTTAAGTGCAGGCCCTCAAGAGACGTTCGACCTATCCGTCCTTGCCCTTGCTCGCAAGCATCTCCAAAAATCCCGTCTCGTCGAGTATCGCAACGCCGAGAGTCTGCGCCTTGCCCAGTTTGGAACCGGGTTCTGCACCGGCGACGACGTAGTCGGTCTTGCCCGACACACTGCCCGTCACCTTCCCGCCCCGTTCTTCGATGCGCTCCTTCGCCTCGTCGCGAGTCATGGCAGACAGCGTTCCCGTCAATACGAACGTCTTTCCGGCCCACGATCTCCGGGAAGATTGCGCGCGCTTCGGTGCATTGCCGGCATGAATGCCCGTGCGTTCCAGCCAGCGGTCAATTGAGCGGATTCGCTCGCGGTTTCCGTCATCGCCCAGGAATTCAGTCAGTCCGTGCCGCGCGGGTGCTGACAGCTTGATCGGCAGATCGGCTTCTCCGCCGAAGTTCTCGAGATCGGAAAACTGTTTCAGCCGATCGCCGATTTGATCGCCGGTTTTTTTGCCCAGCCTTTCGATCCGGAGATTGTCAATCAGCTTGCCGAAGGTGACGGCCGCATAGGCCTCGGGAACAGGCGCGGATTCCTCGAGCGAAAAGTCCGTGTCGGCCACGAAAAAGGAATCGAGCGCGGCGCGGCTATTGTTGTCCGAGAAAAATCCCTCCACCAGACGACCGACCGTAATGCCGATACCGTCGAAGCAGGCCAGTACTTCGGCGGGACAATCGCGCAGATAATCGAGTTTCCCGAGCAGGCGTGCCAACTGTTTCGCGCCGACCTCGCCGATTTCGGGAATACCGATCGCATGGAGAAACCGGTCCAGCGACAGTTTTCGTCGCGCGTCTATCGCTCGCGCCAGATTGGCGGCGGAGAGTTCCGCATAGCCCTCGAGTTCGCGCAGCCTTTCCTCGCGCAGGCGGTAAATGTCGGCAAGCGTCTTCACGTCGCCCGTCTCCACCAGCATGGCGCAAAGCTTTTCGCCGAAGCCCTCGATGTCGGCCGCGCGACGCGAAACGAAATGCTCGACCGAGCGTGCGAGCTGCGCCGGACATTGCATTCTGCCGACGCATTCCCACACCGCAAGCTTCATGCTGGAACGTTTACCGCCCTTGCCGTGGATCTCCCGCATTCTTTGCTGCACGTGCGAGCCACACACCGGGCAGCTTGCGGGAGGATGCGGAAACTCTGTGCCCGGCGGTGGCTTGCCCATCACCTTGACGACTTCGGGAATAACATCGCCGGCGCGGCGTACCACTACCTTGGCGCCCACCCATACACCCTTCTTCGCAAGCTCGTCGGGGTTGTGCAGGGTCGCATTGGAAACGGTCACGCCGCCGACGAATACGGGTTCGAGCTTGGCAACGGGCGTGAGCGCACCGGTACGCCCGACATTCCATTCCACTGCAAGCACCCGCGTCGTCACCTCTTCGGCCGGAAACTTGTGGGCAATCGCCCAGCGCGGCGCACGTGACACCGTGCCGAGCCTGCGTTGCCAGTCGAAGCGGTTGACCTTGAACACCACGCCGTCTATTTCGAACGGCAGGTCCTTGCGTCGTTCGCCGAGTGCGCGATAAAAGTTCAGACAAGATTCCACGCCGCGAACCAGGCGGCGTTCGCGGCACACGGGAAGACCGAGCCGCTCCAGCCGATCAAGGAGATCACTCTGGCGCGCAACGCCAAGCGCTTCCTCGCCGACGCCGACGCCGTAGGCGAAAAATGCAAGCGGCCGCGCCGCACTTATCTTCGGATCGAGCTGGCGCAGACTGCCCGCGGCGGCGTTGCGCGGATTGACGAAGGTGCGTTCACCGCGTTTTTCCGCTTCGGCGTTCATGCGGTTGAAGCCTGCCTTCGGCATGTAAACCTCACCGCGCACGTCGAGCGTTGCCGGCGCTTCGCCCTCGCCCCGCAATACCAGCGGCACCGCGCGAATGGTGCGCACGTTGGCGCTCACGTCCTCACCGGTCTCGCCGTCGCCGCGCGTCGCCGCCTGCACAAGTCTTCCCGATTCGTAACGGAGATTCACGGCGAGGCCATCGAACTTGGGCTCGGCCATGTATTCGATCGGCTCCACGCTTTCCAGTTTCGCGCGCACGCGCCGATCGAAGTCGCGCAATTCCTTTTCCTCGAAGGTGTTGGCAAGGGAAAGCATCGGCACCCGGTGGCGCACTTCGACAAAGGCCGTATCGGACGGCGCACCGACGCGCTGCGTGGGGCTGTCGACTGTGATCAGTTTTGGATGCGCGTCTTCGAGTTCCTGCAGGCGACGCAGCACGCGGTCGTATTCCGCATCGGAAACTTCGGGATCGTTTTCGACGTAATAAAGATGATTGTGGCGGCGCAATTGCCCGCGCAAGGCTTCGATCTCGCGTTCGACGCTAGACGGCATCGCGCGCCACTCCTCGCGTAAACCTTGCCTTCACCGTTATCAGCTCCGTTTTTTCACCGCGGAGCACGCAAAGATCGCAGAGAAGGTATCTTAAGTTCATACATAACGGCAAATCCTCTCGGCGTTCTCGGCGGTAATTCAGGACTTCCGATAGCGGACTTATTTTAGTCATTGCGTTCCGCGTCCAGTCTCAGTTCGAGTTCGCGCGCGGCCGTGAGCGGACGATGACTGTCGTCCTGCACCCGTCCGCCAAGACGCTCGGCGGCCTCGCGCGCCGCTCCCAGCATGCGGGCGAAGGGCAGCGTGGCATTCGTTCCGGGCCGGGTCGTGAAAAAAAACACCAGTCCGCGCAGCAGCGTCTCCGCAGGAAGCGGGTCCAGCACGCCCGGCTCGAACAGGTTGGCAACGCTGTACAGCGGATGTCCATCGGCGCCGGGGCAATGGTAGATGTGCCCCACGCCGGGTTTGCAGCCGAGATGCGCAAGCGTGCGCGTAACGGTTTCCGCCGCTACGCCCTCGTCGGGCAAACGTACGGTAAGCGTGAAGATTTTTTCTTCGCCGATTCCCGTGTGCCGCCTCGCTTCTCCCTTGACCGGTTTGAAATCGGGGGCCGACGGCGTTTCAGGCGTAACGGATGGAATGGCGACGGGTGCGGCTGTGCCATCGGGTCGGCGCGACCAGTTCGGTTCGACGCGTATCGCCGGTTCGCGGACTGTCGGTTCGCTGCGTGTTCCGCGCCGCCGACGTTCCGATTGCTGCCGGCGGGTATAAAAATAAAGGCCGACTATGAACAGCAGACCAAGCGCAATCAGGATCAGGCGCAGGGTCCACACGACTCAACCGACCGCGAGGCGTTCCGCCTCGTCCACGTCCACGCCGACCAGACGCGACACGCCCGGTTCCTGCATGGTGACGCCGATCAGCTGGCGGCACAGGGTCATGGTCCGCCGGTTGTGCGTAATCAGCACAAACTGCGTGTTCGCGGAAAGCTCCTTCACGAGTTCACAGAAACGGTCCACGTTGGCGTCGTCCATCGGCGCGTCCACCTCGTCGAGCAGACAGAAGGGCGCGGGGTTCAATTCGAAAATCGCAAATACCAGGGCGACGGCAACCAGCGCCTTTTCGCCGCCCGAAAGCATCTGGATGGTCGCGTTTTTCTTGCCCGGCGGATGCGCGGTGATGAGCACGCCCGCGTCCAGCAGTTCCTCGCCGGTCAGCACCAGCGCCGCCGTACCGCCGCCGAACAGACGTGGGAAAAGTTCGCCGAGCCGTTGATTGATGCGATCGAAAGTTTCCTTGAAGCGTGCGCGCGTCTCGCGATCAATTTTGCGGATCGCATTCTCCAGTGTCTGCATCGCTTCGGTGAGATCCTCGCGCTGGCGCTTGAGATAATCCTCGCGTTCGGCTTCGGCCGCACATTCGTCTATCGCGGTGAGATTGATTGCGCCCAGTCGCTGGATGCGCGCGCCGACCGCTTCCAGTCGTTGCTCCCATTCATCCGCATTCGCATCTTCCTCGATGGCGGCGAGCACTTCGTTTGCGTCCGCATTGAGCTCTTCAAGCTGTTCCACCAGGCCTTCGCAACGGGTCTGAAGCTGCTGCGCGGCGAGCCGCGCACCTTCGAGCCCTTCGCGCAATTCAGCCACCCGCGCCGACGTGCCGTGGCGCGCGCGTTCGAGTTCGGTCACGCGCGTTTCGATGGTCGAACAACGATCGCGTGCGGCGGTAAGTTCAGTGTTGACCTCGCGATGAGTATCCAGACAACCTTCCAGTTGGCGCTGCAACTCCGCGCCCGGATCGTCCATCTCGCCGAGCCGGCCCTGCAGGCGTCCGCGCTCAATGGCGAGCGTCTCGCGCTCTTCGCGCAGGCGGCGCGTAGTCTCGGCTGCGGCCTGCGCCTGCAGGCGAGAGGATTCGAGCTTGCGCGCCAGCGCCTCGCGCGCCTGGTATGCGGCTTCGTAGGCGGCACGGCCGCTTGCGGCAAGCGCGCGCGCCTCGGCAAGCGCCGTCTCGACGGCATCGCCTGCGGACTCCAGCCGCTCGCAATCGCTGCGGCTGCGCGAAAGCAATTCGCGCAAGCGTTCACGCTCACTGCCAGCGGCGGCAATCTGCTCGGCAAGTTCGCCGAGTTCGTCGCCCAGCGCCATCAATCGTTCGCGAGCGCTTTGTTCGCGCCCGCCCGCCTCCGCCTCGCGCGTCAGCGCGGCGGCCAGTTCGTCGCGTGCCCCGCGGGCGAGTTCCCGCGTCCCGGCATAATCGGATTCCGCCTTGTTGAGTGCCTGCTCGTTCGCTGCCCGTTCGCGTTCGGCTTCCGCAATCTCGCGTTCCAGTTCTTCGTGACGCGCACGCAGACGGGCGTGTTCGCGTTCGCGCTCGATCGCGCCCGCAGCCTCGCCCTCTAACCGGCGGACGACGCGCAGCCAGTCGCGTCCGCACCAGATTCCATCGCGCGAAATGACGCTTTCGCCCGGGCCTAGCGATTCGCGCGCCGCAAACACGGCCGCGCGCGAGTCCGCCGCGCGCACGCCGGCGAGAAATTCCGCCACCGCCGGGAAGGGGCTGCGCACCCTGGCGGCGAGCGTGCCGGCGGGAGCCGTGCCTGCCTCACCGCGCGCGGCGAAACTGACGGTACCTGCGTCAAGTCCGGCAAGACTGATCGCAATATCGTTCAGGGACTCGACTTCGAGCGCCTCCAGCCAGTTGCCGAGTGCCACTTCCACCGCCCACTCCCAACCGGACTCGATCTCGATCGCCGCAGCCAGCCGCCGGGCGTCGCGCAGCCCGTTCTCGCCCAGCCAACGCTCGGCCTCATCGCTGCCCTGCGCGATACGGGCGAGTCGATCGAGCGATTCGAGCCGTCCCTCGACGCTCGCCTGCTCGCGATTGATTTCCGCGACTTTCTGCACGGCTTCGCGCAAAGCCGTGTGCGAAGCATTGACGCCGCTCTCGGCCTGCGTGACCCGCTCCTCGGCCTCGGCAACCCGCGCGCGCAATTGCGCGGCCTCGTCGCGCGCGGCCTCGCTCGCGACGGAAAGCGTCTGTTCCTCGATGCGGGCGCGTTCGCCACCCAGGCGTTCGGAACGCGCGATGAGCGTCTTCTCACGCTCGGCGGTGGCCTCGATTCCGGCCTCGGCGACGGCCAGCACCCGGCGCGCCTCGGCCAGCTCCGCGCGATGCGCCGAATCTTCCTCCAGACGATCCGCAGCCGCGGCCTCGGTCTCGTCGCGCGTGGTCTGCGCCTCGCGCGCCCGCAGCTCGGCGGCATTCAGTTCCGGATCCAGCCGTTCGACTTCGGCGCACAACTCCGCCGTTCGTTCCTCGTCGCTGCCGGCCCGGCTTTCGTTCTCGGCGAGTTGCGCCGTGATAGCCTCCAGACGTTCCCTGTGCAATTCGCGTTCGCGGTTGGCGCCGGCGATGCTTTCCTCCAGCCGCGCGATCTCGGTTTGCAGATCGAAGTAGCGCTGCTGGATGCGGTTTGCCGCGGCGAGTGCATCGTCGTGTTCGCTGCGTGCCGTGGTCAGATCGCGTTCGATGCTGCGCTCGCGCGTGACCTCGGCCTCGACCGCAAGGCCGCGCTCGCGCACATCGCCCTCGCGGCCGGCAAGCTCGGTCTCCAGCGCACGGATGCGCAGGGCCAGCAGCTCCGCACGCAGCCGCCGCTCCTCGGTCTTGTGCTCCTGATAGCGCTCCGCCGCCCGCGCCTGACGGCGCAGATGCGAGAGCCGCTTTTCCACCTCTTCCATGAGGTCGTCCACCCGCTCCAGATTCTCGCGGGTGTGGCGGATGCGGGTTTCGGTCTCGCGCCGGCGCTCCTTGTAGCGCGATATCCCGGCGGCCTCCTCCAGAAATTCGCGCAGTTCCTCGGGTCGCGATTCTACCAGCCGACTGATCGTGCCCTGCTCGATAATGGCGTAGCTGCGCGGGCCGAGCCCGGTGCCCAGGAATACATCGGTAATGTCGCGCCGGCGGCAGCGGGTGCCGTTGAGGAAGTAGCCGGAGACGCCTTCGCGATCCACGCTGCGCCGTATGGCAATCTCGCTCCAGCCAGCGTATTCACCGCCCAGACGCCCCTCGCTGTTATCAAAGATCATCTCCACCGAGGCGCTGCCGAGCGGCTGACGGCCGCCCGAACCGTTGAAGATGACGTCCGCCATCTGGCCGCCGCGCATATGCTTCGCCGAACTCTCGCCCATCACCCAGCGCACGGCGTCAATGATGTTGGATTTTCCCGAGCCGTTCGGTCCGGCCACACCCACCAGCGCGCTGGGGAACTCCACGTCGGTGGGATCCACAAAGGACTTGAAGCCGGCCAGTTTGATCTGCTTAAGCCGCATTATTCATCCGGATGGTGTCCTGTTTCTCGTCAACGCGCGTATTCGTAACCGGGCCGCAACGCGCCATGACGGCACGCCGGATGCCTTAGTGTAAATTATTGTTCCAGATGCAGCGACCGATTCCATGAGCAGCGCCCCTTCCCGCGAGTTGGAAACCTTCCCCAACCCCCAGCCCGCGCGGGACTACACCATCCGCATGGACATGCCCGAGTTCACCTGCCTGTGCCCGCGCACCGGGCAGCCGGATTTTGCTGAACTCGGGCTCGAATACGTGCCCGCAGCGCTTTGCGTCGAGTTGAAAAGCCTCAAACTCTACCTGTGGTCGTTCCGCGACGAGGGCGCCTTCCACGAGGCGGTCACCAACCACATCGCCGACGATCTCGTCGCCGCGCTCGCGCCGCGCTTCCTGCGCCTCAGCGCGCGTTTCAAGGTCCGCGGCGGCATCTACACCGAGGTCATCGTCGAACACCGCGCGCCCGACTGGCAGGCGCCGCCCGCCGTCGTTTTGCCATGATCCCGGGCTTTCTCGCCGGCTTTCAGGCGCTTGTTGCCGGCCTCGGACTGATTACCGAACCGGGCCTGCGCCGCTACGCCATCCTGCCGCTCCTGTGCTCGGTTCTCGCCTTTGTGGTGCTGATCGTGCTCGCCGTGCATTTCTTCGGCGATCTCACCGGCTGGATCGAAAGCCTCCTGCCGGGCTGGCTGGCGTGGACGGTGTGGCTGCTGTGGATCGCGCTGGGCGCGGTTTTCGTCTTTGGCTTCTACTTCTGCTTCACGCTTATGGTCGGGCTGGTCGGACTGCCCTTTTTCATGCTGCTCGCAAACGCCGTGGAGCGGCGCCTCACCGGGCGTCTGCCCGACACCCATCGCGGACTCCCCTATCTCGCCTGGATCGGCTTCTGGCGGCAGTTCCCGCGGCTTCTTTATCTCGTCCTGTGGGCACTTGCGGTCCTCGCGCTTTCCATTGTTCTCGGCATCATCCCGCTCGTCAACATCCTTGTACCCCGCTCTGGTTCCTGTTCGGTGCCTGGGCTTTCTCGGTCATGATGAGCGATTTTCCGCTCGGCGCCCGCGACTATAGCTGGAAGCGCCAGCACGCCTTGATAAAGCAGCATCGCGCCCGCGTCCTCGGTTTCGGCGTCGCCTGCACTACGATGGCGCTGGTGCCCGTACTCAACCTGTTTCTGCTGCCCGCGGCCACCGCCGGGGTCACCGCGTCCTGGGTGGAAGTGCTGAAAGATCGGAATGCGGCTTGCACTCGGCCGGAGCTTCCGTTATAAATGCGCGGTTCAGACACGTTCCGACAGGAGTAGGACCGATGACGGGCACCCGTCGTAAAAAGACTGCGGCAGGCAAGGCCAGCCGCAAGCCGACGCGGAAAAAGACCGCGCCCACAAAGAAAAAGACCGTCAAGCGCACGGCAAAAAAGACTACGCCGCGCAAGAAAACCGCGACCAAAAAGACGACTTCAGCGCGCAAGAGCGCGACCAGGAAGTCGGCAAGCAGGAAACCCAAATCCACGAAAAGGAAACCCGTGAAAAAGACGAACGCGCGCAAGAGTCCGGCGCGCAAAAAGACTGTGGCGCGAAAGAAAACCGCGACCAAAAAGGCCGCGCCGGCACGCAAGAAGACTGCGGCACGCCGGCCTGCCAAACGGACGCAACGTCCTGCGCATACCACCAGCGTCGGCGGCATCGCGCCCTACAAGGCCGCACGCGGTGAGTCCTACATGAACAAGCCGCAGCGCGAGCATTTTGAGCGGCTGCTCGAAACCTGGAAGCAGCGAGTTGATGGAGGAAGTGGATCGCACCGTTCATCATATGCAGGACGAGGCGAGCAATTTTCCCGATCCCAACGATCGTGCGAGTCAGGAATCGGAGTTCAGCCTGGAACTCAGGACGCGCGATCGCGAGCGCAAACTGCTGCGCAAGATAACCCAGGGCCTCAAGCGCCTGGAACTCAACGATTATGGTTGGTGCGAGAGCCTGCGGTGCGGAGATTGGCATCCGCCGACTGGAGGCGCGACCTACCGCCACGCTCTGCATAGACTGCAAAACTCTCGACGAGATTCGCGAACGCCAGATCGGCGGATGAGCGCCGGCGGCGTGCCGGTTCGCGGACGCTTCGCACCGACGCCCAGCGGCCCCCTGCACTTCGGCTCTCTGGTCGCGGCCATGGCAAGCCGTCTCGATGCGCATGCACACGGTGGCGAATGGCTGCTGCGCATTGACGATCTCGATCGTAACCGCGAAGCCCCCGACGCCCGTGAGGCGATTCTTGCCGATCTTCTTGCGCTCGGCTTCACCTGGGACGGCCCTGTTTACAATCAACGCGAACGCGCGGCGCGCTATCGCGAAGCCGTGGATCGCCTGCTCGCCGCAAACGCTGCCTTTCCCTGCGCCTGCTCGCGCCGCGATGTTGCCGCGCAATCGGGCGACGACAAGACGATTTATCCCGGCACCTGCCGCAATGGCATCGCCCCCGGGCGCACGGCGCATTCCGTCCGTTTGCGCGTTTCCGACGATGTACTCGAATTCAACGACGAATGGGCCGGATGTGTCCGCCAGCATCTGATGCGCGAAGTGGGCGATTTCGTCCTGTGGCGCGGCGACGACCTCGCGTCCTACCATCTCGCAACCGTGCTTGACGATGCCGACGCCGGCGTGACGCGCGTCGTGCGCGGCGCCGACTTGCTCGATTCCACGCCGCGCCAGATTTACCTGCAAGGCGTACTCGGACTTCCGACGCCCGTCTATGCGCATCTTCCGCTGGTGCTGGAAGGCGGACGCAAACTCGGCAAGCAGACCGGTGCGCCGCGCCTCGATGTCCGTCGTCCCGCACGCACGCTCGTCGCCGCGCTCGATTTTCTGCGTCAATCGCCGCCCGCAGCACTGGCCGATGCCGCCGTGGATGAAGTCTGGACCTGGGCGCTCGCAAACTGGCGTCCGGCGCAACTTGCGCACAGATCATGAACGATCCACTTCACGGTCGCATTCGTACCCCGGCATTCCGTCCGCCGCGCGGCCTGAGTAATCCACACCTGCAAACACTGCTCGGCGGCGCGCCGCATCTTCCCCGGCTGCATCCGTTGCGGGAGCGCTGGGAATTACCCGATGGCGATTTTCTCGACCTCGACTGGATTCGCTCCGCCGGAAAATCCTGGCTGATCGTACTTCCTGGTCTGACCGGCGACCTCGATTCGCCCTACGCCGCCCGCTTGCTGAAACGCTTTGCCGCCGCCGGTTGGCGCGCGGCGCTGCTCAACTATCGCGGGCTTTCCGGACGACCCAATCGCCGCGCCATCGGCTATCACGCCGGCTTCACGCAGGACCTCGATCTTGTTGCCCGCCGCCTCGCCGCACGTTACGGCCCGGGCGTCGTCGCCGGCTATTCGATGGGCGGCAGCATCGTACTCAAGTGGCTGGGCGAAAGCGGTGTCGAGGCTCCGGTCACGGCGGCGGCAGCTGTCTCCGTGCCGTTCCGGCTCGCACCCTCTTCCGACAGTTTGCGCGACGGCAAGGCCCGCGGCTACGGACGTTACCTGCTGCGCGGTCTGCGTCGTCAGACGCGGCGCAAATTCGCGCAGGTATCGCCGCCCTTTCCATTGCCGCCGCCCGGAGAACTCAAAAGCATTTACGACTTTGACGAGCACATCACCGCGCCGCTGCACGGCTTCGCCGGCGCGAACGATTACTACAAGCGTGCGAGCTGTCTGCCCTTCCTGCGCCGGATCGCCGTGCCGACGCTGATCGTCAATGCGCTCGACGATCCGCTCGTGCCACGCGAAGCCTTGCCCGAGGCGGGCGAGCTTTCGCCTTCGGTCACGCTGGAATTGTCCGCTCACGGCGGCCACGTGGGCTTTATCGGCCGCGGCCGTTTCGGCCTTCCCCGTTTCTGTTTCAATGACAGGCTTGTCGGGTTTCTCGCCAACGCCCGATTCGACTAACCGTCTGCGATCTGAATCATCTTGACGCGAGCGGATGCGCCGCTCCTGATTGCAACGACCGATTTGCGGCAACCGAAATGCCGTGCCACCAGAGTTATCAGTTCCGCATTAGCCTTGCCGTCCACCGGCGGTGACTTGAGCTGCGCAATCCAGATGCCGTCCTCGCCCGGCGCTTCCAGGAAGCTCTCGCGTGCGTTGGGTTTGACCTTAACCCGTATGGTTTTCATGCGGCTACGTCATGGTTGAACTTTGCAGTAGCGGGAAATTGCCCGGCGAGTTCTTCCCAGCTCGGCCCGAAGGTTTTCTCCGGCAACTCGCCCGCCAGCAGCCAGTCGTGCAGCGGATTCATCACTCGGTCAACATCGCCCGGATCCATCACGAAGGACAGCCCATCCCTGCCGGACGCCTGGCTGACCATGTGGATATTGCTGCTCGAAACGCCGCCGAGTCCCGTGGCAAGCTGATCAATGACCGTATTGATCTGCGAGCCGACGAGGCTGACCGAACCCGCGTTCTGACTGAAATCCAGCTCACCGAATTCTTCGAGATCGCGGCGCAGGTTTTCCTCCTCGATCGGTCCGATCGGCGTGACCGCCGGATCCATCGTCAGCGTGACATGCTGCGGCGAATTCGCGATCAAGTCTATGGAGAGACCGTGGCGTTTGAACACTGTCGTCACTTCCGCAAGCAATCCGGCAATATGCCAGTTGCCCGGACAATACAGACGAATCAGGTAGAGCCGGTGCCGCGTTGCGAGCGCCTTCACCTGCGGCCGTTCGTAATTCGCCTCGGCGGAAATCACCGTGCCTTCCATCTCCGGCGCCTGCGTACAACGTATGTGAAGCGGAATCCCGGCCTCGGAAACCGGACGGATGCAGCGCGGATGCAGCACGCGCGCACCCATCGCAACCATGACCTGCGCCTCCTCGTAGCCGATCAACCGAAGCAGGCGCGCGTCGCGGCGATCCCTGGGATTGGCAGTGAACATGCCGGGCACATCGGTCCATATCTCAAGCCGCTCGGCGCGAAGCTGGGCCGCAAAATAGGCGCCTGAGGTATCCGAACCGCCACGCCCAAGCAGCACGGTGCGGCCATATTCATCGCGCGCGATGAATCCCTGCGTAACCACCACGGGCGTATTCATGCTGCCGAGGTCTTTCATCAATTCTTCGTTCGGCTCGCTGCTGCACACCGCCGAGAGATAACGCCGGCTCTGCGTCGCCTCGATCGGCGTCGGCAGCGGCGTCAGCAGATCGCGCGCGTCCCGCCATCCGGTATTAATGCCCCGTTCATCCAGCCAACGGTAGCCGATGGTGGTCGAAAGGAGTTCCCCGTGCGACATGATGCGCGCACGCAACTCGTCGGTCAGCAGGCCGATCAGCTCGATGCCCTTGACCAATTTTTTCAGCGATTGGAGCCAATCCTCGACGACTGCTGGTGCCAGTCCCATCTCTTCGCACATGGCCAGATGACGTTCCCACAAAATCGCGAGGGATTCATCCACAGCCTTCCTTTCCTCGATGGCCACGATGAGCTTTTCGAGCATATTCGATACGCCCGAAAGCGCCGAGCACACGACGAGAACGCGATATCCGTCTTCGCGCCGTTTGCGGATGACGTGCGCAATGGTTTCCCAGCGCACACGTGAGGCAACACTCGTGCCGCCGAATTTCAATACAATCCATTTTTCGCTAGCGATGACATGCCTCCGAAGGCGGTTATTAAGCTATAAAAAGAGAAATCAGGAAGCGTAGAACATACGCGTCACGCCGCATTGTTTGCATTTTATGCGCGCCGACAACCCCGTGCGTTTCTCTTGACGCCTTGTTATATTAACGCATTCTCAAAATTCTTTCAGGTTTCACGCATATTTCACACTCTACTTTGTCATTGAGTTATTGGTGTGGCGAAAGAAAAAACGTGAGGACGACGTTCACGACTAATGAAACGAAAGTATATGCAATGGAGCGCCATGCCGGAATACCCAAGGCTTTCCAAAGAATAAGAAAAGTGATAATAAAACAGTAAATGCAAGTTTTACCGAAAATATCGTATAGACCTGTCTGGCGAAGCCTAATAAGGCAATGCTATGCTGATTCGTATGGCTGCGTTCATTCATGACATCGCCACCGCCGTGCCGCCGACCGCCTATCGGCAGGACTTTCTGCTGGACGTGATGTTGCGCCATTTCGAGGGTCGTCCGCAGACGCAAAGCCTTCTGCGCCGAATTTACGATCACTCAGGGATCGAGCAGCGTCATACCGTTGTCGAGGATTTCAGCGAAGGTCGGGATCGGTATCTGTTTTTCGACCCGGAGCACGGCACGCAGACGCCGGGCACGGCGACACGCAATAAGGCCTATATCGAGGCCACCGAACGGCTTGCGATCGCAGTCGGCGAGTCGCTCCTCGGTGCAAATGAACAGTTCGCTGCACGCGACATAACGCATCTGATCACGGTTTCCTGCACCGGCTGCTCCGCGCCCGGCTTCGATTACGCATTAATCCGGCGCCTGGGCCTGTCCGCCTCGACGCATCGCTATCATGTCGGCTTCATGGGCTGTTTTGCGGCGTTTCAGGCGATGCAGATGGCATCGGCCTTCTGTCATGCGGACCCGGCCGCGGTAGTGCTGATCGCCTGCGTGGAAGTCTGCACCATCCATTTGCAACTTGACGACCAATCCGACCATCTTGTCTCCGGCGCGGTGTTTGCCGATGGGGCGGGCGGCGCCCTGGTCAGCGCACAGCCGCCGGCGAATTTTCCCGCCTACCGGATTGACCGTCTCGCGACCGCCCTCGCGGACAAGGGCGAGCAGGACATGGTCTGGCAACTCGGCGACTTCGGTTTCGAGATCGGCCTGTCGCGCTACGTGCCGGCCATCCTGGAAGGGAATCTCGAGCGGGCCTTGCAGCCGCTCCTGGCGCAAGCGGGCGATCCCGCCGCGATCACGCACTGGGCCGTGCATCCGGGCGGCCGGGCGATACTCGACAAGGTCGAAGCCGGGTTTGCGCTGGCGCCAGAACAGCTTGCCTCGTCGCGCGCCGTACTTGCCCGTTACGGCAACATGAGCAGCGCGACCATCTGGTTCGTACTCAAGCATCTTCTCGACTCTCCCGCCAGGGAGGATCCCGAGCAGGTGGTAGCCATGGCTTTCGGCCCCGGCATTACGATCGAAAGCGGTCTTCTGACAAAACTCACAGGAGGTTCGGTGCAATGACGATGGAAGAACACGCCGCAGCGACCGATGAGGTGGGCGCGCATTACGACGAACTCGACCGCTTCTATCGCGAAATCTGGGGCGAGCACGTGCATCATGGGCTGTGGGAAACCGGCGCGGAAACGCCGGAGAAAGCCGTGCTGAATCTCGTTGATCGCGTGGCAGCGCTGGCGCAAATCCAGCCCGGCGACGCAGTCTGCGACATCGGTTCGGGCTACGGCGCTACGTCGCGGCTACTCGCCGGACAATACGGCGCCCGTGTCACCGCGTTGACCGTTTCCCCCGCGCAATACCGCTACGCACAGGCGGCAAGCGCAGGCGCAGATAACCCGACTTATCTGCTGCGGGACTGGTACGACAACCAGCTTTCCGATGCATCATTCGATGCCGCCGTCGCCATCGAAAGCTTCGCGCACATGCCTGATCGCGGCCGCGCACTGGCCGAAGCGCATCGCATACTGAAACCGGGCGGACGGCTGGTGCTCTGCCTGTGGCTCGCCGGCGAGTCGCCGCCGCCTTGGCAGCGCCGCCACCTGCTCGCTGCGATATGCCGGGAGGGCCGTCTCGGCGGTTTGATCACCGAAAGCGATTACCGCCGTCTGCTGTTGGCGGCCGGGTTCGAGCTCGACGAGTTCCGGGATGCGAGTCGGCAGGTGGCGCGCACCTGGACGATCTGCATCCGCCGGACTCTCGCGGGATTGTGCCGCGACCCGAGTTACCGCCAATATCTGCGCAATTCCGACAACCCGAACCGCAGCTTCTTTCTCAGCCTGTTCCGCATGCGCCTTGCCTTCGCGACCGGCGCCATGCGCTACGGCATCGTCGCCGCGCACCGGCGCTAGGCGGAATCGCGATGCCATTGCTGCTCGCCCGGCGCGATACAGCGGTGACGGAAATCATGGACGGTACGGATTGCGATCCGCGCAAGGTTCGCAACACCTACCGGCAATTCCGGCTGATCAACGCCGCGGGTTCCCGTTTCCACCATGCCTATCGGCACTGGTTGCAGCCGCAGATGCGCGCCGCGCCCCAGCGGCGCTACACGCTGCTCGACATCGGTTTCGGCGGCGGTGATCTCACGCTTGCTCTCGCACGCTGGGCGGCGGCGGACGGATTCAGGCTGGACGTAACCGGCATCGAAATCAACCCACGTGCGCTCGATTACGCTGCAACGCTCGCGCCGCCCGAAAACGTGGCCTTCCGCCACGCGAATGCCCACGAATTGCTGACACGCGGCGAACGTTTCGACTTCGTCGTCTCCAATCATCTGCTCCATCATCTTTCTGATGACGAGTTTTTGGAAATGCTGGAGACGGCGACCCGGCTCAGCCGTCACTGTGTGCTGATGATGGATGCAAGGCGCAGCGACATCGCCTACGCGCTCTTTGCGGTATTGACCGTGCCGTTCCTGAGAAACTCGTATCATCGCCACGACGGCCTCGCCTCCATCCGCCGCGCCTACACCTACACCGAACTTCAGCAAGCCGCCCCGTCCGGCTGGACGCTGAAGCGCCTATTTCCCTTCCGCCTCGCCCTCGCCTATACTCATCCCACAGTCGAAAATTTGTAATGAGCATGGCCGCAATAACTGATCTTTCCGGAAAGACAATTCTCGTGACCGGAGCGACCAGCGGCATCGGGCTGGAGGCCGCCGTGACGCTCGCCGGAGCCGGCGCACAAACGGTTCTGGTGGGGCGGGATCCGGCGAAGACCGAGGCCGTGCTGGCCGAGGTCAAGCGGCGTTCCGGCTCGGACACGGTCGAGGCGATGCTTTGCGATTTTTCCTCGCAGGCGGCGATCCGGCGCTTCGCCGCCGAGTTTCGCGCCGGACACCAACGGCTCGACGTACTCATCAACAATGCCGGCACCGTTAAAAGCAAACGCACGCTGACCGAGGACGGCATCGAGACCACCTTCGCGGTGAATCATCTCGGCCCTTTTCTGCTCACGATCCTGTTGCTCGATCTCATCAAGGCGAGTGCTCCCGCGCGAATCGTGACCGTCTCTTCGGTGGCGCATTACCGAGGCACGATGGACTTTAACGATCTCGGCCACAAACATGGCTATCACATCATGAAGGCCTATTCACGCTCGAAACTCGCGAATGTGCTGTTTACCCGCGAACTCGCGCGCAGGCTTGAAGGCACTGGTATCACCGCGAACGCCTTGCATCCGGGCATGGTGGCGACGCACATCTGGGACGGTGCGCCGCTATGGACGCAGCCCATTTTGGCAATCGTCAAGAAGTTCTTCATGATTTCGCCGGCAACGGGCGCAGAGGCGATTACTTATCTGGCGGCAAGCCCCGAAATCGAAGGCAAGTCTGGACTCTACTTCGACAGGAAGCATCTCAAGGAACCGTCATCGCTGGCGCAGGACGACGAGGCTGCGAGACGCCTATGGGAAGAAAGCGCACGGCTGACCCATTTCAGCGAAGATTGATAACGAACACAATCTATTTTATTAGAATATTATCATAAGTTATTGTTAATATGGATTTATTGATTCTCTGTCCAGGCGCGGATGTTGTCGAATAGCCTCATCCACGGACCATCATCGCCCCATTCCGGCGGATGCCAGGAATGCTGCACGCTGCGGAATATGCGCTCGGGATGCGGCATGAGGACCAGCACCCGGCCGTCGTCATTGGTGAAAGCAGTTGCGCCATCCGGCGAACCGTTGGGATTCGCAGGATAGCGTCCGGCTGCAACGCCCGACGCCTCGACGTAGCGCATCGGCACCCGTCCGGATTTTTGCAGTTGCTCCAGATCGTCTTCATGCGCGAATTCGGCACGGCCCTCGCCGTGCGAGACGACGACCGGCAGCACTGAACCGGCCATGCCGGCAAAGAATGGCGACACCGATTGCATCACCTCGACCAGACTCAGACGCGCCTCGAACTGACGCGAACGATTGCGCCGGAAACGCGGCCAGTGCTCGGTGTCGGGAATGAGGTCGGCGAGCGCCGCAAGCATCTGACAGCCATTGCAGACACCGAGCGCAAAGCGATCTTCACGGACCAGAAATTCGGCGAACAGCTCGCGCAGACGCGGGTTGAAGAGAATGGATTTCGCCCAACCCTGCCCCGCTCCGAGTACGTCACCGTAGGAAAAACCGCCGGGCGCGGCAAGGCCTGCGAATCCGTCCAGCGTTCGCGTACCCGCGGCGAGCTCACTCATGTGCAGATCCACCGCGTCGAAGCCCGCGTGGATGAATGCGGCGGCGAGCTCGCGATGACCGTTGACGCCCTGCTCGCGGAGAATGGCAACGCGCGGTGCGCTCGTCTTTAGCGTCGGTACTTTGCGTTTTGCCGGATCGAAATTGAGTCTTGTCGCCGCAAGTCCTGCACCGCCTGCTTCGCATTGCGATGCGTATTCCTCGCGCGCGCATTCGGGGGCGTCGCGCAGCGCACGCATCCGGTAGCTCACTTCCGACCAGTCGTGCATGAGCGCGGGCCAGTCGCTTTCAAAACAGATATGCTCGCCGAGCGTAAACCGCAAACGGTTATCTTCGCGCGGACGGCCGAGATAATGCAGATGCGCACTCAATCCCTTGGCAGCAAAAACGGCTTCTATCCGTTCGCGATCGGCGGCGCGGGCCTGAACGACTGCGCCGAGTTCCTCGTTGAAGAGTGCGGAAAGCGGATCATCGCCGAGTCCGGTCAGATCGGCTTCGAGTCCGGCGTGCCCGGCGAGCGCCATCTCGATCAGCGTGAGCGCAAGTCCGCCGTCGGAACGATCGTGATACGCGAGCAGCTTGCCTTCGTCCGCCAGCTCGCGGATTGCAGCGAAGAAACCCTTGAGCAATTCGGGATCGTCGAGATCGGGAACGGGATCGGCATCACGCATGAAGACCTGCGCGAAGGCGCTCGCGCCGAGTCGATTGCGGCCTCCGCCGAGGTCTATCAGCCACAACCCGGAATCCGGCTCGCGTACAAGCACGGGCGTAAGCGTTTTACGCGCATCGGTGATTGGTGCGAAGGCCGTGATCGCGAGACTCAAAGGCGCCAGTACTTCCCGGTTTTCATTGTCTTCTTTCCAGGCGACGCGCATCGAAAGCGAATCTTTGCCGACCGGAATCGCGATACCGAGCGCGGGACACAATTCGGCGCCCACCGCACGCACGGCATGGTAGAGATCGGCGTTGTCGCCCGCCTCCCCGGCAGCGGCCATCCAGTTGGCGGAAAGTCTTACGTCGCCGAGTTCGGCAACGTCGGCGGCAGCCATGTTGGTGAGTGCTTCGCCCACCGCGAGACGCGCCGAGGCGGCGGCATCGGCGAGCGCAACCGGCATGCGTTCGCCGAGCGCCATCGCCTCGCCGGCGACGCCTTCATAGTCGGCAAGCGTGACGGCAACGTCGCCGACCGCAACCTGCCACGGACCGACCAGTGGATCGCGCGCAACGAGGCCGCCGACCGTGCGGTCGCCGATAGTGATGAGAAAACTCTTGTCGCCCACGCCGGGCAATTTCAATACGTGCGCAAGCGCTTTCCCGATCGTGATGTCGGTGACCGGTCTTTGCCCCAGCAGTTCGATCTTGCGCGTTGTTCCCGCGATTGCAAGCGGCGGCAAATCGCCGAGCAAGGTGCGCATGGGAAGATCAACGACGGTCGTACCGCTGCGTCCGTCAACGACCAGCAAGCGAGCCTCGGCCGTGGCTTCTCCCACCGTCGCCCAGGGACAACGCTCGCGTTCGCAAAGCGCCGCGAATGCGGCTTCGTCTTCGGGAGCAAGTGCGAGCACGTAGCGTTCCTGCGCCTCGTTGCTCCAGAGCGCCATCGCACTCATGCCGGTTTCGGCCGCAGGCACACGAGCGAGATCAATGCGTCCGCCGAGGCCGGCGTCGTTGAGCAGCTCCGGAATGGCGTTCGAAAGTCCGCCCGCGCCGACATCGTGGATGGCGAGAATCGGACTCGATACGCCTAGCGCAATCGCGGCCTCGATCACCTCCTGCGCGCGCCGCTGCATCTCCGGATTGCCGCGCTGCACGGAAGCGAAATCCAGTTCCGCGTCTTCGCCGCCGGCGCGCGACGAAGCGGCGCCGCCGCCAAGCCCGATGGTCATCGCCGGACCGCCGAGCACCACGATACGCGCGCCTGGCGTGAAGCGGCGTTTCTCCACCAGTTCGCGTCGCACCGTGCCGAGACCGCCGGCGAGCATGATCGGCTTGTGATAGCCGCGCCAGCGTCCTTTGGGACCTGCGGGATCGGGCCGGCAGTAACTGCGGAAGAAACCGGCGATTGCCGGCCGGCCGAATTCATTGTTGAAGGCGGCCGCTCCGATCGGCGCTTCGAGCATAATCTTGAGCGCGTTCGCGAGTCCGGGCGCATCGCCCGGCCCCCGTTCCCAGGGACGCGGCGCGTCGGGGAATTCGAGATTGGAAACCGCATAGCCGGCAAGCCCCGCCTTCGCGCTGCCGCCACGCCCGGTCGCGGCCTCGTCGCGTATCTCGCCGCCTGCGCCGGTTGCGGCGCCTGGAAACGGCGCGACGCCGGTCGGGTGATTGTGCGTTTCCACCTTGATCGCAATGTCGAGTTGTTCAACGGTCGTCGTGTAGCGACTGCTCGCCGCATCGCGACGCAGCGCGCGCGCATTGTGGCCGGCGAGCACCGCCGCATTGTCCTTGTAGGCGGAGAGAATTCCGCCGGGACTTGCGCGGTAGCTTTCGCGGATGCAGTCGAAAAGAGAGAGAGTCATCGGTTCGCCGTCGAGCGTCCAGCGGCCGCGGAAGATTTTGTGCCGGCAGTGTTCTGAATTGACCTGCGCGAACATCATTAATTCGGTTTCGGTCGGATCGCGGCCGAGCGACTCATAGGCCGCGAGCAGATAGTCGCGCTCCGGTTGTCCGAGCGCAAGCCCGAGTCGTCGATCGGCTTCCACAAGCGCCGCCTCGCCTTCGGCACCCAGCGGGATGAGACATTCCCCGGCAGGTTCATCGGGGGCGAAAAGTTTCTCCGCTCCCGCGAGCGACGGCAGCAATATCTGTGTCATACGATCGGCGAGCGCATCCTCCAGTGCGCGCCAACCGGCGCTTCCAACTGCGGGCAGTGCGCCCTCGATCGCGTAGGCGACGCCCCGCTCCACCCGACCGACCGCGGCCAGACCGCAGTCGGCAAAGATGTCGCTCGCCTTGCTCGACCAGGGCGAGATGGTGCCGAAGCGCGGCAACTGGTACAACGTCGGCCGCAAACCGGAAACAACGGGTTCGCCTTCGTCCAGCAACGCGGCAAGCCGCGCGCGCGTCGCGTCGTCGTGCGGCGCCTCGCGTTCGAGCAGATAGCAATGCACGGCGTCCGTGAACGTCAAGCCGGAATCGGCAAGTGCCGGTTCCCGCGCCAGTCGTTCCCGTTGAAAGCCGGCAAATGCGCGTCCGCCGAAAATTACTTCCAAAATTGATATTCCTGTAAAACCGCGTGTAGGAGCGCTCGTCCCGAGCGCGATTGGATTGAAATCGCGGCAGGGACCGCCGCTCCTACGACATTGTTCGGTGACATGGTGATCATAAAGATTGCCATTCGAGGCCGTCGTCCTGGTCGGCGATGCGCACCCAGTCCGCCGCGCAGCCGAGCGCCGCCGTTGCCGATGCGCAGGCCAGTTTCGGGCTGTTGTTCTGCGCCGATAAATGTGCGAGCGCAAGCGTGTGCAGACGGCTGGTATCGAGCGCGCGCAGGAGTTCCGCCGTCTGCGCATTGCTCAAGTGCCCGTAGGCTCCGCCGACGCGCTTTTTCAAGGCGTTCGGATACGGGCCGGATGCGAGCATCACATCGTCGTGATTGCTTTCCAGCACCAGTGCATCGAGTCCGCCCAGCGCCTGCGTGATAAACGGCGTGACATGACCGAGATCGGTCACGAGCGCCATGCGTCGCGCGCCGTCGCTGAACACAAACTGCGTGGGCTCGGCGGCATCGTGCGGCACGATGAGCGGAGTCACCTCGATATCGCCGATCGCAAACGCCGCGTGGCTGTCAAAGGTTTCCGTGCCCGTAAACAAGCGCTTCGTTGTTCCGGCCCGGCCGGTGCCCGCACTCGTCCACACCGGAACGTGGGCGCGGGCGGCAAGGCGCCCCACGCCGGCCACGTGATCGCCGTGCTCATGCGTAACAAGAATGGCATCGAGCGCTTCCACTTCCACGTCGAGACGTGCCAGCCGCCGTTGGGTTTCGGTAAAGGAAAATCCGCAGTCCACCATAATCAAGGTCGAACCGTTGCGGATCAGGGCAGAATTGCCGCGGCTGCCGCTGCCCGCTATCGCAAACTCCATCAACCTGGATAATTCACGAGGGATCGCGAACGATGGCGGAATTCGCAGCAAGCTACACGCCGCGCTGGAGCGAAAGCCGTAGCCGTAGCTACGGATTGAGTGAAGCGCAAGTGTAGCGCCGCGAGAAACCGCCAGCGCCGCGATAGAACGACGCGGGAGGAAAACTGTAACGCTCGAAAATGCCGCCGCATGGCCGAATTCTCCTGAGTTTCAATCTCTTGCACGGGAGCGCCGTTCGCCCTCGCGAATTATCCAGGTCACCCCTCGCTCTTGCCGGGCGTATAGATGGGAAGCGTCGTGACCGTGCCGCCTTTCACCGGCGTGATCTTGCCCGTGCCTTCGCGTGCGACTTCGTCTATGCGCACCACGGCGTGCAGCGGAATATAGCTGCGCTTCACGCCATCGAATTCGGTGGCGAGCTTCTCCGCGCCCGGATCCACGACGACGCGCGAGCGCTCGGAAAAGGAAAGCTCCTCGACTTCGATAAAGCCGAACAGCGCGCCCTGGCTCAGCTTGCGCGCATAGATTTCAAACAGTTGGTCGCGGTTCTGGAAAATGACCTTGTAGATAGGGCTGGCCGCCATGTCTGCTCCACAAAGGAATGCCGCGTACTTCCTGCCTATTGTCCCACAGTCGCCCTTGCCTCGATCAGCTCCAGCCCGCCGAGATAGGGTCGCAGGGCCTCGGGAATGCGGATCGAACCATCATCCCGCTGGCCGTTTTCCATGACCGCAACCAGCGCGCGCCCGACGGCAACACCGGAACCGTTCAAGGTATGCACCAACCGCGGTTTGCCGGTTTCCGCATCGCGGAAGCGCGCAAGCAGGCGCCGGGACTGGAAATCGGTGCAATTGCTGCACGAGGAGATTTCCCGGTAGCAGGACTGGCTCGGTAGCCAGACTTCGAGATCGTAGGTCTTGGCCGCACAGAAGCCGGTGTCGCCCGCGCACAACGTGACGACGCGATACGGTAGTTCCAGCGCCGCGAGTACCGCTTCGGCATGGCCGGTCAAGGCCTCCAGCGCGTCCCAGGATTCGTCCGGACGCACGATCTGAACCAGTTCCACCTTCTCGAACTGGTGCTGGCGGATCATGCCGCGTGTGTCCTTGCCGTGGCTGCCCGCCTCGGAACGGAAGCACGGCGTCGCCGCCATCCATTTCAGTGGCAGCACCGCGGGATCGAAAATCGCATCGCGGGCAAGATTGGTCAGCGGCACCTCGCCGGTCGGCGAGAGATACCAGGGCCGTTCGCCCGCCAGGCGGAACAGATCGTCGCCGAACTTGGGCAACTGCCCGGTTCCGGTCAGACTCTCGGCGTTGGCGATGCAGGGAACGTAAACTTCTTCGTAGCCGTGACGCTCGCGATGAAGATCGAGCATGAACTGGGTCAGCGCGCGGTGCAGGCGGGCGAGCGGACCGCGCAGTACCACGAAACGGCTGCCGGCGAGCTTCGCCGCCGCCGCGTAGTCCATGGCGTCCAACGCCTCGCCGAGCGCGACGTGATCTTGCGGCTCGAAGTCGAAGTGCGGCGTCTCGCCGACGCGGCGGATTTCAAGGTTCGCGGTTTCGTCCGCGCCGTCGGGTACCGACTCGTGCAACAGGTTTGGCGCTTCGAGAAGAAAGGCCTCGAGTTTGTCTTCCAGGACCGTGAAAATTTCCTTGAGCACCGCTTCATCGCGGGCGATGCCTGCAGCTTTGGCGAGCAACGCATCGGCGCCCTCCCCCTGCGCCTTGGCGCGACCGATTTCCTTCGATATCCGGTTACGCTCGGCACGCGAAGTTTCCAGCCCAGACTGCAAACGCTTGCGTTCACCCTCCAGTTCGTCAAAACGTTCGCGATCGAATGCAAAACCGCGGCGTGCGAGATTCGCCGCCACGGCAGCCGGATCCTTGCGCAGGAGATGCGGATCAATCACGTTTCTTCGTCCATCCACATTTCCGCCAGCCAGGTCAGAACATGCCCCGGCTTGATTCCGTGCAAACCCGCAAGCACGTCGTCTATGCGGTCGGGACTGTCATAGAACTCGATCGTTATCGGCAGGTCGTGGGAAATGTCGAGCAGGCGCACGGTATGCATGTGCCCGGAATTGCCGAAACCGGCAATGCCGCGATACACGGTCACGCCATGCACCTTCCATTCGTCATGCAACTGGCGGAGCAGCCGTTCAACCTCGCCGCCGTTTTCAGATAAAAATACGCGCACCACCCGCACGCTGCGAAGACTCATAAGCGGCCTCCCAGACCGTAACCGATCCACACCAGCACCAGACTCAAACCGAGGTTGGCGACCACGTTCGCCGTCATTTTGCCGAATGCGCCCGTCTGGGCGAGTTCCAAGGTCTCGAAGGAAAACGTGGAAAAGGTCGTCAAGGCACCGAGTAATCCCGTCAGCACCAGCGCCCGCAGCACCGGCCCGGCGCTCAGTTGACTGGCAAACCAGGCCACGAGAAAACCGAGCACGAAGGCGCCGGCGGCGTTGACGATCAAGGTCCCCCAGGGAAACCCGGTTCCGAAGGCATTGGCGGTGCCACGCGACACGGCGAAGCGCAGCACGGCACCGAGCGCACCGCCGACCGCAACCGCAAACCAGATCTTCATGCTTCTCCAGCAGGAAACGCCCCGTATGCCGCGATATTCTAACGGCTGTTCTTCGAGTCCCTTTGTGCCTTGGCATCCAGATCGGCGAGGCGGCGCAGGCGTTCGGCGATGCGCGCCTCTATGCCCTGCCCGGTCGGCCGATAGTAGCGGCGCTCGGGCATGCCCTCGGGGAAGTAGCGCTCGCCCGCCGCATAGGCATCGGGTTCGTCGTGCGCATAGCGATACTTTGCGCCGTGGCCCATTTCCTGCATGAGCTTGGTGGGGGCGTTGCGCAGGTGCATGGGCACCGGCGCGGCGCCGAATTCGTGTGCGTCGCGGCGGGCGGCACCGAGTGCCTTGTACACGGCGTTGCTCTTCGGTGCGCAAGCGAGATAGACGACCATTTGAGCCAGCGCCAATTCGCCCTCGGGGCTGCCGAGTCTTTCGTAGGTGGACCAGGCATCGAGCGCAAGCGAAATCGCGCGCGGATCGGCAAGGCCGATGTCTTCCGTCGCCATGCGGATGAGACGCCGTGCGAGGTAAAGCGGATCGGCGCCACCTTCGAGCATGCGCGCGAACCAGTACAAGGCCGCATCCGGCGCCGAGCCGCGCACCGATTTATGCAGCGCTGAAATCTGATCGTAAAAAAGATCGCCGCCCTTGTCGAACTGCGCCAGACGTTCGCCGAGCAGCGCATGGAAGCCGGTTTCATCCAACGGACGGTTCTGATGCGCGGCGGCGATCGCTTCGAGCAGATTGAGCGCACGGCGCGCATCGCCGCCGGAAGCCGCCGCGATATCTGCGCGCCAGGCGGAAGGAATCGCATCCGCCGCGAGACCGAGCCCATGCTCCGCATTGGTAAGTGCGCGTTCGAGAATGGTTGCAAGCGCTTTCTCGTCCAGCGGCTCCAGACGAATGACGCGGGTGCGCGAAAGGAGCGCACCGCGCACTTCGAAGGACGGATTCTCGGTGGTCGCGCCGATCAGGATCACGGTGCCCTGCTCCACGTGCGGCAACAGCGCATCCTGCTGAGCCTTGTTGAAGCGGTGGATTTCGTCTAGAAAAAGCACCGCATCGCGGCCTTCGGCACGAAGTTGATCTGCGGTCTCGACGACCGCCTTGACTTCCTTCACGCCGACGGTTACCGCCGACATCGGAAAGAAACGCGCGCCGCGCGTCTCGGCAAGCAGCCGCGCAAGTGTGGTCTTGCCGCAGCCGGGCGGTCCCCACAGAATTAAGGACGGCAGCAGGCCGCCGGCCAGGGCGCGGGCAAGTGTGCCGTCGCTGCCGACGATTGCTTCCTGGCCGACGACGTCTTCCAACCGCCGCGGACGCATCCGCTCCGCGAGTGGAGGACGTGCGGCTGCGTTCACTCCCCGCCGGTCGCCGCCGCGGGCGTGCTTGCAGCGACGGGAGTCTGGTTCACGACGTCGGCACCCGGTGGCGGCGTGAAGCGGAAGCGCGCGGGATCAATTGCGACGTTGCGCTTCACGTCGCTGAATTCGATGTGCGTGGTCTGATCGAGGTTGGAATCGAGTTCCATTGCGCGAATAACGCCGTTCAAGGTGAAACCGATGCGGATGGCCTTGTAGTCACTCTCGTCGGTTTTCGGCACCAGTTTGATCCATTGCAATCCATTCGCGCTGCCACCTTCGCTCACACTAAAGTTCGCCTCCACCTGTCCCCGGCCGGCAAGCAGCGAAGCCGGACCGGCGGCCAGTGCCTGCGGTTCGTCGCGCACCGTGACCTGCTCCAGTTCCGGGTCGTACATCCAGAGTTTTTCGCCGTCGGCGACAATGATTTGCCGATAGGGTTTTTCGTAATCCCAGCGGAAGCGTCCCGGTTTGGCGATCGCGACCGTGCCCGAGGATTGCTTCACGGTCACGGCGTTGGCGTTGGCGATCGTCTCGCTGAAATGCGCCGTCAGCGTCGTGGTCGCGGCTAGCAGGGCGTCGAGCCGGGAGGCCGGCGTCGTCGTTGCCGCCATCGCACTTGCCGAAAGCAGCAACGCGGAAAATGCAGTCATCATGTACTTCATCAACATACCTTTCATTCGGGAGGCGGTCCCGCGAGCACTTCGCGGTTGCCGTTCGATTGCAGCGGGCCGACGATGCCGACGCGCTCCATCTGTTCGATCAGGCGTGCGGCGCGGTTGTAGCCGATGCGCAGGCGCCGCTGCACGCCCGAGATCGAGGCGCGCCGGGTTTCGGTCACGATGCGCACCGCCTCGTCGTACAGCGGATCGTCCTCGTCGCTAACGCCGCCGTTGCTGAAACTGTTCCCGGCGCCGGCGCCCTCTTCCACCGGCAGAAGCACCTCCTCCACGTAGCCGGTTGGCCGGATTCCTTGAGCCATGCGGCAACGCGATGAACTTCCGCATCGTCCACGAAGGCGCCATGCACGCGGCGCACCAGCGAGGTGCCGGGTGGCAGAAACAGCATGTCGCCGTTGCCGAGCAGGGTTTCCGCACCCATCTGGTCAATGATCGTGCGCGAATCCACGCGCGCGGACACCTGGAAGGCGATGCGCGCGGGGATGTTGGCCTTGATGAGTCCGGTGATGACGTCCACCGACGGGCGCTGGGTGGCGACCACCAGATGGATGCCTGCGGCGCGCGCCTTCTGGGCGAGGCGGGTGATGAGCTCTTCCGCCTTCTTGCCAACCACCAGCATCAGGTCGGCGAGTTCGTCAATCACGACCACGAAATAGTGGAGCGGTATGAGCGCCGGCGTTCGCCGTTTTCGTCGGCATCGGTCAGCGGATCGGGAATGGACTCGCCCTTCTCGGCGAGCTCCCTGATCTGCGGTTGTAGCCGGCGAGGTTGCGCACGCCGGCGGTAGCGAGTTGCCGGTAGCGGCGATCCATCTCGATCACGCACCAGTGAGCGCGTTCGAGTCGCCTCGCTCATGTCAATGACGACGGGCGTCAGCAGATGCGGAATGCCGTCGTAGACGGAAAGTTCCAGCATCTTGGGATCAATCAGAGCAGGCGCACGTCCTCGGGACTCGACTTGTACACCAGACTGAGAATCATCGCGTTGAGCGCAACCGATTTGCCCGACCCGGTAGTGCCGGCGATCAGAAGATGCGGCATGCGCCCGAGATCCGCCACCACGGGCTGACCGGAAATGTCCTTGCCGAAGCGCGAGCGTGAGTTTCGAGCCGGCGCGCTCGTAGGCATCCGAGCGCAGGATTTCGCCGAGCGTCACCAGTTCGCGCGACTTCGTTCGGCACTTCGAGTCCGATCACGGATTTCCCGGGAATCACCTCCACCACGCGCACGCTGACGGTGGACAAGGCGCGCGCGAGATCCTTCGACAGATTGGTGATCTGGCTCACCTTCACACCAGCAGCCGGCTGCAACTCAAAGCGCGTAATGACCGGTCCGGCATGCACCGCGACCACCTCGACTTCCACGCCGAAATCGCGCAGCTTCAACTCCACCAGCCGCGACATTGCCTCCAGCGTGTCCTTGCTGTAGCCCTCGGTCGTGCGTGGGCGGCGGATCGAGCAGTTCCAGCGAAGGCAGTCCGCCCGATACCGGCGCCGGCGTGAACAAGGTCTTCTGGCGTTCACGTTCCGCGCGCGGGCTGAGCGCAAAAGCGGTTACCGCCGGCTCGATCTTGGGCTTGACGCGGGTCTTGCGGCGCTCGCGCTCGCGGGTAACAGCCACCGAGCGCTCGGCGCGTTCAAGTTTGCTCGTCCGATGCTCGCGTCGTTTCTCAACACGTAACGATAACCACTCGCCAATACGGAAAATAATCCCGCCGACACGATCCATCAGCACCATCCAGGAAAGCCCGGTTGCCAGCGTGATCGAGGCCAACAGCACCGCCAGCAGCACCAGCGCCGCGCCAGCCACACCGATGCCGTCCGCAATCGGCGTGGCTACGGCATCGCCGATGACCCCGCCGATGCCACCCGGCAGCCAGTGCGGCCCGGGCGAAGCGACCAGAGCAAGCAAGGTGGAAAGCGCGACAATCGCCAGCAGCAGTGCACCCACGCGCACGAGCCGCACTCCGGCTCCGCGCCGGGCGAGGCCGCGGAAGCCCAGCCAGCCGCCGTAGGCGACCAGCAGAGGCAACGCATAGGCGCTCGCGCCCAGTATGAACAGGAGCACATCACTGGACCAGGCACCGGCCGGACCGATGAGATTGCGCACACCGCCCGTGCCGGTGCTGGTATAGCTCGGATCGCCCGGGTGGAAGCTCGCCAGCGCCACCGCGAGCACCACCGCGAGCGCCGCAATCAACCAGAAGGCCGCCTCCTTCGCCGCGGGAGCGAGGCGCGGCAGGATCAGCCGATCGGTCTGAGGTTCGCGATCTTTGGCCTGGGGCATCGGTTCGGCGCCTCGCGGTATCCGTGGGTAAACTGCAATGAGTTTAGCGCGCCCGCTCCCGCAACCCAAGGACGGCGACCGGATTGCCCCTCCCGAAATGAACGCATTAATGAACGCATTCGTTAAAATGCAAAGTCCATAGCGGCCTTGTGGCCGCAAAATCATTTACTCAAAACGAGACCCCATGACTGCCATTAGAACCCAACTCATAATCCCGCACGGCCGCGACGGCGGTGGATGGCGTCTGCGGCGCGAAGCGCCGTGCGCGGTTTGGTCGTTCCAAATGAGCGAGGTGCGACAAAGCCGCAGGCGCCATCCGGCCCGTCCCAGCGGGTTGCGACTCCGCGCCGCACCCTCGGCGTTGCAAGCTTTGCCCGTGGAACGACCACGCGCTGCGGCTTGCGCCTTGATGACGCGACGCGGAGTCAGCAACGCGGCTCGTGGGGGATTGTGAGATGGGTTCTAGACACTGCCGGCTGCTGATCCTTGGCTCCGGCCCGGCCGGCTACACCGCCGCCGTTTACGGCGCACGCGCCAACCTCGAACCCGTGCTGGTAACCGGCATTGCGCAGGGCGGCCAACTCATGACGACGACCGACGTGGACAACTGGCCCGGCGACGTCGAGGGACTGCAAGGCCCGGGCCTCATGGTGCGCATGCAGCAGCACGCGGAGCGCTTCGGCACTGATATCGTGTTCGATCACATCTCTTCGGCGCATCTCGGCGAAAAACCCATGCGCCTGGTGGGCGACAGTGCCGTCTATACCTGCGACGCACTCATCATCGCGACCGGCGCCGACGCGCGTTACCTCGGTCTGCCTTCGGAAGAAGCTTACAAGGGCAAGGGCGTCTCGGCCTGCGCCACCTGCGACGGTTTTTTCTTCAAGGGTCAGGAGGTGGTGGTCGTCGGCGGCGGCAATACCGCTGTCGAGGAAGCGCTTTATCTCGCCAACATCGCCTCTAAGGTCACGCTGGTGCATCGGCGCGATGCGCTGCGCGCCGAGAAAATCATGCAGCAACGTCTGTTCGAACGCGAGCGCGAAGGACGTATCGGCGTCGTCTGGAATCACGTCGTCGAGGAAGTGCTAGGCGACGACAACACGGTAACCGGCGTGCGCCTGAAAAGCGCCAAGGGCGACGATACGATGCAGGAGGTTCCCGCCTCCGGCGTCTTCATCGCTATCGGTCACACGCCGAACACGGCTATCTTCGAGGGCGAACTCGAAATGCAGAACGGCTACATCGTGGTCGAAGGCGGACGCCACGGCAATGCGACGGCCACCAGCATGCCTGGCGTGTTCGCTGCCGGCGACGTGATGGATCACGTATATCGTCAGGCGGTCACCTCCGCCGGCACCGGCTGCATGGCCGCACTCGATGCCGAGAAGTATCTCGAATCCCGGGGACTCGGCGGGTAGGAGTACTTGATCAATCCGCGCATATACGACTCGATCGAATCCATTCCCGCGGCGGCGTGGAACACGCTTGCGGGAACTTCGGCGCCCTGTCTGCGTCATGAATATTTCGCCGCCCTGGAGACCAGCGGTTCGATCGGAGCGCAGAGCGGCTGGACGCCCTGCTATCTCACTCTGGAAACCGATAAGGGCGGGCTTCGTGCCGCCGTGCCGCTCTACGAAAAAAGCGATTCGCGCGGGGAATTCATATTCGATTGGGCTTGGGCGGCGGCACTGGAGCGCAGCGGCCGGCATTACTATCCCAAACTCGTGGTCGCCGTGCCGTTCACGCCCGTGCCGGGGCCGCGGCTCCTGCTTGCTGCGGACGCCGGCGCGGACGAAGCCCGCGCGCTTGCTGATGCTGCGCTCGCCCTGGCAACGGAGCGCAATGCCTCCTCCCTGCACTGGCTGTTTGTGCCCGAACGGGAACTCGAGCTGCTGCGGGCATCGGGTTGCCTCCCGCGCATCGGTTGTCACTTCGAATGGCACAATCCGGGCGTAGCAGATTTCGATGCCTGGCTCGCCACGCTGACCTCCGCGCGGCGCAAGAACATCCGGCGCGAACGCCGGCGGGTGCGCGAGGCCGGCATCGAATGCGAATGGCGCGGCGGCGGCAATCTCGATGCCGAAGAGCTGACGCTCGTCTATCGGCTCTACGCCGCGAACTACTATGCCCACGGCATGATTCCCTATCTCGCTCCGGAATTCTTCCACGAGCTTGCACGGTGCATGCCGGAATCGTTCGCGGTTTGTCTTGCCCGCCGCGGTTCGGAAATCGTCGCCGCCGCCATTTATCTCCAGGATGCGGAAACCCTTTACGGTCGTTATTGGGGCGCCTTCGAGTGGATTGACTGCCTGCACTTTGAAGTCTGCTATTACCAGGGCATCGCCTACGCGATCGAAAATGGGCTGAAACGTTTTCATCCCGGCGTCCAGGGCGAGCAGAAACTCCTGCGCGGTTTCGAGCCGACGACCCATTATTCCGCGCACTGGCTGCGCGATGCGGATCTGCGCCGGGCCGTCGCGTCCTTTCTCGAACGCGAACGCAACGCGGTTGCCGACTACGCAACAGAGGCCGCCGAGTTCCTGCCCTTCCACCGCGACAAGGGATGAACGCCAGTCGGCCGATGCTGATTGCAACCAGCGCGCCGGCCGACGCCTTTCCACCCGACGACGCCGCACTCGAGGAGCCGAACGGACTGATTGCGATCGGCGGCGACCTCGCACCCGAACGTCTGCTCGCCGCCTATCGCCGCGGCATCTTTCCCTGGTACGAGGAAGGCCAGCCGATTCTGTGGTGGACGCCCGATCCGCGCCTGATACTCATGCCGGGCGCACTGCACATCTCGCGCAGCCTGCACCGCAGCCTGAAGCGTGGAGGATTCGAAATCAGCTTCGACACTGCTTTCGGCGAGGTGATTCGCGCCTGTGCCGAACCGCGTGCAAGCGCAAACGGTACCTGGATCACGGTGGCAATGATTGAGGCTTACGTCGCACTAGCCGAACGCGGTGCGGCGCACTCGATCGAAGTTTGGCATGGCGGAAAACTGGTCGGCGGACTATACGGCGTGGCGATGGGCGCCGCCTTCTTCGGCGAATCCATGTTCAGCCGCGAGCGCGATGCATCGAAGATCGCACTGGTCGAGCTGTGCCGGCGCCTCTCGCCGCTGTCGTCGAGCCTGGTGGACTGCCAGGTGGCGTCTCCACATCTCATGGGACTGGGCGCAGAGTTGATCCCGCGCCGGGAATTCCGCTGCCGACTCGCCGCCGCACTGGCAGCGGAAAGCCCTTGGTGTAATAACCGGGAATCTGCTAGAAGCGCCAGGACAGACCGGCGTACGGCCCCTTGAAATCGAGATCGCCGTTCAGGCTGAAGTTGTCGTCATCCACCTTCAGCCGATAGCGGCGATACCCGGCCTTGAGCGCAAGCCCGAAGCCGAAGCGATACGCGATGCCGGCCCGGAAATCGTAGAGATAGCTCGATTTATACGCAACATAACTGCCGGCAATGTCTGACATCGAAATGCGCTGGCAAATGGACCGTGAGCCCCAGATTGGCCAGCGGCAACCAGGAGACCGCGCCGGCCGAGGTGTTCGCGTGGTAGGTGCTCGGGGGATTGATGGTTATCGCCGTGCCGGAAAGCGCAAGATTCGCGCTGATCCAGCGCAGATCGACCCCCAGGCGCAGGTTAACCACGCTGTTATCGAGCGGGCTCCAGAAGAACAGCACGCGGGCCTGCTTTAAGGCCGCCTGGCTCACGAGCTGACCATTTGCCGTATAGATAACGCCGTCATACACGATGGTGGCGTGCGCGTCGTTCGCCCCGTTAGCTATGATTTTCTCGTATTCAAGGCGCACGTTGGGGAGAAAGAAGCCGGGCGTGTACAGGACAAAATAGAACTCCGGATTCCAATGCCGTCCCATGCCGAGATCGTTTTGCAGGTTGATGTTGGTATTGATGGCGCCGGTCGTGCTGTACACATTGCCATCAAGCTGCGTGTTCCAGCTACTGGTACCGATCTCTATCCAGGGATCGGCCAGCGCCTTCGGCGCGCAGGCGAGCATCAGCACGCCGGCCAAACCGGAAATGGCGAAATACCTGAGCATCGTTTCAAGCTCCCCTATGCCCTAATCGTGACTTTAGCACAGGCGGATGGGTTCTTGCGATTTGCCAGCGGCGACATATTAAGGCAAAATTAGCCGGTTACCCACCCGATCTAAACGATGGCGAAGGAAGAAAGCATACAGATGGAGGGTCAGGTCACCGAGACCCTGCCCAACACCACGTTCCGCGTGGAGCTGGAGAACGGCCACGTCGTTACCGCCCACATCTCCGGGCGCATGCGCAAACATTACATCCGCATCCTCACCGGCGACAAGGTGACGGTCGAGCTTACGCCCTACGACCTCAGCAAGGGACGCATCGTTTTTCGCGGCCGCTAGGCATTCCCAAGTCCGTTCCTGCGACCAGGCCTCGTCAATCGGCGGTTTTTTCAGCCGTGGGGTTTTCCAGGCTGAACTCGCCACTATCGTAGTCATAAGAAAATATTTCGGCGTAACGCCCCCAGGCGACGAGAACTTCGAGCACCCGCTCGGCTTCTTCGTCCGTCATGGATTCGTTCAGTTCTGTGAGGAAGCGCTCCTCGTCCACCTTGTGATCGGGTTCGGCCTCGATGGCCGCGGTAATGTGGCGTGCGAGCGGTACCCGCTCGACCAGCGCGTGGCCGAAGATCACCTTGCGCTCCAGGATGTCCGCCGCCAGAAAGTCGTTTCCCGATTCGCTCAGGTGCAGTTTGCCCGCATCCACGGTGGCGAAGCCAAGGAGTTCCAGTCCCTCGACCAGGGGAAATATCTCGTCAAGCTCCATTTCCAGCTCGTCGTCGAGTTCGGCCAGTTCGAGCCGGCCACTGTCGGATTCTTCGTGGACTGCATCGAGCACGCCGAGCATCTGCTGCACATTGGCGCTCGGCAGACGATGATCCAGCCCCAGCTCGGTGCCGGAACCGAAAGCCGGGATCGTGGGCCGCGTGATCACAACGTAAACCCTGTCCACGAAGCTCCTGAACGCCGGCGCGTTACGGTCACGCGGGTGGGCGAGGTTTACCGGGAGCTTGTCCTTGATGCGGGCCGGCGCGCCGTCGAGAATGAGCAGGCGGTCGGCGAGCAGCAGCGACTCCTCGATGCCGTGCGAGACCATCAGGATCGCGCGCGTGGGAATCTTCCGTTCATGCCACAGCCGCAGGAGGTCATCGCGCAGCGTCTCGGCAGTCGGCACATCGAGCGCCGAAAAAGGCTCGTCCATGAGAAGCACATCGGGCTCGGCCACCAGCGCACGGGCAAAGCCCACTCGCTGGCGCATGCCGCCGGAGAGCTCCTTCGGATAGGCCGACTCGAAGCCGTCGAGACCGATCATGTCTATCGCTTCCAGCGCACGCCGGCGCTGCTCGCTCGCGGCGTAGCCCTGTGCTTCGAGCCCGAGACGCACATTCTCGAACACGTCCAACCAGGGGAAAAGGGCGAAGTTCTGGAACACCATGCCGATGCCCGCTTCGCTGCCGCGTACCCGCCTGCCGCGATAGAGCACCTCGCCGGCCGTCGGCGGCGTGAGTCCGGCGATCATGCGCAAAATGGTGGACTTCCCCGATCCGGACTTGCCGAGCAGGGCCACGATCTCGCCTTCGCGCAGCGTGAAGCTGACGTTGTCGAGCACCACGATGGGTTGACGCTCCGGGCCGGTAAACTGCTTGCCCACACCGCGCAGCGCAATCATTGCATCCGCTTGTTGACTCATGTCATGTCTCCACGTAGCGTTCTTCGGCAAGCCGGTACAGGCGCGCCCACAGCAGCCGGTTCATCAATAACACATAAATAATCATCACCGCGATGCCGAGTACCAGTTTCGGCTGACTGCCGATTGCCGCCTGCACGGCGATGTAGGAACCCAGTCCGCTCGCCTTGAGGGTGTGCCCGCCCCAAGTCACGAACTCCGCGACGATACTTGCGTTCCATGCCGCACCCGCCGCGGTCAATCCGCCGGTCACAAAGGCAGGCAGAATAGCCGGCAGATACAAACGCCTCCAGCGCAGCCAGCGCTTGAGCCCGAGATTGTCCGCCGCCTCGCGCAGATCACCCGGAATCTGCTGCGCCCCCGCGATCACGTTGAACAGAATGTACCACTGCGCGCCGAGCACCATGAGCGGACTCAGCCAGATCTGGACATTCAGCCGCCAGGAAAGAATCGCGACGACGACCAGTGGGAAGAGCAGATTCGCCGGGAAAGCGGAAAGGAAAAGAACGAAGGGCTGGGCGCGCCGCGACCATTTCGGGCTGAGACCGATCTTGATGCCGATCGGCACCCATATCAAACTCGCAATCGCGGTCAGCACCAGTACGCGCACCAGGGTATAGAAACCGAGTAGAAACACGTGTGCGATCTCGCCTCCCCCCACGTCGGAGAGAATGTAACGGGCAAGCAGCACCACGGTGACTACCGCCACAACACCGAGCATGATGCTCCAAGCCAGCTCGCCAACCCGCGGCGACAGTTTGATGATGCGCGAGCGCTCGCGCCCGGGCGGTTTTTCGCGTGCGCTCCGCCGACGCCGGAGGCGTTCGCCCGCGCGTTCGGTCAATGCCCGCAATCCCGCCACGAAGCCGCTGCGGCGCAGCAGATCGAGCACCCAGGATTGCGGTTCCTCGCCGCCCGAGGCGTGCATCTTGAATTTTTCCGACCAGGCTACCAGCGGGCGGAACGCCAACTGGTCGTAGAGCATGATGACCACGAACATGGCGAGAATCGCCCAGCCGATGGCGCCGAGATCGCGCTGCGCGATGGCAACGCTGATGTAGGAGCCGATGCCGGGCAGAAGCACCTTGTGGTTGGCGACCGTGATGGCTTCGGCGGCGACGACGAAGAACCAGCCGCCCGAAACCGACATCATCGTGTTCCACACGAGTTGCGGCAGCGCATGGGGAAACTCCAGGCGCCGGAACCGCTGCCAGCGCGAAAGCTGGAACACATCGGCGGCCTGTTTCAGTTCCTTGGGCAGAAGCTTCACCGACTGGTAGTAGCTGAAGGCCATGTTCCAGACCTGGGAGGTAAAGATCGCGAAGACCGCCGCAATGTCCGCGGAGAGAATCGGATCGGGCAGAAACTTCACCACCCACAGCAGCGCAAAGGGCAGAAAACCGAGGATCGGCACCGACTGGCCTATATCGAGCAGCGGGATCAGGATCTTTTCCGCGCGCGGACTCTTCGCCGCCCAGGTGCCGACGGCAATGGTGAACAGGAACGAGATCACGAGCGCACAGGCCATGCGCAGGGTGGTCTTCAGCGCATAGATCGGCAGCAGCGCGGGATCGAGGGAAAGCGAGGGACTCGCGCCAGCGTAATTTCCCGCCGGCGTGTGGCTGCCCGCCCAGGCGAGCAGAAAGAACACGCCGATCACGAGCGGCAGGAGCACCAGATCCAGCGGCTCACCCATGTCCGCGCGGCGAACGCCCGTTCCCGGTAGCGATCTGGCATGGTTCGCTCCTTTGACTTACCGGCCTAAACTACTCGCTCGATATCCTGGATACGGGCGGAAACGCGGTGCACCGCATGCGGTGCATCCGTCGCGCGATTATACTGGCCCCGTTCCGTCGGGTTCTTTCCGGACATGCTTTTCCGTCAATTTTTCGACCACAAATCCTCGACTTATACCTACCTGATCGCTACGGCCAGCGGCGGCGACTGCATTCTTGTGGATCCGGTTCGCGAACGCATCGGCGAATATCTGCGCGCTGTCTCGGAGTTGAATCTAAGCCTGACCGCGGCGCTCGACACCCATCTGCATGCCGACCACGTCACGGCGCTCGGCGCCCTCGCCGATGCGACCGGTTGCGTGCCACGTCTGCCGGCGGCCACGGCGGTGGACGGCGTGAAAAGCTTCAAGGACGGCGAAGACGTGGGCGTGGCTGGCGTCCCCGTGCGCGTACTCGCCACACCCGGGCATACCGACGATTCCTCTTGCTTCCTGCTCGCCGATCGCGTGCTCACCGGTGACACCCTGCTCATCCGCGGCACGGGACGCACCGATTTCCAGAACGGCGACGCGCACGCGGCCTGGGCGAGCCTGCAAAAGCTGCTTACCCTGCGCGATGAAACGCTGGTTTACCCGGCACACGATTACAAGGGCTGGACCGTAAGCACGATCGGCGAGGAGCGGCGCCACAATCCGCGCCTGCAAGTAGATTCGGCAGCGGCCTACGCCGAACTCATGGCCGCACTTGATCTGCCCCGCCCGAAGTTGATTGACGTCGCTCTGCCCGCGAACCGACGCCTCGGCCGCGACGCCTAAACCACCTTCCCCTATTCCGGTTCGTTCTCGGAATCCGGCTATACTCCACTGCGCGAACCATCCGCGAAAAACTCAAGGACACTCAGGCATGAAACACACACATCTCATCTTCGGCATCGTATTCGGTATAGCCATTGCATCGTTCGCAACGATGGAAAACGATGCCCTCGCGCGTACTGCGAGCGCCGTTGCGCCGCTTACACGCGGCGCGGTAATCAAAATTGTGCGCCAAGAAGTCCGGCGCGCATTCATCCTGCGTGACTGGCACCGCTACGCGGGCTATATAGACGAATATACGGGCGCGGACGCCTCAGCCCTTTTTTCGCTCAGTGTTCTGGACCGCGCCACCGCGATCGGGAATGTGAATGCGCCCGTGCGGGTGATCGTGTACTCGGATTACGAGTGTCCGTACTGCAAGGCATTCGAGGCGGCGGTTTCCCCCGCGCTACACCGCAGGTACGGTTCGCAAGCGCAGTTTGTGTACCGCTTTCATCCGCTCGAGATGCACGGCAAGGCGGCGCAAGCCGAAGCAATTGCCGGGGCCTGTGTCGCCCGCATCGCGGGGCCGGACGCCTTCAGACGCTTTACCGGCACGATCTTCGCGAAGACCGGCAGCAATGGTCAGGGGACAGAGGAATCCGTGGCGACGCTCGCAAAGACTGCCATGCGTGGCAACCGGACTATAAGCGATCCTGGCAGCCTGGACGCGATATACAGCAGATGCACACAGAGCAATGCAGGCGCCGCGCTCATCGCTGCGGACCAAGCCTTCAAAGGCGTCACCGGCACGCCCACCATCTTTGTCGTGAATGTCGCTCGGCACAAAGCCTGGCGCCTTGCCGGAGCGTTGCCGTCCTGGGTGTTCGAGGTGCTGATCGCCAATGCGGTCGCGGGCCGGCCCGGAAATTCTGATTGGGCGGTCGAGCAGTCCGGCGCCAATTTCCCCGGTCTCGACTGAAACTTGCCATGCCCCGTAAGGAAGGGGTATATTCCAGGCATGAAGGAGCGTAAGGGAATCAACGCTCTTTGCCGATTCCAAACGGGAGAGCCGCCATGAAGCCGTACTCGTTTTCGCGTACGAAACTGCTTCGTTTCCTCTGCGTTGCTCCTGTGGTCCTCGCCGCCTGTGGCGGAGGTAGCGACAATGTTTCCACGCCCCAGGTGAGCGCGGCCAACTCCACCATCACGGCGGCGCCGAGCACGGTCACGGCCGACGGCACCGCGGCCGCGGCGATTACCGTGAGCCTGCGCGACACCGACAATCAACCGTACACGGGCAGTGCCGATATCGTCGTCAGCGCCGATCCCTGCACCAGTTGCACCGTGCATTACACGAACAATAACGGCACGGTGACAGGCACGCTCAGCTCGTCGGCCGCCGAAGACATTGTGCTCAGCTTCACGGTCAACGGCACGGCTTCGCCCAGCACAGAAACCGTCCATTTCGTCGCTCCGCCGCCGGCGTCTCCGAACATTCTGTTCGTGGTATATGACGATGTCGGCATTGACGAAGTGGATACGTTCGGCTACGGAGGCACCAACCCGCCGGCCACCCCGAACCTGAACGCCATCGCCGACGCGGGCGTACGTTTCCGAAACGCCTGGGCGATGCCCGAATGCACGCCGAGCCGGGCAATGTTCTTCGACGGCAGGTATTCATTCCGCACCAACCTCCTGAACGTGATTACCAGTAGCGTGCTGGCCAATTCCCAGCTTTCTCCCTACGAGAGTATTACTCCCAAGCTGCTTGCGGCCAAAAATTACGACAATGGCTATTTCGGCAAGTGGCACCTTGCCGGCCCGTATAACAATCCCTATGAGAACGGAACGCCCGCGGCCCTTGGATTGGATTATTTTTACGGCTTCATCGAGGGATCGCCATACCCGCTCGACACGACAGCCGGCGGCGTCGGAGCGAAGGGGGCCTATGCGTGTGGATTCGTACCGGACGCTTCGCAGCCATCCGGCTCGAATAGCGGCGCCTGCTATGCCTCGCCCACCGGGCCGTGTACCAATATGTCGAAGGATGAGACCGGCGTCGCACCGGGACTGGCCTGCATGCAATCGGGCGGTATTTTTGTGCCCGACGCGGTTTGCCAGGCAACGCCACCGTCGAATCTCGATTTCGAGACCATGAACGGCTACTACGTATCGCCGCTGGTCATCAATAATCCGGACGGTTCGGTCGAAGAAGTTCCGGCAACCGATCCGCGTTCCCGAGCGTATCGAACCGAAGCCGAAACCGACAACGCTATCGCCTGGATCAACTCGCGGCCTGCGGGCAAGCCGTGGATGGCTACTGTCGCCTATAGTGCAATCCACACCCCGCTTCAACAGCCGCCGATGGATCTGTTGCCGGGCGGAACCGCGGATAACAGCGATCTGAGTTGCACCAGCGGGACCGACGCGCGCACGCTGGCAAACCAGATGATCGAGGCAATAGACCACGACCTGTCGCGCTTGCTAACGGAAACCGGCTTGGCTACCCGCAACAGCGATGGCGATCTCGTTTATGATCCGGCGGCCACCAACACCTGGGTAATCGTCGTGGGCGACAATGGAAGCTATGCCCCGGTTGTGCGCGCGCCCTTCGATCCGTCCCGGGCCAAAGCGACCGTTTATCAAACCGGCGTGTGGGTTCCCCTGGTAGTTGCGGGGCCGCAGGTGGCCGACCCAGGCCGGCAGGAAGACGCGATGGTCAACGCGGCCGATCTGTTCGAATTGTTCGGCGAGATAGCCGGCATAGACGTACACGAGGCGGTCCCCGCCTCTCATATCCTCGACTCAAAACCCATGATGCCCTACCTGACCGATCCAACCCAGACGGAAATTCGCACCACCAATTTCACCCAGTACGGGGAGAGCATCACCGCCAACGGGGAAAAGGCTCCGCCTTGCGTCGTGCCGGTCGGGCCAGTCAATATCTGCGTCCAGCTTTTCCCTCAACAGGGACTGTGCGAATCCGAGGGCGGCGTCTGGTACGGGCCGGGCTCCGGCGCCTGCGAAGCAAACGGGGACGCCGGCTGCGCCAGCTGCTGCGACGTAAAAGCCAACGCCGATCCGAGCGCCAGCATACTGGCTGATTCCGCGCAGGCTATACGCAACGACAATTACAAGCTGGTCGTAAGCAACTACCCCGTTTGCGTGGATCCGCAGACCCAGTACGAGTTTTACCGGATAAACGAAGCCACTCCCGTTCCGATGCTCGATACTGCGCGGAACAATCTCCTGACTTCGCCCAGCCTCCCTCCGCAAGGACTGACCGATGGCCAACTCGAGAATTTCAACGCCTTGCACGGAGACATGCAAAGCCTGCTGAGTTCCCAGCCGAACTGTCCGGGCGACGGCAATGAGGACATGCTGGTGAACCAGGAAGACATCAATAACTGGCAATTCTTCAGCCAATTTACGGGCCAGCAGAATTCGAGCTGGTACGACCTCAATTTTGACGGCCTTACGAACGATCTGGATCTACAAATTATTCAGCAGCATCTCGGAGCCGACTGCATGCCTCAGTGAACACTCCACCGGCTAAAGCCGGTGGCTTCGGATTACGGCTGAAAGCCGGATCGGTCGGCCATGCGGCCGACTACACAACCTGAAAGTCATCGTCAGGCTCCGGCGGCTTCTGCTCCTCGATGTAACGGTGCCACACCTCGTCGGTCACGTTCCCGCTCGTGCATACCCAGTAGCCTCGCGCCCACAGGTGCTGTCCCCAATACCGCTTCCTCAGCCGCGCAAACTCCGTCAGAAGCTTGTGCGAACTCTTGCCCTTCATGTACTGCACCGCCCGCGATACCGATAGATACGGCGGTATCCCTATCAGCATGTGCACATGATCCCGATTGATCGCCCCCGCATAGATGCGCATCTCCTTCGCCCGCGCTATCTCGCGCAGCAACTCCCGGCAGCGCTCTCCTACTTCCCCGCCCAGTACCTGATATCGGTACTTCGTCGTCCACACCAGGTGGTACTTGCAGTCCCACACCGTGTGGCTCCCGCGCTTATAATCCTCCATCTCCTCAGCATAACCTAGCCGACCTGTCCGCCGGCTAAAGCCGGGGGGTTTACTGATCCCCTATCGGGGACTCTAAAAGTGTATCGACCGCGTACGGAAACTTGTAAAGTCGGCAAGGAAAGCGTATATTCACTCCACGGATCGAGAGGCGTGGAGACACGGCGCCGGTTACCAGCCACACCAATAAGAGAACCACCATGAAATCGCATTCGTTTCGGAACGGAAAGCTATTCGTTTTGTTCTGCATCGCTCCCCTGGCGCTCACCGCCTGTGGCGGCGGCAGCAGCTCCACACCCCAGGTGAGCGCGGCCAACTCCACCATCACGGCGGCGCCGAGCACGGTCACTGCCGACGGCACCGCTGCCGCAGCCATTACCGTGACCTTGCGCAATACCGACGATCAGCCGTACACGGGCAGCGCCGATGTCGTCGTCAGCGCCGCCCCCTGCACCAGTTGCACTCTGCATTACGCGAACGATAACGGCACGGTGACGGGCACACTCAGCTCGGCGGTCGCCGAAAATATCACGCTCAGTTTCACGGTCAACGGCACGGCTTCACCCAACACGGCGACGGTCAGTTTCGTTGCTGGCGCACCCAACATCGTGCTGGTCATCATGGACGACATGGGGACAGACCAGTGGCGGCTGCTCGGCTACGGGGGCTTCAGCCCGCCATCCACCCCGAACATTGACGAGATCGCGCAGCAAGGAGTGACGTTCCACAACCTGTGGTCCATGCCGGCCTGTTCGAACGGACGCGCCGCCCTTTTCACGGGCCGTTATCCCTTCCGCACTCATGTCTATACTGCAATCGGCAACAATGACCTCGCGAATTACATGGTCAACCCCAACGAGACGACGCTGCCCAACCTGCTCAAGCAGAACGGTTACAAGAGCGCACTCTTCGGAAAGTTTCACATGGGAATCCAGAGCAACGACCCCTACGGCGACGCCATGGTGCATGCGCTGGGCTTCGACTATTTCAACGGCTGGCTGGACATCACCGGCGACCCTTCCTCGATTGACACCACGGCCGGAGGCGTGGCGCCACCCGGAACCTGGTCGTGCGGCTTCGTCCGCGACGCGAAACACGGCGGCGCGGACTCGGGTGCCTGCTACGCTGGCGACGGCACGTGTCAGGAGATGAGCAAAACGGGAACGGAAACGCCGGGCCGTGTGTGCCTGGACTCGGGCGGTATCTTCGATCCGAACAAGAGCTGTCAGGATCCGATGCCCGCCTACATCAACTTCGACACGCTCAGCGGGCATTACGTCTCGCCGCTGTATATCAACACCGAGGACGGTACGGCCGAACAAGTGCCGTTGACGGACATCCGCGCGCGTACCTATCGAGGCATAGAACCGGTCAATGCCGCGCTCGACTGGATCGGGGAACAACCGAAGGGCCAGCCATGGATGGTAGCCCTGAGCTTCGCAACCGATCACACCCCTCTCATGCAGCCGCCGAAACAACTGCTGCCAAAGATCGAGCCCGATTCGAGCAATCTCGATTGCTCGAACGCCGCGGATCAGAGAATTCTGTCAAACGAGATGGAAGAGGCGCTGGACTACGAGATCGGAGGCTTTATGGTGCAGGCGGGGCTTGCCAGCTACAACTCCGACGGCCAGCTCGTCTACGATCCCAAGGCAAGCAACACCTACGTCATATTCATCAGCGACAACGGCAGCCTGGGCACGGTGGTCAAGGTGCCGTTCGATCCTACCCGCGCAAAATCTACTGCCTATCAGACCGGCGTGTGGAACCCTGGCATTGTTGCGGGTCCGAACGTCGTTGATCCCGGCCGGCAGGTGAACGCGATGGTCAACGTCGTGGACCTCTATCATCTGGTCGGGGAACTGGCGGGCATAAACGTGGATCAGGCCGTTCCACGCGCGCTCGATGCACAGCCCCTGCTGCCGTACCTTGAAAATCCGGACCAGACCGAAATCCGCACCACGAATTACACCGAGATCGGCACCAACGAACACGCCAACGGAGAGCTCAACGGACCCTGCGTGTACAACACGACCACCTGCACGCAGATCGCTCCGAGCGCCGGCGTGTGCCACGACAACGGTGGTACCTGGTGGGCCCTGACCCGGACGAACCGGGCGCCCCGTCGCAGGGTTTCGCGTTGTGTTGCGACGTCGCGGTTTGGCAGCACGACCACGGAGAAACGATTTCCAGCAATATTTATCCGAAGACGGCCGAGGCCATCCGCAACGACGACTACAAGATCGTGGTCAACAAATACGACTCCTACGACGCCAATGCCAACGCCTGCGCCGAAACCACGAGCACCGAGTTCTACCAGATCAACGAGGACATTCCCACGCCTGAAATCGATACGGAAGACGCCAACCTGCTGGCGAGTGGAGCGCCGCCGCTCACCCAGGAACAGCAGCAGAATTACGACGAGTTGAACGCGGATTACAACACGCTGCTTGCTACGCAAGAGGACTGCCCCGCCGACATCAACCTCGACGGCGTTGTGGATCAGAAGGACGTGGATCAATGGCAGATGTTCGAGCAACTTTCCGACGGCAAGTCGAGCTGGGCCGACATCAACCAGGACGGGCTGACCAACGATGCCGACAAGGCCATCATCGAACAGGACATGGGAGCATGCCCCACTACTGCTTCCGGGAACGCCCGTAAGTTGGGCAAGAAGCGATGAGCAGGCGCGGCGAAGTCCAATCTCGCGCCGCGTGAGCCGACCGCTTTGTTGTCGTGAAACGGAAGCCACATAAGGGGAAGTGGAGCAGCGCGGCATCCTCTCGACACGCCCGCCGCCACCGATGGGATTTCTGATTACCGCCGCATGCCTGTTACTGGTCATGGCGGCGACGGCTGTCTATCTGGGCTTCCATTCCCGCCGGGCAAGCGATCCGAACATTAAGAACGCAGCGACCGCAACAACCAAGCATCCGACTTTCGTCGGATCCAGAACCTGCGGCACCTGTCACGCTGCCGAGTTTCACGATTGGCATGGCTCCCACCACCAACTGGCGATGCAGCCCGCCACGGCGGGGGCCGTGCTCGGCAATTTCAACCACGCGAAGTTCACCGACGGCGATGTCACCTCGACCTTCTTCCGAGATGCCGGCAGGTTCATGGTTGGCACCGATGACGCAAACGGCACGCCGCACGACTACCGGATCAAATACACTTTCGGCGTTTTTCCCCTGCAGCAATACCTGATCGGACTTCCGGGCGGGCGGCTGCAAGCTTTCGGCATCGCGTGGGACAGCCATCCGCACACAACCGCTGAGGCCAACGCTGGTTTGCGCTTTATCCCGGCTCCGAGGGCCGGCCATCCACCCGCTCTACTGGACGGCGATAGATCAAACCTGGAACTTCGCCTGCTCGGCCTGTCATTCCACCGACGTGCGCAAGAATTACGATCGGGAAACGCGCACGTACGCGACCACCTATTCGGAAATCAGCGTCGGCTGCGAGGCCTGTCACGGTCCGGGGTCGGAACATGTGGCCTGGGCGCGCCATCCCCACGATCATTCAAAGACCTACCCCAACGACGGCCTGGCCCTCGCGCTCGATGAAAGAGCCGGCGCCTCGTGGAAATATGACGCGCGGACCGGCCTGGTGCACAGAAACAAGCCGCGCACGACCGAGCGCGAAATCCAGACCTGTGCCCGGTGCCATTCATTGAGCACGCCGATTCACGAGGATTACGTGCACGGCCAAGCGCTGGGCGACGACTATCGCGTCGCTCTGCTCGACGCCAATCTCTACTTTCCGGACGGTCAGATCAAGGGCGAAGTCTACGAATACGGTTCTTTTATTCAGAGCCGGATGTACCACGCGGGCGTGACGTGCAGCGATTGCCACAATCCGCATACCGCCAAGCTTCGCATCAAGGGCAACAGACTCTGCACGAGCTGCCATCTGGCGGCCAGGTACGACACGCCCAGCCACTTCCATCACCCGATCGGATCGGTCGGAGCGCAGTGCGTCGCGTGTCACATGCCGACCAGAACCTACATGCGCATAGACAAGCGGCGCGATCACAGCATCCGCGTGCCGCGACCGGACCTTTCCGTCGCTCTCGGCACGCCGAATGCCTGCAACGGGTGTCACGTCAATAAATCCCCGCAATGGGCGGCGGACCGGATTACCAAATGGTTTGGACCCACTCTAATCGGATTTCAAAAATTTGGTCCCGCCCTCCAGGCCGGGCGCTTGGGCGCGCCCGGTGCGCAAAACCTGCTCATCGGACTCGTTGACGATTCCGGACAACCCGCGATAGCAAGGGCTACCGCACTGAAGCTTCTTATCGGGTTCGACAGTCCGCAAGTCAGCACCCTCCTCCGCAAAGGTTCCAAAGACAAATCACCGCTGGTCAGGCGCGCGGCTGCGCAACTTTTTCCCCATGTGGACCTTAAGGCAAATTTTCCTGCCATGCTTAGACTGCTTGATGATCCGGTTCGCGCAGTACGGATCGCGGCAGCCGATTCACTTGCGGGTGTAAGGCATGTCGTTTTGCCGGACAAGGTGGCCGATGCGCTGGATCGCGCATCGGCGCAATACGTTGACGCACTGGAACTGAACGCCGATCGGCCCGAGTCACATCTGAGCCTCGCACTTTTCTTCGCCAAGAAGGGAAAAATCGGCCGCGCCGAGACCGAACTCAAAACCGCGCTTTCCATAGATCCCTCCTTCAGCCCGGCAGCAGTCAACCTCGCCGATCTCTATCGGACGCGCGGACGGGACGATAAGGCGGAAGCCGTTTTGCGGCGGACGATGCAACATTCGCCCGACGATCCTTCGCTGCTGTTTGCGCTCGGTCTCCTGGAAGTTCGCAAGGGGCAGAAGGCTCAAGCCCTCGGCTTGCTTGCCTCCGCGGCACGCATCGCCCCGTCTAACCCGAGATATTCTTATGTTTATGCGGTCGCGCTGAACGACGCCGGAAATACGAAGGCGGCAATCGCCGTCCTTGATCGTTCCCTCAAACGCAATCCATACGACCGGGATTCCCTTGCGGCGCTTGCCAACTTCTACGAACGCGCTGGCGATCACGCCAAAGCGCTGAAGTACGAAGGGCTTCTGGATCGCTTAAAGAAACCCTGAGCCGCGTTTTTAATGGAGAAAACTTACGTAAGCGCTTGTTTTATATGGCGTCCCCGACGGGAATCGAACCCGTGTTACCGCCGTGAAAGGGCGGTGTCCTAGGCCTCTAGACGACGGGGACGCAAATCCGGACAGATTGGTGGAGCTAGCCGGGATCGAACCGGCGACCTCCTGCATGCCATGCAGGCGCTCTCCCAGCTGAGCTATAGCCCCACGCGAACCTGCGTATTTTCCTGTTTTGCACCCGTCGGTGTCAACCCGAAACGGTATTGGCATCGATCCACTCGCGAGCGCGGGCGATGCGCGAGCGCGTTTCCTCTCGACCAAGAATCTCCAGAGTCTGATCTATCGGTGGTGAAACCGGTCCGCCCGAAACAGCCACGCGAATCGGCTGGGCGATGCGACCGAGTTTAATGCCGCGTTCTTCGGCCAGCGCCGCCACGGCTTCGTGAATGGACCCCGAATTCCATTCGCCCAGGGCCTCGAAGCGCGTCTGCGCCTCGCCGAGCAGCGCGCCCGCCTCCGGCGTCAGGTTTTTCGCCGCGGACTTTGACTCATAGCCTTCGGGGCGTTCAAAGAAGAAGCGGCTGTTCTCGGCCATTTCCTTCAAGGTCTTCGCCCGCTCGCGTTGCGCGAGCACGATGGCCGGCAATTCTTCCGTCTCCGCATCCCTGGAAATTCCCAGGCGTTCGAGCTGCCAGGCGAATTCGGCCGCAAGATCTTGCGGTTCCGCCGCCTTGATGTAGTGCTGGTTGAGCCAATCCAGCTTGCCGGGGTTGATGGCGGCGGCGGAACGATTGACGTCGCCGATATCGAACAGGGAAATCATTTCAGCGCGCGAGAACACTTCCTGATCGCCGTGCGACCAGCCGAGACGCGCCAGATAATTGAGCACGGCGTCGGGCAGATAGCCGTCCTCGCGGTATTGCATCACGCCGACGGCGCCATGGCGCTTGGAGAGCTTGGTTCCATCAGGTCCAAGGATCATCGGCAAGTGAGAAAATGAAGGAATATTAGCCTCTAACGCTTTGAATATATTTATTTGTCTTGGCGTATTATTGAGGTGGTCGTCACCCCGAATCACATGCGTAATGCGCATGTCACGATCGTCCACCACCACCGTCAGATTATAGGTCGGCGAGCCGTCGGAGCGGGCAATGATCAGATCGTCCAGTTCGGCATTGTCGAACGCCACCCGCCCATGCACGAGATCGTCCACGACGGTTTCGCCGTCGCGCGGATTCCTGAAGCGCACCACCGGTTCGATACCCGCGCGCGCTTCGCCGCGTTTGCGGCAACGCCCATCGTAACGGGGCTTTTCTCCGCGCGCCGTCTGCGCCTTGCGCATCGCGTCGAGTTCCTCGCGCGTGCAATAGCAATGGTAGGCATGCCCGGATTCCAGCAGTTGCCCAATCGCCTCGCGGTAACGCTCGAAACGCGCAGTCTGGAAATGCGGCCCTTCATCCCAGTCGAGCCCGAGCCAACGCATGCCATCGAGTATCGCCTGCACGGCGGCCTCAGTGGAACGTTCGCGGTCGGTATCCTCAATGCGGAGCACGAATTCGCCGCCGTGATGCCGCGCGTACAACCAGGAGAAAAGCGCCGTGCGCGCTCCTCCGATGTGCAGATAGCCCGTGGGGCTGGGTGCGAAACGGGTACGTACGGTCATGCTGATGCGTCGGAGTGATGGCCTGAATATGCTATCAGGGTGCGCGTAGACAGTATGCCGGAATTTCCGAGGTCGGCAGGGTTCAGTCGGGCAGCGCCTCGCAGCTGATGCCCGCACCCGTGATGATGCGTCTGAGCTTGCGCATCGCTGCCACCTGGAGTTGACGAACCCGCTCGCGCGTCAGGTCCATGTCCTGGCCCACGGCTTCAAGCGTCATCCGCTCGAAGCCGTTGAGGCCGAATCGGCGCTCGATCACTTCGCGCTGTTTGACGGGAATCTCCGCCAGCCAGACATTGATCATCTGCGCAAGCTGATGGGTTCCGGCGCAACGCGACGGATCTTCCCCGCCGTCATCCGCAAGATTCTCCATCAAGGTAATGCCCAGTTGTTCGTCGAGCGGGGCATCCACCGAAACGGCGCATTCGCGAATGCTGCGCAGCCACTCGATGCGTTCCGCGCTGAATCCCGTCTCGGCCGCAAGCTCTTTCGCGCTGGGCGTGCGCTCGAGGGATTGGCGCAAAAGCTGCTCGGCGCGCATGCAGGCATAAAGCTCGCGCGTTATATGCACCGGCAGGCGCACCGTGCGCCCCTGGTTGATGGTTGCCCGCTCCACCGCCTGGCGAATCCACCAGGTTGCATAGGTGGAAAAGCGGCAGCCGCGCGCGGGATCAAACTTCTCGACCGCGTGCATGAGGCCGAGATTGCCTTCCTCGATGAGGTCGAGCAGCGGCACCTCGCGTCCCGTATAGGCGCGCGCGATATTGACCACCAGGCGCAGATTGGACTCGATCATGCGCCGGCGCGCCTCCTCGTCGCCCTCGCGCAGACGAAGCGACAATTCCACTTCCTGCTCCGGCGTCAGCAGGGGATGAAAACCGATCTCCTTCAGATACAGGCCGGTGACGTCAATGTCTTCGCTGTTCTGCGTAGCGGCAGCCCGCTCATCGGAAGCCGGCGGGGCTTCCACGCCCGGCAACGACAACTGGGGCTCGTCTTCGTCAATCAATGCGTCGTCGAGGAAATCGTCGTCGGTTTCGGAATCAACGGCGTCGTGTTCCGGCGATGCCGGCCATTCGCGGTTTCTTTTGTTGGTATGCTGCCTGTCAGTCGCGGGGTCGAGGGTCACGTGATCGCGCCTCCATCACAAACAATCCTCGCGCAAGGTCATGGCAATACTAACGCTTCCCGGGAAGAAAGCGCAACGGGTTCACCGGCACGCCGTCTTCGCGTATCTCGAAATACAAGGCGGGTTTGCCGTCGGGAGCAACGCCCATGGTTGCAATTTTCTCGCCCGCCTTCACTACCTGACCTTCATGCACCAGTAAACGCTGGTTATGTGCGTAGGCGCTCAACCATTCCTCATTGTGCTTGACGATGATGAGCCGACCGTAACCGACAAGCGCGTCGCCCGCATACACGACGGTACCTGCCGCCGCGGCCTGAACGGGCTCGCCCAGCTTGCCGACAATCACGGCGCCCTTGCCGGCGAGACCTCCCTTGCCGAAGGTTGCGAGCGCATCGCCGCTTGCGGGCCATTGCCATTGCAGAGTCGTATCCCCAACCGCAGGCGCGGCTGCGGCCTGGTTCGCATGCGTCGATTTGCGCGGCGGAGCCTTGGCAACGACATGAGCCACGGTTTTCCCGCTTCGCACAGACCGCGATGCCCGATTATGGGGATACAGGGCCACATGCTCGCCGGGTTGAATCGTGTACGGTGGAGAAATTCCATTCCAGCGCGCCACGTCCTGATAGTCCAGACCGTAATGCCAGGCGATCGAATACAGCGTATCGCCGCGATGCACCGTGTAGCTTGCCGGGCGGTGGGAAGCGGGAAGATTGAAGGCTCCCTCGCAGCCCATGAGAAAAACCACGGCAAGTGTGAGCATGCAGACTCGTTGCATACGCATGCGCTTCAGACTCTCGAAACGATCCGGCATATGAAACCGCCGCAACCTTGCATCGTTTTCGTCCAGCTCATGCGCACGGCCTATGTTACCCCGGAGGTAAAGGGCACGAAGCTCACCGCGCCCAGCAATTGCGATTCCAGTCGGCCCGACGTGCGTCGATACAGCAGGAGCTGCTGTGCGATACGCGGCCCCACCGGCGCGACCAGGCGCCCGCCTTCGGCCAGCTGTTCGAACAACGCCGCGGGAATTTCCTCGGGTGCCGCGGCAAGCAGGATAGCCTCGTAGGGAGCATGTTCAGGCCATCCTTCGTGGCCATCTCCGTGACGCAGATGCACATTGCGGATGCCCAGCTGCAACAAACTCTTGCGCGCACTCGACAACAGCGCACGAATGCGCTCGATGCTGTCCACCCGGGGCACCAGATGGGCAAGCACCGCGGCCTGATAGCCGCAACCGGTGCCGATTTCCAGCACCCGATCCGGTATGCCGTCGGCGATCAGCGCCGCAGTCATGCGCGCGACGACGTAGGGTTGGGAGATCGTCTGGCCGTGGCCGATCGGAAGCGCCGTGTCCTCGTAGGCGCGGCTTGCGAGCGCCTCGTCCACAAACAGATGCCGCGGCACGGAACGGATGGCGTCGAGCACGCGCTCGTCAGAGATGCCTTCCGCACGCAAACGCGCAATCAGCCGTTCGCGCGTACGCGCAGAGGTCATGCCGATACCCTTGCGGGCGATCACGATTCGAGGCCTTGCAGCGCCTGCGCGAGTCCCGCGAGCGCCTCGTGGCGCGTGAGATCCACCGTGAGCGGCGTCACCGAGACCGCGCCCGCGGCAATCGCAGCGAAATCGGTGTCCTCGCCCGCATCCGCGGCCGCACCCGGTTCGCCCACCCAGTACACGGGACGCGCATGCGGGTCGGTCATGCGCACCGTATGCTCCGCACGATGGCGCGCACCAAGGCGTGTTGCGCGTAAGCCTGCGAGTTCCGCCCAGGGCAAATCCGGCACGTTCACATTGAGCAGCGTTTCGCGCGGCAACGCCATCTCCTCCAGTCGCTCGACCAAAAGCCGCGCCACGCGTGCCGCCGTCTCGTAGTGCTCGGGCTCGCTGGCCGCGAGCGACACCGCAATCGCGGGCCGGCCGAGAAAACGCCCCTCCATCGCCGCCGCGACGGTGCCCGAATACAAAACGTCATCGCCCAGATTCGGCCCCTGGTTGATCCCGGACACCACCAGATCAGGCGCATTCTCAAGCAGCCCCGTGATCGCGAGATGCACGCAGTCGGTCGGCGTGCCGTTCACGGCGAGAAAACCATTGGCAAGCCTGGCGACGCGCAACGGAACATCCAGGGTGAGCGAATTGCTCGCGCCACTGCGGTTGCGATCGGGCGCGACGACGGTCACCTCGCCCAGCGGTGCGAGTGAAGCCGCCAACAGGGCCAGCCCGGGCGCATTCACGCCATCGTCGTTGCTGACCAGGATTGAAAGCACTGAATTCCTTGTTTGGGGCGAACGAATACGAATTGCCCGTTCGCGCTACGCTAATGATACCTAACCGTCCGGGCGAGGTGAACCGATTTGGCGGACGATGACGAGAATGCAGAGCTGTTCCGCAAGGCGGTAGCCGATGCCGTGCCGCTCGCACGGCGCCCCAAGGCCCCGCGCGGACCACGGCCGAAGCCTCGGGCCCGCATGCGCGAGGCCGACGAACGCAGCGCGCTTGCGGAAACGCTGGACGATCCGCGCCATCCCGACGAATTCGGCGCCGAACCCGACCTCGCCTATGCCGCGCCCGGCGTACAGCGGCGTGTTCTCACCCGCCTGCGACGCGGCCAGATTCCCGTGCGTGCGGCGCTAGACCTGCACGGCATGACCCTGCCCATGGCACGACGCGAATTCTCGCGGTTTCTTGCCGACGCGCTCGCACGCGAATTCACCTGCGTACGCATCATTCACGGCAAAGGTTATCGGTCCGGCCCGCGCGGTCCGGTGCTCAAGCGCGCCGTCGCCCGCTGGCTTTCGCGCCGCCGCGAAGTTCTTGCCTACACCAGCGCCCGCCCGGTGGACGGCGGCACCGGCGCGGTCTATGTTCTGCTTCGCCGCGGCGGAGCGCAAGGCTGAAGCGCGTCTCGTCTTGCGCCTGACCGACCTGTTAAAATTCGCAGCCACGGCGGGCGACTAGCTCAGCGGAAGAGCACTGCCTTCACACGGCAGGGGTCGCTGGTTCGAACCCAGCGTCGCCCACCATAACCGTCACAAGATCAGGGCTCGCCGGATTCGCCTGTCTCGCCACAACATCCGCCGTATTATGGGGTTTTGGTACAGTAATCGCCATGACGCGCGGCAACTGGATCAAGGAAATCCTGATACTCCTGAGCACGGCGGGCATCGCCGCCCTGCTCTTCTGGATGGCTTTCTATACGGCCGGAGCAATGATGTGCATCCCCGGCGCCATTGTCCTGTTCGTCGCACTCGTCTATTTGCGCCCGCGAATGAAGTCGCTGCAACTTCTGGCGGAACACGGCGTCTTTGCCTGCCTGCTCGCGGCGCAGGCCAGCCTGCTCTCGGCGATTCTCCTCCACGTAGTACCGAACCTCATACGCCAGATGGCAAGTTTCGTTCAGAAAGCGCCGCAGCGCAGGGATTCCGGATGCCGTCGCGGGCTGCTATGCTTATACGATCCCAGACCCGAGCCCGGCCATGAACGAAGAGCTTGACGATCCGGCGAAAGTTCGCCCGGAATTCTCCGACGATGTGTCCCTGACGGAACAGGATACGGAATATGCGGTGGCCCATGCCATTCCGCCCATGGAAACGCGCGTCCGCCACTGGCACCACTGGCGCACAGCGGGAATCCTGTGCGCAATTGCCGGGCTCATCATGCTCATCGCCGGACATTACACCGATACCGGACACGCAATGCAGATCGGCGGCTTCTTCATCCTTGCCGGTGCCGTGATCTTCACCGTGGGCACAATCGGCGGCTGGATCACCCGCAGGCGCCCGCTCGACTGAGGGCGTTGCGACGCGGCGCATTCACGACCCGCGGCTCTTGTGTATACTGCGGATTCTGCTCAACCGGACGGCAACCGTGGAGCGGATCGCGTCGGGCTTCACCCTCCTGGAACTGCTGATCGTAACCGCCCTGATGGCGCTCGTTGCCTCGTTCGCCGTTCCGGGGCTCCATTCCCTGCTTACCTACGGACGCCGGGCAACCGAAATCAATCGCCTCGATAACGACCTGATCTACGCCCGCTCCGAGGCCATAACCCGCGGCCAGACGATAACGCTGTGTACCAGCAGGGATGGCGACAGGTGCTCGACGGATAATGATTGGGACGGCGGCTGGATCATTTTCGTGGATGAAGACGGCAACCTCGAACGCGGTTCCGGCGAAGCTCTGTTGCGTGTCAAACCGGGCTTCAGGAGCAACGACCGGCTCGTCGGCAACCGCCTCGTTGCCCACCATATCGGCTATCAGCGCGAAGGATTCCTCAAGGGGCTGCACAACGGCACGATCACCTTTTCCACGGTGCCTGATCGCCGGGGACTGCGTCGCTGCCTGATCATTTCACGCACCGGGCGGATACGCGCCATAGGCGGCGCCGACAAGCGTTGCGGCGGCCATTAGTAGCGAGGCGGATAGTGGCTCCCCGGGTCGGACTCGAACCAACGACTTGGTGATTAACAGTCACCCGCTCTACCAACTGAGCTACCGGGGAACGCGATCTTCAGGATGATTCCGAATAAAATCGGAGCGGGATCATTTTATTCTTTTGGGCAAAGCGCCGTCAACGTCGTCAGCCTCCGTTGATGGGCGACGGCGGCAGATGCCCGGCATCCAGCCATTGCGCGAACGGCTCGGCGAGTTCGGGGTGTTGCAGCGCGAAGGCAACCGTGGCCTGCAAATATCCGAGCTTGCTGCCGCAGTCGTAGCGTATGCCGTCGAACTCGTAGCCGTAAACCGGCTCGTCGTCCAGGGCGGCCGCGATGGCATCGGTCAACTGGATTTCACCGCCGGCACCGTAATCCACCTTGTCCAGATGCTTCAACACTGCCGGCGTCAGTATGTAGCGGCCGACGACGGCCAGATTCGAGGGTGCGTCTTCGGGTTCCGGCTTCTCGATCATGCCCCGCACCCGATACAGACGCTCTTCCATCCGCTCTGCATCGAGAATGCCATAACTGGCGGTGAGTTCCCGTTTGATCTTCTGCACGGCAAGCACGGAGCCGGGATGTCGCCGGTAGGACTCCACCATCTGAGACAGACAATAGTCGCCGTTGCCGGCAATCAGATCATCGGCAAGGACCACGAAGAAGGGTTCGTCGCCGATGACCGCCGCCGCACAGTTCACGGCATGTCCCAGGCCGAGCGCTTCGGGTTGACGGATGTGGATGCAGGTGACGTTATCGGGCACGATTTCCTGCACCAGTTTGAGCTGCTCGTACTTGTGGCGCTTTTCGAGCGCTTCTTCAAGTTCCGGGGCACGATCGAAGTGATCCTCGATGGCCCGCTTGCTGCGTCCGGTCACGAAGATCAGGAATTCCGCACCGGCAGCCACGGCCTCTTCCACGGCATATTGAATCAGGGGCCGGTCCACAATCGGAAGCATTTCCTTCGGGCTCGCCTTGGTAGCGGGAAGAAATCTCGTACCCAGCCCCGCCACCGGGAATACTGCCTTGCGAATCCGTTTGTCAGTCATCAGTCCTCTCTCATGCTGTTGCCGCGCATGGCGTCAATCAGCAAATTTACGCTGCGGTCGCGGTCGCCGTCTCTTTTTCCGGCTCGGGGAATACATCCCGGCGCATCCGCATCGTATCCCAACCACGGCATCCCGGACAGTGCCAATACAGCGCCTGGGTCCGGAAACCGCAGACGCGGCACAGATACAGCGGACGCTGGGCCACCCATTCGGTCAACAGGCGGATAAGGGCCGCGCGCAGTTCGTGCGACTCCGTGAACGACGCGATCGCGCGCTCCGACAGGGGTTCAACCAGAATCGTCAGCTCGCGTTCAATCGCTTCGAGCATCGCCGGTCCGCGCAACCGCGTGTGCTTGAGGCCGGCGACGGCAAGCGCCGTTCTGGCCTGGGGAAAGTCGTTCAGCAGACGCCTTACCACGGCGTCGAAATTCGGATCGCGCGCACCACGCGGATAAACTGCCGCAAAAGCGGGCAGAGCCACTTCGGCAAGGCTGGGGTCGTGCTCGAGCAGCTCGCGATACTCGCGCACGGCGTCGCGGACATTACCCTGTTCCAGCGCGGCTTGCGCGGAAAGCAGGCGCACGCGCGGCAGGTCACTCGCGTTGCGCCGCGCCTCGGACAGCGCTCTCGCCTTCTCCACGGCATCGCCGCGCACGCGCGCCGCCTCGGCAAGTTCGCAGTAGTACTGCGCGATGATCCTGCGTTCGCTGTGCCCGTCTAGTTTCTCCAGACGTTGACGCATACCGGCGGCCTGCGTCCAATCCTGCTGCTGTTCGTAGATGGTCACCAATTGACGGGCTGCAAACGATTGCTGCGCCTTCACCTCCAGCAGTTCGGAGAAAATACGCTCGGCACGATCGTAGAGACCGGCGCGCAGATAATCCTGGCCCAGCTCCTTCAACGCCGTTTCATGCTGCGGACGAGAAAGCGAAGGACGCGCGATGAGGTTCTGGTGGATGCGGGCCGCACGCTCCAGTTCACCCTTGCGTCGGAACAGGCTGCCGAGCGCGAAATGCAGCTCGATCATGTCCGAGTCCCGGTCCGCGAGTTCGATGAAAGTTGCAAGCGCACGATCCATCTGATCATCGAGCAGATAGGAAAGCGCCTCGAAATATTCCGGCGGCATGCGCTTGGACGTCCGGTCCAGACGGCGACGGCGCGTCCAGCCCCAGGCAACGCCCCCACCGCCAATCACGATCAGGCAAATCGCGACTGCAAGAGCGATGGTTTCAGCGCGCATCGCGTAGCGGTGCACGGCGAAGATTGCCGATTTCCTCTTCCGCGCGGGCCAACTCGTTGCGGTTCCGCCGGGCCTGGGCGCGCGCCCTGAGCACGGCCGGCATCGCCGCCAACGCTCCCACCAAGACTCCGATAACCAGCACCGTGGCCAATATCGCCGCCAGCGGCATGGTAGCGGTTCCAAACAGATAGCTCACGGCGACACTTTGCAGATTTTCAAGTGCCAGCGCAAGGACGATTCCGAACACCAGCAGTGCGAAGATGAGAACGATGACACGGCGCATGTGAACTGACCCCGGAAGAACTCGCGGCGGAGGTGCTTTCATTGTATAGGGAGACGGGAAGCCCGATTACCCGCCCGGACAAGTCCGGCTTATCCGCCTCCCTTGCGGCGACGCACGGACGGCTGGCCATCGGCGCTGCGGACACGCGAGCGCAGTATCTTGCCGGGTTTGAAGTGCGGAACATACTTGGCGGCGACCGCCACCACGGCGCCCGTTTTCGGATTGCGGGCGAGACGCGGCGGGCGATAACGCAGGCTGAAGCAGCCGAAGCCGCGGATTTCGATGCGCCGGCCCGAGGCGAGCGCCTCGGACATCGCCTCGAGCAGGGCACGCACCGCAAGGTCCACATCCACGACCGGAAGATGCCTCTGACGGACGGCAAGCGCGCTGACCAATCCCGATCGTGTCATCGTCTCCTCCATGCCCTTGTCCACGAAAATCTTCCGTCGGCTTTCCCGGGCAGACCCTCAGCCGATCGCATTCTCAATTCTCCTGCGAAAGCTGATCTTTGAGCATGTCGCCCAAGCGTGGTGGCCGTAGAGCCGCTGGACTTGCCGTATTCCTCAAGTGCCTCGGCATCCTCCTTGAGTTCCTTCGCCTTGATCGAAAGCGTCACCTGGCGCGATCTTGCGATCCACGCCGACGATACGAGCCGTCGATCTCCTCGCCTACCTTGAGCGACCTGGCGGGCATCCTCGACCCGATCGCGAGCGATATCAGACGCGCGCACGTATCCCGTCACGCCCTGCTCCATATCGACTGTCGCACCGCGCGCGGTCACCTCGATGATGGGGCCGGTAACGATACTGCCCTTGGGATGCTCGGCAAGGAAAAGCGAAAACGGATCGCGTTCGATCTGCTTGATGCCGAGCGAGATGCGTTCGCGTTCGGTATCCACCGAAATGAGTACCGCTTCGACCTCCTCGCCCTTCTTGTACTTGCGAATCACTTCCTCGCCCGGATCGTCCCAGGACAAATCCGAGAGATGCACCAAGCCGTCCACGCCGCCGTCCAGCCCGATGAACAGGCCGAAATCGGTGATGGATTTGATCTTGCCGGACAGGCGCTCGCCCTTCTCGTGGTTGGTGGAAAAATCCTCCCAGGGATTCGGCGTGCACTGCTTGATGCCGAGAGAAATGCGGCGGCGTTCGGGGTCTATGGCAAGTACCATGACCTCGACCTCCTGGCCGATATGAACGAAGCGACCCGGATTGACCGTCTTGTTGGCCCAATCCATTTCGGAGGAATGCACCAGACCTTCCACTCCGTCTTCGATTTCGACGAAGCAGCCGTAATCGGTGATGTTCGTAACCCGCCCGAAGATGCGCGTACCCGAAGGGTAACGGCGCGGGAGATCCATCCACGGATCCTCGGTCAACTGTTTGAGTCCGAGCGAGACGCGATTGCGTTCGCGATCGAACTTGAGCACCTTGACCTCGACCTCCTGACCCACCTCGACCACTTCCTCGGGGCTGCGCACGCGGCGCCAGGCCATGTCGGTCACGTGCAACAGGCCATCTATGCCGCCCAGATCCACAAAGGCGCCGTACTCGGTCATGTTCTTGACAACGCCCTTGAGCAACGTGCCTTCGGTCAGGCGGTCCAAGAGCGCCTCGCGCTCTTCGCTGAATTCCTTCTCAACCACCGCGCGCCGTGAGACCACAACATTGTTGCGGCGCTGATCGAGCTTGATGATCTTGAACTCGAGGGGCTTACCCTCGAGATAAGTCGGATCGCGTACGGGACGCACGTCCACCAGCGAGCCGGGCAGGAAGGCACGAATGCCTTCGAGATCGGCGCTGAATCCGCCCTTGACCTTGCCGGAAATGTATCCGGTGACGTTCTCCCCGGCTTCGAACGCGGTCTTGAGCATTTCCCATGCGCGCAGTCGCTGCGCCTTTTCGCGCGACAACTTGGTTTCCCCGAAGCCGTCCTCGATGGCCTCGACCGCCACTTCGATTTCGTCTCCCTCGACAACCGTGAGCTCGCCGTCCTCGCGCTTGAACTGTTCGGTCGGTATCGCGCTTTCGGATTTGAGCCCCGCGCTGACGAGCACGTAATCGGGCCCGATGGAAACCACTCTCGCCTTGATCAACGAACCGGGTTGTACCCAGGAATCGCCCAGACTCTCTTCCAGAAGTTCAGCAAAAGATTCAGCCATTACAATTAATACCTGCTTGTGGCCGGTTTTTCTCCGGCTCTGTCATGACACATGCACCGGCCGCGCATCCTGCGTCGCCGCTGCGTTCAAGGTGGACGGCATCCTGCCCTCCGATAAAAAGTCCGCTCCGCAAGCGAACGTAAATCCGTCTCACGGGAAGCGGCCGATCCGGGTCAGAAGATTCAATCTCCCAGCGCCTCCCGCACAAGCCCCAGCACCCGTTCCACGACATCTGCCACCGTTTGCTCGGTGGTATCCACCACCACGGCCTCCGGCGCGGGTTTGAGAGGCGCTATCGCGCGCTCGGCATCCCGCTCGTCGCGTTCTCCAAGCTCGCGATGAAGACTGGAAAGTTTAACATCAATTCCCTGTTCCTTCAACTGTTTATGGCGCCGGCGGGCGCGCTCCTCCGGGCTTGCGGTCAGGAACACTTTCAGGACCGCATCCGGAAACACCACCGTGCCCATGTCGCGTCCGTCGGCGACCAGTCCCGGCGCGCGCCGGAACGCCCGCTGACGATTCATCAGCGCGGTGCGCACGGCGCCGGACGGAGCGATAGCCGAGGCGAATCGCCCGACTTCTTCACCGCGGATCGCCCGGCTCACGTCCTCGCCGTCGAGCCGGATCGTCTCGCCGACACAGGCGATATCGAGGTCGGGAATCAGCGCCGCAATCGGCTCCAGCTGCGTCTCGTCCAGGCCGCGGGCGAGGGCCGCAAGCGCGGCCACCCGGTACAGCGCGCCGCTGTCCAGATAATGCCAGGCCAGACGCCCGGCGACCGCACGACCCACCGTCCCCTTGCCTACGCCACCCGGTCCATCGAGCGCGATTACGGGAACTTTAGAACCCATCTCACAATCCCCCGCGGCTGCGACCGTGGCGATTTTGGTTCAGGGCGCGGCGCGCCGAGCGTGGTGTACTCGTTGTACACGAGCGAGACGCAACAAAGTCCTGGGCCAAAATCGCCCGGTCCCCGAAGGGGTTACGGCCGAAATGCGTGGCGGCTTCGTTGCGCCGCTTGGCCGTAGAACAACTACTGTCCTGCGCGGCACGCCTTGCCGCCACGCATTTCGGCCAGTAACGCGGCTCGCGCGGGATTATGAGATGGGTTCTATTCAAGCGGCGCAATCCACGCGCGCACCCGCCGACCGCAAGCTGTCCGCGAAGCCCGGGAAAGAGGTTTCGATCCAGGCGGCGCCCCTCACCGTGACCGGCGTCGGCGTTGCAAGACCCGCCAGCGCAAGCGCCATCGCTATTCGATGATCGTCCGCACTTTCGACGCAGCCGCCGCGGAGAAATCCGCCGCCGCCGATCCGGATGCGCTCCCCTTCGATTGTCATCCGCGCACCCAGGGCGTTCAGACCGACACGCATCGCCTCGATCCGATCGCTCTCCTTGTGACGCAGTTCGCCGGCGCCCTCGATCACGGTTTCGCCCTCGGCGCAGGCTGCGAGCATCATCAGCACGGGCAACTCGTCTATCAGCGCCGGAACCTCTTCGGCCGTGACGACGACGCCCTTCAAAGGGGTAGCCGCGACCTCGATATCGCTTACCGGCTCGTCGCCGAATCGTCGCGGGTTCAGCAGCGATACCCTTGCGCCCATGCGCTTAAGCACGGAAAGAAAACCGCTGCGCGTGGGATTCACGCCGACTCCGGCAATCAAGAGTTGCGCATCCGGCGTCAACAGAACCGCCGCGATCAGGAAGGCCGCCGCCGAGAGATCGCCCGGCACCGCAACGTCCGCTGCCGCAAGCGCTCCCGGCTGCAGAATGACCGACCTGGCCCTCGCGTTGCAAATTCGCGCCGAACAAAGGCAGCATGCGTTCGCTGTGATCGCGCGTGCCCCAGGGATCCTCGATGCAGGTTTCTCCTTCGGCCGCAAGCGCCGCGAGCAGGAGCGCGGACTTGACCTGCGCGCTCGCCACCGGCAAGCGGTAGGCGGATTCCATGCAGACGATCCTGCGGCAGCAATAGCGAGCGGCGGAAAGCCGTCGCGAGTCCTGATCGCAGCGCCCATTGAGGATAGAGGTTCCGCGATGCGGCGCATCGGACGGCGGCTGAACGACGCATCGCCGGTCAAGCGTCGCCGCAATCCCGCGCCCGGCTATCGCGCCCGCGAGCAAACGCAGAGCCGGTTCCCGAATTGCCGAGATCGAGCGGCGACGGCGGCGCACGCCAGTGCCCGCCGCTGCCGCGAACGTGAACCGTTCTTTCCGCATCTCCATTGGATATCCGCGCCCAGCGCGACAAAGCGGCGGCGGTGGCGCGGGTGTCGCGGGCATCAAGCGCCCCCGTCGATGCGCGACTCGCCCGCCGCAAGGGAGGCGAGTATCAAGGCGCGGTGGGTGATGGATTTGTCGCCCGGTACGCAAGCCGGCCGCGAAGCGCTTCGCTGCCGGAACGACGGTGATGCATGGCGGCGCGCCGCCGTCATTTTCCGTAAGGCATCGCGTCCGAGCGCGGCGACGAGGCGTTGTTCTGTTCGCGCAGCCCACCGAGAGGCGCAGGTGGTGGCAGGCCGTATCTCAGCGGACGGGTAATGATTCCCTCCCGCAGCAATTCGTTGAAAACATCGCGTCCCGAACGGCCGACATCCGCAGTGATGAAATTGCACGCCGAGGGGATGGTGGCGAGTCCGATGCCGCGCAGCGCGGCATCGAGCCTCGCAGTTCCGCGCGGTTGGTTTCCGCGGTAAGGCTGACGTGTTCCCGATCGGTGAGCGCCGCGACCGCGCCGGCCTGAGCGAGACTGTTCGGGTTAAACGACAGACGCACGCGGTTGAGTAGATCCGCCATCGCCGGATGCGCGAGCGCATAGCCGACACGAATGCCGGCGAGCCCGTAAGCCTTGGAAAAAGTGCGCAGCACGATCAGGTTCGGGTGACGATCGAGCAGCCCCGCGAATCCGGATACTCCGGCTCGAACGGCGCGACATAATCGTAATAGGCCTCATCCAGCACCACAACGTGTGCTCGGGAAAGGCCCGCGAAAGCAAGGCCTCCAGCTCGCCGGAACGCAGCCAGGTGCCGGTCGGGTTGTTGGGGTTCGCGATGAACAGGACGCGCGTCGTCTCGTCCGGCATCGGCAAGCATTCGCAGGATCATGTCCGTAGGGTTGCGCCGGATGATCGGGCGCATGCGCCGGGCAATGCGCAATTCGGCGCTCGCCGCGCGAGTGACGATGGCGTAGATCGAGAATCCGTACTGCGATATCACCGCCGAGCGGCCCTGCGCAAGAAGATCCGCGCCGCCGAGTTCCAGGATATGATCCGAGCCGCTGCCGACGACGACATTTTCCATGCCGACGTCGTGATAATCGGCCAGGGCGCGCTTGAGCGCGAAGGCGTTGCCATCGGGATAGAGCGCGACGTTCGCGATTTCGCCGTGGATCGCCTCAATCGCGCGCGGACTCGGGCCGAGCGGATTCTCGTTGGAGGCAAGCTTCACGATGTCGCCGATGCCAAGCTCGCGCGAAAGCTCCGCGATCGGCTTGCCCGGTTCATAAGGCTTGAGTTCACGCACGCCGGATACGCAAAACTGCACCGGATCGAAGTCATGGCTATTCATTCTTGCAGGCAACCTCTTTTGCGGCGATTCAGCCGTTGCGCGCGGCGAAGTCACGCATGAAACCGGCGAGCATCTCGGCCCCGGCTACGGGCATCGCGTTGTAGAGCGATGCGCGCAACCCGCCCTTTGCGCGATGGCCCGCCAACTGCTTCAGACCCGCCCGGCTCCGCATCGTCCAGAAACTTCGCTTCCAGCTTCGCATCTTCGATGCCGAAGGGAACGTTGGTACGCGAACGCGAGCGTGGCACGATGCCGTTGACGTAAAAGCCGCCCGAGCGGTCTATCGCCTCATAGATGATGCGTGACCGTTCGTCGGCACGGCGCGCCATTTCTTCGAGATCCGCCCTCCTCCCGCACCCAGTCGAGATAAAGCCCGATCAAACGCCAGGCAAGGTCGGCGGCGTATTGAAAATCGAACCGCTTGCGATATGCGCGCGATAGCTCAGGATGGAAGGCACTTCCTTTCCCGCACGCTCGGCGAGATCGCGACGGATGATGACCAGCGCAAGCCCCGTCGGGCCGAGATTCTTCTGTGCGCCGGCGTAAATCATGCCGTAGCGTCGGCAACCGGATCGGCTGCGAAAGAATCGTCGAGGACATGTCGGCGACGAGCGGCGCATCGCCGGCATCGGGAATAAAGTCGAATTCGAGCCCGTCTATGGTTTCGTTCGGCGCGTAATGCAGATACGCCGCGTCGCCGATCGGCTTCCAGTTTTTTGTTCCGGCACGGCGCTATAGGCACTCGGCTCGGCGCTCGCCACCACCTCCAAGGAACGCACTTCACGCGCCGCAGCGATCGCCTTCGCGACCAGTGCCCGGTATCGGCGTAGGCAACATGCTCTCCCGGTCGGGCAAGATTGAGCGCCAACATCAGAAATTGCAGACTTGCTCCGCCCTGCAGAAACAGCACGGCGTAATCGTCTGGAATCGTCGACAAGCGCACGCAGGTCCGCCTCCGTGCGCTTGACGATGTCGCGGAAGGCGTCGCTGCGATGGCTGGTTTCCAGAATCGAAAGCCCTGTGCCAGCGTAATCGAGCAGCTCCTCTTGCGCACGGCGCATGACCGACGCGGGCAGCATCGCGGGACCCGGGCTGAAGTTGTAGATCGAAGACGGGACTCGGGACACTGCCACTATCTACGGGTCTCCACCTCGTCTTCGGACTCGTCATCTTCGTCCACCGCAAGACGCGCGACGCCGACCAGGCGGTCATCTTCGTCCAGCCGGATCAGACGCACGCCCTGCGTATTGCGCCCGAGACACGAGACTTCGTCGGACGAAATCCTGACCAGAGTACCCGCCGCACTGATGAGCATGAGATCGTCGCCCTCGTTGACGCTCAACACGCCTACCGTGTGGCCATTGCGCGCATTCTGGTCTTGATGCCGATCACGCCCTGTCCGCCACGGCCCTGGCGACGAGAATTCCTCCGCCGCGGTGCGCTTTCCGTAGCCGCGCTCGGAGGCGAAGAGCAGTTCGCCGTCGGCGGCACGCAGGAGCGCGATTACTTCGGTGCCGTCCTTGATGCGCATGCCGCGCACGCCGGCGGCGGTGCGTCCCATCGCACGCACGTCGGATTCGGCGAAACGGATCGCGCGTCCGCTCGGAGGCAGCGAGGATGAGGTCCTGATCGCCGTCGGTCAGCACGGCGCCGATCAGCGCATCGCCTTCGTGCAGGCCGAGCGCGATGATGCCGTTCGTAGCGTGGGTGCGAGAACGCGTCGAGCGCGGTCTTCTTGACCGTGCCCTGCCGTGTTGCCATGAACACGAAATGTTCTGCATCGAATTCGCGCACCGGCAGCAGCCCCGTAATGCGTTCGTTCTCCGCCAAGCGGAAGCAGATTGACGATTGGCCGTCCGCGCGAACCACGGCCCGCCTGCGGCAACTTGTACACCTTGATCCAGTAGAGCTTTCCGGCATTGGAAAAACAGAGCAGCGTATCGTGCGTACGCGCGACGAAAAGCTGTTCGACAAAATCCTCGTCCTTGACCGCTAGCCGCCGCCTTGCCTCTCCCGCCGCGACGCTGGGCCTGGTAGGCGTCGCGGCAACTGGTACTTGACATAGCCCGCCATGCGAAAGCGTGACGACAACTTCCTCGTCAGCGATCAGGTCCTCGTCCTCGAACTCGGTATGCAGCGCCGAAATTTCCGTCCGCCGTGCGTCTCCGAATTCGTCGCCGACCGCCTTCAAGTTCCTCGCGGATCACGGTACGCAGGCGCTCCGGGATCAGCAAGGATTTCACGCAGTGCGCGGATCGTCGCAATCAATTCCTGATATTCGGAGACGATCTTGTCCTGCTCGAGTCCGGTCAGGCGGTGCAGACGCAGATCGAGAATCGCCTGCGCCTGGGTGGGCGAAAGACGATAACGTCCACTCTCGAGACCGCAATCCGGCGGCGCGTCGATCGGGCGCGTGAGCGCGGCGTCGGTACGCTCGAGCAAACCCACCACCGCACCGGGCTCCCAATCGCGCGCCGAGGAGTCCGTCCTTCGCTTCCTGCGCGCGTCTTCGCGGACTTGATGAGCGCGATCACCGGATCAATGTTTGCAAGCGCAACCGCAAGACCTTCCAGCACATGGGCACGTTTGCGCGCCTGGCCAGTTCGTACACCGTGCGCCGGGTGACCACCTCGCGGCGATGGCGCAGGAACGCCTCAAGCATCTCCTTCAGGTCCATACCTTCGGGCGGCCGTCTTCCAGCGCCACCATGTTGATGCCGAACACGACCTGCATTTGCGTGCGCTGATAGAGATTGTTGAGCATCACCTCGGGGATCGCGTCGCGCTTGAGCTCGATCACCACGCGCATGCCGTCCTTGTCCGATTCGTCACGTAGTTCCGCGATGCCTTCCAGGCGTTTGTCACGCACCAGCTCGGCCATTTTCTCGATCAACCGCGCCTTGTTGACCTGATAGGGCAACTCGGTGACGACGATGGCCGGGCGGCCGCTGCGGGCTTTCTCCTCGTCATTCGGTGCGCGCACGGATATAGATGCGCCCGCGTCCCGTGCGGTAGGCTTCGACGATTCCACGCCGCCCGGAAAGAATGCCCGCGGTCGGAAAATCCGGCCCCGGCATGTGTTCCATCAGGCCGTCCACGTCCATTTCCGGATCGGCAAGCAGCGCCAGCGCGGCATTCACCGTCTCGATAAGATTGTGCGGCGGGATGTTGGTCGCCATGCCGACCGCAATGCCGGACGAACCGTTGACGAGCAGATTCGGGAAGCGCGTCGGCAGCACACCGGCTCGGTTTCCGAACCATCGTAATTCTGCTGGAAGTCCACCGTGTCCTTGTCGAGATCGGCCAGCAGTTCGTGCGCAAGTTTGGACATACGCACTTCGGTGTAGCGCATCGCCGCCGGTGAGTCGCCGTCCACCGAGCCGAAGTTGCCCTGCCCGTCCACGAGGACGTTGCGCATCGAGAATGGCTGGGCCATACGCACGATGGTGTCGTACACGGCGGTGTCGCCATGCGGATGGTATTTACCAATCACGTCGCCGACCACGCGGGCCGACTTCTTGTAGGGTTTGTTGTAATCGTTGCCGAGCTGCTTCATCGCGTAGAGTACCCGCCGATGCACGGGCTTCAGACCGTCACGAACATCCGGCAAAGCACGTCCCACGATCACGCTCATGGCGTAGTCGAGATAGGAGCGCTGCATTTCCTCTTCGAGCGTGACGTGCGAGAGTTCTTTTGCGAATTCGGCCATATTCAAACCTTGGTTTTCAGCAAGAAAACCCCGAACCCGGTCGGGGCTTGCGAAGCACTTGAGTTAGCGAGTAATTTTAACATGATTGACCGATTCCAAAGTGCCAAATGCGGCCATTCCTTCAGGTTCGGCGTCTTCGCACAAGAATGCCCGTCAGAGCGGAAAATCCCATGATTTCGCTCAGCCCCGGCAAATGCTTTGTCCGGATGTCTGAACAGATAATCTCAGGAAAATCCGGTTGCTTCCGGCGTTCGTCTTCGGGTGGGTTCAAATATGCCGCATTCAGTGATGATTAAATCCACGTCGGCGGCGGGCGTCACGTCGAAAACGGGATTTTCCACGCGGATGCCCGCGGGAATGGTTTGCGCTCCCGTCGCGCGCCAGACTTCGGCGCCGTCCCGGTTTTCGATCGGCAGTTCGCAGCCGCTCGCAAGCGCAAGATCCACCGTAGAAAATGGCGCCACAACCATCACGCGGCCACCGCCGCGGCGAGTAAGCGCCGCCAGCGCCGCCGTGCCGATCTTGTTTGCAACGTCGCCGTTGGCGGCAATGCGATCGGCGCCGACGATCAACCAGTCAATTTCGCCGCGCGCGGCAAGACCGGCGGCGGCACTGTCTACCATCAAGGTCGCGGGCACGCCGGCCTGCGCAAGTTCCCAGGCGGTGAGCCGTGCGCCCTGCAGCCAGGGCCGCGTTTCGGTGAAGACCACGCGCGCGATGCGCCCGGCACGCCAGGCGGCGGCGATGACGCCGAAGGCAGTGCCCACGCCGCCGGTCGCAAGCGGCCCGGTGTTGCAATGCGTGAGGATGCGCGCACCGGGTCCAATCATGCCGGCTCCGAGTTCCGCCATGCGCCGGTTGGCGGCGAGGTCTTCGGCATGAATGGTTTCCGCCAGCGCAGCGAATTCCGCCGTGTTTGCACCACCCTCAATGAGCGGACCAAAGCGCGCCAGCGCCCAGACCAGATTCACCGCCGTCGGGCGCGAAGCGGCAAGCCGCTCGCGGTCGTGCAGGATCGCCATCCGCCGTGCCTCAGCGGCCAAGCCGGCATGTGCACGCGCGGCCAGCGCAAGTCCATAGGCTGCCGCAATGCCGATGGCGGGCGCTCCGCGCACGGCCATGCCGCGAATCGCCTCGGCGATCTCGCCTGCGGTCGCGCACGCAAAATAGCGGATTTCACCGGGCAAGAGGCGCTGATCGAGCAATTCGAGCCGTTCGCGATCCCAGCGCATGCCGGGCGTCGTCTGCTCCGCTTCCGTGCGGGTGACGGGAATCGAGGAAACGCGTTTGCTCACTTACAAATTATAATCGCGCAATGCAGACAGAACTTCTCATCCATGCCCGCCGGGTCGCACCCGTTGATTCCCCCGGCGTGCTGGAGCATCATGCCGTCGCGGTAAGCGAAGGCCGCATTGTGGCACTTTTGCCCGGCGAGGAGGCCGATCGCACGATCGAGGCCCGCGAACGCATCGAGCTCGGCGAACATCTGCTGATTCCCGGCCTTGTGAACGCGCACACGCACGCGGCGATGACCTTGTTCCGCGGCTGCGCCGACGACCTTCCGCTCGAGGTCTGGCTCAGGGAACACATCTGGCCCGCCGAGGCGCGCTGGGTAAGCGCCGAGTTCGTGCGCGACGGCACGCTCGCCGCAGCGACGGAAATGCTCGCGGGCGGCACGACCTGCTTCGCCGACATGTATTTCTTTCCCGACGCCGCGATCGAATCCGCGCTCGCCCTCGGCCTGCGCATCGCCTCCGGTATCGTCGTGATGGGTCTTCCGACCGCCTGGGCCAAAGACCCGCAGGAGTACCTGGAACGCGGGCTTGCGCTGCATGACAATTATCGTGCCCATCCGCTGGTCTCCTTCATGCTCATGCCGCATTCTCCCTACGCAGTGGATGGGACGATGCTCGCGCAAATCGCGAGCTATGCCGCCGAGATCGGACTTCCGGTCCAGACCCACGTCCACGAAACCGCCGGCGAAGTGGAGGAAAGTCTCGCCAAACACGGCGTGCGTCCGCTCGCGCGCCTTGCCGCGCTCGGACTCGTGGGACCGGAACTCGCTGCCGTGCACATGACACAGGTAAACGACGAAGACCTCGAACTGCTCGTCCGCCACTCCGTCAACGTCGTGCACTGCCCGGAGTCGAATCTCAAGCTCGCGAGCGGATTCTGCCCGGTGGCGAAGCTTCTCGCCGCCGGCGTGAACGTCGCACTCGGCACCGACGGCGCGGCAAGCAACAACGATCTCGACATGCTGGGCGAAATGCACACGGCGGCGCTGCTCGCCAAGGGCGAGGCCGGCGACCCCACCGCCTTCGATGCACCTTCCGCGCTCAAGGCCGCGACGCTCGGCGGTGCGCGCGCCCTCGGCCTCGGCGAAGAGATCGGTAGCATCACGCCGGGGAAATGGGCAGATCTCGCCGCCATCCGGCTCGATGCGACACGTCTGCAACCGCTCTACGATCCAATTTCGCAACTTGTGTATGCGGGCGGTCGCGAGTTGGTGAGCGACGTGTGGATCGCGGGCGAACGCAGGCTCGCGGACGGGCGCATTGCAGGACTCGACGAGACGGCGCTGCGCGCGCGACTTCACGGCTGGCATGACCGCATTGCGGGAGAGAAGCATGCATAACGCCGACCCCGCCGAACTCCATCGCTTCGGCGCACTCGCCTCGCGCTGGTGGGATCCGGGCGGAGAGTTCCGTACCCTGCATCACATCAATCCAACGCGCATGGATTTCGTGCGCCGGCATGTGCAACTCGACGGCGCCTCTGTTGCCGATGTCGGCTGCGGCGGCGGCATCCTTGCCGAGGCGCTCGCCGCCGAAGGCGCCGCCGTCACCGGCATTGATCTCGCCGCGCCGCTGCTCGAAGTCGCCCGCCTGCACGGGCTCGAATCCGGCCACCGGGTGGACTACCGCGAGATTTCCGTCGAGGAACTGGCCGCGAAAGAACCCGGCCGTTACGACGCCGTGACCTGCATGGAACTGCTCGAACACGTGCCCGAACCCGCCTCCGTCGTCGCCGCCTGCGCCACCCTGCTCAAACCCGGCGGCATCGCCCTCTTCTCCACCCTGAACCGCACGCTGAAAGCCTATGCACTCGCCATCGTCGCGGCCGAATACCTGACCCGGCTCGTCCCGCGCGGCACCCACGATTACGCGCGCTTCATCCGGCCTTCCGAACTCGATGCCCAGGCGCGCGAGGCGGATCTCGAACTCGTCGAAATCCGCGGCTTGCATTACGATCCCCTGCATGCAGGCGCATCACTCGGCGACGACGTGAGTGTGAACTATCTCGCCGCCTACCGCCGAAGCACTTGATGAAACCGCAACTCGTATTGTTCGATCTGGACGGCACGCTGGCCGACACCGCGCCCGATATCCTCCTTGCCCTGAACCTCACTCTGACCGAAGCCGGACGCCCGCCACTCGCGCTCGCGACAGTGCGCGGACTCGTATCCCGGGGCGCCCGCGCGCTACTCAGCGCCGGTTTTTCTGCGCCGCCGGATGAAACCGAAATGAATCGTCTGTTCGATCGGCTTTTCGCCATTTACGGGGAAGCACCGGCGAAAGAAACCACGGTTTTCCCGGGTCTCGGCGATCTGATCGCGCAGCTCGGCGACATCAACATCCGCTGGGGCGTCGTCACCAACAAACCGGCGGCGCTCGCCGAACCCATTGTCGCCGCGCTTGGTATAGCACCCGCGCCGGTCTGCGTCATTGGCGGCGACAGTTTTGCGCGCAAGAAACCCGATCCGCTGCCCTTGCTCGAAGCCTGCCGCATCGCCGGCGTTGCCCCCGGAAAAACAATTTACGTCGGCGACGCCGAAATTGACGCACGCGCGGCACGCGCCGCCGGCATGCCGCTAGTCATCGCCGGTTTCGGGTACGCGCCGGAACGTGAAGCGACCCACAGTTGGGACGCCGAGCATTACGCTGCCAGCGTCGACGAACTCGCGCACATTCTCGGCGCACCGCGAAACGCCGCCGCCACGGCGTGAGCACGGGCGCCGACGACACCCGCCCGTGGTGCGAGGAGCGGCTGCGCAACCCGGCGGAAGATCTGCACCTCGCACGCCTTTTCTCCACACGGGAGACGCGCGACGCCGTCACGGCAATTGCCGCGATTTATATCGAACTCGAAGCGACGGCGACGAGCTTCCGGGATTTGAACATCGCCCGCACCAAACTCACCTGGTGGCACGAGGAATTCGCGCGCCTCGCCGACGGACATCCTGCTCATCCCGCCACGCAACTGCTCGCCGCAGGCAGCTTGACGCCCGCCGTGGATCTGCTCCCCGATCTCGTGACCGGCGCGGAACTGAATCTGCTTGCAGGCCCGGCGAACGATCTCGCGAGCGCCGAGATGCGAGCCGAACGCGGATTCGAACGGCTGGTGACGACGCTCGGCCTTCAGCTCGATCCCGGCGGCAAGAATGACTATGCGCCGCTCGGCAAGGCTCTCGGGCTCGCCCGCACGCTCACGGCGACGCTCGCGCCCGAGGCTCGTTCAGCAATCGCCGAAGCCGCCCGCGACGGACTCATGGCCGAACGCGCATTCCTCTCCGCAAGCCCGCCGGCGCTGCGCATACTGGCAGCACTCGCCTGGCACCGGATCGGCCATGCGGAGACCGCCACAGCAGCCCCGCATACAGGCCGCCGCCGGGTCTTCATCGCCTGGCGTGCCGCCCGCGGCAGGCTGCCCGGCGCCATGCGGAAAACACGGGGAGCGTAAAATTACCTTAACGGTTGTCACAGTCTTCATGACGTACCGATTTCTACCATGCGCCTGACATATTCCCCCCTTTTGTGTTTCGCCACCGCTGCGGGCCTTGCGCTACTGCCGGGTCTCGCCGCCGCCATGCCGGAACAACAACAGGCACCCGCGCCCTTATCGGCAGGCGCGGCGCTCAGCGAGGCGCCGGTCACTGCCGATCTCAATCTTCCCAAGCTGGGTCTCGCTGGCGGCGGCGCACTACCGCTGTGGAAGTCGCAATTCATCGGTCGGGAAATCTATTACGTCATCCAGGGCGAGGACGGCGTGCTGAACGATCCGCTCGTTGCCGACTATGCAGACTATTTGGGACACCGTCTGTCCTCGGTCGCCAATGCGCCGGACGAACCTTTTCACTACTTCGTCATCAAAGACACCGAAATCAACGCCTTCGCCCTGCCCGGCGCCTTCGTCGCCGTCTTTAGCGGACTGATACTCGCCACCCGCAACGAAGACGAACTTGCCGGCGTGCTCGCGCACGAAACCGCGCACGTCGTGCAAAGGCACATCGCGCGGCAGATGGCCGACTCCCGCTACAACAATCTCATTGATCTGGGCATTTTGCTCGGTGCGATCGCGATTGCGGCCATGGCCCCCGACGCCGCCGTGGGCGCGCTGATGAGTGCGCAGGGCGGCATCCTGCAACGCCAGATCAACTACACGCGCGCCGACGAAATGGAAGCCGACCGGGTTGGAATAGGCATACTCGCGCGGGCCAGGTTCAAGCCCCAGGGCATGATCGAATTCTTTCAGTACATGCAACAGCAATACGCCCTGCAGGGAGAGAATATTCCGGAGTTTCTGAGCGATCATCCGCTCGACATCACCCGCATCAGCGAGGCCCAGGAACGCGCCAGGGACTTGCACGTGAACCCGTTGCCCGAAAATCCCAACTATGCGTTAATGCGTGCGCGCATCCGCGTATTGATCTCCGACGATCTTTCACGCACACTCGACTACTTTCGCGCCCGCGAAAAATCCGTGAAAAATCCCTGGTACCGAACCGCCGCGGTGTATGGCATGGTGCTCTGCTTCAACCGCATGGACGAAGGCAAGCAAGCGCTCGCTCTCATCAAACCGATCGCCGCCGCGCATTCCGACAACGTCGCCCTGCAACTCGCCGAGGCAGAATCCCTGCTCGCTGCCGGCGATACCCAGGCCGGCCTCGACGCCCTTTCCGCCGACAACACGCTCTACCCGGCAAACCCAGCGGTCGTCCTGACCTACGCACGCGCGTTGTTCAATGCAAACCGATTCAGGGAAACGGTGGCCCTGCTCGCACCCGGCATTCAGGACGAAGAAAACCTGCTCAATCCCGATTATTACCGGCTGCTCGCTCTGGCCGCTTCCAAGATCAATGACGACGCGCTCGCGTATCTGGCGATGGCCTATCACTTCGAGGGCCGCGGCCAATACAAGGCCGCCATCATTCAGTTGCGCCTCGGACTCGGCATAACCCCTTTGTCGCCGGTGCGCCGTGAACAGATGGAAAAACTGAAGAAAAAGCTGCAAGCGGACTACAAGATGGCCAAGAACATCGGCATTATTCAGTGACCGCCGCGGTCAATTTCGTCTGCCTTAATAACCGCAACGCTTCCCGTTTGAAAACCTTGGAATATCGCTGACGTCGGCTCATCCGCCCCCCAGACGCACATTGCCCCCTTTCCGAAGTGTCCATTAAAGCAGGGTTAGCTCACCTCGTCATCTTGTAAAATCCGATGGTAGATCTCGATTTTCTTCGATTCCGAGTGCATGACCCCGATTCCGCGATTCTACTCGCCTAGTAATCAGCGCTTGCCGACGTGCAATTGCGATTACTGCACAGAATGCAAGCAGCGCAAGCCCGAACGGAGCCTCTGTCCCGCCGCCTCCGCTACTCCCGCCACTTCCGCTGGCAGGCTTGACAGTAATGGCTATCGTGGCGGTGTGGGAATCCAGTTTTCCGTCGCTCGCCTTGAACTGAAAACTGTCCTGTCCCAAATAGCCCTTGTCGGGCCGGTAGGAAAAGGGGCCCGTCAATAAATTTTGCAGGGTCACCTCGCCGTGAGATGGTTTCGAGACGATGGAAAAGGTCAGGGAATCACCATCTGGATCGCTCGCCTTGAGTTTGCCACTTGCGTCTTGATTCTGCGTCACAGTCAGACTGCCGTCGCTTGCAACAGGAGCGCTGTTTTCTACGATAACGGTGGGAGCGGTTGCGGTAAGAGGTGGTTCTACATTGCTTATGGCCGAGGTGTTTTCGATCGTATCGCCCGTGTCGCCTTCGATCGCGAGTGTGACGTTTACAGTTGCCGTGCCGCCGTTACCGGCGACCGAACCGACATGACACATAACCGCTCCGTGAGCTTTTTGACAGACCCCCTGAGACGGGACGGCTGATACGTAGCTTGCCTTGGCCGGCACCGCAACGCTCACCGAGACCGGCAGGCTCGCATTATCGGATGAGTTGGTAACGATGGACTGACTGATATAGCGAGCACCCGTCGTCTGCGGTACGCTCAACGCCAACCCGAGATCAGACGTCTCGTAAAAGTACGCGGCACCTTGATAAAAGTTGCCGCCGATAGTGGCAAGCAGCTCGCCAATGACGAGTGTTCCGTTCGATATTCCTACGGCCTGTCCATAGAAGTCACTGCCAAATGCCGCGTCGGTGGCCAGGAGACGCTGGGGATTACCCCAGGCACCTCCGGATTTCTGGTAAACGTAAGCAACGCCTTGCGATTGATTTGACACACTCACCCGGTAGGCGCCGATCACCGCTGTATCCCCCTCCAGTCCAAGCGCAATGCCGAACGCATCCAACCCACTGCCAGCGTTGTCAGTCAACTCCTGCGTTTGACTCCAGATCCCCTGCTGTACCTCGAAGGCGTAGACGGCTCCCTCGCCGCCTGGTGTGCTAGAAAAAGGCGCTCCGATCAGAGCCGTATTTCCAGCAAACGCCAAAGACTCGCCGAAGTAGTCAACTGTGAAAACGTTCTGGGGATCTGCCGAGAGTTTGGCACTTTGAGTCCACGTCCCATCGGCATCGGTGTAGACATAGACGGCGCCGTGGCCGTCTGCCTGCTCTGCTCCAACGAGTATGGTGTCACCGGAGACCGCCAGCCCCGCAAGGGCGAAGTTGCTTCCGTCCTGCGGATCGCCCGGAGTGAGTTCAGCCACCTGGTTCCAGTCGCTTCCGGAACGGGCGAATACGTAGACCGTACCATACCGGTTTGCACCCGGCGCTCCAATTGCGGCAGTCGTACCATCGAAGGCAACAGTTGTCCCAAAGCCCGCATATTGCATTGCATCGCTTGCGGTGAGCCTTGCTGTCTGCTGCCAGCCTCCATTCACATTCGTGTACAGGTAAGCCGCCCCCGGATCCACTCCTCCGGAACCTTCCCCCGGAGCACCAATCAAGGCCGTTGAGCCCGAAAGGGCAACGAAATAGCCGAATTCCGAACCTTCATGATGTGTATCCGATAACTCGGCTGTCTGCGTCCATGCCCCATCCGTGCGGGTAAATGCATAGACAATCCCCTGGCCACTGCCGTTTTCGACCTCGACCCACGGAACCCCGACGAGTGCCGTGTCGCCATCAATGGTCAACACAGCACCAAAGGTGTCGCCATACTGGCCATCGCTCGCAACCACTTTCTGTTCGACCCATGCCGGCGAAGCGGTCACCAGCCGGGCCGCCTGAACAACAAACGCCGACAAGGCCAGAAACCCCCAAGTGCACGCATAGAGACCCGCTCTTTTGTGGCTCATTTGCTTTACCCTCCTTCGGAGCTGGATATGGTTACTCCACCGGCGCTCACCACGTGTGCCAAAGGCGTTCGCGGCATGCGGATCGAGGCGCGGATCAAAGGGTCACGACTCAAGGGGATGATCTCCTCCAAGCAATAAAGGGGATAAAGCCATTATTCGAACTTCCTCGTGCGGCTGTGGCCCATGGTAAGCTTAACTGCCCACGCCCGTGCGGCCCGTGCGGCCCATGATGTTGCCCGTCGATCCGTAGCCGGTGCTGCGGGTATGGCTCCCGCCCGTGGCATCAATCTGCGACTTCTTCAGGCGCGAGAGCCCGTCGTAGCTGAGCGTGCGGGTCACTCCGGTGAAGATGTCTATCGTGCTCTCGGTGTTGCCGTGGCTGTCGTAACCGATGTTACGTCGCCTACACAGATTGGGGATGCCCAAAAATTGGCACGCAGGACAGCTGTGAGTCTCGCCTCATTGATTATCGCCTTCCCCGACGCCAAATTAATTTAGCAATTAAATAAGCCCAGAATAAGCCGCAAGCCAAACCGACTCCTGCAAACAAATACACCGGCAATACATCGTGATAGCCATCAATAGCATCCATGTCTAAATACAGGAAAGACAGCCCCCATGCCACAATCAAGACTACGCCCACTGCCCACATTAGGGGACTGGGATGGCGTTTAGCTGCCTTGACATGCGTATTTTCATTGTCGGAAACTGAAAAGTGCGGTCGTCTATAAATTCTAGATTTCATAAACAGGTAGACACTAACTAGCATCAGTAACAATCCGATTAAACGAATCGGAAAATTATTGGGCCACACATAGAATGCTACCCCAGCACATACAATCAGAAGAGTAGCAAGCACAAATAGACCATACCACTTTATACGATCAGGATCAGGCTTTATCACTGACAGGCCTCCTGCGCCGCGTTCACAATACCTAACGCTTGCTCTGCCAAACTCGCGATCGCCTCTCCAAAATCCTGAACGACCGGGATATTACTAGAAATCAATCGTGCACCAAGAGCAAGAACTTGGTTCACGCTAAAGGTGTTTAAGGCATTTAAATTTCCTGCAGCAAAAGAGTTTAATCCCGCTGCCAATGCACCTGTAGCAGAGCCCACTAACGAGCTAAACCCAGTTATAGCCGCAAAACCAACCGTGGCCTCTGTATCCGCGCCCGCACTAGGTATTTCTCCAGCAGCGGAAAGGCCAAGCCCTATGCCGCCCGCAATTGTAATACCACTGGCAAGTTTAGAAACTTGCTCCAAGCTCCTCGCCAGCTCAGCGGCTTTTTGCTGCGCTGCAGTGCAAGAATTTTTCTTCGGCTGATTCGAATTATCCCTCCGCGGCCCGGGAGGGTTAGGGCCGCTGTAGTTGCCTGACCCTCCTCCCGAGCCCACACCCGTAGACGGCGCATTGTGAACACTCCACCGGCTAAAGCCGGTGGCTTCGGATTACGGCTGAAAGCCGGATCGGTCGGCCATGCGGCCGACTACACAACCTGAAAGTCATCGTCAGGCTCCGGCGGCTTCTGCTCCTCGATGTAACGGTGCCACACCTCGTCGGTCACGTTCCCGCTCGTGCATACCCAGTAGCCTCGCGCCCACAGGTGCTGTCCCCAATACCGCTTCCTCAGCCGCGCAAACTCCGTCAGAAGCTTGTGCGAACTCTTGCCCTTCATGTACTGCACCGCCCGCGATACCGATAGATACGGCGGTATCCCTATCAGCATGTGCACATGATCCCGATTGATCGCCCCCGCATAGATGCGCATCTCCTTCGCCCGCGCTATCTCGCGCAGCAACTCCCGGCAGCGCTCTCCTACTTCCCCGCCCAGTACCTGATATCGGTACTTCGTCGTCCACACCAGGTGGTACTTGCAGTCCCACACCGTGTGGCTCCCGCGCTTATAATCCTCCATCTCCTCAGCATAACCTAGCCGACCTGTCCGCCGGCTAAAGCCGGGGGGTTTACTGATCCCCTATCGGGGACTCCAAAAACCCCCGGTACCTGCTGTGTCAATGCGATCCGCTGTTACTACCATCGGTGGCAAATCTATCTCCACGGTTGGTGTGCAGAAAACCAGCCCGGTACTGCTACCGGAACAAGCAAGGCCCAGCGGATCGGTCGCGCTCAACGGATTGTTGAGCACGTAGCTGTAGCGGTTGAACGATTGCCCGTTGTAGGCGTTGGGCACGGTGGGATCCGGGCTGAGCCAGCGCCCTATGCCGGGATCATACAGTCGCGCCCAGGTGTACACCAGCCCTTGTGCCCACAGCATCTCGTGGCCGGTGTAGCCGAGCGTGGTCAGGGCTTCCTTGGTGCTCGCCTGCGGATCGGCGCCAATGCCTGTGTTGGGATTCACCAGATCGCCCCAGGCGTCCCAGGCGAAGCGCGCCGCGAGGTTGCCGCTCGCATCGAGGATTGCCGCGGGGCTGCCGAGGTTGTCGTGGACCATGTAGTCGGTGGTGGTGTAGCCGACGCTGTTGACGTTGCCCGCGGCCACGCTAATTTTCACGATTTCTACTTTTCTTTACGTGTTCTTGACGGCGCAAAGTAGAATCTCCACATTAATGCTGACCATACCAGCCCGCCTAAAGCGCTAATAGCCACCAGGAAAAGCGAAAACCACCATGGAGGCAATGGACGCCAGTTGCCGTACACAACGGCGATGAATATGCCGCCACCGAAGACCCCAAAAAAAATTGCACCAACCACATATAGATTCCGACGTGCCTTAATACCCCATGAAAAAGGCTGATTAAGGAACTTCAATCCTTTTCGCAAGAACTCTTTCATTGCCCCTCCGGGCAGGCGCCAGCAGCGTTAGTTTCTGGAGTAGTCGTCGGAGAGGGCTTACTGCCAGAGAAATGCTTATAAAGTAGATAGCCGCCGATTCCGACTCCCACAACCACAACACCGACTCCCCCGCCAATAATGCTGCCAACAGCGAGCCCACCCCAACCAGCAGATAACAGCACTGCGCCACCAGCGATGCCGGTTCCTCCTGCCGCATCAGATAGTGCAAGCACAGCACCGGCGACGCCACCTGCTGCTGCGAATCCCCCAACAACCTCAGCGCCTGTATTCGCCAACTGTAAAGCGCTAGGACCCCCATCTCCAGAATTAGGATTGGCTGGAGCAGCACCGGCAGCAGGTGGCGGAGCACCAAAAGGGGGCGTCCCTGACCCGCAAGGATTTTTCTGGCTCGAATTATCATTGTTGCTGCTGTTCTTGCCAAACCCGCCAGGACCGCCGCCACCTCCTGCTCCCGAGCCGCTACCACCTCCTCCCACGGGTGATATGCCACCCGGACCGGAGGATCCACAATCATATGCCCCCGGTGCGCGGCCGCTGGGAACCGGGGATGTACCGCCCGGACACAGCGATCAACAGATAGCGGGACCATCAGTTGGGCAAGTCACACACAAATCAACGGTGCAAGGTCCCGGAAGCGTGGGATCCTCATCCAACCCTAACGGATCCCACAGACTGAGGGGATTGTTGAGCACGTAGCTGTAGCGGTTGAACGATTGCCCGTTGTAGGCGTTGGGCACGGTGGGATCCGGGCTGAGCCAGCGCCCTATGCCGGGATCATACAGTCGCGCCCAGGTGTACACCAGCCCTTGTGCCCACAGCATCTCGTGGCCGGTGTAGCCGATGGTGGTCAGCGCCTCCTTGGTGGAGGCCTGCGGATCGGGACCGATCCCGGTCTGCGGGTTGACCATCTCGCCCCAGGCGTTCCAGGCGAAGCGCGCCGCGAGGTTGCCGCTCGCATCGAGGATTGCCGCCGGGCTGCCGAGGTTGTCGTGCACCATGTAGTCGGTGGTGGTGTAGCCGACGCTGTTGACGTTGACGATGGCGACCACTTCACCGTTGGCGACGATCCGCTCGCGCCAGGCGTCGCCCACCTTCATGAACAGTTTGCCGAAGTAGCGGGTCGTCGTGCCGCCGCTGACGCTTTTTTAGCGCTCACTTTATAGGTGAAGGGTAATCCCCCCATATTTAGCGGTGGTCAGAAGTAGGGTTTAGGCCGCCATGGCCAACTTCTGCATGGGTGTCACGCCACCGAGGCCCATATTGGGCCGCTCGTGATTATACGTCCACAGCCAGCGGGTAGCGAACGCCTGCACCTCGTGGATGGTGTCGAACAGGTAATGGGCGAGCCAGTCGTAGCGCACGGTGCGGTTGTAGCGCTCGATGTAGGCGTTTTGCTGCGGTTTGCCGGGCTGGATGTAGTCGATGCGGATGGCGCGCTTGCGCGCCCAGGCGAGCAACTCCCCGCTGATGTATTCGGGGCCGTTGTCGCAGCGGATCGCCCGCGGTGCACCTCGCCATTCGATGATCCGCTCCAGAGCACGGATTACCCGCGCGGCAGGCAGCGAGAAGCCGACCTCGATGCCGAGACCCTCGCGGTTGTAGTCGTCAATGACGTTGAACAGGCGCAAGCTGCGCCCGTCGGCGAGCTGATCGTGCATGAAGTCCATGGACCAGACCGCGTTGATCGCTTGTGGTACGGCCAGGGCTTGGGGCTTCTCGCGCACCAGGCGCTTTCTCGGCTTGATGCGCAGGTTCAGTTCCAGCGCCCGATAGATCCGATACACCCGCTTGTGGTTCCAGCCGTAGCCCTTGACGTTCCTCAGATACAGAAAGCACAGCCCGAAGCCCCAGTTCCTCTGATTGTGCGTCAAGCGGATCAGCCACTCGGCGATCTCGCCATTCTCCTCTGAGTGCTTGGGTTCGTAGCGGTAGCAGGTCTCGCTCAGCGCAAAGGCCGCACACGCCGCCCGAATGCTTACGCCTCGTCTCTTAACCGCTTGCCTGGCCATCTCGCGGCGCCGAGATGGCCTCACCATTTTTTTGTGAGCGCCTCGCTCACAATCTCCGCCTTGAGCCGCTCCTCGGCGTACATCTTCTTCAGCCGCCGGTTCTCCTCCTCCAACTCCCTGAGACGGCGCATCAGCGAGGCGTCCATCCCCCCGTACTTCGCCCGCCAGCGGTAGAACAGCGCACCGCTCATGCCGTGCTCCCGGCATAGCTCGGCCACCGGCGTACCCGCCTCGGCCTGCTTCAAAATGCTCATGATCTGACTGTCGCTGAATCGAGACTTCTTCACGTAGAACCTCCTCATTCCGTTAAGAGAAAATTCTACTTCTGATCTCCGCTACTTTCCGGGGGGATTACCCTTCATGCGGAGGCATCCGGAAGACCGATGCCCCCGTACTGTCAATCACCTCGGAAACCTTTCCGACTGCGCCGGGATTGAGCGCCCGAGTTACCGAAATCGGTGGCGCCTTTGCTCCCGTTTCCCACAGCGGCGGCGGAGGTGACTGGCATTTTGACTTCCCACCGTTCACGCCATCATTCATAAGACAGACCTGCGTAAGATCAAGGTTGAAATGCGCGCCCGGGATCGCTGCTTCTGCCGTATCCGGCTCCCAGATAACGCCTGATGCTTTAATTCTTTGGTCAGCAAAAAAATTGTTATTGACGTCACCCAGAACAGTAATATTTTTGTAGAGCGAGTATGGCTTCCCAAAATAACAAATATTAATCGGTTTATCGAGCCGCAGGAGATAACGTAAGTCCTTGCGATCGGTACGGGGCGCCTCGCCGTATCCAGGTGGCCCGAAGCTGTACACTTTTTCTATCTTTCCCTGCAGTATCAAAGGTAATGGAGCTGATTGCATGGGATACTCAGAACCTCTGCGCACAGCAATACAATGTTTCGCATCGGAATATGTTAGTCCTCTGGCCAGTGTTTTATGAACGAAAATAAGTCCGATGACCACTAAAAAAACAGCGAGAAAACTAATGCGAGGTCGCCATGAATTGTTCATCTCAGTTACCTCCTGAGGTGGCACATGCGACATTGGCAGCAACTGATCCCTCGCTGTTGATCAATGCCTGCACGACAGCCGCCTGTTGAGTCGGCGACAGGCTATTGAATGTGTCACTTCCAGAAACGCCAGCAGAAGATGCTATGTTTGATGCATAGTTTGCTGGTGCATTCTTACCCCCGTACGTTGCAAGTTCCTGACTCAGAGATACGTTTCCAGTCACGGACAAACGTTCCATGAGCGCTTGATTGCCCATTGCTATTGATTGATAAATATTCAATACATGGATATTTCCCTGGTTGTCATAGGTTGCAAACGTTCCAATGGCGCTAGCCTGATAAGTGGCTCCGCTGTTAGAATGCTGAATATCGCCCAAATTGTTTAGACGAGAAGGAAGGCTTCCACCTATACGCGCCTCAATAGAAAAACTATTGCCTGGTCCATAACCTGTAATTGTTACGGAATCCACCCCTCCTGATACTTGTACTTGCCCACCACTCAATACGTTACTCTGAGCGATATTCCCCAAACACATCGCTGAAGGTTTTATCGATAGTTGAAGTTCATCACGACGTATGGAGGGACTGCCGTAACCTGGATGGTTGAACATTTCAAAAATTTGTTCATAAAGCGACGGGCCGGGCTCGCATTCCCCTCCCGCGCGAACGTAACCCATCGGACAGGGAGGGGCCACAACAACCATCTTCGGTAAACACGTCTCGCCAGGATCACAGCTACTACTATCCCCCGACAGCCCCAACGGATCCCACAGGCTGAGGGGATTGTTGAGCACGTAGCTGTAGCGGTTGAAGCTCTGGCCGTCGTAGGCGTTCGGCACGGTGGGATCGGGGCTGAGCCAGCGCCCGATCGCGGGGTTGTAAAGACGCGCCCAGGTGTGCACCAACCCTTGATTCCACAGCATCTCGTGGCCGGTGTAGCCGATCGTCGTCAGTGCCTCTTTGTTGCTCGCGTCGGGGTCGGTTCCCGTACCCGTCGCCGGGTTGACCATCTCGCCCCAGGCGTCCCAGGCAAAGCGCGCCGCGAGGTTGCCGCTCGCATCGAGGATTGCCGCGGGGCTGCCGAGGTTGTCGTGGACCATGTAGTCGGTGGTGGTGTAGCCGACGCTGTTGACGTTGCCCGCGGCCACGCTAATTTTCACGATTTCTACTTTTCTTTACGTGTTCTTGACGGCGCAAAGTAGAATCTCCACATTAATGCTGACCATACCAGCCCGCCTAAAGCGCTAATAGCCACCAGGAAAAGCGAAAACCACCATGGAGGCAATGGACGCCAGTTGCCGTACACAACGGCGATGAATATGCCGCCACCGAAGACCCCAAAAAAAATTGCACCAACCACATATAGATTCCGACGTGCCTTAATACCCCATGAAAAAGGCTGATTAAGGAACTTCAATCCTTTTCGCAAGAACTCTTTCATTGCCCCTCCGGGCAGGCGCCAGCAGCGTTAGTTTCTGGAGTAGTCGTCGGAGAGGGCTTACTGCCAGAGAAATGCTTATAAAGTAGATAGCCGCCGATTCCGACTCCCACAACCACAACACCGACTCCCCCGCCAATAATGCTGCCAACAGCGAGCCCACCCCAACCAGCAGATAACAGCACTGCGCCACCAGCGATGCCGGTTCCTCCTGCCGCATCAGATAGTGCAAGCACAGCACCGGCGACGCCACCTGCTGCTGCGAATCCCCCAACAACCTCAGCGCCTGTATTCGCCAACTGTAAAGCGCTAGGACCCCCATCTCCAGAATTAGGATTGGCTGGAGCAGCACCGGCAGCAGGTGGCGGAGCACCAAAAGGTGTCGTTTTAGAACCGCAACCATTTTTCTTGCTCTGACCCGAATTATCCCTCCGCGGCCCGGGAGGGTTAGGGCCGCTGTAGTTGCCTGACCCTCCTCCCGAGCCCACACCCGTAGACGGCGCATTCCAAAAACCCCCGGTACCTGCTGTGTCAATGCGACCCGCTGTTACTACCATCGGTGGCAAATCTATCTCCACGGTTGGTGTGCAGAAAACCAGCCCGGTACTGCTACCGGAACAAGCAAGGCCCAGCGGATCGGTCGCGCTCAACGGATTATTGAGCACGTAGCTGTAGCGGTTGAGGCTCTGGCCGTTGTAAGCGTTCGGCACGGTGGGATCGGGGCTGAGCCAGCGCCCGATCGCGGGGTTGTAAAGACGCGCCCAGGTGTGCACCAACCCTTGATTCCACAGCATCTCGTGGCCGGTGTAGCCGATGGTCGTCAGCGTCTCCTTGGTGCTGGCGCCGGGGTCGGTTCCGTAGCCCTTTGTCGGATTCACCAGATCGCCCCAGGCGTCCCAGGCGAAGCGCGCCGCAAGGTTGCCGCTCGCATCGAGGATGACTGCGGGGCTGCCGAGGTTGTCGTGCACCATATAGTTGGTGGTGACGTAGCCGGTGCTGGTGACGTTGACGATGGCAATCACTTCGCCGTTGGCGACGATGCGCTCGCGCCAATTATCGCCCACCTTCATGAACAGTTTGCCGAAGTAGCGGGTCGTCGTGCCGCCTGCGGTGGTTTGCAGCAGGTCGCCGTCGCTGCCGTAGGCGAGATTCGTGGTCTGGCTGCCTTGTATCTGCGTTGCCCGTCCCGCATGGTTCCACTGGATCTGGTTCCAGGTGCCGCCTGTGTTCATCCGTCCGGCATTGTCGTAGCCGTAGTTCGTGCTCGTCTGCCCCGACGTGATCTGGGTCACGGCATGCGGCTGGGGTCCGGTGTAGTGATAGCTCCCCACACCAGTGCGGCTGGTGATGTTGCCGGTGTCGTTGTAGGAGGCGGTATAGGGATGATCCCCGCTCGCATTGTGGATCAGGGATTCGGTCTGGCGCGAGAGCCCGTCGTAGCTCAGCGTGCGGGTCACTCCTGTCACCAGGTCCATCGTGCTCTCGGTATTGCCGAGCGTGTCGTAACCCCAGGCGAGGCTCACCCGCGAGGCGCTGTGGTTCGGCCCGGCCATGACGGAGGTCACCGCGCCGATACCCGGGTCCTGTGCACGCTGAACGTCTATGCCGTTGCCCAGCGCCCAGTCCTGCGCCCCGCCCCAGGCACTCACCGCCCCGTCGCCCTGCCAGTACACGGTGCCGCTGTTGGCGTCGCTGACTGTGTGCAGCACGCCGGTGGTGCCGAAATAGGCATAGCCGAGTTTGAGCGGGCGCGCCGCCGCGGTTGCGGGATAGGTGAGCGTCTGCACCCGCCCGAGCGTGTCGTAGCCATAGCTCATGCTCCAGGCCGTGCCGCCGAAGGTCTCGGTGTCGGTAATGGGTTCGCCGAGCGCGTTGTAGGCGAGGGTCCGGCTGTAGCCGTTGGCCTTGGTCTCGCCGGTGAGCCGCCCGGCGGCGTTGCCGGAAGCCGCATAGCTCCAGGTGTTGTTCTCGCCCGTGTCGCCGGGGAAGCTCTCGGCCGTCATGCGGCCCAGTTTATCGTAGTCGTAGTTCGTCACCTCATTCACCGCATTGGTCTTCTTCGTCACTTCGCCGAAAGAGTCGTTCTCGAACGTCATACTGCCCAGATCGGGCGGGACGATCCCGGTGCGATTCCCGGCGCCATCGTAGTTCACGGTGGTTAAGCCCGCGGGTGTGCTCACGGACGATATTTGCGCAAACGGCGTGTAGACGTAAGAGGTGGTCGTTCCCGCGGCATCCACGACGGAGAGGGTCTGGCCGAGGGGATTTTTCGTTATCTTGGTGAGTTTGCCCTTGGGATCGGTGATTTTCGTCAGGAAACCGGGATAACTGTAGGTGGTGCTCGCAGTGCCACCGCCCGCCACCGGCGTCTGCACCTCCGTCACCCGTCCAAGCGGGTCGCCGTAGGTGTAGGTCGTCCACAGCGAAGGATCGTTGCCGCTCCCGTAATGTGGCGCACTGCTACCGGCGATTCGTCCCTGCGCGTCGTAGCTGCGCTCCGACCACGCCCAGCCATCGTTGGGCTGTACCAGCTCGAGCCTGTTCGCGCTTGCGACCAGACGGTTGAAGCTGTCGTAGTTCTGCTGCCAGGTGCCCGCCAGGGCACCTCCTGCCTCGTGCAACTGGCCCGCAATCTCGTATGCTGCGAAAGCGCAATCGGTGCCGGTGCATGCCTGCCAGCCCTGGGTCTGATAAGCACCCGACGGATAGGTGGTTTGGGTGAGTCGTCCGAAACCATCGTAAGTATAGCTCGCCGTCGTGCCGTTGGGAGCGGTCTGCGAGGTCTTGAGCCCACGCGCAGCATCCCAAACGTAGCCGGTTACCTCGCCGAGCGCATCGGTCATACTGGTTTGGAACTCGCCCTGAGCGTCGTAGCCGTAGTGCGTCGTGTGCACAGGCATCGCGCTGCCGCCAGCATTGTGCCCAGTGACGGTGGCCTGAATCACGTTGCCGAAGCTGCCATAGGCAAGTGCGGTCGTCGTTTGCAGCGCCGTTGCCTCATTGGCAGCAGCCGTAAAACCGGTGTAGCGGCAATTCGGAAGATCGGGTACATAGGTGGTCTCGCGGGTCGCGCTCTCGCCCAAGGGCAGGGTGTCGGTGACCGTGGCCGATGTCACGAGGCCATAGCATGAGTGGCCGCCGTTGGGGTAGCTCGATATCGTATCGAGCACCGTCTCTTGCACCCAAGTGTCGCCGTTCGCCGCGTCGGTAGTGGTCACAGTGATGTCGTTCGGCACTGCGTCTTCATCATAGCCGTAGTCGCGGGCGACGGTGTAGAGCGCCTGATCGCCCTGAACGCTTTGGTCGTAATAGGTCGTCGTCCGGTTGTTGGACGTCAGCGTCCCGCCTTGCGTCAAGCCGTTGTATTGATATTGGTCGCTCCGGATTTTTTTCCCGTTGGCCTGTGCGAGTGTGCTCGATGTCAACACTCCATTCTCGAATTGGGCGAACCCGTAGTCATTCGTCTCGGTATCGCCGGTACGGCTGTCAGTTGCGATTGTCCGGCGGATGCCGGTAAAGCCCACGCCCGCCTGCGCAACCGTAAAATCCACAAATTTCCAGTTAACGATGCGGCGCACCGTTTCGTCCACGCCCAAGCGCAAGAGCGGCGTATCGTAGCTGCGGCTCACGGTGTAGCTCCCGCCGGCGCCGTCGTTGTGCTCATCGCTTGCAATCAAGTAGAAACCACGGCGCGTGCGCTCGAAGCCGTCGGGAACCGAAAGTGTCGCCTGGACGGCGCTCGTGTCCGAAAGCGGTGCCCAATTCAGGCTGTGATAATTGCCGAGTCCATCGGTGACCTGCGCCAATCAGACCCGGATACGCCCCTGGTGCAGGGCGAGTTCGATGTCGCCCGAGCCGTTCACGCCGACAAGGTCGTCGAGCATGCGTCCCTCGCTGTCGGTAACGACGGGAGAGGCGCCGAAGGCGCCAGCCGCAACGCCGGTATCCACGGGCGCCGCGAGCCCCGTGCCGGTCGAGGCGAGGAGCATCCAGTCGCCGCTGCCGCCCGGCACCAGAAGGTCGTCGCGGCCGTTCCCGTTGTAGTCCACGGCGACAGAACTGTCCAGCGATAGTCCGCTCGTGCTTGAGCCGTAGGCCACCAGATCGAGACCGCTCCCGGTGTTGAGCATTAACGTCGCCGTGCCGGAAAGCACCAAGTCCGTCTGTCCGTCGCCGTTTACGTCGAGCGGCACCACCTCGCCCTTGTCCGCATCGGCACTGTTAAGAGTAAGGGCAAACTTCTCATACAGATCAAGCGCACCATTCACCCAGGTCAGTGCCTCATCGTACCAATTCTCGAACGTGTGACAAGGCCCGCTAGGACAGATTTCTTCGTAGTGATGAACGCGGATAATCACGCCGTCTTCGGTGAGGCTCAAGTGCAGGCTGCGGCTCGAACTGCGGGCGGCCGCCTGGCCCACGCCGCGAAACCCGGTTATGGTCTCCGTGTTGCCGACGAAGGTATAGGCGGCTTGCGCCGCACCGAAGCCGGGACTTGCGCTGCGCGCGGCGTTCAAACGCACGTAAACCGTCTGAGCGTCGTAGGTGACGAGATCGTCGTAACCGTCACCGTCCACATCCGCCGCCACGGCCTGCCCGGAGACCGCGACACCGGTGTTGCTCACGGCGAAACCGCTTCCCGTCCAGGCGACGACTGTCCAACGGGCGGTACCACCGTAATTTTTCGCCACCAGAATCTGATCGGCGACGCCCGGTTGGTAATGAACCGACTGCCCCCAGTCGGGGTCGAGACTCGCGGAAACGCCCGTGGAATGTTCACTGCCGAAGCCGCCGGATGCCGTACCGAAACGCACGCGCCAGACGTTAGCACGGTCGTAAATCAGGTCATCGAGGCCGTCGCCGTTGACGTCGGCGGCGAAGGTGTCGGCGTTCGCCGGACCCGCCTGCCCGGTATTCTGCGCCGTCCCGTAACCGGGCGTGCCCTGCTGCCACTGAAAAATGGTCGCCGGCAGGCAGTCACTTCCGGCGCACTCGGTGAGGCTCGCGATACGGCTGCGGTTCGAGCCCTGGTCATCGGGAAGATAGCTTGGCGTCCAAGTCATCTTCGTCGCGCCGTTGTATTCGAGGGAAATCTCCGAAAGCCGCTGATTTCGTATGATCTCGTTGTCAACGAGATAGCGGTAAAAGGTGGCGTCGGCACCTACGGTATCGTAGCCGAACACCAGGCTGTGATCGGCGCTCGTACCCGCATCAATGTTTCCGCCCCAGTCCACCTCGCTGAGATAAAGCGCACCCATTCCACCCGGCTGCGTGTAATGGAAAGTCACGACGTTGCCGCTCGCGTCCTCAATCTGGTCGAGTGCCCACACGCGATCTACCCAAGTGCCGGATGCGTTGACGGCTTCCACCGCTGAGTTGAATTGGTGTCCGTACTCCCAGGTGCTGCCGTCCGGGCGCTTCACCTCGAACCATTCGGACCCGACCGAATCGTCTGTAGTGTGAGAGGTTACTTTCAGGTGGGCGCTGGGGGTGGTCGCATATTTCGTCCCATCGGATCCGTACGTTCCACTCGATGCGCTCAACTCCATGCCATCAATGCAGAAGCGATCTCCCAGGTCTCCGTTGGTCAGACTCGGCGGCGCCGTCGCACCGTCGTACGGCCAGCTCGGAGGACACCGATTGATGACGGAAAGACCGCCCACGGTGGCGTCCCAGCCGAGGAGCCCCGGTCCCGAACCGCTCGCATAGACGAGCGAGAGTTGCGGTGCAAGCCCGCCCGCACCGCCCGGCGCGGGCAAGGGAATCGTGTAGGCGGCCTGGCCCATCGGCGTAACCGAGAAACCGCCACCGATTGCGCCGACCGCGGCGAATGCCTGCGGTGCCGCGCAGAAGGTGGTCACGGGCAGAAGGAACAGAAGTGCGACGAAGCGCCGCCGACGATGCGGCGCATAAGAAAAAAACTCAGCTTGTCCGCGTGGTTGCTTGATAAAGAAAGAAATTATGTGCGTCATTGTCTTCGCCTCCCATGACGAAGCGCCCCAATGAAGCACATCTTTCACACATCATCGCGACGCAATGCTGCTGGTGTAAATCCCTTCATTTGGACTATAGCAGAAAATTTCGGGAATTATGCATTTTCCCGAAAATTTTTTTCGTGTCGTCCTGAAACCCCTCACCCCAACCCTCCCCCGCAAGGGTAGAGGGAGAGAGAAACCTTCTCTTAACGCGAATTCAGGATGTCGCCTACGCGCACGAGATGCAGGCTGTTGGTGCCGCCTGCAACCCCGCGAAACTTGCCGTGAGTGATGAGGATAAGATCGTCCGGTCCGACCGCCTTGCGTTTCGCGAGCGTTGCCACCGCCTCGTGCAGTTCATCGCCATCGGATTCGTCGCGTCCGTCGAAGGGAACCGGATACACGCCGCGGTAAAGCGTCATGCGTCGGCGCGTCGCCTGATGCGGCGTGAGGGCGTAAATGGGGATGCCGCTGCGCAGGCGCGACATGTAAAGCGCAGTGGTGCCGCTCTCGGTAAGCGCGACCAGTGCGCGCAGATCGAGATGGCGTGAAATGTACATGGCGGCGTTCGCGATCGTCTCGTCCACACGCATGAAATATCCGTCCGTACCGTGGCGATGACGATCCGCGGGCGGCTCTTCCTCGGCCCCGAGGCACACACGCGCCATCGCCTCGACCACTTTCGCGGGGTGCCTGCCTACGGCGGTCTCCTCCGACAACATCACCGCATCGGTGCCGTCGAGAACGGCGTTGGCGACATCGAGTATTTCGGCGCGGGTCGGTACCGGACTCGTGACCATGGACTCCATCATCTGGGTGGCGACGATGATGGCGGTGTTGTGCTCGCGCGCATGGCGCACGATGCGTTTTTGCACGCCGGGCAGCAACGCATCGCCAATTTCGACCGCGAGATCGCCGCGTGCGATCATCACCGCATCGCTTGCGAGAAGGATCGCATCGAGGTTTTCCACCGCCTCGGCGCGCTCGATCTTGGCGACGATTGCGCCCTCGCCGCCCGCCTGGCGCAGCAGACGGCGTGCTTGTTCAACATCGCTCGCATGACGCGGAAAGGAAACGGCGAGATAGTCGCATTCGAGTTCGGCGGCAATCCTGATGTCTTCGCGATCCTTGTCTGTCAACGCTTCGGCCGACAGGCCGCCGCCGCGCCGGTTGAGTCCCTTGTGATCGGAAAGAACGCCGCCCGCAAGCACCTTGCAGCCTATGCGCGGCCCCTCGATCGTCTGTACTTCGAGCATGATCTCGCCATCGCCCAGCACCAAAACGTTGCCGGCATTCACATCACGCGGCAGATTCTTGTAACTCACGCCGACATGCAGAGCGTCGCCCGCATCCGGCGCGAGCGAGGCATCCAGCGTGAAAATATCGCCCTCGCACAGTTCGATCTCGCCGTCGCGAAAACACTGAATACGTATCTTGGGGCCTTGCAGATCCATCAGCACGCCGACATCGCGGCCCTGCTCTTTCGCAGTGGCACGCACGGCGGCGACTCGCCTGCGCTGTTCACTGTGTTCGCCATGGGAAAAGTTCAGGCGCACTACGTCCACGCCCGCCGCGATCATGCGCGCCAGTTCATCGCCGCGATCGCTAGCAGGACCCAGGGTCGCGACAATTTTCGTGCGCCGCACGACGGGATTTTTTTCAGCGCTGCGCACGCGACTCCAAGGCGGCAACCGCGGGCAGCGTCTTGCCTTCGATGAATTCCAGGAAGGCGCCGCCGCCGGTGGATATGTAGCTCACGCGCTCGCGCATGCCGAACTTGTCGAGTGCCGCAATCGTGTCACCGCCGCCGATAATTGAAAACGCTCCACTCGCGGCAACCGCCTCGGCAAGTGCGCGCGTGCCCTCGGCGAACTGCCCGTATTCAAACACGCCGAGCGGACCGTTCCAGACAATGGTGGCGGCATCCTTGAGCGCCGCGCGATAGGCAGCCGCCGTATTGGGTCCGATGTCGAGAATCATGTCCTCGTCGCCGACCTCTTCAATCGGCTTCACATCCGCCTCGGCGTTCTCTGCAAGCCTCGCTGCGACAACAACATCGCTCGGCAGCGGAAATTTTACGCCACGTTCCTGCGCGCGCCTGAGAATCGCCCTTGCCTCGTCCGCCAGGTCCGGTTCGCACAGCGAACGACCGACGGCATGACCGGTGGCAAAGAGGAAACTGTTGGCGATCCCGCCGCCGACAATCAAGGTATCGCAGCGTTCGACCAGTGCATTCAGCACTTCAAGCTTGCCGGAAACCTTGGAGCCGCCGAGAATCGCCGCGAGTGGTCGTTGCGGATTCTCAAGCGCACGCCCGAGCGCTTCGAGTTCGCCGGCAAGCAATGGGCCGGCGCAGGCGGCGGGGGCCGCAAGCGCGACGCCGTGCGTCGAGGCTTGCGCACGATGCGCGCTGCCAAAGGCGTCCATGACGTAGAGATCGCAGAGCGCCGCGTAACGTTTTGCAAGCGTCTCGTCGTCGGCCTTTTCGCCCTTGTTGAAACGCACGTTTTCGAGCAGTACCGCGTGGCCCGGTTCGGGATTCGGTGCATTGTCCAGATAATCCGCAACCAACGGCACCTCGGCACCGAGCAGTTCGCCCAGTTTCGCCGCCACCGGTTTGAGCGAATACTTCGCCTCGGGTTTGCCCTCCTCCGGACGTCCGAGGTGAGACATGAGCATCAACCTGGCGCCGCCTTCGAGCGCACTGCGGATGCCCGGCAGCGCGGCGCGGATGCGCGCGTCACTCGCAATCTCGCCGTCCTTGAGCGGCACATTGAAATCCACGCGCATAAGCACGCGCCTGTCCTTGAGATCGAATCCGGAAAGTGTCTTCAACACAAAGCCTATTTGCCGAACATGGCGGCCGCGGTATCCAGCATGCGGTTGGAAAAACCCCACTCGTTGTCGTACCAGGAACAGACCTTGAGAAGCCGACCCCTGACCTTGGTGAGACTCGATTCATAGATCGAGGAATGTGGATTATGATTGAGATCTATGGAGACGAGCGGTTCGGTGTTATAGCCGAGAATCCCCTTGAGTCGTCCGTTCGCCGCCTCGCGCATGGCGTGATGCACGTCTTCCACTTTCACTTCACGCTCGGTAAGCACCGACAAATCCACGAAGGAAACGTTCGGCGTCGGCACGCGGATCGCGAAGCCGTCGAGCTTACCGTCCAGTTCCGGCAGCACAAGCCCGATCGCCTTGGCCGCGCCGGTCGAGGTGGGAATCATGCTCATGGTCGCGGCACGCGCACGGCGCAAATCCTTGTGATAGACGTCGAGCAGGTTCTGATCGTTGGTGAATGCGTGCACCGTATTCATGATGCCGCCCTCGATGCCTGCAAGCTTATGTACGACCTGTGCAATCGGTGCGAGACAGTTGGTGGTGCAGGAACCGTTGGAAACGATCGTGTGCTTTTCGGGATCGAGTACATCGTGGTTCACGCCGTAAACGATCGTCGCATCCACCTTGTCCTTCGCCGGCGCCGACAGCAGCACCTTTTTTGCACCCGCCTTGAGATGCTGCCCGGCCTGTTCGCGCTTCGTGAACAGACCCGTGCACTCGAGCACCAGATCCACGCCGAGCTTCCCCCAGGGCAGCTTCGCTGGATCGCGTTCGGCGCAAACGCGGATCGCGTCACCGTTGACCACGAGGCTTCCGCCTTCCACGCGCACCTCGCCCGGGAAACGCCCGTGCACCGAATCGTAACGGGTGAGATGCGCATTGGTCTCGGCGTCGCCGAGATCGTTGAGCGCGACCACTTCGAGATCGTCGCGTCGTCCCCCTTCGTAGAGCGCGCGCAGGATGTTGCGGCCGATGCGTCCGTAGCCGTTGATTGCGACCTTGATCATTTTTTCGTTCTCCTTAATACCTGTTTAAGTAGGAGCGGGCCATGCCCGCGAAAACCTTGCTTGCCTCTCGTTGCGGGCCTGGCCCGCTCCTATGCCGCCGCGGCGATGCTTTCGCGCATCGCGGCCGTCACATGCGCGCGCGTAAAGCCCAGCTCGTCGAAGACTTCCGCGCCCGGCGCCGATTCGCCGAAACGCTCCAGGCTCACAATGCGTCCCGTGTCGCCGACGAAGCGGTGCCAGGGCATGGCGATGCCGGCCTCCACCGCGACACGGGCGCGGATCGAACGCGGCAGCACCGCTTCGCGCCAATCCGCATCCTGCGCGAGAAAGAGTTCGACGCAGGGCATGGACACGACGCGCGTCGGCGTGCCCTCGCCGGCTAGCGATTTTGCCGCCTCCATCGCGAGTCCAACCTCGGAGCCGGTAGCGATGATGAGCGCGGTCGGCGTCTCCTCGGGTTCGTGCAGCACGTAGCCGCCGCGGCGGATCGCCGCCACCTGTTCGTCGCTGCGTTCGTAATGCGGCACCGACTGGCGCGTGAGCGCGAACAGAGTCGGGCCGTCGCGCCGCTCGATCGCATCCTGCCAGGCAACCGCCGTTTCCACGTCGTCGGCCGGCCGCCACAGCGTAAGCCCCGGTATCGCGCGCAGGCTGGCGAGCTGTTCCACCGGTTGGTGCGTTGGTCCGTCTTCGCCGAGGCCGATCGAGTCGTGCGTATAGACGAGGATCGTCGGATAACTCCCGAGTGCGGCAAGCCGCACGGCATTGCGCGCGTAGTCGGAAAAGGTGAGGAAAGTGCCGCCGTAGGCGATCAGTCCGCCGTGCACGTTCATGCCGTTCAACGCCGCCGTCATGCCGAACTCGCGCACGCCCCAATGCAGGTAGTCGCCATCGGGTTTGCCGGGTTTGATGACCTTCGCATCGGGAAACCAGGTGTCGTTCGAGGGCGTGAGATCGGCCGAGCCGCCGATCAGTTCGGGCAGCACCGGCTGGTAGGCGGCAAGCGCCGCACCGGATGATTTGCGCGTCGCCTGCGCCTTGCCTTCGCGCGCGATCTTCGCAATGTATTTCTTTGCCGTCTCCGCCCACTTGTCGGGCAGACGCCCGTCGAGTCGGCGGCGCAGTTCGGCAGCCAGTTCCGGATGCGCCTTCTCGTAGGCCTTGAAACGTTCGCGCCATTCGGCCTCGAACTTTGCGCCGCGCGCACGCGCGTCCCAGCCGGCATAAATCTCGTCGGGAATCTCGAACGGCGGATACTTCCAGTCGAGCGTCTTGCGCGCCGCGGCTACTTCGTCGGCACCGAGCGCACTGCCGTGCACCGCCGCCGTGCCCTCCTTGTCCGGCGCGCCGAAACCGATGATGGTGCGTGCAAGGATCAGGCTCGGGCGCTTCGTTTCCGCCCGTGCCTCTTCGATCGCCTGCTTGACGGCTTCCCCATCCTGCCCGTCAATCGGGCCGACCGTGTGCCAGCCGTAGGCCTGGAAACGTTTCGCGCTGTCGTCGCGGAACCAGCCCTTGACTTCGCCGTCAATCGAGATGCCATTGTCGTCGTAGATCATGATCAGTTTGCCGAGGCCGAGTGTGCCCGCGAGCGAGCCCGCCTCATGCGATACGCCTTCCATCAGGCAGCCGTCGCCGCAGAAAACGTAGGTGTGATGGTCAATAATTTCATGACCGGGACGATTGAACTTCGCGGCCAGCAGCGCCTCGGCAAGCGCAAGTCCGACGGCATTGCCGATACCCTGGCCTAGCGGTCCCGTGGTGACTTCGACGCCGGGCGTATGACCATACTCGGGATGCCCGGGCGTGATCGAATGCAATTGGCGGAAATTTTTGATCTCGTTCATCGGCAATGCGTAGCCCGAGAGGTGCAGCGTGGCGTACTGCAACATGCAGCCGTGGCCGTTGGAGAGCAGAAAGCGGTCGCGTCCCGGCCATTTCGGATTCGCCGGATTGTGGCGCAGGAAATCGTTGTAGAGCACCTCGGCGATGTCTGCCATACCCATCGGCATGCCGGGATGACCCGAATTGGCTTTCTCCACGGCATCCATGGTCAGCGCGCGGATGGCGTTGGCAAGTTCGCGGCGAGTCGGCATGAGAAATTCCCGGGCAAAGAAGCCTATATTGTCGCCGACTCGCGCCCACAGGGGCAACCGGCGTAAGGGACGCCGCGATCCGGCCGAGCAGCCGCGCGAGCGACTGCCCCGGTCGCGATGCGCATGGCATGGCGGAAATCGCAGCAGCGATCCCCGTTTCTGCCGCCCGTTTTTTTACCGGGCCATCATTTCGAGACCCTCAGTGGCCGGAGGATTCGACCAGGGCGAGCGCGTCTTCCGTCGTCAGGGGAGCACCGAGCAGATGCCCCTGCGCGAGCGTGCAATCCATCGCGGTCAGCGCGGCAGCCTGCTCGCTGCGTTCGATGCCTTCGGCAATGACGCCGAGCCCGAGATCTCGCGCCAGCATGATGATGCTTCTCACGATGGCGCGGGCGCGCGGCCCGTGCGGCAGTTGCTGAACGAAGCTGCGATCTATTTTCAAGGCGTCGAAGGGCAGCTCGCTCAGATAAGAGAGCGAGGAGTAGCCGGTGCCGAAGTCGTCCAGGTGCAACTTGATGCCCAAGGCGTGCAGGCGCCTGAGCATGCGCCGCGCGAGCGCGGGATTGTCAACGAACACCGCCTCGGTGATTTCCAGATGCAGGAGATGCGCCGGCACCCCGCTCCGTTGGAGCGCTGTCGCAATCCTGTCGGGCAACTGTGCGGCGCGGAATTGCTGATTCGAGAGGTTGACCGCCACCGAAATATCGGCGCCGGCCGCGCGCCAGCCCGCGCAGGCGGCGAGCGCAGCATCGAGTCCCTCCCAGCCGATGTCCAGCAGCAGCCCGGTTTCCTCGGCGATGTTCAGGAACTCATCCGGTTCGAGGAGTCCGCGCTCGGGATGATGCCAGCGCAGCAAGGCCTCGAAGGAATCCACCCGATCCCGCGCGAGATCGTAGATCGGCTGATAGTGCAGCTCGAATTCCCCGCGAGCGAGGCCCGCGCGCAAGGCCGACTCGATCTGCAAGCGTTCCATGGACGCATTGCGAATGGTGCTGTCGAAAAACACATGTTTCGTCTCGTCGCTGCGTTTGCCGGTAGCCATGGCGGCATCGGCATCGCGCAGCACCTCTTCCGGGCTTTCGTAATCGGGATCGCAGAGCACGATGCCGATCGTCACCTGGCCGTGAATCTCATGATCGCCCAGTCGAAACGGTTTTCCGAAACTCTCCTCGATCCGCTCGGCAAGCACTTTCGCTTCGGCCCGATTGGTGATGCCTTCGGCGAGCACCGCAAATTCGCCGCCGCCGTAGCGGCAGATCACATCCTGCGCACCTGCTGCCTGTTGAAAACGCTGCGTGGCCTCCACCAGCAGGCGATCGCCTTCGGCATGACCCAGGCTGTCGTTCACCAGCCGGAAGGCGTCGAGATCAGCAAACAGCACGGCATGACGCTGCACGCCATCGCGCCGACTTGCATCGAGTGCGGCAAGCAGATGCTCGCGAAACAGGCTGCGGTTGGGCAATCCGGTCAGCGGATCGTGGCTTGCATGATGACGCAGCTCGCGTTCGATCGCCTTCTGCGCGGTGAGATCGCGTACGGTGACGATCATCACCGACTCGTTCCCCAGTCGCGCCACTGCGGCACTGATCCCGCCGATCACGCGCCGCACGCCGTCGCTTGCGATCAACGTACATTCCCGCTCTATCCTGCTTTCCTTGCCCTCGGCGAGCAGGGACAAATCCGCGGCGCAATGTTCGGACTCCGCTGCAGCAAGACTTGTGACCGGACGGCCGAGTAATTCCTCCTCCCGGTAGCCCAGCATGCCGGCGAATGCTTGATTGACGTAAGACAGGCGGCCCTCGCGAACAAGAAAGACGCCCACATGCGCATTTTCGATCAGGGTACGGAACAGCAACTCGGAACGTGCAAGCGCCTGTTCGGCGTCCTTGCGAGCCGAAACATCCTCCAGCATGCCTTCGTAGTAGAGAGGTTTGCCCGTTTTGTCGCGTACGACACGCGCCGTTTCGGACAACCAGACTTCGCTCCCGCCACGCCGCCGCATGCGCAGTTCCTCCCCGCGCAGATTGCCCTCGGTTTCAAGCTTCGACTGCAGGGCTTCGCGCTGGCCTTCGATCAGGTAGAGGTCGCGCAAATGTGTGACGGCGCCCCTGAACTCCTCCACCGTCTCGTATCCGAGCATGCGCACCAGTGCCGGATTGGCGCTGAGCAGTTTGCCGTCCGGACTACTCTGGTAAATTCCTACCACGGCATACTCGACGATTGTGCGATAGCGATCCTTCGCCGCTTCGAGTTGGCGCGTGGCTTCGCGTTCCGCGGTGATGTCGCGCACCGTGCCGGTGCTCGCGTTTTCGCCCAGAAAGCGTATCGGCCCGGAATTGACCGAGACCTGTACCTCGGTTTCGCCGTCCTTCTTGAGCAGACGGACCTCGTAGCTCGCCCGTTCCCAGTGGCCGGCGCGTCGCTGTTCCCTGAGCAGGTATATTCGAGTATGTTCGTCAGGCGCAAAGAAACGCAGGGTGTCCTCGCCGATCATTTCCTCGGGTTCATAGCCCAGCATGTGGGCATAAACCGGATTCACATACAGATAGCGGCCGTTGCGGGAAACGAATATGCCGTCCTGGCTGTGTTCGACAAGCGTGCGGTATTGTTCTTCGGAATGCGCATAGGCCTCCTCGGCGACGTGACGTTTGGAAACATCGGCAAGCGTACCCACCTCGCCCAGCTTCCGGCCGGAGTCGTCGAAAATCTGGGCCACCGTCTCAGACGCCCAGATGCGGCCTTCGTCCCGACGGCGCAGCTCGACCTCGACGCCCTCCGCACCGCCGTCACGTTCGATCAGTTCCGTCAGCCGCCGTGCGTAATCGCGATCGGCATAAAGCGTTTCGCGGAAATCGCGTCGCGCCCCGATCAACTCCTTCACCGAGGAAAATCCGAGCATCTGGACCAGCCTGTCGTTGGCGTGTTCCAGTTTTCCGGCGACATCCAGCCGGTAGAGTCCCACCGCGGCATATTTCGCCAGCACGGCGTCATCCGTCTCGCGATGTTCGTCCGCAGCTTCCGGCGCCGGATGCGAAGGCAGTCTGAGCAGCTTCACGCCATCTCCATGCTATGCGAAGGGTCGGCGGCGTTTACCGGAGCCGTTTCCGTTTCTTCGCGGAGGTGGCGGCCGGTGCAGCCGCCGTCCCTCCCGCCGCGGGTGCAATGGTCACCGGCCCGCCCGCCGGCAGGGTCTGCACGCCGGCCTTGTAGGCGATACGGTTGTAATTCAGTACGGCCTGGCTGAGCTTCCCGTTGAACATAGCGAGATACTGCCGGAGCTGACTCTGCAGCCCCTCGATCACGCCCTGCTGTTCGGCGTTCGGCGCCTGCGTCGGACCCATCTGCCCTGCCATCTGATAAGTCCCGTACAGCCTCATCCCGAAGCGTGAAATATAGTGAATGTCGTCCTCGGGAACACTTAACTGTACCTGCGGATCGAACATCTGTAACGCAAACCCGCCGAGCTGTTTCTTGAGCCCGACCGCCGCATCGTGCGCCGCCGCCTTGTCGCTGCCCTTGGCCGCATCGGCCGTATCGTCAATCACATTGCCGAGGATATCGAGCATCGTGTGCGTGCGTTCGAGCATCGCGACCGCAGCATTGACGTCGCTGCGCAATTCGAGGCCGGTTTTGAGCGCGCGTTCCTGCGTATCCATGGAAATCGCGAGACGCGGATCGCTCGTTACCTGCAACTGCTCTTCGGCACTGTGTCCGCCCGCCGTCACCGTTACCCGATAGGTACCTGGCAACGCGGTCGGACCATCGGGTCCGCCGCCGCCGAAGTAAGATTCGGTCTTCAGAAACTTGGGCAGTTTGGCGCCGTCATAGTTCATGTTCCAGGCGATGCGGTTGATGCCCGCCTTGCCGGGGCCATGGAAAGTTGCCACCGGGTTCCCCGCGGCGTCGCTTATTTTGATCGTCACCGGAGACTTGGATTTACCGGAGCCGTCCGTTGCTACGGCAGATTTCAGGTAATAGGAAATCACCGGCCCGCTCGGAGGATTCGGGGCGACGAAATCGGTAGGCGCGGGGCCGATGTGACGTCCGAAGTATTTCACCCATTCGATGCCCTGCGAGGCAGAGAACAAATGGAAGTCGCTCTTCGCGACGTCCGCCGACCACTGCTCGATGGGCTCGATATTATCGAAGACCCAGAAGCCGCGGCCATGCGTGGCGAGCACCAGATCGTGGGGACTCTTGGTGAACTTGAGGTCCCATACCGGCATGGTCGGCAGGTTGGCCGTCATCCGCGTCCAATGGCCGCCGTCGTCGTGCGAGATATAGAGTCCGATATCGGTACCGAGCGCAAGCAATCCCTTGTGGTTGGGATCCTCGCGCACGACAAATACCGGATGGTCGCCCGAAAGACCGCGGCTGATGCTCTGCCAGCTTTTCCCGTAGTTCGAGGTCTTGAACACGTAGGGCTGCGCATCGCCGAGCATATGCGCGTCCACTCCCAAATAGGCAGTGCCGGCGTCGAAGGGCGAGATGCCGATCTGGTAGATGCGTCCGAGCCGTGCCGTTTTCGGAAAATTGGGCGTTACCTGCGACCAATGGCCGCCGCCATCTCTCGTCACCCATACCAGGCCGTCGTCCGTGCCCACCCACATCACGTTGGGATCGGTCGGAGCAATGGAAATCGACAGAATCGTGTCGAAATTTTCGGCACCGGAAATGTCATGATTCACGGGTCCGCCGGCGACCGGCTGGTGTGCCTTGTCGTTGCGCGTCAGGTCGCCCGAGATCGGCTGCCAGTTCGCGCCGCCATCGGTCGACTTGAACACCGCGTTGCCGCCCTCGTAAACCGTATTGGAATCGGTCGGCGAAACCTCAATTGGCGCCGCCCAGTTGAAGCGGTACTTCAGCTTGGAACTCGGCATGTCGTTCACGCCCGGCATGTAGGGCTTGAGGAACGTTGCTGTCATGGTCTTGGTGTCGATCCGGAAAGCGAATCCGTCTTGGGAGTTCGAATACACGATGGACGGATCAGAGGGAGCCGGGACGGCATAGACGCCGTCGCCACCGGCCGGATTCCACCAGTCCGCCCCCCAGATGCCGCTGTACTCGAGGCTGTTCGATGGCCCACAGGCGGCGTTGTTGTCCTGCAGGCCGCCGCAGATCTCGAACGGCTGGGTATTGCCGATTGAAACCGTATAGAGCTGTTCGATCGGAATGTTGTTGAAATAGCGCCAGTTCTTGCCGCCGTTCAGGCTTTCGAAGGCGCCGCCGTCGTTACCCTGAATGATGCGGCTTGGATCGTTGGGGTCTATCCAAATATCGTGATGATCCACATGCACGCCATGATCAATAACATGCGCAGTCTTGCCGCCGTCGCTGGACATCAGCAGCTGAAAGGAACCGAAATAGAGCTTGTCGGAATTGTCCGGTGCCACCGCCAAGGTGGAGAAATAGAACGGGCGCACATCGAGCGCATGATTATTGCTGATCATGTGCCAATGATCGCCCATGTCGTCGGAGCCCCAGAGCAATCCGTTCTTGCTCGCCATCAGGGCATAGACCTTGTTTGGGTCAGAGGCTGCCACGGCGATCGCCACGCGGTTGGTGGGGTCGCTCGGCAAACCGTCGCTAAGCTTCTTCCACGTATGCCCGCCGTCCACGGAACGCCAGATGCCGCCGTCACTGCTGCCGTTCACCAGTGTCCACGGCTTGCGTTGCACCGTCCACATGCCGGCAAACATCACGTTCGGATTCTGCGGGTCCATTGCGATGTCGCTCGCGCCGGTCGTGTCGTTGACATAAAGCGTCTTGGTCCAGGTTTTGCCGCCGTCCGTGGTCATGAACACGCCGCGGTCCTTGCCCGGCTTCCAGACGTTGCCGAGCACGGCGACGCAGACAATATCGGGATTGGCGGGATTGACAACGATGCGCGAAATCTGTCCTGCGTCGGCAAGGCCCTTGAACTGCCAGGTCTTGCCGCCGTCGGGCGAGTAGTACAGGCCGGCACCGTCTATGGTGTCGTTACGCGGGTTGGATTCACCCGTGCCCACCCAAACGTCGTTGGGATTGGAAGGCGCAAGCGCGACCGCGCCGATCGAGGCCGTGTTTTCCTTCTTGAAGATTGCGGTCCAACTCATCCCGTCGTCGGTGGTTTTCCACAGCCCTCCGCCCGCGGCGCCAACGTAATAAATCCCGGGTTTGCCCGGCAGGCCGGTCACCGTGGTGACGCGACCGCCCGAAACGCTAGGCCCCAGGTTGCGCAGTTCGAGATTGGCATAGGGATCGGGCGCACTCTTGTGCGTTGCGGCAAGTGCCGTACCCGCCGCCGCCATGAGCGTCAGGGCAAGGGCAAAACGAACCGGAGGGAATCGGAACATGACGAAACTCCTTGTACAGATAAACGAGTGGCTGCGCACAGGGCTCATACGCACAGAATCGGGCTATTCTACTGCGACTCGGCACGCTTGTCCGGCCGCTCCCGTCGCAAGTCTCCAGGCGCCCGGCAAGCACTTGCACGCCAAAGCTCTCCGCAAACCCCGACAAATGGCCTGTCGGCGGCCAGGTCACCGGCCTCAGCCGCCGGTGGCGAACCCGGGAAACAGTGTCATGCCGCCGTCCACGAACAGCGTCACGCCGGTGACGTAATCGGCAGAATCGGAGGCCAACCAGACCGCCGCGCGAGCGACGTCGTCCGGCTCGCCGATCCGCTGGTAAGGCACCAGCTTCATCAAGGCCGCATAGGCTTCGGGCGTGCTCCAGGCCGCGGTGTTGATCGGCGTGCGGATCGCGCCCGGTCCAATGCCGTTGACGCGGATACGCAGCGGCGCAAGTTCCTGCGCCATGGTTTTCGTCAACTGCATGATGCCGCCCTTCGACGCCGCATAGTTCGCATGCCCCGCCCAGGGGATTACCTGATGCACGGAACTCATGCAGATGATTTTCCCCATGGCGACGGACACGGATTCCACCAGACCACGGCGCTTGAACTCGCGCACCGCCGCGCGGTTGCACAGGAACTGCCCGGTCAGGTTCACGCTGATGACCGTGTTCCATTGTTCCAGCGTCATCTCATCGAAGGGCGCGTCGCGCTGAAGCCCGGCGTTGCTGACCGAGATATGCAGGGTACCGAAGTGGTCAATCGCCTTCTCGAACATCCGCTCGACCTCGTCCTCCTTGCTGACGTCCGCCTTGACGGCAATCGCGCGCCGTCCAAAACCCTCGATTTCGTGCGCGACCTCTTCGGCCGCCTCGGGATTGGCGATGTAGTTGACGGCGACGTCGGCGCCGGCCTGCGCAAGACCGAGGGCAACCGCGCGTCCGATGCCGGAATTCGCGCCCGTCACCAGCGCGGGCTGGCCTTCGAGCACCGTGGGATAAGCGACATCGGGCAGGCGTGCGTCGTCTGGCGACGCCGGGGAATGTTTGGTCGAATTGCCCATAAAATCTCCGATAAGTTATCTAACAAGGGTTTGAGGATGTATCCGCTGCAATGCCGCGGCATCCCGTTCTTTCAAGGATAGCGCATCCCCTGCTTTTCCGAGTCTCCCGCGCGGCGTTATGCCTTTTTGTCCGTCCCGCCGCTTTCGCCGCTGAACAGATCCAGAAACTGTTCGGGCAATTCCTCTCCCTCCACCAGATTGGCGAGCAGACGGCTGCCGACCTCGGTCGGCGCGAAAACCATATCGGCGCGGGCGAGCCGCAGCCGATGCATCGCGCTGCGCCTGCCCGCCACCGCAATGACGCACACCTCGGGATTGATGTCCTTGGCGGCGAGCGAGGCGAAGGCGTTTTCGCCGTCGTCGTCGTTGGCCGCCACCACCATGCGCGCATGAGCGACGCCGGCCTTTCTGAGCGTTTCGTCGTTGCCCACCTCGCCGCTCACGGCGGCTTCATCCTCCAGCGGCGGCGACTCGCCGGGTCCCACCACCTGAACGAAGGGGATATTGCGGCGCAGGAGTTCCTGCGCCGTGTTGCGCGCCAGCGTGCCGGCGCCGACGACAATGACATGGTTCTTTTTCACGACATGATCTCCGGAAGGATTGAGCAGACGATCGAGACGCCCCGAGAGCGCCGGGCCGACGACGGAAAATATGGCGGTCGCGAAAACCGACAGTCCGAATACGATCAGGGTGATGACATAACCCTGCGCAAACGGGGTAACGGGATGATAGTCGCCATAGCCCACGGTCGAGAGCGTCTCGACGGTAAAGTACAGCGCGGTAAGCAGACTCTTGATCTGCGGTTCGAATTGATTGCCGAGCAGATAAATGCCGAAGGTGCCGTAGGCGAACACGGCAAAGACGCCGATGAGCGAGACCAGCGTGCCACCGATCAGCGTCTGGCGCAAAAAATGCCGCCGTGATCCGACGAGCAGCAGGAAGGCAATGCCGGGCACGATCAGCGCACCACCGAAGTGCTCCTTGGCGGCGTTGACGCCGACGGTAATCGCAAGCAGCAGCATGGCGAAAACCCAGGCGACACGAAGCTTCCAGAACAAACCCAGTCCGGAGAGAAACAGGCCTGCGCCGAGGATGATCTGCGCGCCGCTGCCGAGCGCCGAGAGCGAGACCTGTCCGGAAAGTTCCGGCACGCCCCTGGCAACGCATGGCCGGAAGCAGGTAGGAAAGATGTCGGTATGGGCGCCGGCAAGGAGAGTTGAGACTGCCGGCCGCGATCAGGAAAAGACCGAGCGGGATCTGCGGCCACAGCCCGCGCAAGCATGCGCCAGAAGTGCGGAATCCCGGCGTCGGGCTTGCATCTGTGGCTTGTTCCTACGCTTCCCCGATCTCCACGGGTATATCAACACCCTTGATCATCCCAGTAATAAACGTCGGCGTCTTCGCGCGGCAAGGCGCTGCGGACGGCGCTGTAAAGCACCGCCAGGCTGAACACGCCGACGGCGATCATGTCCCAGCCGAGCGAGAGGTATCCGATCGCCTTGACGTCGAACAGCGTCACCTCTTCGGGGCCAAGGCTCGGCGGGTCCGATCCAGGACAACACCCACATGCCGATGAAGTAGGGGAACACCCACCAGGCGCGTTGCCAGCCGAACTCACGAGTGGGTTTGCGCGCAATGACGTGGAACCACAACGCGTAGAGAACGAACAGCGCGGCGAGCAGGCCGAACAGGAAGGTTACCGTCGTCGCGCCGGTCCAGAAGATCACCCAGTTCGAGGCGATGAACGCGAGCGGCGCAATGATCCACGCCCCTCGCAGGCGGAACGCACGCGGCTCATCGGGCCGACGCCGGCGCATGATCAGGAGCACGATCGGCCCGATGCCGTAGGACAGCACCGTAATGTCCGAGACGTAGCCCACCAGCTGGTGCCAGGAGGGAAACGGAAAGAAGAAGATGCAGGCGATCACGAAGGTCACGACGAGCGAAATCCACGGGACGCCGTGGCGGTTCAGTTTGTGCATGGCGCGCGGCGCGCTTCCCACCTCGGCCATGCCGTAGCCCAGGCGCGAGGTGTTGGTGGTATAGATGAGCCCGGTGCCGAAGGGCGAGACGATCGCGTCCGCATAGAGCACGTAGGACCACCACACCGCGCCCACGGTGACCGCGAGCGCGGCGAACGGACCCGCGTCGCCGTGGAAGGCGAGCGAAGGCCAGCCGCCCGCGAAATCCTGCGGCCGGATCGCCGTGATGGTCGCGATTTCGAGCCCGACATAGATCAGCGTCGCGATCAGGATCGAGCCGATGACGGCAATCGGGATGTATTTGCCGGGATTCTTCGTCTCGCCGCCGAGATTGATCGCGAGCCGGAAGCCGAGGAAACTGAAGATGATGCCGGCGGTGGATACCGCGGTCAGCATGCCCGCCGCGTGCACCGAGCCCAGATCCAGATGGAAGTTGCCCGGATGAAAGGAATAACTCATGAGGATAGCGATGCTGATTGCCGGGATAAACAGTTTCCACCAGGTCGCCGCACTGTTGATCCAGAGCACCAGGCGAATCGCGAAAAAATTGAGCGACGACGATCACGGCAAGCAGCACGATCGCGACATGAATCCGATTCCCGTCAGCACATGCGTGTGCGGCTGCACGAAATACGGAATCTTGTTGTTGAGATAGGTGAGCACCGCCATCACCTCGATAGGCGGCGTGACCACGCTAGCGAGATAGAGGATCCACGACCAGATGCGCCCGATGAGTTCGCCGTGGCCGATGTGGCTGATGTGAATCAACGCGCCGCTTTTCGGCATCATCGTCGCAAGTTCGGCATAGACGAAGGCGATCAGTAGCACGATCACCGCGCCGATGACCCAGGAGGCCACGCTCCAGGGGCCGGCCGCCTTGGCAGCGTCGAAGGGTCCGAACAGCCAGCCCGAGCCGATAATGGCGCCGAGGCTGAAATAAAGCAGGCCGATAATGCCCGCATCGCGTCTTAACCTGGAACCCGTTCTCGGCCATCTGCCCGTACTCCTATGCGATTAAATGCGATCCGCGCCGCACTTTGCGCTGCGCGCGCTGACGCATCGTATAGTAGAGGCATTTGTCCCGACCGGCTCCCGATGGACTTCATCCGCATTCGCGGCGCGCGCACCCACAACCTGAAAAGCATCAATCTCGAGTTGCCGCGCGAAAAACTCGTCGTGATTACCGGCCTGTCGGGATCGGGCAAGTCTTCGCTCGCCTTCGATACGCTCTACGCCGAGGGCCAACGCCGCTACGTGGAATCGCTTTCCGCCTACGCGCGCCAGTTCCTTGCGCTGATGGAAAAACCCGACGTGGACGCGATCGAGGGACTTTCGCCCGCCATCGCCATCGAGCAAAAGGCCGCCGCGCACAACCCGCGCTCAACCGTCGGCACGGTGACCGAAATCTACGATTATCTGCGCCTGCTCTACGCCCGCGCCGGCACACCGCGTTGCCCGACGCACGGCATCGCGCTCGATGCCCAAACCGTATCGCAAATGGTGGACACGGTGCTCGCCCGCCCCGAAGGCGAGCGCCTGATGCTGCTCGCGCCGGTGGTGCGGGAACGCAAGGGCGAACACACGGAAATGCTTGCCGAACTGCGATCGCGAGGCTTCATCCGCGTGCGCATGGACGGCGAGATCGCCGAACTGGACCGCCCCCCCGACTCGATCCGCAGGCGCGCCACACCATCGAAGTCGTCGTGGATCGCCTGCGCGTGCGGCCGGATCTCGCCGCCCGCCTCGCCGAATCCTTCGAGACGGCACTCCGTCTGAGCGACGGACATCGTCCTGGTAACAAGTCTCGACGAAGACAAAGCGCCGCCGCTTGTTTTTTCCGCCCGCTACGCCTGCCCGGTCTGCGGCTGGAGCCTTGCCGAACTCGAACCGCGCCTGTTCTCGTTCAACAATCCCGCCGGCGCCTGCCCGGTCTGCGACGGACTCGGCTCGGAATTTTTCTTCGATCCAGAGCGCGTCATCACGCGCCCGACGCTGTCGCTGGCCGGCGGCGCGCTCCGTGGCTGGGATCGGCGCAACTCCCTATTACTTCCGCCTCGTCCAGAGTCTCGCCCGCCACTACGGCTTCGACGCCGATACGCCGTGCGAAGAACTGCCCGAAACCATCCGCACACATGCTTTACGGCAGCGGCGAAGACGAGATCGCCTTCGAGTACGTCTCCGCACGCGGGAAATCCGGGCAACGCAAGCATCCATTCGAAGGCGTGCTGCAACATTCTCGCGCGCCGCTACCGCGAAACCGAATCGAGTCGCCGTGCGCGAAGAACTCGCGCGTTACCGTTCCACCCGCGCCTGCCCCGCCTGCGACGGAACACGCCTCAACGAGGCTGCGCGCAACGTCTTCATCGCCGGCGAGAACCTGCCCGCAATCACGTTACGCCGCATCGCGCGGCGTGCGCAAGTTTTTCGAACGGATCTGGTACTGCCCGGCCGGCGCGGTGCGATCGCCGAGCGGATACTTCGGGAAGTCAATTCGCGCCTCGGTTTCTCGAACGATGTCGGTCTCGGCTATCTCACGCTCGCCCGCGGCGCCGACACGCTTTCCGGCGGCGAAGGCCAGCGCATCCGACTCGCAAGCCAGATCGGCTCCGGCCTGACCGGCGTCATGTACGTGCTCGACGAGCCCTCGATCGGCCTGCACCAGCGCGACAACCGCCGGCTCATCAATACCCTGACCCGGCTGCGCGACCTCGGCAACACCGTCATCGTGGTCGAGCACGACGAAGAGGCCATCCGCAGTGCCGATTACGTGGTGGACATGGGGCGCGGGCGCCGGGCCGCACGGCGGCGAGTCGATCGCCGCGGCTCGGCGGCGATCGAAGGCGCGGCGGGATCGATCACCGGCGATTACCTGTCCGGCCGGCGTGCGATCCCGTGCCGCAGGCGCGCCGCACATCCGGCGGCCGGCGGGAAATTGTCATCCGCGGCGCCCACGGCAACAATCTCGCGGACATAGACGTCGCCATTCCGCTGGGACTGATTCATCTGCGTCACCGGCGTGTCCGGCTCCGGCAAGTCCACGCTCGTGAACGATACGCTGCAGGCCGCGGCCAGCCGCCTGCTCAACCGCGCCAATACCGAACCCGCGCCGTACGAAGCATCGAAGGACTGGAACAACTCGACAAGGTGATCTCCATAGACCAGAGCCCGATCGGGCGTACACCTCGCTCCAACCCGGCGACTTACACAGGGTTATTGACTCCGATTCGCGAACTTTTCGCCGAGACGCCCGAGGCTCGTGCGCGCGGCTACAAGCCGGGCCGCTTCTCCTTCAACGTAAGGGCGGGCGCTGCGAGGCCTGCCAGGGCGACGGTCTCATCAAGGTGGAAATGCACTTCCTGCCCGATCTCTAATTCCCTGCGACCTCTGTCACGGCGCGCGCTACAACCGCGAAACGCTCGAAGTCCGCTACAAGGGCCGCAACATCCACGAGGTACTGGACATGACGGTAGAGGAAGCCGCGAAGTTTTTTCGCCAACGTGCCGGCCATGCGCCATCGCCTGGAGACACTCACCGCCGTCGGGCCTTGGCTACATCAAACTCGGCCAGAGCGCGACTACGCTTTCGGGCGGCGAGGCGCAGCGTATCAAGCTTGCGCGCGAACTCGCCAAGCGCGATACCGGCCGCGTGCTCTATATCCTGGACGAGCCGACCACCGGCCTGCACTTCCACGACATTCGCCAGTTGCTCGCCGTACTGTTACGCTTGCGCGGTCACGGCAACACCATCGTGGTGATCGAGCACAATCTGGACGTGATCAAGACCGCGGACTGGGTGATAGACCTCGGGCCCGAGGGCGGCGACGACGGCGGCCGGATCGTCGCCGCCGGAACGCCCGAGGCAGTCGCACGCACGCCGGATTCGTATACCGGCCGCTTTCTCGCCGCTTTGCTTGCCCGCAAGTCCGTGCGCAGCCAGACGGAGCTCTCCGCATGAACCGGCAAGCGATCTCCACCCTCACCCCAACCCTCTCCCCTCAAGGGAGAGGGAGCAGGATTAACGCATGAGCTGGGAGGCGATCCTCACGCTCGCCGTGCTGGGCGCCGTGATCGTCGCCTCGCCTGGCCGCGCATGCCGCCGGATCTCCCGCTCGTCGGTGGACTGGCGATACTCGCGGTCACCGGCTGTGTGCCGCTGGGCGAGGTCTTTGCGGCTTCGCCAATCCCGGGCTCATCGCCGTCGCCGCCCTCTATATCGTGGCGGCCGGTCTCCGTCACACCGGCGCCGTAAGCGCACCGGCGCGCTGGCTGTTCGGACGCTCCAAACGCCTGTGGGTCGCGCAATTCAGGATCATGTTCCCGACCGCGGTCGTGAGCGCGTTTATCAACAACACACCCGTAGTCGCGGCGCTGCTGCCGACGGTGCTCGACTGGGGCAAGCGATATCGCTTCGCCGCCTCGCGTCTTGCGATGCCGCTGTCCTTCGCCGCCATCCTCGGCGGCACCTGCACGCTGATCGGCACCAGCACCACCATCATCGTGAACGGCCTTCTGGTCACCAGACGCACACGAACCGGGATGGGATTTTTCACCATCGGCATCGTGGGCCTGCCCGTGGCCATCGCCGGCTTTCTCTATATGCTGCTGTTCGGCCGCCGGCTGTTGCCCGATCGGCGCGGCGCCATCGGCGAATTCACCGATCCGCGCGAATACACCGTGGAAATGCTGGTGCCCGCACGCAGCCCGCTGGCCGGGCAGACGCTCGAAGCCGCCGGTCTGCGCCATCTTCCCGGCCTGTACGTGGTCGAAATCGAACGGGCCGGACACCTGATTTCGGCGCCCGGGCCGGACGAACTGCTGGAGATAGAAGATCGTCTCGTGTTCGCGGGCATCGTCGAATCGGTCGCAGACCTGCAGAAGATGCGCGGAATCGTTCCCGCCACCGGCCAGGTCTTCAAGCTCGACACGCCGCGCCCTGACCGGCGCCTGATCGAAGCCGTGATCGCGCCCGAGAATCCCAACGTCGGACGCACGGTGAGCGAGGGCCGCTTCCGCTCGCGTTACGGCGCGGTCGTAATCGCGGTCGCCACGCCAGGGACGACGCGTGACCGGCAAAATCGGCGCTATTACGCTCGCAGCGGGCGATACGCTGTTGCTCGAAGCGCCGGTGGAATTCCTGCGCCGCTACCAGCACAATCGCGACTTTCTGCTGCTGCGTCCGCTCGAAGACAGCGTGCAACCACATTACGAACGCGCCTGGATCGCGTGGTTAATCCTCGGCGCGGTGATCGGGCTCGTGACCGCCGGCATCGTGTCGCTTGCGCCCGCCGCCGTCTTCGCCGCCGTCGCCATGGTCGCGACTCGCTGCATCAACCTCTCCGCCGCGCGCCGCTCGATCGAACTCCAGGTGATCCTCGTCATCGGTTCGGCATTCGGCATCGCCGCCGCACTTGTGCACACCGGCGCGGCGGCCACGATCGCACACCCGTTGCTCGAACTCGCTGAAGGCTCACCGCTTGGGGTGCTGGTCGTGGTGTACGTCATCACCACGGTGCTCACATCCTTCATCAGCAACAACGCCGCCGCCGTGCTCATGTTTCCCCTCGCCTACTCGGCGGTCGCTGCCCTCGGACAACCCTTCCTGCCCTACGCAATCGGCATCGCCATGGCGGCGTCGGCAAGCTTCACCACGCCGATCGCCTATCAGACCAACCTCATGGTGTACGGCCCCGGCGGCTACCGTTTCACCGACTTCGTGCGCTTCGGCCTGCCACTGAACATCATCGTCGGCATTGTCTCTGTGCTCGTCATCAACGCAGTCTGGCTCGGCTGACCACGCCTCATTTTCCCGTCATTCCCGCAAAATCGGGAATCCAGCCTCCTGCTTTTGCGTTTATATGTGTGATATCATGATATCAATCAATAGTGGGGCAAGGGCATGGCGCAATTCACGGTGCGTAATCTGGAAGAAGACGTCAAAACGCGGTTAAAGCGGCGCGCAAACCGTCACGGCACCAGCCTGGAAAACGAGGTACGGCAAATCCTGCGCAACGCATTGAAGGATGAGGGGCAACCCAAAGCCGGACTCGGCAGCCGCATCTCGGCCCGCTTCGCGCGCACGGGTCTGACGAGTGATCTCCCTGAACTGCACGATCAGGCCGCGCGACCCGCTGAGTTCCAATGATAATTCTCGATACCAATGTGCTTTCCGCACTGATGCGGAAAGTCCGGACCCGCAGGTAATCCATTGGCTCGATCATCAACCGGCGGAATCGGTTTGGATCACCGCCATCACCGTATTCGAGGCACGGATGGGCTTGGCGCTGCTTCCCGCGGGGCGACGTCGAAAGACGTTGGAAACCACATTCACAACGCTGCTTGCGGAGGATTTGGAAAACCGCGTACTTGCCTTCGACAATGCTGCCGCAATCGAGGCCGCCGTCTTGGCGGCAAAACGGCAACGGGCAGGCCGGTCAGTAGATTTCCGTGACACACAAATCGCCGGAATTGCACTCGCTCGACGGGCTACATTAGCCACGCGCAATGTAAAACATTTCCACGATCTCGCCGTGCGGGTAATCAATCCTTGGGAATAGACCGTTAGCTGAACCCGTACTCACTATCCCTGTACAAATCATGGTTCCCTCTGATTCTTTAAATGCATGGATACAAAACCTGACCCTAATGTTATTCTGCGGTCTGTCGGCGGCGGAGATTCATCCAATAGTAGAAGGCCAGCATGACGAGGTCCGGTTCTGCGCGCGCAGAAACTGTGTCAGGTTCGTGAGCTGCGGGTACACCTTGCGCAACACCTCGATATCGGCTTCGTAGCCCGCCTTTTCGTACCAGCGATACATGGTCGCTATCTCCTTGCCGGCCTGTTGCTCGAACGTCTCCCAATCCATCTGCCTGTATTCGACGTCGCGTCCCAGGACGCGGCCGAAAGTCTCGGCCGTTTCTTTCATCGTCAGCTCGTCGCCGACGATCTCGATGGCCCGCCCCTTCCACTTGTCCGGATCGTCGAATATAAGAGTGGCGATGGCGCCGATGTCGGCGACGGCGACTTGCTGGAGCATTCTGTCGGGAGAAAGCGGCTGCGGAAGCTGTCCGCCGAGAACGGCATCCTTGTAGCGGAACCAGTTCTCCATGAAGAAGACGGGTCGCGCCATGGTAGCCGGCAAACCGATCCGGCGAATATGCTCTTCGACCTTCCAGTTGTTTTCGATGTGGGAAACGCCCGACTTGAGGGCGGCACCCGCGGAAGACAGATAGACGAAGTGCGCTACGCCCGCCTCCAGCGCGGCGTCGGCAAACGCCTTGCTCTGTTCAAGCGCACGGTCCATGCCGGCGATTTGCCAGTTCTGGATGCTGAACGCGCCATGGACGCTGGCGAGAGCGGCATCAATGGAGGCGTGATCGTCGAAGTCACCCTCGACGACTTCCGCTCCCCTGTCGGACAGCATACGTGCAGCATCCTGTTTTCGATCCCGGGTAAGTGCGCGCACGTGGTAGTTCTTCTCAAGCAGACGGTGGGCGACAGCCCCGCCCACCTGGCCGGTGGCGCCGCTGACAAGAATCGTGTGCTGATTTGAATGCTTGCTCATCATCTCTTTACCCTGCGAAAAGGCGACTGCATGAAATGGCCGTCCGGCGCACAAATTTGCAGTCAGGACAGGCCCTTGGAAACGAATCCGCGCACAACCGCAAAGCCGCTCCTCCGTCCGGAATTGTGGCATACTTCCGGACGGAGCGCTATGTTGGAATCCACACCCGGACAAGGAGAAGTGCCATGGCCAAAGTACGTTTGCGTCCTCTACGACGACCCCGTTGACGGCTTCCCCAAAACCTACGCCCGCGACGGCATTCCGGAGATCAAACACTACCCCGACGGCATGACGACGCCGACGCCGAGCGCAATAGACTTCGAGCCGGGCGAACTGCTGGGCAGCGTCTCGGGCGAACTCGGACTGCGCAAGTTTCTCGAAGAGGCCGGGCATACGCTCGTCGTCACCGCCGACAAGGACGGCAAGGACTCGGTTTTCGACCGGGAATTACCCGATGCCGAAGTCGTGATTTCCCAGCCCTTCTGGCCGGCCTACATGACCAAAGAACGCTTCGAGAAGGCGAAGAAACTCAAGCTCGCCATCACCGCCGGTATCGGTTCCGACCACGTGGACCTGCAATCCGCGATGGACAGGGACGTCACGGTCGCGGAAGTCACCTACTGCAATTCGATCAGTGTCGTCGAGCACGTGGTCATGATGATCCTCGCGCTCGTGCGCAACTACATCCCGTCTTACCAATGGGTCGTCAAGGGCGGCTGGAACATCGCCGACTGCGTCGCGCGCTCCTACGATCTCGAAGGCATGCACGTCGGCACCGTCGCCGCGGGTCGCATCGGAAGCGGCGTCCTGCGCCGGCTGAAACCCTTCGACGTCAAGCTGCACTACACCGACAAGCACCGCCTGCCCGCGGACGTCGAAAAGGAACTCGGCGCCACTTTCCATCCCGACGTCGAATCCCTGGTCAAGGTCTGCGACGTCGTCTCCATCCACACGCCGCTCCATCCCCAAACCGAGCACCTGTTCGACGATCGGCTGATCGGCATGATGAAGCGCGGCAGCTACCTCATCAATACCGCGCGCGGCAAGATCTGCGACCGGGACGCCGTTGTGCGGGCGCTCGAAAGCGGCCGCCTCGCGGGCTACGCAGGCGACGTGTGGTTCCCGCAGCCCGCCCCGAAGGATCATCCCTGGCGGACGATGCCGCACCACGGCATGACGCCACACACATCGGGAACCTCGCTCTCGGCGCAGGCCCGCTACGCCGCCGGCGTGCGCGAGATCCTGGAGTCATACTTCGCCGGCAAACCGATTCGCAACGAATACCTGATCGTCGACAAGGGCCAACTTGCCGGTGCCGGCGCCCATGCCTACACCGCCGGCGACACCACCAAGGGCTCCGAGGACGCGGAGCGCTTCAAATGATCGCCGTCGATGTGAAATGTAAACCCTGACCATTCTCCTTTTGCGGAAGGGCCGGATTTGACTCGATGCTAGGGTGTGCCTGAGGAATTTGGCAGCGCGGCTTCTACGCGTTTTAAGATGGCATCGTCTCCAAAAAGAAGGGTGGAATGACCGCAGTTATCAACAGTGAAATGTTGTCCTTGACGCCCGAGAAACAGGAGTTGTCGTTCTCCGACCTGCATGGTATATGCTCCCGAGTCGTTACCAGTTTCCACATGTATAAACTTCGAGACGTGTCCTTTGAACTGCCGCAGCACCTTAATTGTACAGATGTACGCTATTATGAAAGTCGGGTCGCTTGAATCCTCTACAACGTCGTCTTCCTTCATGACCTTCCCGACGACTACGGCATCACTCGATTGAATGTCCTTATCAAGAGGAATGTGATAGTTAGAAATAAGCGTCTTTGGATTGACGCAGACGGCGTAAGAGCTAGTCGCAGTAGCAAACACCGCGATTACGATTATAAAAATATGCGCAAAAACTTTTCGCATGTGCTCAACCTCAAGCGATATCGACTCACTTAATCCGGCGTGCCAACCTGTAATTTTTCTGGGACTATAGCACGATATTGACGGAAATGAGATCGCCGCCGGGGGATGCGCCTCAAGTGCCGCCGAAGTCCTTATTTTGCGGCTTGGAGTGCTAACCGGCGGTCCGTCGCAGGCGAGACTTTATCCTCGGTCCCGCGCCGTCATTCGGTCGTTGGTGCGCCGCCCGCGATGCGCTCGGCGAAGGAGATGGCGAGACCGTCCGCGTCAACACAGACTGCGAGTCGAATGCCCTCGTCCGCCTGATCCGTCGGCGGCATTACGAAGCGTGCGCCCCGAGCCTGGAGTTCGGCGTAAGTCTTATCGAGGTTCTCGACCGAAAAGCCAATCGCGCATGTTCCCGCAACCGGTCCCGAATGTTTGGCCCCCTTGTTGCCGGCTTCCGCAGGGGCAAGGTGCAGTGCAAGCGTCGTGGCGCCGGTTTCGAATTCGCTCCATCCGGGCGATTCGAATTTGAGCGCAAGACCGAGCGTGTCGCGATAGAACACGATCGAACGATTCATATCGGATACGTTGACCATAATGTAATTGACTTTTCTGAACATGATGCACCTCCTTTGTCTTGCGGCTGCTCAAAGTTGTCGGATGCTCCGGGCAGCGTCGAGACTATAGCACTATCGGAGGGCGTAAATTCACTGCCGGGAAGTGCTCTCAAGCGTTGCCGCCGATCGCCACGCGAGCGGACGTGATTCAGCGCAGCGGAGTAGTATTCGATTCGCAGAGGTTCGCCACGATCCAGACCTCAGGCCGTCTTTCCCGAATACTGCCCTGCGCCACCGATACTCGAGATTTGCCCCCGATACTGCCATACCGTGCTTGAAACGGGGCTTGACAACGCTCGCGCCCGAATAAACAATATATACGTCTTTGCGAGAAGGGAAGCCGCAATGCCGATGACAGCAAGCCCCCCCCCCACGTATGAACCACCTGCTCGAGAGCCTGCCGAAAGAGGATTACGAGCGCCTGTTGCCGGAACTCGAGGAATGTCCGCTTGCACTGGCGCAAATCATCTTCGCTCCCGACAGGGAAATGCGCTACGTATATTTTCCGCTCGACAGCATCATCTCCATGATCTACGTTCTCGCCGACGGCTCTTCGGCGGAAATCGCCGTGATCGGACGCGAGGGCATGGCCGGGATTTCGCTGTTCATGGGCGGAGAAACCACACCGAGTGAAGCGATAGTGCAGCATGCGGGCAGGTGTCTGCGCATGAACGCAAGCATCCTGAAACGGGAATTTTCCCGCGGCGGGATGCTCCAGCAAGTGCTGCTGCACTACACCCAGGCGCTGATTACCCAGATGTCACAAACGGCGGTATGCAACCGGCATCACACCGTGGATCAACAGCTTTGCCGCTGGCTGCTGCTGAGCATAGACCGCCTGCCTTCCAATGAATTGAGGATGACTCAGGAGCTGATTGCCAACATGCTCGGCGTGCGCCGCGAAGGCGTCACCAGGGCAGCCGGAATGCTGCAGGACGCCGGCTTGATCGAGTACAGGCACGGCCATATCACGGTGATTGACCGCGCGGGCCTGGAACAGAGAGTCTGCGAGTGCTATGCGGTCGTGCAGAAAGCCTATGAACGCCTGCTGCCCACTCTGCCCACTCAGCAGTCCTGATCGTTCTCTGCGCATATTCCGGGCTCAGGCGAGTCGGACGCTAAACTTGCCACGGGGTGTATAAACGCAACGCGCCGAAGCGGATGTACGACCACCCGCTTCGGCGCGAAACCGGTCCGGACATGCGTCTGGCCGGCAAAGAGCGTTATTTTTCTCCGGAGACTTCGACCTCCACGCGGCGATCGGGCTGCAGACAGGCGATCAGTTGCGGAGTGACTTTCGTGCCCTTGCATTCGCCGGGCTTCGTCACGGGATTCGATCCGTCGTCTCCCTCCACCTCGATCTTGTCGGCCGGTATCCCCGCCGATTCCACCAGATAGTCCTTGACCGCTTCGCCACGCTGCTCGGAAAGTTTCATGTTGTAGTCGTGCGAGCCGATCCTGTCGGTGTATCCCGTTACTCTTATGGTGTCAAATTCGACGCCTTTCAGCTTCGCGGCAAACGCATCGAGCGACTGCTTGCCGGTATCCGTCAGAGCCGACTTGTTGAAGCCGAAAAGAGAGTTTGCGGAGAAAGCCACTTTCGTGGGCGGCGGGGGCGGCGGAGGCGCTGCCACGGGCTGCGGCGCAGCTTCGGTTTCCACGGGCGGTGCGGGCGCCGGCTCTGGCGCCGCGGCGGGCGCCGTGTGTCCGCCGAAGCGGTACACCAGACCGAGCGAGTAAAGATCAATGTCGCCCTTGTGGCCTACGGCATCGTTGACCCGGTAACGCTCCGCCTCAATGCGCATTCCGAAGGACCGGGTGAAGTTGTACTGCAGACCCAACCCGAATTTGTAGTTCGCTTGGCGCGTACTGGGATTGGGATCGAGCACATTGACGGCCCCGGTTCCCGTGAAGGAATCATCGGCTTGCGCATAGTCCACGCCGAGCCGGGCAAACGCCGAGAACTTGCTGGTAAAGGGCAGAATGCCGACCAAATCCATGAACAGGCCTTTGAGCTTGATGTTGCCTCGCAGCGTTCCGGTAGGCAGCGTGGTTGCGGTAAAGCCGAACTGTCCCAGATCAAAATAGCCCCCTTCGAGGGCAAAATATTTGCCGAACTGATATCCGCCAAACAGTTTGTATCCGAGATCGGTCTCATCATCGCTGATACCGGTCGTGGTAAAGCCGGCCGCCAGCAGACCGTTGGTGATTCTCTCGTTGTCTATCGTGGCTCTCGACTGACCGACGTTGCCACCGATGTACCAGCCGGAATCGTCCGCCATTGCGTATGGGCTGGCAATTCCGAGAAGTACCACCACACCCAGCGTCCCTACTATTGCTAATTTCATTGCTTTCTCCAATGATTCAGTTGTCGTTTAATGCCGCACGCCCTACGGGGCAGGAACATTGATGACCGTGTCCACCAGCGTGACCGACGCACCCAGGGACAACACCCTGCCGTTCAGCGTCACTATCGTGGTGTTGCCAGGCGTGGAAATATCGGCGCCCGACTGGCTAATGATGGTTCCCACCATGGTCCCGCCGCCGGCGGCATTGATCGTCGCTGCGCTGCCAACCTGCCAGAAGACATTCTTGGCCTGGGCACCGTTGACCAGGATGACGCTTTGCGGAAACGCAGCTCCGGGGCCGCCCACCGTGAGCGAAGTCGCCATCTGGAATACCCAGACGGCATTTGCATTACCCTGGGCGTCGAGGGTTAGGTCTCCGCCCTCAATCATGAACGTACCCGCTGCGGCTGTATAAACGCCGGGCGTGAGCACAAGGTTGGCCAGATTGCCCGCACCCGGATCCGGCCCGCCCGGTAGCGCTACCAGATCGTTGTACGCGGTCAGCGCATCGGCTCTTGCCTGCATCGCTATCGCGAGGGTGGTGGCAGTGCCTTCGTTCGGACAGGCCGGGGTAGGCGGTGGTGGCGCTGTATATATCGTTCCGTTTACCGTCCCGACATTAAGCGGCGTTTCCGTATAGATGCATCCCGGGGTACTATCGTGGAATCCGGTCACCGCAGTAGACACAGCGGTAGTCCCGATATCGCCGTTGATCACGGTCAGCAGTCCCTGGTTGGTCATGCCGGCGGAACCGCCGAAGGTTCCGAATGGCGCCGCCGATCCTATGGGCGGAGCTTCCAGACATTGTCCGGTCGCGGCGCCACGGTAAAGCTCCATGTATAGTTGTTCAACATGGTATTCGCCGGAATTGCCATATCCTTGACGCCGTTGGCGCCGCCCTTGATCGTGACCGTATAGGTATCACCGGTGGTGAGATCGGCAAGCGGTGTAAAGGTCGCAATAAGGCCCGTGGCATCATCGAGAACCACGGATGCCGCCGCAATGGGTGCCGAGGCTGGCGGCGGGCCCGTCACAATGAAAGTCGCCGTATTGATCGTATTAGGGTCCATCCGCAAACCGGAAGGTACATCAAAGGTCGCGTTGATGGTCGCGTTGGGACACACGTTGACGTCGCCGTCGGCAGGAACTGTGGATTGCACCGAGACGGGCTGCGGCGGCACCGGGGCGACGGTAGTGAAGGTCCATATGTAATCGCTCGCCGCTGGCAACGGCGCCTGATTTCCGGCCAGCGCATTGCCTGCAAGATCCGTTGCCGCCGTGGTGATCGTGGCGGTATAAGTCACCCCATCCGCCAACGCTGAATTTGGCGTGAATACGGCCGTTCTGCTGCCGACCACGTAGCTCACCGTGCCCGCGGGGTTCACGCAAGGCGCCGAGCAGGTCAGCGTAAAGCTGGATGCGGTAATGGTCGTCGGATCCATGTCCTCGGTGAAGGTCGCGCTGATTGCCGTATTGACCGGCACATCGGGCGTCGGGCCGGGAATCGTCGTGACGGGAACGGTGACCGTCACCCTGGGCCGCGTCGTGTCCGGCGCCACACCCGTCGTGAAGTGCCATACATAAGGGCTTGCCAATGGCAGACCTGTGGCGAGACTCGTAAACCCACTGACCGTGGCGGTATAGCGAGTGAGAGGGGCAAGACTCGCTCCGACAGCAAAAGTAGCGATTGTCTTGCTGGAATCAAGCGTCACCGTGCCCGTGGGACTGGTGCAAGGCGCCGAACAGGTCACGGTAAAGCTCGCTCCGCCGCTGATAGGAGCCATCTTCTCGCTGAAGGCAGCGGTAATGATCGTATTGTTAATTGGTACGCCGGTGGCGCCGTTGATGGGAGCCACGGCAGTCACCGTGGGCGGAAGCGCGCGCGTAGTGAATGTCCATACGTAGTTGCTCGCCTGCGACGGCGGGCCTGGTTCCCCGCCAGGGCATTGCCCGCGAGATCCTTTGCCGCGGTGGTGATCGTAACGGTATAAGTCGTGCTGGCCACGAGTGCGGCCGCCGGCGTGAAACTCGCAGTTTTAGTGCCGCTGTCATAGCTCACCGTGCCCGCCGGAGCAACGCAAGGTTGAGCACAGCCCACGGTAAAGCTCGCCGAGGTAATCGTTGCCGGATCCATTTTTTTGCTGAAGGTTGCTGAAATTGCCGTGTTGGTCGGCACGCTGGGAGTCGGACCGGGAATCGTTGTGACGGGAACGGTCTGCGTCACCGTGGGTCGGCTGCCCGTGGTGAAACTCCACACGTAGGGACTCGCCAGTGGGAGGCCCGTCGCAAGACTCGTGAATCCACTGACCGTGGCGGTATAAGTTGTAAGCGGTTCGAGACTGGCTCCGGAGGCAAGCGTAAACGTGGTGATGGTTTTGCCGGCATCAAGCGTTACTGTACCCGTGGGACTGGTGCAAGGCGCCGAGCACGTCACCGTAAAGCTCGTACCGCCGCTGATCGGAGCCATCGGTTCGCTGAAGGTCGCGGTAATAACCGGATTGTCAACCGGTACGTCGGTAGCGCCATTGAGCGGAGTCACGGCAATCACTGTGGGAGCGAGCGTGGGATTGCCGCCATTGCCGAGAACTTTGGATCGTCCTCCGTCTCCGCATCCGGTCAACACAACGGGCAACATCACCGCCGTTAACAACATCGCGTATTTGAAATAGCCTCTGATCATTTCTCTATCCCTCTTGAACTGAATCTGAAAACTTGACGCCAATCCGGATAAGCTCAGGATCGCCTGCCGCTTACCAGCCAGAACTCTGGCGACCAACACTATCGCTGATCCATAAACAGGAAGTCTGTGCGGTAACACACTTTGTGCGCTAGCGCACAATTCCAAAACTGCGGTCTGTCTCGGATTCCTGCATCCTGCGCAATCCGGTGCTATGATTTATGGACTCACATAGACCGAAATGCCGCATTCAAGCGTCACGTCGGCATCTGATTCCACCGGGTCATAGACAGGAGGAAATGCCATGGGCAAGGTAATCACGCTGGCCCTCATCATCGTACTGGCGCTTGTGTCCACTGCCGGCTATTTTTTCCTGAACGCGAAGATCAATACCGGTGAAACCCGAATAACAGCAGGGAAAAAACAGATCAAGACGGGCGGGGCCGCACTCGAGGCGGGAAAGGCCCAGTTGAAGGCCGGCGAGTCGAAGTTGGCAAAGGGCAAGCAAGACTACGCGGATGCCCACAGCAACCCGTTCCTGGTGGCGGCGGACAATGTGCTGCAAGGCGGAAAGGGGTTTAGCGATGCCAGAGATCAGATTGCCGCGGGAGACAAGAAGGTTGAGGCAGGACAAGACAAGGTAGACGCCGGGAAAACACGACTTGATGCAGGCAAACTGAGACTTGAGCAAGGCAAGGGACAGTTAAGGCTGGCAAAGGGCGCGCGCATCGCCTGTGGATCCGGCGCAATTCTTTTGTTCGCGGTAGCGATTGCCCTCGGATTCTTCTGGCGACGATCACTGATCCGAACCTTTACGCGCGCCGATGCATGACCACGTTATGGAGGGCCTGATCAATTCATGTTGATGGCGGCAATCCCGTGTGGAACGGCATCTCTCCCCTCTTCTGGGATTGTTGGTTTTACCGGAGTCCCACCCGTGCGGGAATGGCGAAAATGCAATTGACATGAGTTTCTCTAATTATCTGACTCGGCTCCATGGAACTCGCGCGAACTGCGCAAGCGCTTGTACTCAAGCCATGCAAGGACAATCACGAATAAATCAAGGACAGAAAGTACAAGGAGCCAGACTGAATGCGTGTTGAAGTAGCGATAAATCTGGTAGACCAGAAACAAACAAAATGCCGCGATTGCGGTCGGATAGGCCCACAGTTTCTGTCGTAATAGACCCAGGACCAGGCCGGCCTTGACCACGCCGTGCCACAACAGGAAGAGCGCAGCAAAGGTCTTGGTGTTGGTCGAGAGGTGCTGTGCAGAGTGCAGGAGAAACCCGGCGACAAGGTCGTGCGGATCCTCGCTTAGCTCGTGCTGCGTGAGAACCCGTGCTATCCATCCGATTTGATCGGGATTAACAAAGAACAGAACACTTCCGCCAACGATTTCCAGCACGCCGTCTACGGCCTTGCCAATCACGCTGATGACAAAAAGGAGGTGAATCGTCTTGCCTCTGTCGCGGTGTCTCATATCGGTCCAGATAACGTTAAGGAAGCTCTGAAAAATACCGTTCGTACTGAGCCCAGCCTGTCCTGAGCTTGTCGAAGGGAAGTATGAACGGAATTCCCCCCGCTTTATCAAGATGTTGTAGTTCGCCCTTCGACAGGCTCAGGGCGAACGGCGAACGGCGAACGGCGAATTAATCAGACCTTTCTTAAACTTTAACCATGCGTCGAAGCGAATTCTACCCTGACAATAACATTGGAGAAACGGGTTGATTGCCGGGACATACGTTCCGAGTGCTGTCAAGCGCTTTATTTTGTTGTGTGGAATGCTATTCGGCGGCGCGGAGACGGCGGGGGTTTATCCAGAAAAAGAGCGTCGGCATGACGATGAGGACAAGGAAAAGCTGGACGGCGAGTCCGAAGACGATGGCGCGGGCGAGCGGCGCGAGCATCGCCGCGCCGCGGCCGATGTCGAGCGCGAGCGGCAGGAGCGCGAGCATGAAAGCGAAGGTGGTGAGCGCGATCGGGCGGGCGCGGTTGATACCGGCCTGCACGATGCCTTCGCGGAGCGGCATCGTGCCTTCCAGCGCGTAGAACTCCGAGAAGTAGAAAATGGCGACTTCGGTCACAATGCCGATGATCATGGTGAGGCCCATCATCGCCGTGATGTTGAGTTCCGTGCCGGTAATCCACAACCCGAAGAAGACGGCAAAGATCGCGAGCAGCGGCTGGAGAATAATCACGAGCACGGCGCGGAAACGCTCGTAAAGAAAGAGCAGCAGCACGAAGACGAGCGCGAGCGCCGTAACGAAGACGACGATCAGTCCGTGGAAGGCGATCTGTTGCTGCTGGTAGAGTCCGCCCAGTTCGTAGTACACGCCCTTGGGGATCACACCGGGTTTGTTGAGCACCTGTTTGACAGCCGCGATCGTGGAGCCGAGGTCACGCCCGCTGATACGTCCCGAGACCGCGACCATGCGCTTGAGGTCTTCGCGGGTGATTTCCGGCTGGCCGGTGATCTCCTTCACCTGCGCCACCTGGTCCAACGGAAACACTTTTCCGTCCGGCGCGCGGATCAGCAATCCCGATACCTGCTCGGTCGTCGCCCGCATCTTCTTGGGCACCCACACCCGAACGCCCACGAACTGAATGCCCTTCTGCACCTGCGTGGCGACGATGCCGTTGAGATAGGCCTCGACCTGTGCGCTTACCGCGGACGGCGTCATGCCCTTGAGCGCCGCGCGCGTGCGATTGATACGCACATCGAGCGCGTCGCCGGCAACCACGATGCCGTCGCGCATCTCCACGACGCCACGGATTTTGGAAACCCGCTGCGCAATCTTCGGCGCGAGATCGAGAAGCTGTTGATTGTCGTCGCCGAAGAGCTTGATCACCACGGGCTGCGGTTTGGAGGTGAGATCGCCGATGATGTCCTCCATGAGCTGGCCGGTATCTATGTCGAGCGCGGGTACCTGATCCTCGAATCTGCACCCGGATGCGATCCATGACGGCCTGTATCGGCTGGCGCGGGAAGGGTTTGAGCTTGATGAAGAAGTCGCCCGTGTTGGCCTCGGTAATGCCGCCGCCAAGTTGGGTGCCGGTGCGCAGCGACCAGGTCGCAACCGCGGGATCGTGCGCCGATGATCTTCGCCGCCTGAGCGAGCAGCCGGTTGGTTTCCTTGAGCGAGGCACCCGGCGGAGCCAGGTAATCAAGTATGAAACCGCCTTCGTCCAGCGGCGGCAGAAAGCCCGAACCGACCTCCTTATAGCCCACGAATCCTAGCGCGAGCAGGGGAACGAGTACCGCGAGCAGCCACCAGGGACGAGCGAGCGTCACGCCCATCGATCTGGCGATAGCGCGTGCTTGAAGCGACGCGCGATGAATCCATCGCGATCTATGCCGGCATCCTTCTCGCTGAGCAGCCGGCTCGCGAGCACCGGGACGATCAGCCAGGCAATGAAAAACGAGATGACGAGTCCGCTCGCCATGGTGAGCGACAGCGCCGAAAAGAAGGCGCCGGTGACGCCGCTGAGAAAGGCGAGCGGCGCGAAGATGACGATGGTGGAAAGCGAGGAACCCATGAGCGGCCGGGTGAATTCGCGGGCGGCGGCGAACAGCGTGTCCGGCGTGTGGCTGCCCGTCTCGCGCATGCGTCGCACCAGGTGCTCGACAATCACCACAACGTCGTCTATGAAGAGCCCGATCGCAGCCGCCATGCCGCCGAGCGTCATGATGTTGAAACCCTGACCGAAGATCTTCAGCAACAGCGCCGTGATCGCGAGCACGACCGGCACGGTGACGGCGGCAACCAGTGCCACTTTCCAACTGCGCAGAAAAATGAGCAGCACGAACGCCGCGATGATGACGCCGATAATCATCGCGTCGCGTACGCTTCCCGCCGAGGCCGAAACAAGTTCGCTCTGGTCGTACCACTGGTGCAGCGTGACGTCGCCCGGCAATTGGTTGTGGTTAGCGGCGAGCTTGGCCGCCACCGCGCGGGCGATGGCGACCGTATTGCTGCCGGGTTGCTGGTAGATGTTCACCAGCACTGCCGGTCGATCGTCGGCGCGCACGCTGACCCAGCGCGGCACGACCGATGCCTTGACGTTGGCGACATCGCGCAGCCGCACAATGCCGTCCGGTCCATGCTTAATGACTACGTTGCCGATGCCTTGCGGATTTTCGAGGTGGCTGTCGGCGACCGTGAGATAAATCTGGTAGTGATCCTCGAGGCGCCCGACGGACGTGAACACGTTTTGCGCGGCAAGCGCATCGGCGATATCCTTGAAGCTCAGGCCCAGCGCCTGCAGGCGCGCCGGATTGACATCAACGTGGTATTCCGCGATCTGTCCGCCCTGCACCTCCACGTGCGCGACACCGGGAAGGCTCGAGAGCAGCGGACGAAGCTGGAATTCCGCGAGGTTGCGCAGCGCCACCGGCGACTCGGTTTTCGAAGTCAGGCTGTAGGCGGTGACCGGATACAGCGTCGGCTCCATGCGCTCGACGTCGAAGGTGGTGCCGGCCGGTACAGTGGGCAATGTGCGATTGACGGCGCCTTCGATCTGGAGCTGCTTGCGCACCATGTCGGTGCCCCAGGCGAAGTCGGCGATGATTTCGGTTTCGAACCGCGGCTCGTCGTGGAACGCAGGGCATTGACGCCGGGCACGCCGCGCACGGCGAGCTCCATCGGCCGCGTGACCTGGAGTTCCATGCGCTGCGACGGACGATCGCCGGCGCTAAGACTCACGCGGATGCGCGGGAACTGCACGTGCGGAAACAGCGACACCGGCAGTCCGAGCGAACTGTAGATACCGCCCGCGGCGAGCACCAGAGCGAGGAAGACGAGCGATCGGCGATGGCGCCCGATCCACTCGACGAGCGAAGCCTTCACGAACCGGAATCCTGCGTCTTTGTTATCCGTACGCGAGCGCCATCGCTCAATTCGAAGTTGCCCTGCGTCACGACCACCATGCCCGGCTCGATCCCATCGAGGCCGACCAGGCCGCGGTCGCGGACGAGCGGTTTGACACTCACACGATGCGCGATGTCCTTGCGCACAACAAACACATAGAAGCCCTGCGCATCCTTGAGTACGGCCGAGCGCGACACAGCGGGAAGTGCGATGCTGCGCAAGGTGATCGTGCCGGCAACCCACTCCCCGGAAAAGGGTCCGCTATCGCTCGCGGGCAGCGGCACCTGAGCGTCTATGAGGCCGGTCGTCGCGTCCGCCTGCGCATCCACCTTCGCAACATGACTTTCCGATGTTTTGCCGGCGCCGAAAACCGATGCGAGTCGGACGCGGGCTCCCGGCTTGACGGCCGCCGCCTGCTCCGGCGTGAGTCCGAGACGCACCCACAAGGCGTTGGCCAACGCAAGCGCCGCGACGCGGGCTCCCGCATTGACCCACTCGCCGTTCGAAACGACGAGCTGCGTCACGACCCCTGCCGCCGAAGCCTTCAAAACCTGGGCATGCGCGCCTGTGCCCCCCGCCTTGAGCGCAGCAAGTTGCGACTCGGCGTTGGCAAAGGCACCTTGTGCGGCGGCAAGATCGGAGCGCGTCGCAAGCCCGTTTTTGTAGAGCGTCTGCGTCTGCTTCAGTTTTGCACGGGCGGATGCCAAATCGGATTGTGCGGTCTGATAGGCCGCCCGGGTTTGCGGTGTCGCCGAAATGCGGATCAGGCTCTGCCCCTTTTCAACCCGGCTGCCCTGGGTGACGAGTACGGCGGAGATTCGTCCGGCCTGCGCCGCACTCAGCCACTGGATTGCGCCGGGATTGGGCACGAGTTGACCATAGGCGGTCGCCGTTTCGGCGAGTTTCTGCGTACGCACCGTCTGCGTCGTCACCGCGGTCGAGGAATCGGCGAACGCAACGCAGGACACAAGCGCAAGCGGTACCACGAGCGAGGCAAGATGTAAGTTCATGTTGCAGTTCCTTCGGACGGAGGCGGCAGGGCGAGCAGCGTTCGCAGCGTAAGAGAGAGTTGAGCCGTATTGGCCCGCAACTTGTCTGCATCCATGCGTGCATCGAGCCAGGCCGAGAGTGCGGAAAAGGCCTGGAAACGAGTGGCCTCGCCGCGTGCGAGCGCGGCTTGCGTGGCCTGCGCCTGCCGCGCCAACGCCGGAAGCTGCGCGGTCACGGCGGCCAGTTCGTGGCGTACCAACCCGAGTCGTTGCCCGGCGGTGCGCACGCCGTTGGCCGCGTCGTCGAGGCGCGCCTGATAGGCGGCGTTGAGCGCCTTGCGCGTCGCCCGGTCAATGGCAATTTTGCCGCGGTTGCCGTTGAAGATCGGCAAGCGCAGCGTGATACCGAAGCCGACGCTGTTGACGCCGGTGTTGTCCCGCGAACGGGTAAAGCCGATGTCGAGAATCGGGAATTGCGCGAGGATGTCCGCGCGCAGTTGGGCATTGGCGCTGCGGTAACCGGCCTGCAGGGCGAGAAGATCGAGACGTCGTTCGGGCAAGTTCTCGAGTGCGGCGTTCACCGTCGCGGATGCGGGCGCACTCATCGCAGTGGGAGCCTCGAATCGCAATTGGCGCCCCGCCTGAACGCGGAGCATCGTTGCCAGCGCGGACTGCGCCTGGACCTCACGGTCCGCGGCGCTCTGAAACCGCGAACGCAGGCTTGCGGCCTGCTGCAATGCCTGCTGGTAAAGCACGCCCGCAAGCGCGCCGGCCGCATGGGCCTTGTGCGCCGCATCGAGCACAGCCTGTGCTGCCGCCGCCTCCGCCTGTAAAGCCTCGACCTCGCGCCCGGCCGCCCAGGCATCGAGATAGGTCAGTTGTGCCTTGAGCGCGACCTGTTCGGCCTGCCAGCGCCAGGACAACATGACCTCTGCGTAGTGCGCCGAGGCAGCCGAATGCAGATCGCTGTGCGTAATCAACCCGATCAGGCTCTCGGTCAGGTTCGCGCTCCAGGTATTGTGATGATCCGCGGACGAACCACCGTTGAACGGATGGTCCAGCGACAAGGCCAGCGTCGGATCCGGGAGCAACCCGGCATCATAGGCTTGCGCCTGCGCCACCCGTGCCTGTTCGCGCGACGCATTGAGTGCCGGATCGCGTGCCTGGGCGAGCGCGCCTGCCTGCCGCAGATTCAATCGGATCGGGACCGGCGCCGCGAGCGCCGTCGAAGCAGATGCGGGCGGCGCCAGATTTGTATGCTCCGGCAAAGGCAGCGCGTGATAGCTTGCGCAGCCCGCAACCGCAGACGCGGTACACAGCATGCCGCAGATTTTTACAATCAGTTTCATCCTGAAAACGCCTGTGGGATCGTCAGAAATGCGTATGCGGGCCGACGGCGATGCCGTGCGGCAGTATTTCTATCAGCAGCGGTACTTTTCGCGAATGCGCGTACCAGTCGAGCGCGACGCCGACAGTGGTCAACACCATAACGACAAAAATCTGCTTCTGTCGTGTGCGATTCCAGATGCCACTGTCGTCATAGGTCAGCCGATGATCAATGCCGAGCAGTCCGCCTGCGGCTCGCGCCCCGGCAGCCGAGAGCAAAAGTACGGGAAACAGCAACATCGCGAACCGGAAACGCAACGACAGGTTCACATTTTATTCCAAAAGGATTCTGCCGAGTACCGCCAATCAATCGTTGTCCACGTCGTTTTCGAGCACCTTTCCGGTCTGTGCATCCACACCCACTTCGTGCACGATCTTGTCGCGCCGAATGTCGAAAGAATACCTGAGTCCGCTGCCGCCTTTTTCTTTTTCCAGTTCCTCACCTACGATCTTGCCCGGAAACGTCTTCAAGGCGATGGCCCGTGCCTGTGCAAGGCTGATTTTCGCCTGCTTGGCGTAATGCTGTCCCGGGTAGGCCAGCGCCACCGGGCTTAGCATCAGCAGCCCCGCAATCAGCGCGATATGCGATGTGCCGAATCTCTTTTTCATTTCGAAGAACCCACAAAATAAACAGGGTTGCAACTATAACGCAACGAAATGCCGTTGCGAACGGTTTCGCATCGAATCCCCATTACCATCGGGTAATGTTTCAAGGTATCGTTTTTGCATGCCCGCCCGCCGGGCTTGTGCTACGCTTGCGTGTGACTGACTGTTGCGCGTCCCATGCACATTCTGATTATCGAAGACGACACCGAAACGGCTGCTTACCTTACAAAGGGTCTGCGCGAGAGCGGACACGTGACCGAGCATGCCGCTACCGGTCCCGACGGGTTCCAGCGGGCGCAGTCTTCCGGACACGACGCCCTTATCGTGGACCGCATGCTGCCGGGACTCGACGGCCTGAGCCTGGTACGTAAACTGCGCGCCGACGGCAACGCGACGCCGGTGCTGTTCCTTACGGCGCTCGCGGACGTGGACGACCGCGTCATCGGTCTGCAAAGCGGTGGCGACGATTACCTCGCCAAACCCTTCGCCTTCGCCGAGCTGCTGGCACGCATAGAGGTCATCGCCCGTCGTCGCGGGCAAGCGGCGGCCGACATGATCCTGCGGGTGGCGGATCTCGAAATGGATCGGCTCGAGCGCAGCGTCAAACGCGCGGACCGACCCATCCGTCTGCAGACACGAGAGTTCCGTCTGCTCGAATACCTCATGCTGCACGCGAACCAGGTGATAACGCGCACCATGCTGTTGGAGCAGGTATGGGGCTATCACTTCGATCCCCAAACCAACGTCATTGACGTACACATCAGTCGGTTGCGGGCAAAGCTGGATGCCGATTCTGCAAAACCGTTGCTCCATACTGTGCGCGGCGCCGGATATTGTCTGCGTGAACCGGATTAAACTCGCCCGCACCACCGCGTTCCGGCTGCTCATGCGCTACGCCGGCTTTGTGTGCCTGCTCACCGTCGCATGTTTCGCGATCATCTACTGGACCACGCTGTCGCAACTGCACAGCCAGATAGATGCCGGTCTGCGCGCAGAAGTTGCCGCACTCACACGTCTTTACGAACTCAAGGGAATCGCCGGACTGCAGCAGACCGTCGCCACCCTGAGCACCACCAAAAGCCTTGCCGCCAGCGACACGGGCGACGCGGGTCCGCGTCAATATCTGCTTGCTGACGTAAATTTCCACCCCCTCGCCGGCTCCCTCTCGCGCTGGCCTGCAGGCATCGGGAATGCGGGCACGACCTGGGCCACGCTGTGGGTCAGGGGGCAGAATGGTCAACCCGGTCTGGACGCCGAACATCACCGCTTCGAGATGCGCGCAGTAACCGTCGCGCTCCCCGACGGCCACCATCTTTTGGTAGGTCAGTCACTGGACGAAATCGAAGAGCTGCGCGACACCATTTTCTTCCTTAGCGTAGCGGCCATTCTGCTGGTGCTTGGCGCGGGACTGATCGGCGGCGCACTGGTCGGGCGCGGCGTTGTTAGACGCCTGGAGGGTGTCACGCGCACCGCCGACACGATCATGGCCGGCGACCTTTCGCAGCGCATCCCCGAAGAACGACGCCGGGATGAATTCGACGCCCTGGCGCGAAAGCTCAATGCGATGCTGGAGCGCATAGAGCAACTCATGAAAAGCACCCGCGAGGTGACCGAAAACGTGGCGCACGATCTGCGCAGCCCGCTCACTCGCCTGCGCGGCCACGCGGAAATGGCGCTGATGGACGACAGCGACAATCGGCTTCAGAAGGAAGCCCTGCAAAAGGTGATTGAAGAAACGGATAATCTCGTGACCACCCTGAACGCCATTCTCAGCATCGCCCAGATCGAATCCGGCGCACGCCGCGAATGGGGCGACGTGGATCTGGCATCGGTATGCCGCGACGCAGCGGAATTGTACGAAGCCCTGGCCGAAGAAAAGACTGTCCGTCTCGACACGAAAATCGGTGCGGCAGCAATAGTGAAAGGCAATCGCCAGTTGATCGCACAGGCTATCGGGAATCTCCTCGACAATGCCATCAAGTACACGCCTGCCGGCGGCAAAGTGGCGCTTATCCTTGCCGAAAATGAATTACAGACGAGTGTAACGGTCGCCGATTCCGGTCCGGGAATCCCGGCGGATCTGCGCGACAAGTCCCTGCAACGTTTCGTGCGCCTTGACGAGAGCCGCGCCCACTCCGGCAACGGCCTGGGGCTTTCCCTCGTCAAGGCCGTAAGCGATCAACACGGCGCCGCGTTGAACCTGTCGGATAATCACCCGGGCCTGCGTGTGAGCCTGACTTTTCCCGCCGCCGCCAAAAAGTCCTAAGGACGGCGGCGCGGACGAGGTGTACGCGGCTTGTCGGCGTAGGGATTGGGCGGGCTCTTGAATTCGAGTTCGAGCGGTACGCCGGCGAGCCGGAAGGCTTCGCGGAACCCGGAGGCAAGATAACGGCGATAGGCGGCAGGCAGACGTTCGGCCTGCGTGCCGTGAATCCGGATGCGCGGTGGATACTTGCCGGCCTGATGCGCGTAGCGCAACTTCACGCGCCGTCCGCGCACGAGCGGTGGCGGCGTTTCGGCGGCAAGCCGCTGCAACACGCGATTCAGATCGGGGGTCGAGAACTCGGCGGCGACGGCGCTGCCCGCTTCGTTCACGGCGTTCATCAATTCGCCGATGCCGGTGCCGTGCAACGCCGAAAGATGTACGCAGCGAATAAACGGCGCGAAGGCGAAACGGCGTTCGGTCGTCACCGTTGCATGATGGCGTGCATCCGCCGCAAGACCGTCCCATTTGTTGAGCGCAATGACCACGCCACGTCCACGCTCCAATGCGAGTCGCACCAGGCGTTGATCCTGGCCGGTGACGCCTTCGCGCGCGTCGGTCATGACCACGGCGACCGCGGCGGCTTCGAGTGCGCGTATAGCCGCGAGTACGCCGAGACGTTCGGCGCCGGCTTCTACATGAGTGCGGCGGCGGAAACCGGCCGTGTCTATGAGGAGATAGCGACGGCCATCACGTTCCAACGGTACGCGGATGGCATCGCGTGTAGTACCCGGAATATCGGAAGCGAGCAAACGATTCTCGCCGAGCAGCCGATTGACGAGCGTGGACTTGCCAACGTTGGGCCGCCCGATCACGGTGACGGCGAGACCCGCTTCTTCATCCGGAGTTTCTTCTTCCTCGACGGGCAACTGGCTACACAGTTTTTCGATCAGCGCGGCGAGCCCCGATCCGCGTTGCGCGGAAACCGGAAACAATTCGCCGAGGCCCAGCGTATGAAATTCCGCAAGCGCAGCCGGTGCCAATCCCTCGGATTTGTTGGCAAGCAGATGAACGGGTTTGCCGCTTGCGCGCAAACGCTGCGCAAGCTCCGCATCGGACGGTAGAAGACCGCTGCGTGCATCCACGAGAAACAGCACGCGATCGGCTTCGGCAACGGCCAGCCAGGTTTGCACCTCGGCCGCGTCGGCGAGTTCGGTTTCTCCCGCGAGTCCGCCGGTATCCACCAGCACGACCTGCCGTTCGCCCAGTGTCGCGTAACCGTAATGGCGGTCGCGCGTGAGCCCGGGCACGTCGGCGACGAGCGCGTTACGGCTTCCGGTCAGCCGGTTGAACAGCGTGGATTTGCCGACGTTGGGCCGGCCCACGAGAGCGAGGACCGGCAACATCGCTCAGGACTTCTTGCCCGAGGGCAGCACGTAGGCGGCCAGCGTGCCATCGTTGCCGAGTACGATCAACCGGTCGCCGACCACCACCGGCGGCATGCGGATCGCGCCGTCGCCCACCTTGACCCTATTGAGATAGTGTCCGCTCTCGCGATCGAGGAAATGCAGGAAGCCGAAGCGATCGCCGACCGCCACTACCGATCCGAAGGGCACCGCCGCTGAAAGTCCGCGGTAACCGAGCTTGTCATAGACCCACCCCGGCACGCCGGTCACGAGATCATAGGCATGCACGCGACCCTCGGCATCGCTGACGTAAAGATGCGCGCCATCGAGCGTCACACCGGTGTAGCTCGACAGTTTGCGGCTCCATATGATCTGGCCCGAGGCCGCCGCGACCGCGGCGAGCCGGCCCTGATAAGTTGCGACATACAGATCATCCGCTGCAAAAGCCATGATGCCGCCAACGTCTGCCAGGTCGGCGACGGGGTTCCCGCCCTGCCCCTGGGATATCTGCTTGCGCCACAATTCCTTGCCGGAGACGGCATCCACGGCGAGCACCTTGCCGTCGGCAAAACCGGCGTACACCACGCCGTCAACAATCAGTGGCTGAGTGTCAAAACGCAGCGAGAGCGAGGGCGGCGCCTCGTCGCTTTCCCACACCACGTCGCCCGTCGCCGGCGCGAGCCCCACCAGGGCGCCGGCAATGGTCTTGACGGCAATGATGTTCGCGCCGATCGCGGGACTTGCGATCACCGGCGCACCGACGTATTTCTTCCACTTTTGTACGCCGGTGGCGGCATCCAGTGCGATGACATCGCCCGCCCGCGTAGCGACGACGACCAGGCCGCCGCCCACCGCCGGGCCGGCGGAAAGGCGCGCCTTGACATGTCGGCTCCAGCGCAGCTTGCCGCTTTCGGCATCGAAGGCCGCGACATGGCCGCCCGCCGCCGCGGCGACGACTTCGCCTTCGGCAATACCGGGCGCGAGCCCGAGCAACTGTTTGCCGCCGCCTCCTCCAACGCCGTGTGACCAGGCCGTCTGCACCTTGACGGCGTGCGGATTGGGCGGCAGGCGGTTCGGGGGTTGCTGGTTGTAATCGCTTGAACAGGCGGCAACGAATGCCAGGCCGGCGAGCGAAATCAAGGTCAAACAGGATTTTATTTTCATCGAGTGCCCCCGGTCGCGGCCGCGCCGCTGGTGGTCGTAAGCGTGTTCCCGGCATCTGTCGTCGAAGCGGCGCCGCCGGCGAGCGGCTTGGCCGTCGTTGCGGCGGCTGACGTCATGGCCGTCGCCGGAGCAGGAAGGCTCGCAATCCGCATCGCGAGCAGTTGATGCGCGCCGCTTTGCGGATCGCTCGCCGCAAACGCACGCTGCCAGGCGGCGCGCGCCTCGGCGTTGCGCCCGAGCGCAGACAGCGCCTCGCCGCGCAAAGTATCGGCGGTAACGGTGAAGGCGGCAGGAAGCGTGCCCTTGAGCGTTGCGAGTGCGGTCTTCGCGTCGGCATGTTGAATCTGGATGCTTGCAAGCCGCAGCTGCGCGACGGCGGCAAGGCCCTTGTCCGGCGAATCCTGCATGACGTTCTTGAGTGCCTGCTCGGCGTCCGTGAGATGCTGCCGGGCGAACTCCGCCTTGGCGAGCGCAAGCCCGGCGAGCGCGCCGTAGGCAGTATCGGGATATTGCCCGATCAAGGCGTGCGCGGCACTGGCGACCGCGGCATTGTCGTTCTTCTGCTCGGCGAGCACCACCGCAGCGTAGAGTCCGGCAGCCTCACTCGCTCGCTTCGCCTGCCAGTAGCCCCACAGGCGCCAACCGCCCACCACGAGTGCGGCGACAACAATCCCGGCGACCACGTAGCGGCCGTTCTTTTTCCACCAGTTGCGGAGTGCCTCGATCTGCTCCGAGTCCGTGCTATAGCCTTCCAATCCGTATTCTCCTCATTTGTAACTACGTCGTCGTTTCATTCAAACGCCGGGCCAGTATGTCGGTCAGCGCATCCGCCTCCACCGAGGTCTGCTCGCCGCCGCCCGCGAGCGGCTTGATCGTAACCGTGCCCGTCTGCAATTCACTTTCGCCCATGATCAGGGCGAGCGCCGCACCCGACTTGTCGGCGCGTCGAAGCTGCGCCTTGAGCGAGCCGCCGTCGGCATTAACAATCAAGCGCAATGTCGGCAGCGCATCGCGCAGACGCTCCGCAAGCGCAAGCGCCCGATGCTCCGCCTCACGGCCGAGCGCGATCAGGTAGCCGTCGGCCGCGCTCCGCGGGCAGACTGCCTTCCGATTCGGCGAGCAGCACCAGCCGCTCCATGCCGAGCGCCCAACCCGCCGCCGGCGTCGGCCGGCCGCCAAGCTCAGCGACCAAACCGTCGTAGCGCCCGCCCGAGCAGATCGCATCCTGCGCGCCGAGCGCGTCGGTCGTCCATTCGAACACCGCGCCGGTGTAGTAATCCAGACCGCGTACGAGAAAAGGATCGTACGTGTACGGAATATCCAAGACCGCAAGCTGCGCGCACAGTTCCTCGAACTGCGCCTTTGCCTCCACACCCAGATGATCGCCGATGCGCGGCGCATCGAGCAGCAGTTCCCGCGTCGTCTCGACCTTGCTGTCGAAAACGCGCAAGGGGTTGGTTTCCAGGCGCCGGCGGCTGTCCTCGTCCAGTTTCGCCGCCTGCGAGCGCAGATACTTTAGCAGCACCTCGCGATAACGTCCGCGATCCTCGAAGGAACCCAGGGAATTGACATTGAGCGTGACGTTGCCGATGCCCAGACGCCGCCACAGACGCGCACCGAGCGCAATCAGTTCGGCCTCGACGCCGGCGCCCGCCATGCCGAAGGCTTCCGCGCCGATCTGGTGGAACTGGCGGTAACGCCCCATCTGCGGGCGTTCGTGCCGAAACATCGGGCCGCGATACCAAAGGCGCTGCTGACTGCCGTTGAACAGGCCGTGGGCGATGCCGGCGCGCACGCAGCCCGCCGTGCCCTCGGGACGCAGGCTGAGCGAATCGCCGCCGCGATCCTCAAAACTGTACATCTCCTTCTCGACGATGTCGGTTGCGGCGCCGATCGAACGCGCAAAAAGCGTCGTCGCCTCCACCAGCGGAAGGCGGATCTCGCCATAGCCGGCGCCTTCGAGTACTTCACAGGCCGCGGCCTCCACCCGGCGCCAGCGGGCGGCCGCCTCGGGCAGCACATCGTTGAAGCCGCGGACGGAGCGGATGGATTCGCTCACGTCGCGCTCGCCGAAGCGGGCGCGCCGGCCGGTTCCACCTCGAATTGCGCCGTATTCCCGGAGCGGGTTCCCGCCGGGATCGGGAAGGCTCTGCCATTCACCGTGACGTCCACACCGTCGGCATTACCGAGAAACACCTTGAGCGCACCGTGTTCGGCCGTGAAGGCAAGCGTTTTTCCGCCCGGTGCCAGATTGTAATAAAGGCGTTTGCCGCCGGCATCGTGCACTTCGATCCAGCACGGCCGGCGCACGTCGAGTACCAGGCGGACGCCGCTTTGCGCGGCGACAGGAATGCTCGCGGCGATGCCCGGCAGGGTCGGCGGCACGACGGCAGCGGTCATGGGGGTGGACTTTGTGGAAGCCGGGCTACCGGTTTGCGCAAAGGCCGCGCTTGTGGAAACGGCGGCGGTCGGCGGCGGAACCTGCGCCACCGCCTGCGCATGGTGCATGTAGCGCCAGGCCCAGATGCCCGCGAATACCAGCGCAACAATCACCACCGTTGCCAAGGCCATAACCAGCCAGCGCCCAACGCTCCGTCGCGCAAGAGCGGGTGCCACATGTGCCAACACTTCCGGATCGTGCGGCGAGGCCTCCTCTTCGTAGGCCGTCACCAGTTCGTCGCCGTCGAGTTCGAGAAAACGGGCGTACTTGCGCAGGTATCCACGCACGTAAACCGGCGCGCCGAGCCGGCCGTAATCGTCGGCCTCGAGCGCCACGATCAACTCGCGCGCAAGACCGAGAGATTCGGCAACGGCATCGAGGCGCAGACCCCGGGCCTCGCGCGCGGCGCGCAACCGTGCGCCCGGACTCCGTGGCGCAAATTCGTCGCGTCCGTTCTCCACGGGGCCGTCGCTCATTGTGTGCCGCCCAGCAGGTGGATGAATTTATTGGCCTCCGGCGAGTCGGGATACAGCTTGAGCAACTCGCGCCCGTAGCGTTCCGCCGTATCGCGTCGGCCCATCGCCCAGACCGTCTCGATGGCCGTCCATAAAATCATGGCCGAAGGTTTGGGAGTAATCGAGACCAGCCGCGAGAGATGGGTGTTCGCGTCGCTGTAGTTCCCCTGCTCGAAGGCCATCAACCCCAGTTGCCAAAGCGCCTGCGGCTGATCGGGATTGGTCGCGAGCGCACGCTGGAAATACTGCACGGCGAGCTTGCGGTCGGGAATCTTCAACGCACAGTTCCCGGCGTTGGCGAGTGCGGAATCCGGCGTTGAATAGTTCAGATTGGCCGCCGCCTTCGCAAAATACGCGAGCGACTCGCGGGGTTTGCCGCGGAAACACAGAAACACGCCGTAGTTGTTCAGCGTGTTCGGGTCGTCGGGATGATATTTCAGCGAAAGCCGATACTGATGTTCCACCTGATCGTACTGGCCGAGGCGCTGATAGTAAAGCGCGAGTGTATCGTGCACCGTCGCCGAATGCGGCGCCTGCTTGAGCGCATCTGCGAGCTTGCTGCGCGCGAGATCCATGCGGCCTTCGTTCATGTAGTCGGTAGCAAGCTCGGTGTTGTAGCGCGCGGCGAGTTCCGGTGAAGCCTTGCCCTCGCCTGGCTGCGGTGTACCCGAGGTGGTGCAGGCGGCAAGCGCCGCCGCAGTCGCAAAACAGGCGAACCATGTGAGTGTTCGTCTCATGCGGCAAGTTCCTCCTGCGTGCGCCGCGCGCTCAGGCGATGACGCACGCGATCCTTGACCTGCCCCGCAAGCTGACCGCAGGCGGCGGCGATGTCCTCGCCACGCGTGCGCCGAGTTACCGTCATGAAACCTCCGGCGAGAACAATCTCGCGAAAGCGTTCGATGCGTTCCGGCGGCGAACATTTGTACGCGGTTCGCGGAAACGGATTGAAGGGGATCAGGTTCACCTTCGCATTCAGCCCGGCGAGACAACGCGTAAGAAGTTTTGCCTGTGCGTCGCTGTCGTTCACGCCGTCAAGCATGACATATTCGATCACCACGTGGCGATGCGGACTGCGCGAGGCGTAACGCCGGCAGGCCGCCATGAGTTCAGCGATCGGATAGCGGCGGTTGATCGGCACCAGCCGGTCGCGGAGCCGATCCTCGGGCGCGTGCAGGGAAATCGCGAGCGCGACGTCGCAATCGGCGGCGAGGCGATCAATGGCGGGCACCAGCCCCGAGGTGCTGACCGTCACTCGCCGCTTCGACAGACCGAAGCCGAGCGGATCGGTCAACAGGTTCAGCGCCGGCAGCAGGTTGCGGTAATTCGCGAGCGGTTCGCCCATGCCCATGAAAACGACATTCGAGATGGCCGGCCGCTCGGCATTGCGCGCGGCGCAGCAGGCGGTTGGCGAGCCATACCTGGCCGACGATTTCGGCGGTCGTCGAGGTTGCGGTTGAAGCCCTGCGCGCCGGTAGCGCAAAAGGAGCAATCCATCGCGCAGCCGACCTGGCTGAAGAAACGCAGAGCGTGCCGCGATCCGGCTCCGGGATGTAAACCATTTCGATGCCGTTGCCGATGCCGGAATCGAGCAGCCACTTGCGCGTGCCGTCGGCGCTTGATTCATCGTCGAAGAACCTGTGGGGAACGGCAACGCGGCTTCGCTCCGCAAGGCTTTCGCGAAAGTCTTTCGCGAGATCGGTCATCGCGGAGAAATCGTCCGTAGCGCGCCGATACATCCAGGCCATGAGCTGGCGGGTGCGGTACGCAGGCTCCCCCCGCTCGGCCAGCCAGGCGTTCAGTCCCGCCTGGTCGAGTCCGAGCAGATTGCGCCGCGCGTTATCCATGGCCGCGTGCTGAACTCAGCGCCTGCGCGGGCAGATGTCCGCGGCGGCGAAAAAGAACGCAATTTCCGCGGTCGGCCGTTTCCGGACCGTCGGAACCATGCACGGCGTTCTCTTCGATGTCGGTCGCGAAGTCGGCGCGGATCGTGCCCTTCGCCGCCTCTTTCGGGTTCGTCGCGCCCATCGTCTCGCGATTGCGGGCGATCGCGCCCTCGCCTTCCAGCACCTGTGCCAACACCGGGCCGGACGTCATGAACGTCACCAAGTCGCGGAAAAACGGTCGCTCGCGATGCACGGCATAAAAGGCTTCGGCCTGCTCACGGCTCAATTGCAGCATGCGCGCGGCAACGACACGCAGCCCCGCCCTTTCCAGGCGATCCACGATGGCGCCGACGTGATCGGCGGCGACCGCATCGGGTTTGACGATGGACAGGGTACGTTCGAGAGCCATGAATTTCCTCCGGTTGATGCTTTGGTGCGTGAAAATACAGTCTGCAGATGTCAATGAAAATCGAGAAACGCCGATTGTGCTTCGATGCGCCGCGCGTTTGCCCGTCGTCGCCCGCAGCCGGACCCGCCGGCATCGGACTCAGACGTTGAAGCTCTCCCCGCATCCGCATTCGTCGCGCACGTTGGGATTTTCGAAACGAAAGGCGTGATTCAGCCCCTCGCGCACAAAATCCACCCGCGTGCCGTCCAACAGCGGCAGGCTCTCGCGGTTGACCAGGATGCGCACGCCATGATCCTCGAAAACCGTGTCGCCGGAACTCGCTTCACTTGCATAATCAAGCACATAGGCAAAGCCCGAGCAACCGGTCTTCTTGATTCCGAGGCGCAGGCAGCTGGCGCCCTCGCGCTCAGCCATGAAGCGGCGCACCCGGTCGGCTGCCTGTTCGCTCAAGCTGATCGACATTTCCTGCCTCGCAAGCCTCTATTTGATCTATTAGTTTAGTTTATAAGCCCTTGTCCGGCAAGGGCCTGCGCCGATCAAATCCGGATTCTGAGGCCCATTTCCACGGTCTGCTCGCTGGGGATGTGATAGACGGTGGTGGCATCCATGGAATTGCGCACCATGAAGGCGAAAAGCTTGTCGCGCCAGGTCGCCATGCCCCCCTTCCTGTGCACATGGACTAGCGATTGACGGCCGATGTAGTAGGTCGTGTCCTCCAGGCTTATATCCAGACCCTGCTCCTTGCAGGCAACAAGATCCGAGGGCACGTTCTTGCCCTGCATGTAGCCGTAATGAAGGATGACACGGTAAAAGCCGTCCTTCAAGTCCTTCAGTTCCAGGCGCTCTTTCATGGAGAGCCTCGGCACGTCCTCGGTGAGCACGTTCAGCAGCACCACCTGTTTCTGCAAGGATTTGTCGCGCCGGATGTGATGGTTCAGCGTGGGCGGCGTATCTTCCAGGCGGGCGGTGAGGAAAACCGCGGTGCCGGGCACACGCGCCACCTGGTCGCGCTTGAGTTCGTCGCGCAACTCGTCGAACGTCTGGGTGTCCTTGTCGGTTTTTTTCGTGAGCAATTCGCTGCCCCGCCGCCAGGTGGACATCAGCGTAAAGAAGACGATAGCTATCACCACCGGGAACCAGCCGCCATGCGGCAGGCGCAACAGGTTCGAGCCGAAGAAGGCAAGGTCCACAATCAGAAAGCCGACAAGAAAGAGCAGCGCCGCACCGAGACTCCAATGGCCCCGTTCGCGGGCGACATTGAAGGCGAGAATGGTGGTCACGACCATGGTCGAATTGACGGCGATGCCGTAGGCGCTGGCGAGATTGTTCGAGGTCTGGAACAGCAGCACGAGGGAAATCGTCGCCACCATCAGCACCCAGTTCACGGCCGGCACATAGATCTGCCCGCGGATTTCCTCCGAGGTCTGCACCACGCGGAACCGCGGCATCTGACCCAGTTGGATCGCCTGGCGGGTCAGCGAAAAGGCGCCCGTGATCGCCGCCTGTGAGGCGATGACAGTGGCGAAGGTGGCGAGTGCGATCAGTGGGTAGAGCAGCCAGCCGGAGGCGAGATGATAGAAGGGTTGTGCCACGGCCGCCGGATCGCGCAGGAGCAGTGCGCCCTGGCCGAAGTAGTTGAGCAGCATCGCGGGCAAGACGAAAAAGAACCACACGCGGCGAATGGGACCACGTCCGAAATGGCCCATGTCGGCATACAAGGCCTCGCCGCCCGTGGTTACGAGGAATACCGCGAACAGCACCACAAAACCCGTCCAGTGATTATGCACAAAGAATTGAACCGCATAGACCGGATTGAGCGCTCTCAGCACCGCCGGTTGGTGCAGAATGCCGACCAGGCCGAGCGCGCCGATCGCGAGAAACCACAGCACCATGACCGGCCCGAATGCCGCGCCTATCTTGGTCGTTCCGTGGCGCTGAAGCACGAAGAGCGCCACCAGGATGACAATCGTGATCATGATGACGTAGGCACCTAGCGAAGGCGCCGCGATTTCGAGTCCTTCGACCGCACTCAGGATGGAAATGGAGGGCGTAATCATCACCCCCGCATAAAGCATGGATGCACCGGCCAGCCCGAGCAGTATGAGCGTGCGGCGGCGCCTCCGGTCCATGTTCTTCCACGGACGCAACAACGCGATCAGGGCGAATATCCCGCCCTCGCCGTGATTGTCCGCCCGCAGAACGAAAGTCATGTACTTCAGGGAAATGATGACGACCAGCGTCCAGAAAATCAGCGACAAAATGCCGAGCACGTTCACCGGGCTGGCAGCGATATGAGTGGCGCCGGTAAAGCATGCGTGCAGGGCGTAGATCGCACTGGTGCCGAGATCGCCGTACACGACGCCGAGCACCGCAATGGAAAGCGTTAGCTGTTTCCCGATCCCGCCCTTTGCGGAATCGTTTTGCTGCGCGGCCTGGCGCAGGGAATGCTGGCGTCCGAGCCGCTCGGCCTGTACCTCGGGCGGTTCATTCATGACTTGTTTCCTTGCCCACGAACACCTCGCATGGAAGTATCGAAACGCCTGCCCAGCTTACTATGAGACCATCCATTCAGTATCCGAAGACCCCTACTCGCCCGGCAAACGCCTTTCCGCATCAGGCTGCGGTGAGCCCTGAGCACGAAGAACCGCCGAGCGCGGCAAAACCCTCATGTGCAGAGCGAACGCCGCGCCGCCCAACACGGCGCCCGCGTACAAGTCTATCGCCACGTGTTGTCGTGTAGCCAGCGTGGAATAGAGAATGGCGAGGCACCAGAAGACGTTGAGCACGTGCACGATTGCGCCTGCACCCATCTGACGCAGCAGCCGAGCCAGCCAAAAAAACGAGAAGACTGCGAAGGCGACGTGCAGCGAAGGAAAGGCGTTACGCACCGTGTCCACCGACTTCAGGAAGGAAAAGGACGGATACAACGCCCAGTTGATATCCGGTTGGGGCGTCGCCGTCGGCCAGAAGAAAAAGACGAGCATTGCCGCCAGACTCAGACCGATGGCAGCCCACAGATAAGAAAGGAGCTGACGCTTGTCGTTCAGCAACGCAGGAGGCAAGCAGACGTATATCCACAGGGATGCATAGAGTGGGAGCGCCCAGGGTTGAAAGGCAATCCACCGATCCAGCGTCGTGATCGGCATGACCGTCACCGGAAACAGCGGATACTTCAGCAGCAAGAAATAGGCGACGAAAAAAATCGCCATGAAGCCCGGAATCGCCAGAGCCTTGAGCAAGGGATGCGATTTTATTCTCCGGCCCGCCTCGCGCAGCCAACCGATTCCGTGATTTTTTTTGTCGTTAATCACCTGCCCCCATCAGATATCCCGGCAGAACTTGTGTCCGGCTCGTGCCGCACCACACCGGCGCAGGCCTCGCTTCAAAGTGTATCAGAAAGCCTTCGGCAGCCGACAATTACTGAAGGCACTCAATCAATCAGCCGTTTTCGTGTAGCCGGCCTTCGACATACTTGTGCAAAATGCTCGACACCAGCGTCTGATACGGAATCCCCTCGGCGAGCGCCCGCTTCTGGAGTCCCTGAAGATCACGGGAAGACAAACGGATATTTATGCGGGCGTCTTTCCTGAAGGTCGCGGATGCATAGTCTTTATGTCGCCGCAGTAAGGCATCGGCATCTTTGACACGCTTGAATTTTCCTGCCTCGAAGGATTCAAGAATCTCCTTCTCTTTCGGGTCGAGTTTACTCATTGGAGCCCCTCTGTATCGCTTCGTTGCCTTGCAGCCGGGAATGCGGTGATTCCCGGAAGTTGATTATGCCACGGCAAGCGGGGGTGGGCGCTATCCCGCGTTCGCGGAGCGCCAGCGGACGATCAGCGCGCCGAGCACCATTGCCAAGGGCAGCGCGGCCATGACCGGACTGCCGGACCATACGAGCAGGCCGGAGGCCAGTGCGCCGAGAAAATAGGTGCCGAACATGCCCATCTGCCGTTTCGTATCCCGGTCCAGGCGGTGAGGACGATGCAGCAACATCTCCGTCGCCGATCCCACGATCGAACTGAGGGTGCTGGTAAAAACGATGGTGTTGACGCCCGGACGATTGTCGAGCCGCGCCACCCTGCCCTGCACGCCCATGGCGAACGCGGCCAGCAAAATCATGCCGTCGCGCGCGACGCCTTCGAACGGCTGCGCGGCGAACAGCCAGAGCAGCAAGAACCCGGTGAGCAGCAACGCTTCCACGGCCAGGAACCGGTGGACGGCACGCGGCGAGGTCTTATTCCCGGGCCAGAGATGGAGCGCGGCGGTCGTGACTGCCGCGCCGCAGCAAAAGGCTCCGAAAGCGAGCAGAAAGGGGATCGCGTCGGCCCACCTTCCCTGCCCGAGCGCGAGACCGAGCAGCGCGGTGTTGCCGGTCATCGCCGAGGGCAGCACGTTGCCCAGATGCGTGAACGCCAGCACATCCAGACTGCCTGCAGCCGCCGCCATCAAGGCAAGCCCCCAGTCCCGCGCGGCCGGTTTGCTAATCATCGTAGATTCTGATGAAGATACTCTACTCATCTGCATGATCCAACGATTGGCGCTCGCGACACATCAGATTAATTCAATTCAGAATCTTAATTTTCCATTAAGACGCTTCACTCAATGGCACTATCTAACTATGGGCGGTCGTAACACGTCGTAGCAATCCAACTCTGATCCTCATTTTCCCTATGTTGGCTGGAGATACCCTTCTATATCAAGCTGTACTCTTCAAGCCAGTGAAGTAGCCACGGGTCAGAGATGTGCTTCCGAACATCCATTCGCTCGCGATCCGCCTTTCGTAACTTATCGGAAGATAAAAGCGCTAGGAGGCTGAGGAATTTTGGCAGAGGGTAAGGCTTTTGAATCCTGTCGGGAAGCAGGTAGGCTGTAAGCCGCTTGTTCAGCCTTTCCGCTGTGATTAATTGTTGTATATTTGAGGCAACCGATGCCGCATCTCGTGGCCCGCTGGTGAGCTGGTCATCCATGATACGTCGAACCGTATCACTCTTAAAGAGGAACACTCGTGGAAGTACAGATACCACTTGTCTTGCAAGAAACTGTTCGTTGACCCACTTGGACCGCGACTGCTCCAGAAGATTGAGGAGGTCATGCGGGCGGTAGTACTTAGCCGCAAACCAGCACGTACAATAGAAATCGAAGTCTGATTCAGAAGGGTTTAGAAAATCTCTGAACTCGTCTATGAACTCTAGTCCTGCCTTAGTACGCGGAACTTCCATTTCCGTAACAAGCCTAACGAATTGGAAAAGGGTGATATCGTCGTATCGCTTTGTCTCCCGTACGATTTTTAAAATGGTTTTGGCTGTCGCTTTCGAGAACCCAAGTAACGACAAGTAATAGAGTATATTGGGACGTATTCCTGGCTTTTCTCTGAAAAGCTTCGCGCAGTATCTTCGGAGGTCTGATATGGCGTGTTTACCGCCAATTGTAAAGAACCGCTTTGTAACCCTGTCCCAATTGCGCAAGTCTGTGCGTTTCAGGTGAGCCCGAAACTTACGCAGAAACTCAGTCTTGTCCTTTGCGTACGTCTTATCAGAAGGTTTTTTCTTCTGAAATTCATCTAGGGAAACTCTGATTAATTCACGCTGACAGTAAAAAATGGGAGCGGTTCTGTTGCATGACTCAAAGCCTCTCCGAAAACCGATGGATTGTGTCACTTTTGGCGCTGTGGATGCCATTTTAGGGTCTCCGCGGCGCACCGCGGGCGCACCTCGCCTACGTGACGCCCAACAATTGTCGGCGCGCGAGATACAAATTGGTCAAGCCACAGACCATAAAGAGCCGATTGGCGTTCTTATCCAGCCCGCGGTAGCAGACCTTGCGAAAGCCAAAAATGCACTTGACCACGAGGAACGGATGCTCGACCCGCGCCCGCACCTTGGACTTGGTGCGATTCTTATCGCGCTCGGCCTCGTCGAGCGGATGGTTGCGCCGCCCCTTCTGGTTCGTGAAGTCGCTCGCTCGCGGCGCGTGTTCGCGTATCTGCTCGCGCTGGCCCGCGTAGGCCGAATCGCCCCACACCCGGGTCTCCTCGCCGTGCAGCAGATCGCTCATGAGCTGACTGTCATGCACGTTCGCCGCCGTCGCCGCCACCGAGTGGATCAGCTTCGTGCGGCTGTCCACCCCGATGTGGGCCTTCATGCCGAAGTACCACTGATTGCCCTTCCTGGTCTGGTGCATCTCGGGGTCGCGCTTCCTCTCCCGGTTCTTGGTCGAACTCGGGGCGTTGATAATCGTCGCATCCACGATCGTGCCGGCGCCCACCGTGAGACCCTGTGCTTCCAGGTACTCGTTGATGAGCGCAAACAGGCTCGCGCCCAAATCGTGCGCCTCGAGCAGATGGCGAAACTTGAGCACCGTGGTCTCGTCGGGCGCCGGCTCGCGCCCGAGGTCTATGCCCGCAAAGGTGCGCATGGAGCGCGACTCATACAGTGCCTCTTCTACCGCCGGGTCCGAGAGGTTGAACCAGTGCTGCAGAAAGTGGATGCGCAACATCCGCTCGATACCTATGGGGCGGCGGCCCGCCCCTTCGGGCTTCGGATAGTACGGCTCAATCACCGCCGCCAGCTCCGCCCATGGAATCACTCGCTCCATCTCGGCCAAAAACCGCTCGCGCCGCGTCACTTTGCGATACTTCTCAAAGCCGGCTTCGGCAAAACTCTCCTGGCGCATCGGTTCAATCTCCGGGGGACGTGAATGGATAACAAAGCGTATTATCTCAAATCAGAGGAATTAATCAGAGTTTCCCTAGGTATTGGTTTTCTTCGAACAAGAAGTGTTTCTTCGCCTCGACAGCGGTGTAGATGGCTGTCTTTCCAAGATTGAGCGCAAGCCCTCTGCTCTTTAGAACATCATTGACGCCTCCCAGGACTTCATGCGCACGGTCAATGGAATCTACACCAAAGTCAATGTCGTCCATCCATCTGACAAAGCTGCCTTCTGTCATGCTGTCTAGGATTTCGTCGACCTCGAACATCATCATGTGTGGAAGCAACCGGAACGCTTCAAGGTTTATCGTGGGCAGTCCCTTTAGCGATGTCGGTAGATAGTCCGGTACCCATGACAACTGCTCGATAATCTTGAATAGCAGATCGAGAACCACTTCGTCAGCCTTGATCCGAGACGAAACAATGTGGCGTAGCTCGCGCAGCCCAATATTGTCAAAGTAATTAGTTACATCAGTTACGACAAGGTACTCATGGTCGGTGCTGAATTTCATGATGTCTTTCTGGAATTCAGGCCAAAGGACAAACCATGGCGCGGGACTAGGGCTTCCGGTCTGCAACTCGTGAGGCAACTTCAGCTGATGCTTATCGCGTGAATAGTATGCCTTGTCGGTTGGGGTCGCATCTTTTACGAGGGGCGCAAGGTGTTCGGTGATCGTCTGGAATACCAAGGCGTCAGAAGGGCTCGGTATCATCATGTGGCGGCAGATTCCGAACTTTTTCTCCAATTGATAAATTAGCGGTGAAGCCGACTTATATTGCCCTTTCAGAACTTGGTTTCGGATTTCTTTCGCACGATTTTCGATGTTGAAATTGAAGTCGTAGTAGTCATGGAGATCTAAGATGTCCAACTGCCGCATTTGTGCGCGAACGACGCCGCGCCAGACAGACGTCAGATTCTTTATAGTGAAGAGCTTACCAAGCATCTTCTCGCGCAGGACGTCAAATCGAGCTGTCGTCTTCACTTTTCTCCCACCCTCCAACACCAAGCCTTAGGGGCGTAGCGCGCGTACTCGAAGGGTTTGTCAGACCTGCCCATCAAGGTTTGCCAAGACAAGCTCGTCGGTAACGGAGATTGTCGCTTCAACATCGCCGACCTGAAATTCGTCCCATTGAGCATGCGTTGCCTTCGTCCGAACATGTGCGGCCACTCTCGCTCGCTTTGCCATCACCGGCGAGATAATCCCGTCCCTTACGAGATCTGAGATGATCTGGTCCAGCTTCTGACCGGAATCCTCCATGCCATGCTTGGTTGATATTCGCCTCACGGCATCCTCGAATACGACGCCCACGATTACGCCTGCTTCGTTCTTTCGTTCGTTTGCAAGGTACACCCTTGCGTGGTCGAGGAAGTTGTCGAACGTCTCGGCTCTGGCGCGATCAGTTATCGAAGAGGTCAGTCCACTCGTTAGATCGGCGCGTAAATTCCTCAGCGTTGCGGCAATTTCTCCGACCGTACCGCAGATCCACTCCCAATCAGCGTTCTCCGCCTCGGCGTACGCCGCCTCTACATGTTCTGCGTATGGCGAATCTCCATCGGGGAACAGGTGCCTCAGCATATTCCTCGAGGCGGTAATCCATCCCCGACATTCCTGATACTGGCCAGAATTAACGACCTTCCCTCGGTGGTCGCCGAGCCGAAGCGACTCCCCTTGCTTGATGAGGTCTGACAATCGCTCGAGTACCTTGTCCTCAGGCTTCATAGTATCCGTTTGGCAGGTCTAACCAGAAATAGACGAACCAAAATGTGGCGGAAGGTTCGTATAAAAGTCTGCATTCAGGATTACCGCCTCCCCAATCAGGACGTTGCCATTTATGCCCAATTTTATACGATCTAATATTTTCCGGATGGGACCGGCATAACCCAAGCGTCGCGAGCGAAGGCAGACCGGGCGTGGCCAGAGCGCAGGACTCGCAATGTATATCAGGAGTCCTGACGCCGTCCGCTCCTAGGATGGCGAGCGCAGCCGTCTAAGGTTGCGGACCAGGGCGTCGGCGAACCTGCTGGTTTTCGCCTCCTTCGCGCCCTGCATCTGGCGGGCGAAATCGTAGATGATGATTTTCTGACCGACTTGGATAAAATAGGTCGTTTCCGTTCTTCAGGCCGAGATTCCGATGTCCGATACCCCCAAGATCATCTACACTCTGACCGACGAGGCGCCTTTTCTGGCTACCGGCTCCCTGTTGCCTGTTATTGCTGCATTTACCGATTCTGCGGGGGTGAAAGTGGAAACGCGCGACATCTCGCTTGCCGGGCGCATCCTTTCGCAGTTTCCCGACGTGCTGAAAGACGATCAAAAGGTGTCCGACGATCTGGCCGAGCTGGGCGAACTGGCACTCAGGCCCGAGGCCAACATCATCAAGCTCCCCAACATCAGTGCCTCGCTTCCGCAGATGAAAGCGGCCATCAAAGAGCTGCAAGAGAAAGGCTTCGCGCTGCCTGATTATCCGGACGAGCCTGCCGACGACGCCGAACGCCGAACCAGGGCGCGCTATGGCAAGGCCATGGGAAGTGCCGTCAACCCGGTGATACGTCAGGGCAATTCCGATCGCCGCGCGCCGGCTTCGGTCAAGGCCTACGTCCGCAAGCATCCGCATCGCATGGGCCAGTGGAGCGCCGACTCGAAGACGCATGTGGCGCACATGGACGGGCATGATTTTTACGGCACCGAAAAGTCCGCCACGCTGGGCAAGGCCGGCAGTCTGAAGATCGTGTTCGAAGGCCGCGACGGCAAGAAGCAGATACTCAGGGAATCGGTCAAGGTCGAGCAAGGCGAAATTGTCGATGCGGCCGTGATGAGCCGCAAGGCGCTGGCCGAATTCATTGACGCGCAAATAGCCGATGCGCTGCAAAGCGGCGTGCTGTTTTCGGTGCACTTCAAGGCCACCATGATGAAGGTATCCGACCCGATCATGTTCGGCGTGGTGGTGAACGAGTTCTTCGGCGACGTGCTGGCCAAACATGGCGAGTCGCTCAAGCAGGCGGGCTTCAATCCCAACAACGGTCTGGGTGATCTCTATGCCTGCCTTGAGAAACTGCCCGAGCACGAGCAGAAAGCGATCAAGGCCGACATCGAAGCCGAGTATGCCAAGCGGCCGAGCCTTGCCATGGTTGATTCGGACAAGGGCATCACCAATCTGCACGTGCCTTCGGACGTCATTGTCGATGCCTCCATGCCGGCCATGATCCGCGACTCGGGAAAAATGTGGAATGCCGCTGGCGAGCGCCAGGACTGCAAGGCCGTCATCCCCGATCGCAGCTATGCAGGCATCTATCAGGTCATGATTGCGGACTGCAAGGCCCACGGCGCCTTCGATCCGGCCACCATGGGCAGCGTGCCCAACGTGGGCCTGATGGCCAACAAGGCCGAGGAATACGGCTCGCACGACAAGACCTTCCAGATCCCCGCCGACGGCGTGGTGCGCGTCAGCGATCAGGACGGCAAGCTGATCTTCGAGCACAAGGTCGAAGCCGGCGACATCTGGCGCATGTGTCAGACCAAGGATGCGCCGGTGGCCGACTGGGTGAAGCTGGCCGTCTCGCGTGCCCGCCTGTCCGGAACGCCGGCCGTGTTCTGGCTGGACAAGAATCGCGCCCACGACGCGCAGATCATCGCCAAGGTCAGGCGTTACCTCAAAGACCACGACACCGAAGGCCTCGATATCCGCATCATGGCGCCCGAGGATGCCATGCGCTATTCACTGGAGCGCATTCGCAAGGGCCAGGACACCATATCGGTCACCGGCAATGTGCTGCGCGATTACCTCACCGATCTCTTCCCGATCATGGAACTTGGCACCAGCGCCAAGATGCTCTCGATCGTGCCGCTGATGGCCGGCGGCGGCCTGTTCGAGACCGGTGCCGGCGGCAGTGCGCCGAAGCACGTGCAGCAACTCGTCAAGGAAAACCACCTGCGCTGGGATTCACTGGGTGAATTTCTGGCGCTGGCCGCGTCGCTGGAACACCTCGGCCGCAACTACGACAACGCCCGCGCCAAGGTGCTGGCGACAGCCCTGGACGTCGCCACCGGGCGTTTCCTCGAAAACAACAAGTCGCCTTCACGCAAAGTCAACGAACTCGACAACCGCGGCAGCCATTTCTACCTGGCCATGTACTGGGCGCGCGCGTTGGCCGATCAAAAAGACGATGCCGAACTGGCCAAGCTCTTCGGCAAGCTGGCCGATCGCCTGGAAGCGGCGGAAGAAACGATAATCGGCGAACTGAACGGCGTTCAGGGCAGGCCAGTGGAGCTGGACGGCTACTACCGCCCCGACCTCGGAAAGGTCAGCAAAATCATGCGCCCCAGCGCCACGTTCAACGAAACATTGCAATCGTTGCGCGAGGCAATATAACGGGAAAAGTCCCGATTAATCCGAAGTTAGAAATAAAGGCAACGTTCTCTTTTACTCCTTCTCCCCTTGCGGGAGAAGGTGGGAATGAGGGGTGGCGCCGCGAAGCGGTGCCTGTGTGTTTCACCCTCACCCAACCCTCTCCCATCAAGGGAGAGGGAGAAGGGCTTCCTCAGCCGTTGCACTTCAGAATGGAATCAGCGGCTGATGACTCATGCGATTCCTTCTCCTTGGTTGATGTCCAATACGGCACGATCGGGCGGCGCGGCGGCTCCCTGAACCGCGAGTTTTCCGGCCCGCCCGGCGACGCTGCCGCGCTCGATTGCCGCCACGGGAAGCGCACTTCGAGCGAGGTTTGCGGCGATATCACCGAGTGAACAAAGTTCGGCGCCCGCGGCCCGCCAACCGTCGAGCACCTGCGCGAACTGACCCAACAGCGGTCCGCCCTCGAGTTCCGCGTGCAACGTGAACACGTGGACGGGCGACGGGCGCCGCTCCGGCTCGCCTGTCAGATGCGCGCCGACGTTGCCGGCAGTCACATCGTCAATGCCGATGAGCTCGTCCATCGTCGGCAAGGTGGTAGGAAGCTGCATGCAATGGTAAACGCGGCCATCGAGCCGCGGCAGAAACGGCGCCTCGCCGCGCGTGTCGCTCGCCCAGCGCAGACCGGCCGCCTCTTCCCGCTCCAATACTGTCGCGTTGATCTGCCAGCCGGCAGCGCCGAAGCAGTCCGGCGCCTCGCCGAACACTTCGGCATAGTCTTCGATTCCGCGCGACCATTCGCGCCGCGTCCATGCCGCATCCTTGTGCGCGACCGCATCCTGCCAACGCACATGATCCCAGGAATGCAAACCGACTTCGAAACCGGCGGCGCGTATCGCGCGCATTTCCGCCACCGCCCGCCGCCCGATGTGCGGCCCCGGCAGCAAGGTACCGTAGGCGAGCGTTTTCAAACCGTAGGTCGAAGGTACTTTAGTGCGCAGCACCTTGGCGAGAAAACCCGGCTTGAGCAGGCGACGCAGTGCGCGCCCAGTGTGATCCGGTCCCACCGAAAAGAGAAAGCTTGCGTTGATCCCGCGCTGCGCGAAAAGGCGCGCCAGCGCCGGCACGCCTTCCTGCGTGCCGCGCAGGGTGTCAACGTCAACCTTGAGTCCGATTTTCATTTCGCGATTCTATCGCCGTAGGAGCGAGCTTGCTCGCGATTATCAAAACTCCTTCTCCCCTTGCGGGAGAAGGTTGGGATGAGCAACTGTGTTGAAAAGTCAAGCGGTATGAAGCGAGGCGTCGAAATGTTTCCCGTCTCTGAGCATGGCATTGAGGATGGTGAGGAGCTTGCGCATGCAGGCGACGAGCGCCACTTTCTTGCACTTGCCCGCGGCGATCAGGCGCGCATAGAAGGCGCGGATGATTGGGTTGTGGCGGGTAGCGCTCAGCGCGGCCATGTAGAGGGCGGCGCGCACATCGGCGCGCCCGCCCCAGACGGTGCGCCGCCCGCGCAGCGTGCCGCTGTCGCGATTGAACGGGGCCACGCCGACCAGGGCGGCGATTGCCTTGCGGTCCAAGGTGCCCAGTTCGGGCAGGGCGGCGATCAGCGTGAAGGCGGTGATCTCGCCCACGCCACTCACCTCGGCGAGCAGTTCGCGCTTGGCGAGCCATGCCGGGGAGGACTCAATGGCTTTTCTCAGCCCCTCGTCGCTGGCCTTGATCCGCGCCTCGAGCCACTTGATGTGGGTGCGAATGGATTGGCGCACCGGCTTGTTCGCCGCGGCGCCCAGGCGATTTTTCTCCATCGCAAGCATCTCGACCAGTTGACGGCGGCGGGCGAGCTGATCGGCGAGCGCTTGGGTGTGGGCATCGGGCAGGGCGCGTACGGGCGGGTTCACGGCGGCGCCGAAGCGGGCGATGGCCTCGGCGTCCAGGCGGTCGGTTTTGGCCAACCACCCCTTCGCCCTGGCGAAGTCACGTACCTGACGGGGATTGACCACCGCCACCGTCAGCTTCTGGCTCAAAAGCTTGGCGGCGAGCAGGCGCTCCAGTCCGCCGGTGGCCTCCATCACGATCAGACGCGGGGCGAGCGTGCTGAGCTGGCGGGCCGAGGCACACACCCCTGGCGCATCATGGGCGTAGCGTGCGTGGCTGGGCGGCGCCGTGTGGATATAGACATCCAAGTGCGCCTTGGAGATGTCCACACCTACCACGACCGCTTCGGCGGGCAAGCTCTGGGTTCTTTCGCTCATTGTTCTCTCCTTGCAGACGGTGATTCCTCATGGGCCCTGCCTTGCAGAATCGGGCTCGGGCCCTGGCAACTGTTCGGGCTGCGAGGAAGACCCCCGCACCGACCCGCGCTCATCCACGGTCTCGTAACCTGAGGGGTGTCGGTCTGGTACGGGGGAATGAAAACATGCAAAATCATCTTACAAAATCATCTTACAAGGGGTAACGTCGCGTCGCGGTGCCAGTTGTTTTTCACCCTCACCCCCGCTCTCTCCCATGAAGAGAGAGGGGATAAAAAACGGAAATCGCGAGCAAGCTCGCTCCTACTTCCCGGCGGGTTCGTTCGCGGCGCCCTCCTCGGCGACGAGAGCGCGAGCGGAGGCGACATCTCCGCGGTAGGCCTCGAAGATATGTTCCAGTGCCTCGCGCATGCCGATCTTCGGCTTCCAGCCGAGTTCGCGCTCGGTATAACTCACGTCGGGAACGCGATGTTCAACGTCCTGGTAGCCAGAGCCGTAGTAATCATCGGCGCTCACGTCTATGAGTTTCACCTGCTTGGCGCTCACCTGGTATTCCGGGATTTCGCGGGCTAAGTCGAGCATCATTTCGGCCAGCTCGCGCACCGAATACTGGTTACCGGGATTGCCGATGTTGTAGATGCGCCCGCTCGCCACATTGTCCTTGTTTTCGATAATGCGCATGAGCGCATCCACGCCGTCGCTGGCATAAGTATAGGAGCGCTTGCGCTTGCCGCCATCCACCAGGCTGATGTTTTCACCGCGCACGATCTGACCGAGGAACTGCGTCACAACGCGCGAACTCCCCTCCTTCGGCGTGTAAATACTGTCCAGTCCCGGCCCGATCCAGTTGAACGGACGGAACAGGGTGAAGTCCAGTCCGTCGCGCACGCCGTGCGCCCAGATCACGCGGTCGAGCAACTGCTTGGAACAACTGTAAATCCAGCGCTGCTTCGGAATCGGCCCAAGCACGAGGCTCGATTCGTAGGGATCGAACGCCTTGTCGGCACACATGCCGTACACTTCCGAAGTCGAGGGAAACAGCACCCGCTTGCCATACTTCACGCACTGGCGGATGATCGGGAGGTTGGCCTCGAAATCGAGTTCGAACACACGCAGCGGATCCTGCACGTAAGTCGCCGGCGTCGCGATCGCGACCAGAGGCAGCACCACGTCGCATTTTTTAACGTGATACTCGACCCACTCGCGATTGATGGTGATGTCGCCCTCGAAGAACTTGAAGCGCGGATGCTCGCGCCATTCCTCGACGCGATCCCGCGCCATATCCATGCCGAACACCTGCCAGTCGGTGGTTTCGAGTATGCGACGGGTGAGATGGTGGCCGATGAATCCGTTGACGCCGAGAATGAGTATCTTCTTCAACTTTCTGCTCCGGGGAAAAGCGGTTCTCCGCCCGTGAATTCGCGCAACGACGCGGGCGAAACAAGTTCCTTGTCAAGCGTGCATTTTAGCACTTCAAAGCGCTTTCCATCGGCACAATCCGCATACATGCGCCCGTCTTCGACATAAATCGCAGGTCGCTTTCCGCGTGCCGGCTCGTTGCGGAAATGGCTGCGGAGCAAGGCCAGACGCTTCCCGCCCCATTCGGTGAAAGCACCCGGATAGGGCGGCGCGACGGCGCGCACCAGATTATGTATCCGCCAGGCATCGCCGGACCAGTCAATGCGCCCGTCCTCGGGCCGCCGCCGCCCGCAGTAATTCCCGGCGGCGAGGTCCAGCGGAATATGCGGCGCGATTCCGGCGAGAAGTTCCGGCACCCAGTTGCCACAAGAGACGTTCGCCGGCCACCGCGACCTTCGCCATCACCTCGCCCGCCGTATCGTTGGGAAGGATCGGCACCGCCTCCTGTGCCGACCAGATCACCGGCATCCGGTTCAGCCGTCATGTAATGCAGGCTCGCCCCGGTTTCGCTTTCACCCGCGAGCACCGCCCAGTTCACCGGCGCACGGCCGCGATAGCGTGGCAGGAGCGAACCGTGTAGATTCAATGCGCCGCGATTTGCCTTTGCCAGCAGCGCGGCCGGGATCATGTGCCGGTAGTAGAAGGAAAAGATAAAGTCGGGCGCGAGTTCATCCAGCATCGGCACGAGGTCGAGCAATTCGTTCTGCGCCGGCGTAACGCATTCAATGTCGTAACGGCGAGCGCATTCGGCTACGCTTGCAAACCATTTTTCTTCATTGGGATCGTCCGCGTGCGTGACCACCAGACGAACGTTTACGCCGCGCTCAAGCAGCGTCTCGATCCCGCGCACGCCGACATCGTGATAGGCGAAGACGACGGCGTCCGCCCCCTCGCGGTTCATTTTTGCCCGTCGTTTTCGTCGTCGCCAAGCACGGCGCGGATCACGAAATGCGGCCGGTCCTGAACCTGCTGATAGATGCGCCCGACGTATTCGCCGAGAATGCCGATGCCGAAAAGCAGCACACCGATGAAGAAGAAGGCGATGGCGAACAGCGTGAATACGCCGCTCACGTCCGGCCCGTAAACGATGCGGTCGATCATCAACCAGACGAAAAGCACGAGCGAACCCAGCGCGATCGCCACGCCGAACATGGAGAATACCTGGAGCGGCGCGACGGAAAAGCCGGTGACGAGATCGAAGTTCAGACGGATGAGACGCGTGAGAGAATACTTCGACTCGCCGGCCATGCGTTCGTCGTGTTCGACTTCGATTTCCACGGGACGCGCGGCGTAGAGATACGCAAGCGCCGGGATGAAGGTATTGATCTCACTGCTGCAGTTGATCGCGTCAATAATCGGGCGGCCATAGGCGCGCAGCATGCAGCCCTGGTCGGTCATGTGCACGTGCGTGATGCGTTCGCGCACGCCGATTCATCATCCGCGACGCCCAACGCCGCCACAGACTGTCCCGCCGTTTGCGCCGAATGGTGCCGACATAGTCGTAGCCTTCATCCATCTGTTCCAGCAGCCGCGCAATTTCCTCGGGCGGATTCTGCAAATCGGCATCAAGCGTAACCACCCGCTGTCCGCGCGTCTTGCGGAAGCCCGCGCGTATCGCCGCGTGCTGACCGAAGTTCGTCTGCAGCAGCACGACACGGGTGACATCGGGACGACGCTGGTACTGCTCGCGCAAAAGCGCCGGGCTCGCGTCGCGGCTGCCATCGTCCACGAACAGCAGTTCGTAACGCAGATCCAGCGCGTCCAGCGCCGGATAGATGCGCGCGAACAGCGCCGCCAATCCCGTTTCCTCGTTATAGACCGGGATCACCACCGAAACCAGCGGCACCTCAGCCATGCAGCACCTCCTGCAACGCATCCGCGACGCGTCCGACATCCTCGTCGCGCATTTCCGGGAATAGCGGCAGCGTGACGGTTTCGCGTCCGATGCGTTCCGCATTCGGGAAATCTTCCGCGTGCAGGCCGAGCGGACGACACACCGTCAGTTGATGCAGCGCCGGATAATGCACGCCGGTGCCAATGCCGCGCGCTTGCAGAGCGTCGCGAAACGTCTTGCGGTCGGTACCAAGTTTGTTGAATGGTACGCACACGGCGAACATGTGCCAGGCGTGTCCCTCGTCGCCGCGCGCGGGCAACAGCAGTTCCTCGAAGTCCGCGAGCGCATCGAAGTACAGGCCGGCAAGATGGCGGCGACGGCGGTTGCGCTCGTCGAGCACGGCGAGCTGGTCGCGGCCGATGCGCGCGGCTACGTCGCTCAGGTTGTACTTGTTGGCGGGCATAAGAATGTCATAGCTGCCGTCATCGAGTTTCTTCTGTCCGTGAAAACGGAGCAGACGCAGCTTCTCGAAGGCATTGGCATCCGTCGTCGCGACGGCCGCACCCTCTATCGTGGTGAGATTCTTGTTGGCGTGAAAGCTGAAGCAGACAACATCGCCGAAGCTCCCGATGCGCCGGCCACAATAGCGGGTTCCGATGGCGTGGGCCGCATCTTCCATCACGCGCAGAGCGTGCGCTTTTGCCAGTGCGTTGAGCGGATCGAGTGTCCACCGCAAGCCCGCGCAATGCACCGGCATGACGGCTCGCGTGCGTTCGGTAAGCGCCGCCTCGACGCGCGCCGCATCGAGATTGCGACTGCGCAGATCAACGTCCACGAGCACCGGCTTCGCGCCGACGCGAAGCACCACATTGACGGTGGCGGCGAAAGTCATGTCGGGAACGATAACCTCGTCGCCCGGAGCCGATGCCCGAGGCGCGCAGTGCCTCTTCCATCGCGCCAGTGGCATGGTTGAACGCAAGCACCGGACGGCCGCCGAGATAATCGGAGAGCGCGGCCTCGAACGCCTGCCACCTGCGGGCCGCTGGTGATCCAGCCCGAGGCGAGCACCTCGGCAACGCCGGCGGATGGTTTCCTCGGAAATGCCCGGCCGCACGAAGGGCAGGAAATCGGAACTCACTGCGAACTCATCAACTTCTCGCCAGACCAGAAAGACGCCGACAATGATGACGCCGATCCCGAGCCCAGCGCATGAGATTCATTTTTCGCCGAGAAAGGCCCAGGCGGCGAGTGCGGTCACGATGTAGCCGATGGAAAGCATCGGATAGGCAATGCTGACCGCCGTGCGCGACAGCGCGAGCAGCCACACGACCACGCTCACCACATAGCAGGCGAGCCCGGCGAGCACGTAGGGATTGACGGCGAGTTCGAGCCCCGATCTCACGAGCGTATGGAACTGAAGTCCGATGACACCGACCCGATTCACGCCCGCCTTGAGGAGAAACTGGCGCGGCTGCATTGAGCAGCACGCCGGTAAGCACCAGTGCGAAGGCGGTCCAGCTCATGGCGCCGGCACCAGGGCGATCCAGCGCGGATTTTCAGCCACCACCGTGTAACGGATGTCGAGCGCCTTCACTTTGTTAAACAGCTCGCGCGGCACGAAGGCGAGCGCCGCGCTTCCGCTCTGCCAGGCGTGCGGCGAATGCGCCCAAGGTCGGCAGATAGCGATCCGCGAGCGGATTGTGCGCGTGTTCGATGCCGAATTTGCAATTCGCCCTGATAGGCCACGATGCATCATCTTGCGTCGCAAATAGAAGGGTAGCGTCTGTTGATAGCCGCCCACCGAATAGACGGGTATGTCCGGGCGATTATAGCGGGCGACGGCGGCGGCCAGACTTCGGGTGGAATACTCCGGCCGAAGGCGGCGGCCCCCAGCATCACCAGACGGGTCGCAACCAGCCACGCCGCGCGCGACGAGAACGACGGCGGGAAGCGTTTTTTGGCGCAGGAGCAGAGCAACGACCGCCGCCCCGAACACGAGGGCGCCGGCGGCGATCACCCACGGGCAGGAATTCATGCAGTATGGCGCGGATCGTTCCCTTGCACGAAACCGGGCGCGGCAATGCCGAGCGCGACCGTGGCCGCGCCGATAAGAATGGAAAGTGCGCGCCGCAATCCAGGGCACGTCCGCGCACGCGAAAGCTCGCGTCCGATCAGCACGGCAAACGCCGGAATGACCGGCAGAATGTAGCTCGGGCAGTTTCGAGTGCGAAACCGAATAGAACGACGAAGATGAATACGACCCACAGCCAGAGAAATGCGGCGGCGTCGAAGTCTCCCCGTTGCGCGAGCGCACGCGCAGGACGGACGAGAGCGCGTGCGGCGGCCACAAGCCAGGGCAGCACGGCGAGCACGAACAGCGGGAAGAAATACCACCACGGCCCCGGCCGGTGCTGCTCTGGCGTGAGAAAGCGCAGAAACTGCTGCACCATGAAAAACTGGTACAGGAAGTCATGATTGCGCAGCGAAACGGCGACGAACCAGGGCAAGGTCATGACGAAGAAGAGCGTCAGGCCCGGCAACAGGCGCAGCCGTCGCACGAGCGCGAAATCGCGTTTGACGAGGATATAAATGACAAGCACGGCGCCGGGCAGGATGATGCCGATCAAACCCTTGCTGAGCACGGCGAGCGCCGCGCCCCCATAAGCCACGAGCATCCAGCCGAGCTCGGCACGCGAATGTGCGGGCGATCTTCGCGCGAGCAGAAAGCCGAACAGCGTCAGGCTCATCGTGAACGCAAGCCCTGCATCCAGCGTATTGAAATGCGCCATGAAACAGAAGTAGAAACTTCCCGCGAGCGCCGCGGCGGCGAGCCAGCCGGCCGTGCGTCCGTAAAGCCGCGCCGCGGCAAAGCCGGCAAAAATCACCGTGAGAAATCCCGCAAGGGCCGACCACAGACGCGCCACCCAGTCATGCACGCCGAACAGGCCATAGGCGGCGGCGGTCGTCCAGTATTGGAGTGGCGGCTTTTCGAAATAGCGCAAACCGTCGAGCCGCGGCGTGACCCAGTCGCCACTCGCAAGCATCTCGCGCGGAATCTCCGCGTAGCGACCCTCGTCGGTAGTGAACAGCGGCCGGTGCCCCAGCCCCCAGAACCAGATCAGCCCGAAGCACAGGATGCAGAGGCAGAACAGCGCTCGTGCGCGCGATGCATTCATAAGCGCGGACGCTCGCAAGGCGAAGGCGCCGAAAAGTATATCAGTGGCGAGCGTTGGCGACGATGCCGCCGAGGCCAAGCAGGCTCATGGCAACCAGCACCCAGCCGGGCAATGCAAAGCCGAGGAAGGTATCCACGTGGGCACATTCGCCCGAGCCGTGGAGCACCTGACGGATGACTTCGGTGAACGGCAGATGCTGGATCATGACCTTGAGAGACGCCCCGCCGCAGGACATGACGGCCTCGGGATGCGCCTGGATGTAGAGATGGCGCGCAGAAACGTAAACGCCCACGCCCGCGACGATCAGAATGAGAAAGGCATAGACCCAACGTCCGAAGCGCTTCGGATGATGCAGCAAGGCAATCAGAAACACCAGGCCGAGCGCGGCGGTGATGATGCGCTCGAAGATGCACAGCGGACACGGATTCATGCCGCGGCCATATTGCAGATAATAGGCGAAGCCGAGCATCGCCACACATACGAGAAGGCCCAGCAGGTTGGCGAGCCGGCGCATCCGCGTCAGTTTTTTTCCGCGCCAGGCGCGGTGGCCAGTTCGGCGGCATGCACCTCGCGCTCCATGCCCTTCAGGCCGAGATGGCGCACGTCCTTGCCGTAGACAAGGAACACGACGTATTCGGCCATGTTCTTCGCGTGATCGCCCATGCGCTCCAGAGAACGCGCGCACCACAGCACCGAAAGTTCGCGGCGAATCGTACGCGGATCCTCCATCATGTAGGTGATGGACTTGCGGATCAGCCCTTCGTACTCGCGATCCACCTTCTTGTCCTTGCGCGCCACCTGCAGGGCGGCTTCCGCGTCCAGGCGTGCAAAGGCGTCGAGCCCGTTGTGAACCATCTTCTTCACCCGTTGGCCGAGCGCTTCGAGGTCCATCAGTTCCGACTCGGTGGCATCGCCGAGTTCGCCCATCATCACGGCCTGGCGGGCGACGCGTTCGGCCTCATCACCGATGCGTTCGAGATCGGTGATGGTCTTGATGATGGCGATGATCAGGCGCAGATCGCGTGCGGCCGGCTGGCGGCGCACGAGGATGCGCGAACATTGTTCATCTATGCCGACTTCATGCGCGTTGACCTCGTGATCCATCTGCTCGACTTTTTCGGCGAGCGCCGGATCTCCCGCCACCAGCGCCGAAAGCGCGGCATCAATCTGGCGTTCGATCAACTCGCCCATCACCAGCACTCGATCGTGCACGGCCTTCAGTTCGCTGTCGTAGCGATGCGAAATGTGTTGCGTCTTTTCCATCGTGACTGTACTCCAGGCCGTTCGTATCCGTAAAAACCCTGCATGTCATCCGTGACACCCGGCGGCGCATCCATACCCCGTCCCGGCACATCCGGACTGCTCTAGTTTAGTGGAACTTTCACCGCCGCGTCGGTTTTGCCGCCGACGCCGGGCAGCGCCGCGGCGACCCGCGCATGCGCCTGCTCGGCAAGCATCTTCGCATCGGTTCCGGCGGACGCAATCGGCGCAAGAAAATCCAGCCGCACCTCGGTGCGCCGGCAGCGCAGCAGGCGCAGGGCGTGAACGGCGAAGTTGTCGGTCAATCCCAGCGGCGCAAACGGTCCGCCGTCGCCGCCGGTGTAGGCGACCGCCACCGGCTGCACCGGACAACCCGCGGCAATCGCGGCCTCGAACAGACGCGGGCGAAAGCGCAGCAGCATGCGCTCCGCGCTCACGGTGCCCTCGGGGAAAAAGATTACCCGCCCGCCTTCGCGCAGACGCCCGATCAACGCGCCGCCGAGCGCGTTGAAACTGCGCATCTCGCCGCGGCTGATGTAGAGGGTTCTCCCGCCGTGGCGTGCAAAGTACCCGACCAGCGGCCAGCGGTCTATTTCCGCCTTGGACACAAAGGTGCCGAAAAGCACCGCACCGAGCGCGATGATGTCGAGCCAGGAACGATGATTGCAGGCGAGGAGCGCCGGAGCCGATGCAGGCGTTCCCCGCACTTCCACCACGAGACCCCACAGGCCTGCGAGAACCCGGAACCAGGTGCGCATCATTACCGGCTGGCAGCGGCGACGCAGCGACGGCGACAGCACATTCATGCCGGCGAGAAAGACCGACGCGAGGATGCTTGCGGGCACCACGCACATCAGGCCCAGCAATCGCGCAGCAAAACGCATGACACCCTTCAACCCGGCGGCCACCCCATGCGGCGCCCGCCGAGGAGATGCAGATGCAGATGAAAGACGCTTTGACCGGCACCGGCATTGCAGTTGAATACCGTGCGATAACCCGATTCCGCGACCCCCTCCTCCGCGGCGAGTTGCGCCGCTACCAGCACCAGACGACCGGCGAGCGCCGCATCTTCCGCGCCGAGATCGTTGACGGTCGCAATATGTCGTTTCGGCACCACGAGAATATGCACCGGCGCCTGCGGATTCACGTCACGAAAGGCAAGAATTTCCTCGTCTTCGTACACCGTCTCGGGCTTGATATCCCCGCGCACCATCTTGCAGAACAGGCAATCGTCCATCGCCGCCTCCTTGACTCGGGACTTGGCATCGCGGCGGAGACCACCGCGATTGCTCTCAACACTTTTTCAATCTTCCTCGACGTCGCGGCGGCCACTGAAGGCACGTGCAAGCGTCGAACCGTCCACGTATTCGAGATCGCCTCCCACCGGTACGCCGTAGGCGATGCGCGTCGCGCGCACGCCGTGACGCCGCGCCAATTCGCCGATCCAGTGCGCCGTGGCCTCGCCCTCGACGGTAGCGCCGGTGGCGACGATCGCCTCCTCCACGCCGTCCGCAAGCCGCGCTTCAAGCGCCGCGCCGCCCAGATCGCCGGGGCCGATGCCGTCGAGCGGCGAGAGCCGACCGCCGAGCACGAAGTAGCGCCCGCGATAGCCCGTCGAAACTTCAATCGCGGCCACATCGGTGGGGCTTTCCACCACCGCCAGCTCCCGCTCGTTGCGATTCGCATCGGCGCACAGACAACACAAGGCTTCCTCGCTGAACATGCGGCAACGCTCGCAGCGACGGATCGCGCGATCCGCCTGTTCCAGCGCATGCGCGAGCCGCGCGATTCCCTCGCGATCGCGTTCGAGCAGATAAAAGGCCGCGCGCTGGGCTGACTTCGGCCCCACGCCCGGCAGCGTTTGCAGGGCGGCGATGAGCGCGCTCAGAGTAGGCGGAAAAACACCGGCCACGGGCGTGCCTCAGAGTCCCGGCAGCAGCCCCGGCGGCATTCCGCCGGAGAGTCCCGAAAAGCGCTCCTGGATCGTTTCGCGCACCCGCCGCATCGCGTCGTTCATGGCCGCGGCGACGAGGTCTTCCAGCATTTCGCGATCTTCCATGGCATCGGGTTCGATCTCGATCCGACGCACCTCGAACTGACCGGTCACGGTGACGCGCACGCTGCCGCCGCCCGCCTCGCCCGTGCATTCCAGTTGTGCGAGTTCCGCCTGCATGGTTTCAAATTTGGCCTTGAGGTTCTGCGCTTCGCGCATCAGCCCGCTGAAATCCGTCATGTGTCGTCCTCGGGTCGAATCGTATCGGGAATGATTTCGGCGGCGAAGGTTTCGCGCAAGGCGGCGACATGCGGATCGCCCTCGATCGCCTGCTCGGCGCGGGTCTGCCGCTCCGCCTCGCGCGCCGAGCGCTTCGTCGCCGGCGTCGCGACCGGCTCGCCGTCTGCAACCTTGATTACGAGCCCAACCGCCTCGCCGAACTCCTTGGCAATCGCCTTTTCCAGCGCCTTTTCCAGGCGCGGCGTCAACAAATGCCGATGTCGCGCGTCCAGCGCGAGCTTTATGTGGCGTTCGTCGTGTGCGACGAGACTGCACTGCTGTGCGAATTCCCGGGTCATGCCATCCAGTTCGAGGCGCGCGAGAATCGCTTCCCATTCCTCTACGTCACCAGTCGCCGCGGGCGTCACGGCGGCGGCGCTTTTCGCAGGCTTGGCGGACTTTGCCGCGGAAGGCACGGCATGCAGCCGCCGGCTTCCGCCGGTACGCTCGCCCACCGCCACCGGCGCAGGCCCGGGCCGAAAGACCAGCATGCGCAGGAGCACCATCTCGAGCCCGACGACCGGATCGGGCGCCAGTTCAAGATCGCGCTTGCCGGCGAGTGCGATGTCGTAGTTCAGTTGCACCGTCTCGGGAGCCATGGCCTGCGCCAGTGCCTCCACCCGTGCAGGCGTCGCATCCGCGGGCAGCGGCGCCTCGGGCACCAGTTGGCAGCGGGCAAGCAGCGCAAGCGTTTGCGCCAGCACATCCAGCAGATCGTCCGCATCGGCGACGCCGCGCATCGTTTCCGCGAGACGCGCGAGCAGACCCGGTCCATCGCCGGCGGCGAGCAAATCCAGCAGGTCGTACACCGCGTCGCGGTCGGCCGTGCCGAGGAGCTCCGCCACTTCCTTCGCCGCCAGCGTATCGCCGCCGAAGGCAAGCGCCTGATCCAGCAGCGAGAGTGCATCGCGCACCGAACCGCGAGCGGCCTGCGCGAGCGCGGCAAGCGCCGCAGGCTCCGCCTTGAGCCCTTCGGCCGCCACGATCTTCGCAAGCGCGGCCTCGATTTCGGCGGACGGCAGGCGATGCAGGGTAAACACCAGGCAGCGCGACAGCACCGTGAGCGGCAGCTTCTCCGGCTCGGTGGTTGCGAACAGGAACTTGACGTGCTCCGGCGGCTCTTCGAGCGTCTTCAACAGTGCGTTGAAGGAATGCCCTGAAAGCATGTGCACCTCGTCTATGAGATACACCTTGTAGCGGCCCATAGCGGGCGCATAAGACACGTTTTCCAGCAGATCGCGAGTGTCCTCGACCTTGGTGCGCGAAGCGGCGTCCACCTCGATGAGATCCACGAAGCGTCCCGCCTCGATGGCCTTGCAGGCGCCGCATTCCCCGCAGGGATGCGCCGAAACGCCCTTTTCGCAATTCAGACAGCGGGCAAGAATGCGCGCAATCGTCGTCTTGCCGACGCCGCGCGTGCCGGAAAACAGATACGCATGATGCAGTCGGCCCTGTTCGAGCGCATTGCCGAGCGCCTTGAGCACGTGCGCCTGCCCGACGACTTCCTCGAAGTTGCGCGGGCGGTAACGGCGGGCAAGGGCTAGATAGGACATGTTTTCAACAGAATACCGTTATGTCATTTACCGAAGAACAGAATCGCTGAAAAACGTAGCGAGCGAAGCCGGATTGGGCGCAGTAGTTTTTTCAGCGATTCGGGATGGGTGGCGGCCTGCACCCGCCGACCCCCGGCACCCGAGTCCACCGCTGCCGCTGCTCCCTTCCGGGCCTGACGGGGTTCACGGCATATCGTCGCGGGGAGCTGATGCAGGCCACCATGGAAACCTCGCGATATGACGCTTCAAACCCCGCCAAAACCTCCGCTGCTGCCTGGGTTCTCATGGTCTCGCGTCCTCTCGATGTCTTCAATTGGCGGAGAGGGCGGGATTGACTCGCGCCATCCATGGCGCTCGCCCTGCGGGCGTGCTGAAGCACGCCAAAATCGGCTGTCCTGCCGATTTTTTGAACCCCGGATTGATTTTTGATTGCGGGTTCAAACCCCGCCAAAACTTCCGCTGCTACCCGGGTTCTCACGGTCTCGCGTCCTCTCGATGTCTTCAGTTGGCGGAGAGGGCGGGATTTGAACCCGCGATGCGCGTTAGCGCATACACGCTTTCCAGGCGTGCTCCTTAAACCACTCGGACACCTCTCCATATTTTATAAATCAATTACTTATAAAATACAATCAAACCATTATATTGAATTAATGGCCGCCCTTGTTGCCGGCCTTCGCGGCCGCCCCGGTGGTCAAGACGTTGGGCGGATTAACGAGGCAGGCCTGCTCGCGCGACGCCTTGGCCTGAGGCGCTCCGCCGGGAATGTCATAGCTCTTGTCGTGCGTAATCGCCGGCGTGCCCGGCGGCTGCCGCGGCGCCGGAACGCTGTGCGCGCCGTACCAGCCGGACGGCACACAGGAGTGCGAACAGCCGGCAAGTCCCGCCAGTGCCCCCAACGCGGCGAGCAGCACCAGGCCCCGCCAACTGCGACTCATGCCGACACCCCGCAAGCACCCAGCGGATTGCATTTGATCCTTTCCATAGTCCACTCTCTGAGAACGATTATTCCATGCGACCCGCTCCGCCGCTACAGGTTCAAGTGCGGAGCCGTTCGGCCTTCGATGGCTTATTGTAAGGCACCCGCTCTATCCGGCTTGCCGACAGGCGCTGAATCATCGTCCCCCATTCCGACAAATGCTGCCGCAATCAATCTTCATGAACTATACAAGCGGGGACTTTCGCAAATGACGGGGTCTGTGCGCACAAATCGTACAGGCCCTGATTGCGAAAAAACAGAAATTAATGCCGGCCTTAAACCAGCGCTTGAACGCTTGGCGACTAGGCCGACGCGCCCGACGTACTTGCGCCGCCCTTGCCGGTGATTGCGAGCGCGGTGGCCAGGAATCGCGACAAGTCGCCCATTTCGGCCGGCACGATCATCGTGGTCGAGGCCTTGGCGAGATTGCCGTACTGGCTGATCAGGTCCGAGGCGAGACGCATGCGCATCGCAAGATCGCCGCCGTCTTCGCCCAGCGCTAACGCGATGGTGCGAATGGCGTCGGCCTGGGCCTTGACCACGGTGGTGATCGCCTCGGCTTCGCCCTCGGCGCCGAGCACGCGCGAGCGTTTCTCGCCTTCGGCCACGTTGATGGCCTGCTGGCGCTCGCCTTCGGACTTCGCGATCAACGCCCGCTTCTGGCGCTCGGCGGTGATCTGCAGTTCCATCGCGTGAACCACCTCCTGCGGCGGTTCGATCTTGCGGATCTCGTAGCGCAGCACCTTCACGCCCCAGTTCACAGCCGCCTTGTCGAGTTCTGAGACGATGGAGGCGTTCAGCTCGGAGCGCGATGACAGCACCTCGTCGAGCTGCTTCATCCCGACATCGGAGCGCATGATCGTCTGCGCGAGCTGTTCGACGGCAAGAAAAGGATCGTTGGTGCCGTAGGCGGCCTTGCGCGGATCGGTAATCTGGAGATACAACACGCCGTCTATCATGATCTGCGTATTGTCCTTGGTGATACAGGACTGCTCGGCAACGTTGATCGGCGCCTCGCGCAAATCGAACTTGTAGGCAACCTTGTCGAAAATCGGAATGATGAGATTGAGACCGGGTTCCAGCGTACGGTGAAAGCGTCCGAAGCGCTCGATGATCCAGGCATGCTGCTGGGGAACGATGCGGATGCCGCGGCTCACGATCGCAAGCGCGATCACGATGAGAACGACGGCGACGACTAGCGAAACGGTCATGATCGGATTCCCCCTTAGGCGTAAACGATGAAATCAGGCGCTGGCGGTCGCTGCGCGCGGCTCCCCTGCCACCACCAGCGTATTGCCGTCGCGGGCGACGATGCGCAGCCGCGCGCCGGCCGCGATGCTTTCCGGTGTCAATTCTGCAACCGGACGTGCGTCCCATTCGGCGCCGCGGTAACTGACCCGCAGTTGCGCGCCATCCACGGCGACGACCGTCACGGTGGCGCCGACATCGTCATGGGTGACATCTTCGGATTCGGGATTTTTCAAACGGCGCCGCGCGTAGTGCGCGGCCGGCAGGCCGGCGAAAAGGATGATCGCAAAGGCGATCAACGTTGCAGCCAGGCCGGTATGCGCGCCCAGGGCGAGCCCGCCGGCCACGAAACAGGCCGCGGCCAGAGCGATGAGATAAATGGTGAAAGTATGAATCTCCGTCACCACCACCAACGCGCCCGCGATGAGAAGAATGATTCCAAAAGAGAACATGACGCCTGCCTCCCCAGCCCGAAAGCTCCACCAGTATATCGGCTCGCAACTCTCGCGGACTCTAAAACCGACCGCGCTCAGGACGAGTCCGGCTCCGGACGCAGGAGCGGGAATAAAAGCACTTCGCGGATGGATTCGGCGCCGGCGAGGAGCATCGCCACGCGGTCCATGCCGATGCCGATACCGCCGGTGGGCGGCATGCCGTATTCGAGTGCACGCACGTAGTCGTGGTCGAAACTCATCGCCTCGGCGTCGCCGCCGCTGCGCTCGCGCATCTGTTCCTCGAAGCGCCGCGCCTGGTCTTCGGGATCGTTCAGTTCCGAGAAACCATTGGCAATTTCGCGCCCGGCGATGAACAGCTCGAAGCGGTCCACCAGTTCGGGATCGTTGTCCTTGGCGCGGGAAAGCGGCGAAATTTCGCGCGGATAATCGGTGACGAAGGTTGGCTGGATCAAGGCAGGCTCGGCGGCTTACCTCGAATAACGCGACGAGAAGCTTGCCCCAGCCGGCGCCGGGCGGCGGCGCCGACGCTCCGTGCGCGCAGCAGTTCCGCGAGACGTTCGGAATTGCGCAAATCCTTCGCGTCCAGTTCCGGGCAGGCGGCGAGCGTCGCATCGGCGAGCGTTACCCGCCGAAAGGCATCGGAAAAATCGAGTGCCGCGCCCGCGTAATCGAACTGCGGCGCGGCGGCGATGTCGGCGACCAGCGTGCGCAAGAGTTCCTCGCACAAGTTCATCATGCTTTCGCAATCACCATAGGCCTCGTAGGCTTCAAGCATGGTGAATTCGGGATTGTGCCGGGTGGAAACGCCTTCGTTACGGAAGCTGCGGTTGATCTCGTACACCCGCGTAAATCCGCCGACTATGAGGCGCTTGAGATACAGCTCGGGCGCGATGCGCAGATAGAGGGGAATGTCGAGGGCATTGTGATGCGTTTCGAACGGACGCGCGAGCGCGCCGCCGGCAAGCGGCTGCATCATCGGCGTTTCGACTTCAAGAAAGCCGCGTGCATCGAGCAGTCCGCGCGAGATGCGGAGAATTTCCGCGCGCTTGCGGAAAATTTCCCGCACCTCGGGATTCATGAGGAGGTCGAGGTAACGTCGGCGATAACGCAGTTCGGCGTCCTTCAAACCGTGGAATTTTTCCGGCAGCGGCCGCAGGCATTTGGCGAGCAGCCGAAGCTTCGCGGTGCGCAGCGTCAGTTCGCCGGTCCTGGTGCGGAAGAGGCTGCCCTCGACGCCGACGATGTCGCCAAGATCGAGTTGCTTGAAAGCATCGTAGGCGTCCTTGCCGATGGCTTCGCGTTCGACGAAGAATTGCAGCCGACCGCTGCCGTCGTCCAGATGCGCGAAGCTCGCCCGCCCCATGACCCGCCGCGTCATCATGCGCCCGGCGAGGCGCACGCTTACGTCGCGTTCGGCGAGCGCCTCGGCATCGAGTCCGCCAAAGGTGGCGACGAGTGCCTCCACGCCCGCATCGGGGCGGAAATCATTCGGATAGGCAAAGCCTTCACTGCGCAACGCGGCGAGTTTCTCGCGGCGTTCCGCCACCAGGTCGTGCCGCGTGTTCTTGTCATTCATGTTTCATCCTCATTACACATCCGCCTTGAGTGCGGCCTCCATGAACGGATCGAGATCGCCGTCGAGCACCGCCTGCGTGTTGCCGATCTCGACGCTGGTGCGCAGATCCTTGATCCGCGACTGGTCGAGCACGTAGGAACGGATCTGGCTGCCCCAGCCGATGTCGGCCTTGCCCGCCTCCGCTTCTTCCTGGGCGCTGCGCCGTTTGGAAAGTTCCAGCTCGTAGAGCTTCGCCTTGAGCTGCTTCATCGCGGTCGCGCGATTCTTGTGCTGCGAACGGTCGTTCTGGCACTGCACCACGAGACCCGTCGGCTCGTGGGTAATGCGTACGGCCGATTCGGTGCGGTTGACGTGCTGGCCGCCCGCGCCGCTCGCGCGGTACACGTCCACGCGCAGATCCGCCGGATTGATTTCGATCTCGATTTCGTCGTCCACTTCGGGCGAGACGAAAACCGCCGCAAACGAGGTGTGACGCCGATGCCCCGAATCGAACGGCGACTTGCGCACAAGGCGGTGCACACCCGTTTCCGTGCGCAGCCAGCCGTAGGCATAGTCTCCCTCGAAGCGCACGGTGGCGCTCTTGATTCCCGCCACCTCGCCGGGGGACACCTCGATCAGTTCCGTCGCGAAGCCGCGCCGCTCGCCCCAGCGCAGATACATCCTGAGCAGCATCTCCGCCCAGTCCTGCGCCTCGGTGCCGCCCGAGCCGGACTGGATGTCGAGGAAGCAGTTCGCGACATCCATCTCGCCGCCGAACATGCGCCGGAACTCGAGCGCCGCGACCTTGCGCTCGAGCACCTCGACGTCGGTCTCGATTCCGGTAAACGCACCGGCGTCGTCTTCCTCCGCCGCCAGCTCCAGCAGCTCGCCCGCATCCGCGAGTCCGCGCGCGGTATCGTCCAGCGTCTCGATCAGTCCGACGAGACGCGCGCGTTCGCGCCCGAGTTCCTGCGCCCGCGCCGGATCGGACCAGACGTCGGAATCTTCGAGCATGCGTTCGATCTCCGCCAGGCGCGTGACGCTTGCATCGTAGTCAAAGATACCCCCTCAGGGCTTCGACACGGCCCTTGAGATCACGGATGCTTTCGCGGGTGGGAGAAACTTCGGGCACGGTTAATCCGTCGTTGCAAAGTGTGGATTCTACCAACCCGACAAAGCGGACAAACCGGAACGCGCCGGAATCCGCCATTCGACGCCCGCCGTATAGAGACGGAATTCCGTGCGCCGACCGGCCAGGACCGCAAGCCAGGCCCGGCCAATCGCCTCCTCGCCCGGCGCGATGACCACAATCCGCCCCGCCGTTTCTTCTCCGGGTTCGCCCGGCCGCGCATGATCGAGACCGTAGCGGATCGCAAGTCCCGCCGCTTCCGGCGCGCTCGCACATATCGTCCCCGGCCCTCGCACCGTCTGACGCTCGGGCAAAGGACCGCCGCCCCAAAGCCACAGGGCATTCGCTTCGGGGCGTCCCGCCTGGCGGCGCGCGGTGTTGACCGGGTGCGCATACCAGAGCATCTGCAACTCGTTCAGGAAGCGGCGCAGCGCAACCGCATCCTTGCCCTGCGCCATGGCGGGAATATCCACCGGCGTACCGGCAATGGCATCCAGGGGCTCACTCGTCGCCTCCTGTACGCCTTCGAGCGCCACGTACCAGCGCCCGCTCGCACCGCGTTCGAGCATAAGCGCGGAAGCGAAGTGTGTGCGCGCAGCGGCGATGAGTGCTGCCGCTTCTTCCACCGTCAATGCTTCCGCCGCATCCAGGGGCAATACCAGCAGCCGGTCTCGATCCGGTAGCAGACTGACCGGCGCGGCGCGGAACCAGGAACGATCTGCGACGGGAAGCCCGTCGGCAAGCCGCGCGAGTGCGCCCGCCGGAACTGCCGCGATGCCGAGCGCAGCGGCAAGCAGTGCAAGCGCATCGCGCGCCGGGATGCTCTGTTTTCCCGCACGAGCGAAACGTGCGCGCATGCGCCGCGTGGCGTTCTCTTCCGCAAGATTGAGGCCGGACCAGATCAGAGCCGGTGTTAACATCGTCAAATCCGTTTGCTCCTGGTTATTCATGGAGATCGTACGCGATTCGCTGCTCGAAACCGGCCGACCCTCGGTGCATCATTATCGCCCGGGCGCACTCGGCGTTCTGAACACGACTTACTCGGCCAGCGTGATTCTCACGCCGACGCAGGTGATTGACGATTGGCCGCCGCAATCGGTTGCCGAACTCGCCGCCGCACATCTCGAAACGCTGCTCGCGCTCGAGCCGCGGCCCGAGACAGTGTTGATCGGAACGGGCGAAAAACAGAGCTTTCCGCCGCGCGAGGTGCTCGCTCCGCTCATCAATGCCGGCATGGGCGTCGAAATCATGGACACGCGGGCAGCCTGCCGCACCTGGAACATCCTGCTCGCCGAAGACCGCCGCGTCGTCGCGGCGCTTATCCTCCGTTGATTCGCTTCAGGTTCACTTTTTGTAGGTAATGCGCCAGATCCAGCCCTGGTGCGAATCGGCGACGTAAAGCGCACCGTCCGGTCCGACCGCGATGCCCACGGGACGAAAGCGCGCATCGCCCGGCGAGGCGATTTTCTTTCCGCCCGCAAAACCATCGGCAAATACGCGCCAGTGCCCGGACGGCTTGCCGTCGGCGAAAGGCAGGAAGGCGACCACGAAACCTTTTTGCGGCAAGGGCGCGCGGTTCCATGAACCGTGAAAGGCGATGAAGGCACCATTCTCGTATTCGGCCGGAAAGCTTTTCGCCGTATAAAAGACGATGGCTTCCGGCGCCCAGTGTGCCGGAAATGCCAGGAGCGGCCTTTTATATTTATCGCAGCGGCCGATTTTTTCCCCGTCACCGCCGTACTCCGGTCCCAGAACCAGTTTTTCCCGTTCGCCGTCGTAGTAGCAGTACGGCCAGCCGTAGTTTCCGCCCTGCTCGATGCGCAGCAATTCTTCGGCCGGCAACTCGGCACTCTGTTGAACCGTGAACCGTTCCGGCCAGTCGGAGTGCAGTTGGTCGCGCCCCATCATTACGCCGTACAGGGCGTTCGCCGTCGCATTCCAGGCGATGGCGACGACGTTACGCAGACCGGTCGCATAGCGATTGTCGGCGCTGAAATGCTGATCGGGCCGATCGGCATCGAAACGCCAGATACCGCCGTGCTTTTCGAGCAACGGACAGGGATCGAGGCCGGGCGAATGCTCCCGGCGATCCTGCTTCTGACAGGCGTTCGAGGGCGCGCCGACGTTGACGTAAAGATGTCCCGTATTATCGAAGGCAATGCTCTTCGCCGTGTGCTCGTGCTGCTCGGGAAAGCCGGTCACGATCGTCTGCGGCGCGGCCTTCGGCACATCGCCGCCTGTGGGCAGGCGGAAGCGCAGGATGCGATCGTTTTCGGCGACATAAAGATAAGCGCCGTGCAGCCCGATCCCGGTGCCGCTGACATCGCCGAAATAATGCAGTTCATCCGCCCGCCCGTCGCCCTTGCTGTCACGCAGCGCGATTATGCCGCCGCCGTGATCCTGCGAAGACATGAACGCATAGACGGTGCCGTCGGCGGAAACCGCGATATGACGCAACGGCCCGAGATCGCGTGCAAAGACCTCGGCGCAAAATCCGGCCGGCACGACAATTCCGCCATTTGATTTCGCGCAGCCGCCAGTGACCGCCACGGCCCGCGGCGCGGCTGCCACGGCGAACAGGATTGCAAGCGCGGCGAACCCCTTGAACGGCATCCAGATTTCTCCCCTACGCCGCGAAATCTTATCGTAGAGCTTAGCAGCACAAGGCCTTCGGGGAGGCAATTTGCTACAATATTAAGCTATCGGCGCTTGGTATAAAAACGCGCCAAGTAATTGATTTTCCAGCGGAGAATAGCGTGAACAACAGCTTCGGCAGCCGCGCCGAACTCGAAGTCGGCGGCAAACGATACGAAATCTTCAGACTCGACGCACTGGAGGCGAAGCACAAGGTTTCGCGCCTGCCCTATTCACTCAAGGTGCTGCTGGAAAACCTGCTGCGCCTGGAAGACGGCGTCACGGTCACGGCTGCAGACATCGAAGCGCTAGCCCAATGGGATCCGCAGGCCATGCCCGCGAAGGAAATCGCGTTCACGCCGGCGCGCGTGCTGATGCAGGATTTCACCGGCGTGCCGGCGGTGGTGGATCTTGCCGCTATGCGCGACGCCATGAAAATGCTCGGCGGCGATCCGGAAAAGATCAATCCGCTCTCTCCCGCCGAACTCGTGATTGACCATTCGGTACAGGTGGATTTCTTCGGCCGCCCCGATGCGCTTGCGAAAAACGGCGAGATGGAATTCGAGCGCAACAAGGAACGTTATTCGTTTCTGAAATGGGGTCAGAAGTCTTTCCGGGATTTCAAGGTGGTGCCGCCCGATACCGGCATCTGCCACCAGGTAAACCTGGAGTTTCTCTCGCGCGTGGTGTTCGGGCGTGAAGTGGACGGCAGACTGCAAGCCTACCCTGACACCTTGGTGGGCACCGACTCGCACACCACCATGGTCAATGGGCTTGGCGTACTCGGCTGGGGCGTGGGTGGCATCGAGGCCGAGGCCGCCATGCTCGGCCAGCCCTCCACCATGCTGATTCCACAGGTGATCGGCGTGCGCCTGTCCGGCGCACTGCCCGAAGGCACCACCGCGACGGATCTCGTGCTCACCGTCACCGAACTGCTGCGCAAGAAAGGCGTGGTCGGCAAATTCGTGGAGTACTTCGGACCCGGCGTGGCAAATCTGCCGCTCGCCAATCGCGCGACGCTCGGCAATATGTCGCCCGAGTTCGGTTCCACCTGCGCAATCTTTCCGATTGACGCCGAAACGCTGAATTACCTGCGCCTGTCCGGACGCGGCGAAGATCACGTCCGCCTGGTCGAAGCCTATGCCAAGGCACAGGGCCTGTGGCACGAACCTGGCCAGGCAGCGGCTGAATACAGCGCTGTAGTCGAACTGAACCTCGCGGACATCGAGCCCAGCATCGCCGGCCCGAAACGGCCGCAGGATCGCATCCCGCTCAAGACCTCGAAGCGCATGATCGCCAAGCACCTTGCCGCCGTGGCTGCCGAACGCACACAGAAGAATCAGGCGCTGGCCCGTTTCGAGGGAGAAGGCGGAGCAGTTCAACGAGTTTGCGCCGGCGAGGGACGGCGACATTGGCGCTGCCGACATCACCCTTGACGGCGAAACCTTCATGCTGCACGACGGCGACATCGTAATCGCCGCCATCACCAGTTGCACCAACACTTCCAACCCGGAGGTGATGCTGGGTGCCGGATTGCTGGCGCGCAATGCCCGCGCGCGAGGCCTGAAGCCCAGGCCCTGGGTCAAGACCAGTCTCGCGCCCGGTTCCAAGGTGGTGACCGACTATCTCAAGAAAACCCGGTTGCTGGACGATCTCGATGCACTCGGCTTCGGCCTCGTGGGCTACGGCTGCACCACCTGCATCGGCAATTCCGGTCCGTTGCGCCCCGAGATCAGTGCGGGCATTCACGACAAAGATTTGATCGCGAGTGCGGTCCTTTCGGGCAACCGCAACTTCGAGGGCCGCATCCACCCTGACGTGAAGATGAACTTCCTCGCCTCGCCGCCGCTGGTCGTGGCCTACGCGCTCGCCGGCAGCATGAGCGTTGACCTGTTGCACGAACCACTGGGAGAAACGGAGGACGGTAAACCCGTCTACCTCAAGGACATCTGGCCGAGCCAGCAGGAAATCTCCGAACTGATCGCCGGCAACATTGACTCCGGCATGTTCAAGCAGGTGTATGGAGAAGTCTTCGATGGCGACGACAACTGGAACGGCCTCGAAGTACCCGAGGGCGAGATTTATCAATGGGACGAGAATTCGACCTACGTGCGCAACCCGCCCTACTTCGAGGGCATGCGCATGGAAGTGGAATCTGTCGGAGACATTCGCGGCGCACGCGTGCTGGCGCTGCTCGGAGATTCCGTCACCACCGATCACATCTCGCCCGCCGGCAATATCGCCAGGGACAGCCCGGCCGGAAAGTATCTCCTCGCGCATGGCGTCGAGCGCAAGGACTTCAATTCCTACGGTTCGCGCCGCGGCAACCACGAAGTCATGATGCGCGGCACCTTCGCCAACATCCGCCTGCGCAACCTCCTCGCACCCGGCACCGAGGGCGGCGTCACCACCTGTATTCCGGGCGGCGAAGTCATGTCCATCTACGACGCCGCGATGAAATACCGGAAAGACAAGACGCCGCTTCTAGTTATCGCCGGCACGGAATACGGCACCGGTTCTTCGCGTGACTGGGCGGCCAAGGGCACGTTGCTGCTCGGCGTGAAGGCCGTGATCGCGAAAAGCTTCGAGCGCATTCATCGCTCCAACCTGATCGGCATGGGCGTGCTGCCGCTCGAATTCCTAGAGGGCGAAGATGCCGGGGCGCTCGGACTCACCGGCAAGGAGGAATTCTCCGTCACCGGTCTGAACAACGGCGACGCGCGGGAAGTGGCGATCGAAGCAAAGGGCGGCGACGGCAAGTCCGTCAAGTTCAAGGCCCGCGTACGACTGGATACGCCGAAGGAACGCGATTACTACAAAAACGGCGGCATCCTGCAATACGTGTTGCGCAACCTCGCGGCGCCCGACCGGACGGCGAAAAACGGCGGATGAACGAATCGGGAGCGGCGCAAACCGCCGCTCCCGCGAGAATCAAAAGAAGAAGTTGGCGCCGATGGTGACGTTGTTGTTTACGACATTGTTGGCGGTCTTGCCGATACTGTAGTCCGTGCCGTCACCGATGTTCTGTCGCATGTACTCAACCAGCAAGCTCACGGTGCCCGTGTCAGACTTCCATTCTATGCCGACGCCGTAGCGCGGCGAACTCTTGCTGTCGCTCGGACCTCCGCTGAATCTGCTCCGGCCGTAACCCACCTTGACATAGGGCATGAAGACGTTTCCCTTCCCGACCGGGAATCCGATGCGCCCATCCAGGCCATAGACACTGGAGCCGTAGCGTATATCGCAGGTGCCGGTACAACCGTTTTGCAGCGTATGCGTCTTTTTCAGATTCCATTCGTAGAACCCGCCGATGCCGAGCACAAAATGATCGGCCAACTGAAAATCGTAGCCGACGAGAAAACTGGCGGTGGTGGCAAGCTCGGTGCTCGTGTTGTCGCCGGATGCGCTGTTGACACCGATCAGGACTCCGACATGCGCACCGGTCCAGTCGCCCGGACCAGCGGCAAAAGCAAGACCCGGCACCAGCAACAGACCGCTCAGCAGGGCAAGACGACGCAAGGATTTCATCAGGATTCTCCCCGAAATGGACGATTCAGGCGTGTCTAGCATAGACCAGCCGCGCCACGGCATCAATACCCGCCGGCTCTATCGAGGAAAATCCGAGCCACCGGCCCAACAAAAAACCCCGCATCTTGCGATGCGGGGTTTCGAGTTCCCGCGGACAACGAATGCTGCCGCAGATCCGGTCAGAAGTGGTAGGTGACACCGACCGTCAGGTTCCTGTTCTTGAAATTATCGTTGCCGAATTTCTGGTACATGTACTGGACGATCCATCCGATGTTGCTCGAGGGAGAGCGGAATTCCACGCCTGCGCCATAGCGCATGTCCCACTCGTTGCCGCTCAGATCGCCGGTGCCTTTCACCCGGCCATAGCCGACCTTGACGAAGGGCTTGATGGCGCCGCCCGCACCCAGCGGGAAGCCGATCAGCCCGTCAACGCCGTACACGTTCGAGCCGTAGTTCACCGTACACGGTCCAAGGCAATTTGCGAGTGTATGATCTTTCTTGTTGTTCCATTCGTAGAACAGATCGCCGCCGACCGTAAAGTAATCCGAGAGCTGCACCTCGTAGCCTCCGAGTATGCTGGCGGTAAAGCCGCGCTCGGAACTGGTATTGTTGCTCGAAATGAAGTTCACGCCGACCTGGCCGCCCACGAAAGGACCGGTCCACTGCCCGGGAACGACGGCAAACGCGGCGGCGGGTGCCAGTAAAAGAATGCCCAAGGCGGCACGCATGCAAAAATGTTTCATGACAACTCTCCTGTTTCCATTGTGGAATGATTGTAAAAATAGCCACACGCCATAGACGCAAAATCAACTGGCTTCTGGCGTACCTGTTATGACGACCCGGCCCGGAAAAAGTTTCCGTCCTGCGTAATCTTCATTGCAAAGGGTAAAAAACCGAAAACCCCGGAATCCTTGATTTTCCCCGGGCATCCCCGGTTTGACACCCTTCGGGAAAGCGCGCAACCGCCTCTCTCTTGCATGCGTTCTATTGTACTACCAATGGGCACGAATTGCTGCAAAAAACCTGCCGGCAAGGGAAGGCGGCGCAGCGGGTGGCGAGACGATCAAGCGCATGCGCAGGCGGCGAAAATCTTCGGCGTCCACGGCATCGCGCGCAAGGCACAGCGTTCGCGCGCGCAAGCGCCCGCTGCGCAGTCGCAGGATTACCAGCGCCGGCGTCACCAGAACGCCGGGCGCCGCCTGGCCGCTCCCGTAACGCCCCCTGCGATCCCGCCATTCGCACTCCCCCTCCGGCTGCCAAACGAAACGACAAATGGCGGAAGCGCCGAAACGCAAAGCCCGGGTGGCGATCCACCAGGCCGCAAAGGCAGCCAGGCAAACGGCGCAAGCGATGCGCACCAGCCACGGAAGTCCGCTCAGGAGGATCGCTGCTATCGCCGCGGCATAGGCGGATGCGCACGCAAACGCAAGCATGAGCGAGCGGCCCGGCGCAATGTCAATCGCGGGCGGTAAGCGCTCGGACGACACCGATCAACTCCGCGGGCGGGACGGCCCTGCCCAACACCCAGTCCAGAATGTCCGGATCGCTCTGCTCGAGCAACAGGGCAAACGCCTGTTGCTCGGGAAAGGATGCTTGCGGGTAATGTACTTCCAGATAGCGCTGAAGTATCAGATCAAGTTCGCGCTGCCCGCGCCGCGCCCGCCAGCGCAGCCGACCGATCGGCGCTTGCGTTGACGATTGATCGTCAATCATCGTCACCACCCGGCGAATTTTCCAGCGCGCATCGTAGGAGCGGCGGTCCCCGCCGCGATCTTTCGGAACGTATGCGAATCGCGGCGGGGACCGCCGCTCCTACAACAGACCGATGAAGCTCGGCGCAACACGGGCTGCTACACCTCGCGTTCGGCGATGAGTTTCTTGACCTCACCGATCGCCTTGCCCGGATTGAGGCCCTTCGGGCAGGTGTTGGTGCAGTTCATGATGGTGTGGCAGCGGTAGAGCTTGAACGGATCCTGGAGTTCGTCCAGCCGTTCGCCGGTCGCCTCGTCGCGGCTGTCAACAATCCAGCGATAGGCCTGGAGCAGAACGGCCGGTCCAAGATAGCGCTCCGGATTCCACCAGTAGCTGGGACAGGACGTCGAGCAGCAGGCGCAGAGAATACACTCATAAAGTCCGTCAAGTTTTTTTCGATCCTCTTCCGATTGCAGACGCTCGCGGCTCGGCGCTGGCGACCGCGTCTTGATCCAGGGTTCGATCGAGGCGTACTGGGCATAGAAATGCGTCATGCCCGGCACCAGATCCTTCACCACCGGCATGTGCGGCAGCGGATAGATTTTCACGTCGCCGCTGATATCGCTCCAGCCACGGGTACAGGCGAGCGTGTTGGTGCCGCCGAGCCGGTTGCCGATATTCATGGCGCAGGAACCGCAGACGCCTTCGCGGCAACTGCGCCGGAAGGTGAGCGTCGCGTCCACCTCGTTCTTGATCTTGATGAGTGCATCGAGCACCATCGGCCCGCACTCGTCGGCATCGAGTTCGTAGGTGTCCATGCGCGGGTTTTCGCCCGAATCCGGATCGTAACGGTAGATGTGAAAACGCTTGACGTTCTTCGCGCCCTCGGCCTTGAAAGTCCGTCCCTTGCCGATACGGGAATTCTTCGGAAGCCTGAACTGCGCCATTGCGGACTCCTAGTAAACGCGCTTCTTGGGCGGAAAAGGTTCGATCTCGTCGCTGAGCGTGTAGTTGTGCACCGGACGGTAGTCAATGCGCACCTCGTCGCTGCCGCTCAGCCAGGCTAGCGTATGTTTCATCCAGTGCTCGTCGTCGCGATCGGGATAGTCTTCGCGCGCATGGGCACCCCGGCTTTCGGTGCGGTTGGCCGCGCTGGCCATGGTGCAAACCGCCTGCGGAAGCATGTTCGCGAGTTCCAGCGTCTCGGCGAGATCCGAGTTCCAGATAAGCGAATGGTCGCTCACGCCGACGTCGCCGATGAGCGCCGCAACCGCGGCGATATTCTTGCGACCTTCGGCAAGCGTCGGACCGTCGCGGAACACCGCCGCGTCGCGCTGCATGGTGCGCTGCATGCGGTCGCGAATTTCGGCCGTGGACACGGCGCCCTTCGCGTAACGGAAACGATCGAAGCGTGCGAGTGATTCCTCCCCGGCCTTCTCAGGCAAGGCCGGAGTTCTTCCCGGTTCGACGGTCTCGGCGCAACGCGCGGCGGCGGTGCGTCCGAACACGACGAGATCAACCAGCGAGTTCGAGCCGAGACGGTTGGCACCGTGCACGGATACGCAGGCCCCCTCGCCGACGGCCATCAGACCCGGTGCGACGCTGTCCGGATCGCCGTCCCTGAGCGTGACCACTTCGCCCCGGTGGTTGGTCGGGATGCCGCCCATGCAGTAATGCGCCGTCGGCAGCACCGGGATAGGTTCCTTGTTGACGTCCACGCCGGCGAAGATGCGCGCGGTCTCGGAGATGCCGGGCAGGCGCTCGCTCAGCACGTCCGCGCCCAGATGCTCCAGGTGCAGCTCGATATGATCCTGTTTTGCGCCGACGCCGCGTCCTTCGCGGATCTCTATCGTCATCGCGCGCGAGACGACATCGCGCGAGGCGAGATCCTTCGCGTGCGGCGCATAGCGCTCCATGAAGCGCTCGCCCTCGCTGTTGGTGAGATAGCCGCCCTCTCCGCGCGAACCCTCGGTAATCAGACAGCCTGCACCGTAGATCCCGGTCGGATGGAACTGCACGAATTCCATGTCCTGCAGCGGCAGCCCGGCACGCAACATCATGCCGCCGCCGTCGCCCGTGCAGGTATGCGCCGAGGTGCAGGAGAAGAAAATCCGGCCGTAGCCGCCGGTCGCAAGTATCACCTGCTGCGCCGCAAAACGGTGCAACTTGCCGCTCATCAGGTCCCAGGCCAACAGACCGCGGCAGACACCGTCCTCCATCAAAAGATCGAGCGCGAAGCATTCGATGAAAAACTCGGCCTTATGCTTGAGCGACTGCTGGTAAAGCGTATGCAGCATGGCGTGGCCGGTGCGGTCGGCCGCGGCACAAGTGCGCTGCGCCGTGCCCTCGCCGAAGTGCGTCGTCATGCCGCCAAAGGGTCGCTGGTAGATTTTTCCCGCTTCAGTGCGCGAGAACGGCACGCCGTAGTGCTCCAGTTCCACCACCGCCGCCGGCGCCTCGCGGCAGAGATATTCGATCGCATCCTGGTCGCCCAGCCAATCCGAACCCTTGACGGTGTCGTACATGTGCCAGGACCAGTGGTCCTCGCCCATGTTGCCGAGCGAGGCGGCGATGCCGCCCTGAGCGGCGACGGTATGGCTGCGGGTCGGAAAAACCTTGGTCACGCAGGCGGTCTTGAGTCCCGCTTCGGCCAAGCCGAGCGTCGCGCGCAAACCCGCGCCGCCGGCGCCGACCACGACGACGTCGTAGTTGTGATCGAGAATCTCGTAATCGCCGCGAACCATTTCAAAAACTCCCGAAGCCGACCATCGCCGCGGCGATGATGCCGAGCAGCGCAAGCGCGATGCTCAGAAACTTGACAATTGTGATGAGCACAAAGGCGGGACCGGGACGCAAATAGTCTTCGATGACGGCCTTGAGTCCGAGATAACCGTGCCAGAAAGCGACGCCTACGAGCAGCACCACGAAGAGGAGAATCCAGGGACGATGCATCTCGGCGAAAACCGGATAGTAGCCGGTACGCATGACCCAGAAAAAAAGCACCGCCGCCGCGAGACCGAGCGGAATCAGCGCAAGCGCCGTGAGCCGTTGGGTCAGCCAGTGCGCCGTGCCGGACTTTGCCGAACCCCGGCCCCTGGCTTCGGCGAGCGGCGTGCGGAAGCGATTCACAGCGCACCTCCCGCAAGCAGCCAACCGAGGGTCCAGGCGGCGGCGGTCAGCGCGAGCGAACTCAGCACCACCAGCCAGCCGCTCACGCGGTAGGTGAGCGCGCCGCTCGCCCGATGGATCGGCTTGTCGAAACCGTAACCGGCATCCCAGACGAGATGGCGAACGCCATTCAGCAGATGGTAGAAAAAGGCGAGACTCCACAGGCACAGCAAGGCCTGACCGATCCACAAATGGAAGAACCAGCCTGCCGTCGCGAAGGCCTGCGGACCGAGCGCAAGCGCAACCAGCCAGTACACGAGACCGAGGGCGCCGGAATAAAGCACGACTCCCGACGCCCGATGCAGAATCGAAAGCGTCATCGTGATCTGCCAGCGGTAAATGCCGAGATGCGGCGAGGTCGGACGGGTATCGGAAATCACGTGGCTTTCAATTCCCCCCCAACCGCGCCCGCCGTAGGAGCGAGCTTGCTCGCGATCCGTTCATCCGTTCGGGTGCGAAGAAATCGCGGGCAAGCTCGCTCCTGCGTAAAAATCAGAAATCAATGCAGCGCCCCTTTCTCTCCCAATCGCCGTAGCGCGTAGGCTCCGGGCCGCGCGGTCCGCCGATCTCTTGCCTGTTGTCGGGAACGATTTCCGGCGCGACCTCCACATCCTCGATGCGGTCGGACGCCTTGTCGGGAGCGGGTTCGAATGGCTTCGCACTCATCGGGGCAATTCTATCACTCGCGCGCTGCGAGGATGAGTTCAGCGACGCGCAAATCCTCCGGCCGCGTCACCTTGATATTCGCCGCACGGGCGGCGACCAGGCGCGGCGCAAACCCGGCGCGTTCGACGGCCATCGCCTCGTCGGTGACGGCAACGCCGTCGGCGAGCGCAGTCGTCAACGCCGAGCGCAGCAATTCGTAGCGGAACATCTGCGGCGTCTGCGCATGCCACAAGGCCTCCCGCGCGACGGTCGCCACGATGCGATCCTCGCCGTCCGCGCGCTTCAGGGTGTCCACCACGGGTGCGGCGAGTATGCCGCCGACCGGATCGTCGGCAAGCGTGGCGATCAACCGTTCCATGTCTTCCGCATCGAGACAGGGCCGCGCCGCATCGTGCACCAACACCCAATCGTCGTCGGCAAGGCGATCGGAAACGGCCGCAAGCGCGGCGAGAACCGAGTCGGCGCGCGTCGCACCGCCGGTCGCCGTGACCAATGGTTTCGCGGGTTGCGTGGGCCGCACGTCCGGCCAATGATTGTCGCCGGCGGCAAGCGCCACCGCCACGCCGTCAATCAGCGGAGATTCGAGAAACAGCGCCAGAACGTGCCCGAGCATGGGGCGGCCGGCGAGCGGAAGATATTGCTTGGGCAAGGAACCGCGAAAACGCTCGCCGGTTCCTGCCGCGGGAATCACCGTCCAAACCGCCATTACTCAACCACCGGTCGCGGGGGCAACGGCGGTGACGGGCGCGACGACGCCCAGCGCGCCCAAGGCGCTTGTCGCCGGCGGCACGTGCACGATCTGATAAAAGGTCTCGCCGCGCTTGACCCAGCCCAGATCCATGCGCGCATGTTCCTCGATCGCCGCCCCGCCCTGCCTGAGCGCCTTGACCTCTTCCCAGCGCTTGTCGTTCTCGCGTTTGAGTTCGGCATTTTGCTGTTTGCGTTTGGCAATCTGCGCATCCAGCCGCCACCCGTAGGGCAAGCCGCTCTCGGTGGACCAGAGTCCGCGCTGCAAAAGAATGAAACAGACGGCCAGGGCGACGAGGATCAGCCAGCGCATTAGAGCCTATCCGTAAATAATACGCACCCGCGTGGCTGACCCATTTCCCGCCAGGCAAGGCGCGAGCGACGAAGTTTGGTCGTTCCAAACGAGGCGCGAGCAACGCAGCATGACGGGAAATGGGGCGCCACCCGCCGGGACGGGGCCGTTTTTGCACATTGCCGCGTCAGGCACGACTCGTGGACAGCGGGTACACTTCGCCGCACCTTCCTTGCACTGCACAAAAACGGCCGCCGTCGCGGATGCGTCTTATTCACGGATAGGCTCTACGGGGAGGAAACCATTCGGCCTCGGCGTAGGGCGCCGCCTTTACCGCCGCGTCCACCTCCTTGAGCACGGCGAGCAGTTCCGCCATGCGTGCCAGCGGCCAGGCATTCGGGCCGTCGGAAAGCGCCTCCTCGGGACGCGGATGCGTTTCCATGAACAGACCCGCCACGCCCGCCGCAACCGCCGCGCGCGCGAGCGGCGCCACGAATTCGCGCTGCCCACCCGAACGGTCGGCAAGCGCGCCCGGCTGCTGCACGCTGTGCGTCGCGTCGAATATCACGGGGCAGCCCGTCGTGCGCATGACGGCAAGCCCGCGCATATCGCTCACGAGATTGCCGTAGCCGAAACTGAAACCGCGCTCGCACACCATGATCGCCTCATTGCCCGTGCTCTTCGCCTTGGCGACGACGTTGCCCATCTCCCAGGGCGATAGGAATTGCCCTTTCTTGATGTTCACCGGTTTGCCTGCCGCCGCCACGCGCCGGATGAAGTTGGTCTGGCGACACAGGAACGCCGGCGTCTGCAATACATCAACGACGGCGGCCACCGCCTCGATCGGCGTGTCCTCATGCACGTCGGTCAGGATCGGAAGCGCAAACTGCTCGCGCACGCGAGCCAGAATCTCCAGGCCCTGTTCCAGGCCGGGGCCGCGAAAACTCTTGATGGAAGAACGGTTCGCCTTGTCGAAAGAGGCCTTGAATATCAGTTTTATATCAATAGCTTCTGTGATTTTCTTGAGAGACTCCGCGATCTCGAAAACCAGCGCCTCACTCTCAATCACACAGGGTCCGGCGATCAGAAAAAACGGCTGCTCATTACCGGCTTCGAAGCCGCAGAGTTTCATGCCCGCACTGCCCTGCGCGTCTGGGTGCCGCCGGCCCGGCAGGCGATGGCGGCCGCGACAAAGGATTCGAACAACGAATGTCCGTCGCGCGGCGTGGAACTGAATTCGGGATGGAACTGGCAGCCGATAAACCAGGGATGATCGCGAAATCTCCGCAACCTCCACCAGTCCATCATCCGAACGCCCGGAAATGACGAGGCCCGCCGCCTCCATGCGTTCCATGTAGCGATTATTGAATTCGTAGCGGTGGCGGTGGCGCTCGTGAATCGTGTCGCGTCCGTAAATCTCGCGCACCCGGCTGCCGGGCTTGAGATGACTCGCCTGCGCACCGAGCCGCATGGTGCCGCCGAGATCGCTCTCTTCGTCGCGCTGTTCGGTGGTGCCGCCGCGATCCTGCCATTCATGAATCAGCGCAATCACCGGATGCGGCGTGTCGGCGTCGAATTCGGTGGAATGCGCGCCTTCGAGCCCGGCAACATGGCGGGCGAACTCGATTACCGCGGTCTGCATGCCGAGACAGATGCCGAGGTAGGGCACGCCGCGGCTGCGTGCGTATTCGGCGGCGCGAATCTTGCCTTCAATGCCGCGGTCGCCAAAGCCGCCCGGCACCACGATGGCATCCATGCGCTCGAGTTCCGCCATGCCGCGTGTTTCGATATTTTCCGAATCCACATAGTGAATGTTCACGCGCGTGCGCGTGGCGAGCCCCCCGTGGGCCAATGCCTGATTGAGCGACATATAGGAATCGGCAAGGTCCACGTACTTGCCGACCATCGCGATGTTCACCTCGTCCACGGGATTCTTGCGCGACTCGACTACGCGGCGCCATTCGGAAAGATCCGCCGGCGGCACGTCCAGTCGCAAGCGGCGCACCACGATTTCGTCCAGCCCCTCTTCGTGAAGCAGCAGCGGTATCTCGTAAATATCGCCGGCATCCACGCCGGAAATCACCGCGCGTTCCTCCACGTTGGTGAACAGCGCAATCTTGCGCCGCGCATCGCGCGGCAACGGCTGGCCGGAACGGCACAGCAATATGTCGGGCTGGATGCCGATCGAGCGCAGTTCCTTCACCGAATGCTGCGTCGGCTTGGTCTTGATCTCGCCGGAGGTCGGGATGTACGGAACCAGCGTGAGATGCAGGAAGATCGCCTTGTCGCGGCCCTGCTCCACACCCATCTGGCGGATCGCCTCCAGAAAAGGCAGGGACTCGATGTCGCCCACCGTGCCGCCGATTTCCACCAGACAGACGTCGGTCGCATCCGCGCCCGCGCGTATCTTCGTCTTGATCTCGTCGGTGATGTGCGGGATCACCTGCACCGTGCCGCCGAGATAATCGCCGCGGCGCTCCTTGCGGATCACCGATTCATAAACCTGCCCCGCGGTGAAGTTGTTCGCGCGGCTCGTGCGCGTGCGCACGAAGCGTTCATAGTGACCGAGATCGAGATCGGTTTCCGCGCCGTCCTCGGTGACGAACACCTCGCCGTGCTGGAACGGGCTCATCGTGCCCGGATCCACGTTGATATAAGGGTCGAGTTTGACGAGCGTGACCTTGAGGCCGCGCGCTTCGAGGAGCGCCGCGAGAGAAGCCGCGGCAATGCCCTTGCCGAGTGAGGAGACCACTCCGCCCGTCACGAATATGAAACGCGTCTCCACTGCCCGGTGCCCGTAGCCAACCCGGGAAGACATAGTAACAAATACCGGGATCAGGGACTGTGATCAGGAGCGTAATCGCGGGCATGGCCCGCTCCTACCGTTCGAGCCGATCTCCGGCACCGTAGGAGCGACGGTCCCCGTCGCGATTCCGGCAACGCTCCGGGGTGGGAGCGGCTTCAGCGAGTAGGTTGGGCTGAGCCATGCGAAGCCCAACATCGCCGAACGACACGTTGGGCCTCACTGCGTTCTGCCCAACCTACCTGCTTATTCCGTCATTCCCGAGATCCCGAAGGAGCCGGCAGGATGCCGGCGCTCCCGGAGAAACAAGCATCGCGAGCAAGCTCGCTCCTACGATTCGAGCCGATCTCTGGCACCGCAGGAGCGACGGTCCCCGGCGCAATTCGGCATTTCGTTTGCGTGAATTCCGCAGGATGCCAGCCGGCAGGATGCCGGCGCTCCCGGAGAAACAAGCATCGCGAGCAAGCTCGCTCCTACGATTCGAGCCGATCTCTGGCACCGTAGGAGCGGGCCATGCCCGCGATCCTGTACAAGCCCGGCGCAGCCCGTAATGACGAAGCCCCCGTCGCCCCGGCGAAAGCCGGGGCCCAGTCAAACCTTGTATCCCGACGAAAGCCGGGATTCCTCTTCTACTGGATTACTCGCCACTTCGTGGCTCGCCCTTCGGGCCATGCGCTACGCGCATGTTGTCTCCGGCCTTCGGCCTGCGGCTCCGGCGTGCGCCGGTATGACAAGGTTTCCCGGTCAATTACAACGAAAGCGGATGGCGGCTTCTCCGGATGCTTGCAATACCCTGAAAACCCGAGTATGGTGAGATCAGTCTGTGCTTCAGCGCAGGCATCGGGCCGGAGATACCGGCCGAATGCAGGCCAGGATCAAACCCATACTCGCGGCCGGATGGGGCCACGGGACAGCAAGCCGAAGCCGACTCGTGGCCACAACAAGGGCACGGGACAACAAGACAAAGCCTGCCGGGGATGAGGACAAAGTCATGAAGGATTTCCGTTCCGGTGCGCGCATTGCCATGCGCGCGCTCACCGCCGTATCTGCATTCGCGGCACTCGGCCTGTTCGCCGGCTGCCCCTCGAATTCATCCACCCAATCCAGTGCGCCGCCGGTCGTGCACACCGCGGCCTTTCACGGCAGCGTGTACGGCGGACGCCAGGCGATCAATCTGTCTGTGGTCCATGCCTACTCGGCCGGTCTCACTACGGGCGGCACGGCAACGCTGATCGGCACCGCAACCACCGCTGCGGATGGCACCTTCACCATGACCTTCTCGCCCACTCCCGCGAGCGGGGCCGTGATTTATGTGGTCGCCACCGGCGGCGATTCCCTGGGCGGCGGTGGCCTCAGCGCCAACACCGCAATCAATCTGGCCACGGTGGCCGGCACCTACTGCACGAGCGCGGACCCCGCCTGTTTTCCCGCCAGCGTGCAGATGAACGAACTGACCACCGTCGCCACCGCCTACAGCATGGCGGGGTTCACAAGCATTAGCAGCGGTGTCGTCAATATGTCGGGTTCCTCGCCGGGGCTCGACAATGCGGCCAAAACCTTCGCCAATCTCGTGAGTGCCGCGACCGGCCAGGAGGCGGTTCCGGGCATCACCGCCGGCTGCACGGGCAGCGGCGAGCCGACCAACTGCGCTGCGCTGCGCACACTCGACACGCTCGCCAATATTACCGCCGGCTGTGTCAATACCACGGGGCCCGGCTCAGGCGCGTGCAGCAGTCTTTTTACGCCGACCACGCCCAGCGGCGGCACGGCCCCGGTAGATACTTTCACCGCACTCTACAACATCGTCACCGGCGCCGGCGACGTGCGCAACAAGGGAAGCGGCATCTACGCACTCAGCCCCGTCACGCCGATCTTCGCCCCGCCGCTCACGGCCGCGCCCAACGCCTGGACGCTGGCGCTCAACTTCACCGGCGGCGGGCTGAACAGCCCCCAAGGCATCGCCATTGATGCCGCCGGCAATGTCTGGATCGCGAGTGCCAACAATAGTACCGTCAATAAATTCGACCCCACCGGCAACCCGCTCTCGGGCAGCGGCTACACCGGCGGCGGACTGAGCCTGCCCATCGCCATTGCCATTGATGCGTCCGGCAATGCCTGGACCGCAAATATAGCCAGCAGCGTCAGCAAGTTTGATTCCGGCGGCACCGCGCTCTCGGGCAGCGACGGCTACACCGGCGGCGGACTGAGCGGCCCTTTCGGCATCGCCATTGACGCTGCCGGCAATGTCTGGACCACGTCAAACAACAGCACCGTCAACGAGTTCGATTCCAGCGGCACCGCGCTCTCGGGCAGCAGCGGATTCACCGGCGGCGGACTGAGCCTTCCTGAAGGCATCGCCATTGACGTGTCCGGCAACGCCTGGACCGCGAGCGGCGGCAACAGCACCGTCAACGAGTTCGATTCCAGCGGCACCGCGCTCTCGGGCAGCAGCGGATTCACCGGCGGCGGTCTGAGCAGTCCTAAAGGCATCGCCATTGACGCGTCCGGCAATGTCTGGACCACGAGTTCAGGCAACAACACCGTCAACGAGTTCGATTCCAGCGGCACCGCGCTCTCGGGCAGCAGCGGCTACACCGGCGGCGGGCTGAACGGCCCCAGTTACAACAGCATCGCCATTGACGCCGCCGGCAACGTCTGGACTGCGAGCGCCAGCAACAGCACCGTCAACGAGTTCGATTCCAGCGGCACCGCGCTTTCACCCAGCACCGGTTACACCGGCGGCGGGCTCAGCAATAATCGCGGCATCGCCATTGATGCCTCCGGCAGCGTCTGGATCGCGAATCAAGGCAACAGCAGCATCACCGAACTGATCGGCGCCGCCGCGCCCACGCGTACGCCGCTGGTAACCACGCTCACTGACGGCTTCACGCCCTGAGTGCAACCTACCGATTCATCCTTGAAACAGGAGCAACGTCATGAACCGATTCGTCATTAAAATCCTGATCGTCGGCGCCGCCGTCGCGGCGGCGACGCTCGCCGGCGCCGGCACGGCCTTCGCCTTTGGCGGCTGCGCGGATTCGCCCGAGAATCCGACCTGGCTGCTCGCCGGCATCGGCGGCGTTGCGGCGGGCGTCCCCTGGCTGCGCGCCAAACTCAAACGCCGCAAATAAGCATCGCGAGCAAGCTCGCTTCTACGGTTCGAGCCGATCTCCGGCACCGTAGGAGCGGCGGTCCCCGCCGCGATGCTGCATTTCGTTTGCGTGGATTCCGCAGGATGCCGGCGCCCCGGCAACCGCCTGCGGCGGCCATACGCTAGACTGCCCGCGTGAAAGTAAAAGGCACACGCCGATCGCTCAAGCTGTACCCCTTTTGATTGGGTTTCTTGACGATGAATACCGATTTTGCTGAGACAGCCGCCATAACCAGGCCACCGATGAACGCCCGGCGCCGGGCGATTTTCGCTCTGCTTGCCGCCGGATTGGTGGGCGCTCTCGGCTTGGTTTTTTGCTTTTCCTGGCAGCTTTCGGACTTGTGGCGGACCTGGACCACCGATCCCTTGCGTTCGATCGGAATGGCGATTCCGGTGGCAACTGCGATTCTTGCGATCCGCGCCTGGCACCTCGATGACTGGTCGCGCGGCGGCAGCTGGTGGGGCTTGCCGCTGATGCTTGCCACACTCGCGTTGGCGACACTCGCCGGCGCCGCGCCACTCGTCTTACGCCTGCCAGGCAGTCTCCCCCATTCCCTCAACCTGATTCCAATCGGGGTGCTGCTCTGCGGCTTCGTGAGCGGCGTGGTGCTCCTTTTCGCCGGCACGCAGGCCTGGCGCAAGGCGTGGTTCCCCCTGCTGCTTCTGATGTTCGTACAACCCGTGCCGGGCTGGTTCGATACCGCGGTGGATTTGCCGCTCCAATATATGGCGGCGCATGCGGCACGCGGCTTCGCTGCCTTCATGGCGGTGCCGGTGTCGCAGGGCACGCTCAAGATGATGTTCACGCCGCATCTCGGCATGTTTATCGCGCCCGGTTGCGACGGGCTGCGCGGCGCGATCGCGATGGGCTATCTCGCCCTTGTGATCGGCTATCTCTACAAGCTGCGCTGGTTGCGCTGGGGTATCTATGTTGCGCTTGCCGTTTTGTTGGCGTATATCTTCAACCTCGTGCGCCTGTGCGGGGTGGTCGTGTACTACTGGTTTGCGATGCGGGTTCCGGCGATAGCCAATCATGCCACGCTTGCCGATTACCTTATCGGCGGCGTGCTGTTTTTCTGTGCCGCACTGTTTTTGTTCTCCATCCCGCGCTGGTGGCGCCCACGGTCATGTACACCAAATTCATCGTCGCAGGCGTAATCGTACTTGTCTTTGCATTGGCAGGCAAGACGCTGCTCGTGCATCGCTCTACGGACATTCATCCCGGCGGCAACAATATCAAATTGGTGCCAAAGACGCTCGGCGGAGCCGAACAATTAAAGCATTGGCACAACGACCTGCACGACTCTATTGTGGAAGTCGGCGCACTCTACGCAGCCGGAGGCTTCGGGCCTGCCCCTGTGCTTCTGGATTTCCGCCGCAACTATCCACGCACCCACAACGGCATCGGATGCTTTCTCAACCAGGGCGAAACGCTGGATTCCGAAAATTTGCAGACCTTGCAAACGGCAAGCGGAACCGCCGTATTCGATGTCGGCATCCTGCGCACGCCCGGTCAGGTGAGGCTTATCGCCGCGACGGAATGCACGTCCGGGAAATGCGTTGAGGAGAAGCTGCCGTTCCTCAACCGATTCTGGAAGCAATGGAGCCTGAAGAATTTGCTGGCGAACCAGTCGGGCAGCGTTGTGCCGGCCGCCATCATTCTGACCCGGAAGACCGAAGCAGCGGGCGCCGATGCGGCCATCACCGAACTGCAGGCCGAATTGAAAAAAGTGGCGGCGGTCGTTGATCTCGCGCCGGCCCGGCGACTCGCAGCGGCCCAGTCGGGCAAGACGGAGAAATCGAAGTCGGATGTCGCCGCCAAGAACTGATCGGCGTATTATCATGGCTTCCGAAGCATCCGCCAACAAACAGGCATGGCCGTGATGGGGCAACAACCACGCCGATTATTCGGTCGCGTGCTCTGCGGCACACTGGCATTAGCCACGCTCGCTTTCCTTGCGGGCTGCCCCACCCAATCGAACACCGCCGAACATAATTTTCAAACTGCGTCGCTTACAGGCGCCGTCTATGGCGGACGTCAGCCGATAACGAATGCGGCAGTAGTCGCCTATGCGGCAGCGACTACTGCCGCGGCGGCGCCCACCGAGCTCGGCGCCACCACCACCGACGGCAGCGGCCGGTTCGACATCACTTTCAGCCCGACGCCCGCAACCGGACAGATTGTCTATGTCACAGTCCTGGGTGGCAACGCCGGCGCGGGAACCAACAGCGCAATCGGACTGATGACGGTCGCCGGCGCTTATTGCACAAGCGGCGCCGCCGGCTGTGATTTCCCCGACAATGTCAATATCAACGAACTGATGACCGTCGCGAGCACGGCGGCTTTGCAACGTTTCATCGCCTTCGCAGACTGCAGCACCATCACCGGCAACACGCAAAGCGGCACCTGCCTCTCCATTGCCGGCGCGACCGATCTCGCGCGCGCAGCCGGAACCGTGAACAACCTTGTGAACGTTGTCACCGGACAGGCCGCCGCATTTCTCACCGCGCAGCCTGCCACCTCAACCAATCCCGTTCACGTAACGCTCACAAAAATGAATACGCTCGCGAGCGTGCTCGCCGCCTGCGTGAATGACGCCGGCCCCACGGTAAGCGACTGCAAAAGTCTTTTCACGATCGCATTGAATCGTCCGAGCGACACGCTGCAAGCGGCGTATGAAATTGCCGCCTGGCCCGGCGTGAACCTTGCGGGCCATGCCCTTTACGCACTCAAACCATCGTCGCCGATCTTTGCACCGACAGTTGCGACCGCGCCTTCCGACTGGACGGTCGCCGGACAGCGCTACGCCTACACGGCCAACAACAACGGCGACGACGTATCCGCCTGGCGGCTGAGCCCACTCACTGCTGCGATGATTCCCGTAACCACGGGCGGCGCCGGCAGTTGCGGCACCTCGCCCGATCCCGGCAATTGCTTCTCCACCGGTGCTTCCAGTTCCCCGAAGTCGGTCACGCTAAGTCCGTCGGGACGCTTCGTCTACGTCGCCAATGGCGATGACACGCTCGCGGGCTACGCCGTCGATCCCGCCACCGGCGCGTTGACGGCGATCAGCGGTTCGCCTTTCAGTACCGGCGCGGGTCCGAAGATGGTCGTAACGGATCCTGAAGAACGCTTCGTCTATGTCGCCAACGATGCCGGCAATATCTCCGCCTATACCATTAACGCCACAACCGGAACACTCACGCCCATCACCACCGGCGGCGCCGGCAGTTGCGGCATTTCGCCCGACCCCGACAACTGTTTTGCCGCCGGCATCAATTCGGACTCCCTCACGGTGGACCCTTCGGGACAATTCCTTTATGTCGCCAACGCGGGAGACAACACCATTTCGGTTTATGACATCATCCAGTCAGCACCGAGCACCGGCGCTTTGACAGCCATGGGCACGGCAGGCACCAACGGTGTGCGCCCGCTTTCCGTTGCGGTGGATCCGTCCGGCCGCTTCGCCTACGCCGTCAACATCTGCGGCAGCGACTCGAGCTGCAACAATTTTTATGGCAACGTCACGGCCTTCACCATTGCGTCTTCCAGTGCAAGCACGCCCGGCGCGCTGACTGCGATCGGAACGGTAGATACCGGAAGCGATCCCTACGCCGTCACCGTGGACCCCTCCGGGCATTTCGCCTATGTCGTCAACCAT
>CAWJLN010000006.1:0-247886 GCA_963843735.1 uncultured Gammaproteobacteria bacterium
TGTTGTTGTGGCCCCTTCGTTCGTCCTTGTTCATGAATATTCCTACCGAGGGGTTTTCAGCCAGTTGCGCGGCTTGAGGAAGTACTCGGTGAGGAGCGCCTCGGGCGTGTCCGGCTCGGGTCGCCGGTCGTAGCAGAAGCGCACCTCGGGCGGCAGCGAGGCGAGGATGGATTCGGTGCGCCCGCCCGATTGCAGGCCGAACAGCGTGCCGCGGTCGTACACGAGGTTGAATTCGACGTAGCGCCCGCGGCGATAAAGCTGGAAGGCGCGTTCGCGCTCACCCCAGGGATGATGCATGCGGCGCTCGAGAATCGGGAGATAGGCCTTGGAGTAATGCTCGCCGATGCTGCGCGCGAAGGCGAAGGCGCGGGCGAAGTCGCCGCCGGCGTCGTAGTCGTCGAAGAACAGCCCGCCGATGCCGCGCGCCTCATCGCGATGCTTGAGATAGAAGTATTCGTCGCACCAGTGCTTGAAGCGCGGATAGACGTCTTCGCCGAAGCGCGTGCAGGCGGAACGGGCGGTCTGGTGCCAGTGCACGCAGTCCTCTTCGAAGCCGTAGCAGGGCGTGAGATCGAAGCCGCCACCAAACCACCATACCGGCGCCGCACCGGATTTTTCCGCGATCAGGAAGCGCGCGTTGAAGTGCGAGGTCGGCGCGTAGGGGTTGCGCGGATGCACGATGACGGAGACGCCGGTCGCCCGGAAACGCCGGCCGCCGAGCGAGGGACGGGCGGCGCTCGCGGCGGGCGGGAGCTTGTCTCCCGAGACGGCGGAGAAGTTGACCGCCGCCTTTTCGATCACAGTTCCGCCCTCGAGCACGCGTGTGACGCCACCTCCGCCTCCGGCGCGCTGCCAGACATCTTTGCTGAAGCTGCGCTCGCCCGTGGTATGCGCGAGCGCATCGCACAGGCTTTCCTGCAGGCCCTTCAGCCAGCTCTCGACGGCGGCGTAATTCATGAATTCACTTCCTGTGCGGGGCGCAAAACGCGGCCGTTCGCGGCGTCGCGGATTTCGGTTGCGCCGGATTGATTGCCGAGCGGACTGACGAGCACGGCATCGAGCGCGTCGCCGAAAAGCGCGCGCACCGCATCCGCATCACGCGCAGCCGGTTCGCCGCGGCGATTGGCGCTCGTGGAAACCAATGCCGTGCCTGCGGCGCGGGCGAGCGCGCGGGCGGGGGGATGGGCGCTGACGCGAACGGCAAGTGTCGCGCGTCCGCCGGTGAGCCAGGCGGGACAGTTTTCGGCGGCGGGAACGATCCAGGTGACGGGGCCGGGCCAGGTCGGCAGGATGCGTTTCGCCGTCTCCGGCGTGAACGGCGTGATGAAAGATGCGAGTTGCGCTTCGGATGCGGCGAGCAGAATCAGGCCTTCCTCCACGCGCCGTTTCTTGAGCGCGAGAATGCGCCGCACGGCGATTTCATTCATCGGGTCGCAGCCGAGTCCCCACACGCCCTCGGTGGGATAAGCGACGACGCCGCCGCTGCGAATCGCCGCTGCCGCGGCCGCTAGCGTCACGGCATCCATCGGCATGATCTGCTCCTTAAGCCCATACGAGGTCTAGTGTAATGCGTTGTTATCCGTCGGCGCGGGATGCGAGTGAGCGCCGCATGGCGGCGCAGAGACGTTGCACACCCTCACATTGCCCTCTCCCGTCAAGGGAGAGTATCAGCTGCTACATTTTGCGGCGTCTGCGCGGCGGCGTTTTTTGTCGGGTGCCTTGGCCAGCAGTTCCTGGCATTCCTCCAGCGTAAGCGTGGCCGGATCCTGTTCCTTGGGCACGCGCGCGTTCTTCTTGCCGTCGGTGACGAACGGACCGTAGCGGCCGTTCAGCACCTTGACGTCGTCGAACTCGCGGATGGTGCGCTTGGCGTCGGCTTCCTTCTTTTCCTTGATGAGTTCGAGAGCGCGCGGCAACTCTATCGTGTAGGGGTCGTCCTCGCCCTTGATCGAAACGAATTTGCTGGCATAGCGCACGTAGGGGCCGAAGCGCCCGATGTTGGCCGAAACCTTTTCGCCTTCGGCCGTTTCACCCAGTTCGCGCGGGAGCTTGAACAGCGCGAGTGCGTCTTCCAGGGTGACGGTGTCGATGGTCTGCCCGGGCCTGAGGCTTGCGAACCGCGGCTTTTTCTCGTCGTCGGCCTGGCCGAGTTGCACGAAGGGTCCGTAGCGGCCGAGACGCACCGTGACTTCTTCGCCGCTTTTGGGGTCGTTGCCGAGCACGCGCGCCTGCACGACGTCGCGGCGGGTCACGTTCTCATCAACCTGCTTTACATCGCTCGTGAACGGACGCCAGAATTCCTCGAGCACCTTCGTCCATTCCTGTTCGCCGCGCGAGATGGCGTCGAGTTTGTCTTCCAGCTTGGCGGTGAAGTCGTAGTCTACGTAGTGCTCGAAGTACTGGGTGAGGAAGCGGGTGACGATGCGGCCGACGTCGGTTGGCAGGAAGTGACGGTTTTCGAGTTCCGCGTATTCGCGCGCGATCAGCGTCTGGATGATGGAGGCGTAGGTCGAGGGGCGGCCGATGTCGTGGGCTTCCAGCGTTTTCACCAGACTTGCCTCGGTGTAGCGCGGCGGCGGCTCGGTGAAATGCTGCGAGGCGTTCACCGCCGCGAGCGGCACCGCTTCCTTTTCCTTCAAGGCCGGGAGTTTTTTCTCGCTGCGGTCGTCTTCGCCCGGTTCGTCACGGTCTTCGAGATAGACCTGCATGAAGCCCGCGTGGCGGATCGTGGAGCCGGTCGCACGGAAGACCGCGAGCTCGCCCGCGGCAAGGTCTATCGCGACCTGATCGAGCGTCGCGTGAATCATCTGGCAGGCGACCGTGCGGTTCCAGACGAGTTCGTAGAGCCTGGCCTGATCGCGTGAGAGATGCGCGGCCACTTCGCGCGGTTCGCGCGCGACGGCGGTCGGACGAATCGCCTCGTGCGCTTCCTGCGCGTTCTTGCTGCGGGTGCGATACACCCGCGCCTTCGGCGGCAGGTTATCCGCGCCGTAGCGTTTCGCGATGTAGTCGCGGATGTCGGAAAGGGCTTCGGGCGCGAGATGGGTCGAGTCGGTGCGCATGTAGCTGATGAGACCGATCGGTCCGTCACCGAGGTCTATGCCTTCGTAAAGCTGCTGCGCGATACGCATGGTGTGGCGCGTGGTAAAGCCGAGTTTGCGGGCCGCTTCCTGCTGCAGAGTGGAAGTGATGAAGGGCGGGGCGGGATTGCGTTTGCGCGCCTTGCGTTCGATTGCGGCGACGACGAGCCGGCCTTCGGCAGCCTGCTCGATTGCGCTGCGGGCGGACTCGGCGGTTTCGCCGTCGGTGAACGAAAACTGTTCGGTCTTCTTCCCGTCGTACTGATAGAGCCGCGCGCTGAATCCCTGGCCGCCGCTTTCGAGCGCGGCTTCGATGCGCCAGAACTCCTGTGCCTTGAAGGCCTCGATTTCCTGCTCGCGCTCGACGATCAGGCGCAGTGCCGGGCTCTGCACCCGTCCGGCCGAGAGGCCGCGGCGAATCTTTTTCCACAGCAGTGGCGAGAGGTTGAAGCCGACCAGGTAATCGAGCGCGCGCCGCGCCTGCTGCGCGTTGACGAGATTGATGGCGAGTCCGCGCGGTTCGTTCATGGCCTCGCGGATCGCCCGTTCGGTGATTTCGTGGAAAACCACCCGTTCGACTTCTTTGCCTTCGAGCGCGCCGCGTTCGTTCAGGATTTCGCACAAATGCCAGGAAATCGCCTCGCCCTCGCGATCCGGGTCGGTCGCGAGCACCAGCCGGTCGGCCTTCTTCAATGCGCGGATGATGGCCGTCACGTGGCGTTCGTTGCGTTCGATGGGTTGGTAGCGCATGGCGAAGTCGTCATCCGGAGCCACCGCGCCGCCCTTGGCCACCAGATCGCGCACGTGGCCGTAGGACGCCAGCACCTCGGCGCTCTTGCCGAGATATTTTTTCAGCGTGCGCGCCTTGGCGGGCGACTCGACGACAACGACGGTTTGACTCATACGCTGGGTTCCTTGTATGCCTCGTGTATCAATGCGCTGCGGCCGGCGCATCGGCGTGCAGGATATCTTCCATCCGGGCGTAGGCGGCTTCCTGACCGGGTTGGTGGAACAGGGTCAGCAGAACCACCCACTTCATTTCATCGAGTCCGACTTCCGTCTCGTCGAGTGCAAGCGCGCGCTCGATCGCGAGTTCCCGTTCGCCCGGACCCAGCACCTCGATCTGTTCGAGATACAGGAGCAGGCCGCGCGCCTCGCGGCTCAGGCGTGAGAGTTCCGGGCCGTTGAATACGCGCTCGGCACCCGCGGCGCGCATCCCGGGCTCCGTGGTTTCGCGGCTCGCGGCGAGGGCTTCCAGCCAGTCGAGTGCTTCTTTCACCTTCGGCGCCGGAAAGCCTCCCGCATAGAGCATCTGTTCCAGGGTCGCCCGTGGCGGCGCGTCCTCGTAGTCTTCCAGACAGTGCTCGAACAGATAGAGGACCACATTCAGTACGCTGGGATTCATGTAAACATCATCTCTTTCGTCGTGTGTAGCGCGATCCGGGCAGTGCCTCGATTTCGCCCTGAAGCTCGAGGATCAGGAGCATGGAGGATACGGCCTGGGACGTCAAGCCGGTTCTTTCGCTGAGCGTGTCGGCCGTCACCGGATGAAAACCGAGCGCATCGAGAAGAATCCGGTAGTCGGGATCAGGCTCCGTCGCCGCGCTCTTGATGCCCGCCGTAGCGGTCATCGAAACCGGGAGTGGAACCGACCCCAATGCCTCAAGCATATCAGAGGGGCGTTCGACGAGGCCGGCGCCGTCGCGGATCAGGGCATGGCAGCCATGGGCAAGCGGCGAGCGGATCGAGCCCGGCACGGCGAAGACTTCCCGGCCCTGTTCGCCCGCCAGCCGAGCGGTAATGAGTGAGCCCGAGCCGATAGCCGCTTCCACCACCAGGGTCGCGAGCGAGAGTCCGCTGATGATGCGGTTGCGGCGCGGGAAATGCTCGGCAAGCGGTGGCGTGCCGGGTGGGAATTCGCTCACCAGCGCGCCCGCGGCGCTAATCCGTTCGGCGAGTTCGAGGTGGCGTTTGGGATAGATGCGATCCGGGCCGGCGCCCATGACGGCGACAGTTTTACCGCCGGCGTCGAGCGCGCCCGCATGCGCCGCGCCGTCTATGCCGAGCGCAAGCCCGCTGGTGATGGTGAATCCGGCTCCGGCGAGAAAGGCCGCGAATTCACCGGCGATTTCGCGACCCGTCGGACTCGGATTGCGCGAGCCGACGATCGCGACCTGGGGCGTGTGCAGCAATGCGGGATCGCCGGCGACGAAAAGCACAATCGGCGCATCCTCGATGGCCGCGAGCAAGGACGGATACGCTGCCTCGCCCCAGGCGACCAGATGATGGCCGGGCGCTTGCGCCCAGGAGAGATCCTCCTCGATCATGGCCTTGTCCGGCGCGGCGAGTCGGCGCAGCGCGTCGCGTGGAACCCCGGCGGTGGCCAGCGCCCGCTGCGGCGCCCCGATCACGGCCTCGGCGTTGCCGTATTCCTCCAATAACTGCCGGGTCCGGCGCGGGCCGAGTCCGGGCGCGCGGACCAGTGCGGACAGGGCGCGCAGTCGGCGCTCGCTTTGTCCGCGTTCGCTATCGCTCACGGATTGGTGGTGATATCGCCGATTTTTATCGGACGCAAGGCCCGCATCACCAGCGCGTAGGAGATTTCCGGGAAGGCCCGGAAAACGACCAGTTCGCCGCTGCGCCGATCGGGCAGGCGTACCTTCGAAGAAAGATCGGCGTGGGCATAGGGATCACTGACGTTTTTGCCGTGCGTGTAGATAGCGAGTACGTCTCCGGTTTCCAGCCCTCCGCGCGTGCCGCGATCGAGCACCACTACCTGATACTGGCCGACTTCGGCAAGACCGCCGATGACGTCAATGATGGCAGCGTGAACGCGGGTCTTCGGCGTGAGCAGCGGAAATTGCGAAGGCACCACGCCCGTATCCAGCGCCACCAGGCGGTCGCCGCCGCGCACCTCGCGGGTGCTCGTTTGCAGCCTGAGCGTGGACGGATCGCCGGATACGGTCACCTGCGCCTGCCCGAGATAAAGCACATCGTAGCCGAGGGTGCGTCCGCTCGCGGGATCCTTCAGCTCATTCTCCTTGCGCACCACGGCGTAGCCCGTACCGGGTTGATCGTCGGCGCCGAGACCACGGGCATAGATCAGGCCGGGCGCCGCCGCCAGCAGCTGGTCGTCTGCCGGACGCAGCACATAGGGCGCGGTGGCGTAATTCGTTGCGCTCATGACCCGCGGTTTGGAGAGCAGCGCCGAGATGGCGTCGTAGGGAATCGTCGGCACGGCTTCGTCGAGCGGCGTGCGTTCGATCTGCGGGCGCAGCATGCGGGTGCCGGGAATGGTTGTGGCGACGGTTGTACCGTTGCGCGAAATCGTGAGTGTGGCATGACCGTTCGCGTAGCCGAGCGTAATCACGTCACCGGGATAAATCAGGTGCGGGTTGAAGATGTAGGGATTTTCGTACCAGATCTCCGGCCACAGCCAGGGATTCTCGAAAAAGCGCGAGGAAATGCCCCACAGCGTGTCGCCGCGGCGGACGGTGTAGCGCACCGGCGCCTGTTCGCGCGGCACCGGTACGGGCTGTGCCGCGGGTCCGGGGGCGCTTGCGGCCGCGGGCGCGCTCATGGTTGCGGCCGGTGCCGGTGCCGCGGGCGGAGGCGGACTTGCACAGGCGGCGAGCGCAAGTGTCGCGACTGCGATCAGACTCGAAACAGACCAACGCAAATTCTGCATGTGGCAACTCCTTGGCAGAACAATCCGATGCCTTCGCGGCGGAAGTCGGAAGCCTTTCGCTATAATTATCCTAACTTTAGCAGCAATTCATGCGGCAAGACACTCGACGATGGCATTGCTCCCGATTCTGCACTTCCCCGATCCCCGATTGCGCGAGCGCGCGCGCCCGGTTGAGGCCGTGGACGATGCGCTCCGCAGTACGCTGGACGACATGTTCGAAACCATGTACGCGGCGCCGGGGATCGGACTCGCCGCCACCCAGGTGGGGATTGCGCGCCAGTTCGCCGTGGTTGACGTCTCCGAGGAGAAAAACGAACGGCGGGTGTTCATCAACCCGGAAATCCTCGAAAGGCGCGGTTCCTGCGAAAGCGAGGAAGGCTGCCTGTCAGTGCCCGAATACTTCGACACGGTGCAGCGCGCCGAATGGCTGCGGGTGCGCGCGCTGGACGCGGCGGGCGAACTCTTCGAACTGGAAGCCGAGGGGTTGCTTGCCATCTGTATCCAGCACGAAGTGGATCACCTCAACGGGCGGCTGTTCATAGACTATCTTTCCGATCTCAAGCGTCGCCGGGTGCGGCGCCAGCTCGAAAAGGATCGCCGCGAGCGCCGCACGGAGACGGCGGACGCCTCGACTTCCTGAGTCAAAGATGCGGCTGATTTTTGCCGGCACTTCTTCCTTTGCGGTGCCGACGCTGCGGGCGCTGGCGGGTTCCGGCCATGAGGTTCCGCTTGTGATTACCCGGCCCGACCGTCCGGCCGGACGCGGACGACGCCTCGAACCGAGCCCGGTGCGCGTCGTGGCCGAGGCTGCCGGATTTGCAGTGGAAACCCCGGCGACTTTGAGCGCACCGTCGCTGGCCGAGCGTATCGAGGCGCTTGTGCCCGAGGCGCTGGTGGTCGTGTCCTACGGCCGCATCGTGCCGCCCGAACTGCTTGCGCTCGCGCGCCACGGCGGCCTTAACGTGCATCCGTCGCTGCTGCCGCGCTGGCGCGGCGCGGCTCCGGTGGAGCGCGCCGTTCTCGCCGGAGACGGCGAAACCGGTGTGGCCATCATGGGCATGGACGCAGGGCTCGATACCGGCCCGCTGTATCGTGTCGAACGGGTGGCGATCGGCGCGAATGAAACCGCCGGAGAACTTTCCGCACGGCTCGCCGATTTGGGCGCAAGACTTCTCCTCGACGTGCTGGCGGCGCTTGCCATAGGCGATGCGCGGGTCCAGGCGCAGTGCGGCGAGGCAAGCTACGCCGAACGGCTTTCCTCCACCGAGGCGAAGCTGGATTTTGCCGAGTCCGCGATGGCGCTTGCGCGCCGTATCCGGGCCTTCAATCCGCGCCCGGGTGCCTGGAGTGTTTGCGCCGGCGAACGCCTGCGCCTGCTGCGCGCCGAGGCGCGTCCGCAAAGGGTCGAGGCGGCGCCCGGCACGATTATTGCTGCCGGCGAAGCGGGGCTGGATATAGCAACAGGCGACGGCTTGCTGCGGGTGGGCGAACTGCAACGCGCCGGGCGCCGGGCGCAGTCGGCGGCCGAGTTTGCGCGCGGTCAGCGCTGGACAGGCCGGCGATTCGCTTGACTCGTCATCCGATCCGAAGGTTCGCTTATGCGCTCGCACACCGGCCTACGCACTACACTACGACGATGGGTGAAGCGGATCGGGATCGCGGCATGACTCGGCGCACCGGCAAGCAGGGCGTCTGCCTGCTCGTCTTGCTGGGCCTGTTCGTCGTCGGCACGTCGCAGGCCCGGGCCGCGCCCGGCTTTGCAATCACGCATATCGCAACGCAGCTCGATCACGGCGTGTATTACGTGCAGGCGGACATGAATCTCGGCCTGAATGCCCGCGCGCGCCAGACGCTTGATTACGGCGTGGCGCTCACCTTCGTGATCAGCATCCACATCCTCCACCGTCGTCTGTGGCTGTGGAACGCGGTCGTTGCGAATCTCACAGAACGTTATCGCCTGAGTTATCTCCCGCTGACCGAACGATACCAAATCGAGAACCTGAACAGCGGCGCGAGGATGAGCTACGACACGCTCGTCAATGCGCTCTCGGCGATCAGCCATATTCGCGCGCTGCCCGTGATTGATGCCGATCTGCTCGACCGGGACACCCGCTATTACGTGGCCATGCGCATCGTGCTCGATACCAAGCAATTACCCGGCCCGCTCAAGGCGATAGCGGCGATCGTGCCCGGTTGGCAGCTCGCCAGCGAATGGCGCGAACAGAGGTTGACGCCGTGAAGCGGGCATCGGGACTGCTGCTTCTGATCGCGCTGGTCATTGTCGGTGGCGCCCTGTATCTGTTGAGTCTGAGCACTGGGCGTTCGGCCGCCTTCGGGCAGTGGCACCTGTGGCTGATTGCGGCGAACGTCGTGGTTGCCCTCGGCCTCATCGTCGTGATCGCGCTTAACATCGTGCGTCTCATGCGTTCGCTCAAGCGTTCGCGCATGGGCGCGCGCCTCACGGTGCGGCTTGTATTGCTGTTCACGGCGCTCGCGGTGTTGCCGGTCGGCGCGGTGTTCTATTTCTCGGTGCAGTTCATCAATCGCAGCATAGACAGTTGGTTTACGCTCAATGTGGGTTCCGCCTTGAACGACGCCCTGGTGCTTTCGCGCGACGCACTAGCGGGCGAGACCGGCCCCTTTGCAGGTGCGAGTGCGCAGGCCGCGCACATGCTCGCCGATCGCGGCCCGGAGCCGCTGGCGCCGGCGCTCGTGCGTCTGCGCGGCGAATTGGGTGCGAACGCGATCGGGGTATTCACCAGCGACGGCGAGACGCTTGCCGCGAACGTCGCGGCGACGGCGGGCGTGCCGCTTGCCGTTCCCGCGGCGGGATTTGCCGCGCAGCTTGCGAGCAAGGGACCGCAGGTGAAGCTTTATGCGCCGGGCAACGGAAGACTGTACGTGCGGGCCTTCGCGCCGCTGCGTGCGGCGGACGGCAGCTACCAGATTCTTCGAGGCGCAATATCCGGTTACCGGGCAATCAAGCGCGCTGGCGCGGCGCGTCGAAGCCGCCTACAGCCGCTACCGCGAACTCGAATATCTGCGCGCTCCGCTCAAGGCGAGCTTCACGCTCACGCTTTCGCTGGTGCTGCTGCTTTCGCTATTGGCCGCGGTGTGGGCAGCCTTTTTCGCCGCGCGGCGCGTGGCCGCGCCGGTGCAGGAACTTGCGCGCGCGGCGCGTGCGGTCGGCCAAGGCGACTTCCAGGTGCGGGTGCCGCAGAAGAGCCGCGACGAGATCGGCTTTCTCGCGCAGGCATTCAACGACATGACAAGGCATCTCGCAGAGACCCGCGCCGAGGCAGATCGCGGGCAGCTTGCGCTCGAGAACGAGCGTACCTGGCTTGTGACTGTGCTGGCCGCACTTTCCTCCGGCGTGGTTACGCTGGACAAGGAGGGGAAACTGCGCAGCATCAACGCCGCGGCGGTTCGCATGCTGGGTGTCGAACCCGAGCGCTGGATCGGCGAACCGCTGACGAAGCTTCTGGACGAGCACCGCGAGTTTGCCTCGCTGCTGCACGTCAATGCGGCGGAGGGCCGGCTCTATGACGTTCGCATCCAATTGCCGGTGGGCGAACGTACCCTGCGTGCCGGCTATACCGAATTGCGGGCGCACGACGGCGAGTTGTCGGCGGGCAGCGTATGGGTATTCGAGGACGTGACGCAGTTCGTGCTCGCCCAGCGTGAAGCCGCCTGGGGCGAGGTGGCGCGCCGGCTTGCGCACGAAATCAAGAATCCGCTCACGCCGATTCAGCTCGCCGCCGAACGCCTGCGCATGAAGTGTCTCGCAGCGCTCCATGGGCGCGAAGCCGATATTCTCGATCGCGGCACGACGACGATCATCGCCCAGGTCAAGGCCATGCTCGCGATGGTGGATGCCTTCTCCGCCTACGCCAAGAGCCCGCCGCTGGAACTTGCGCCGGTCGCCCTCGATCTGTTGCTGCGCGAGGTGAGCGAGCTGTATCGCGGGCGGCCGGATCTCGCGCTCAGCGTGGAGACGGCGCCGGGACTCGAACCGGTGTCGGCGGATGCCGCGCGCCTGCGCCAGATTCTCCACAACCTGATCAAGAACGCCATCGAGGCACAGGAAGAGCAGCCGGGACGCTCCCGCATCCTGCTCTCCGTCGCCGTCGCGCCCGGCGATCCGCAATCCGTTGCGCTCAGTGTGCGCGATGCCGGGCCGGGATTTGCGCCGAATCTGCTCGCCAATGCCTTCGAGCCTTATGTGAGCGGCAAGGTCAAGGGAACAGGACTCGGCCTTGCCCTGGTGCGCAAGCTCGCGGAAGAACAGGGCGGCAGCGTCAAGCTGGCCAACCATCCTGAGGGCGGTGCCGAGATCGTGGTGACGTTGCCGCGCCGTCGTCCGTCGCTTAAACTTCTGCACGGCGGCGTCTCGTGAACGCCCGCCGCGCGCATTCGCGTGCGCCGCGCATCCTGGTCGTGGACGACGAGCCCGGGATTCGCTCCGCGATCGGGGAAATTCTCGACGACGAAGGTTACGAAGTGACGCTCGCGCCGGGCGCCGCGGAAGCGCGCCGGGAATTCGCCGCGCAGCGCCCGGATCTGGTGCTGCTCGACGTCTGGATGGAAGGCGAAGACGGTATCTCCCTGCTTAAGGAATGGACGCGGGCCCCGCGGGTGTGCCGCCGGTATTGATGATGTCCGGCCACGGCACGGTGGACACGGCGATCGAGGCGACGCGCCTCGGCGCGCTCGACTTCATCGAAAAGCCGGTGTCGCTCGCCAAGCTGCTGCACGTGATCGAGCAGGCGCTGAAATCGGCGCCGCGCCGACGCGAGCCGCTGGGTGCGGCGCCGTTGCTCGATCTGATTGCCGAGCATCCCGCCATCGCCCGTCTCAAGCAGGCGCTGGACGCCGCGCGCGGGCATGCGGAACCGGTGCTGCTGGCGGGCGAGTCCGGTACCGGACGCGAGACGCTGGCCCGGCGGCTCGCACGCGACAGCCGCCGGGAGTTTTCCCGGCTCACGCTTGCGGGCGCCGACGCGGCGGACGTGCGCGCACGGGTGGAAAAACTCGCCAATCCCGGCATCCTCTTTCTCGCCGAACTGGCGGATGCGACGCCCGAGGTGCAGGAGGAGTTGCTTGCGCTGGCCGCCGCACATGGCGACGGCAGACTGCGTCTTGTCGCCTCGGTGCAAGCGCGCGATGCCGGGACCTCGTCGGGGCGTCTGCGGCGCGAACTCTACGACCGGCTGGCAGTCTTCACGATCGAGGTCCCGCCGTTGCGCGAGTATCGGGATTATCTTCCCGAGATCATCCGCTATTACGTGGACGATCTCGCCGACGGCGAAGGCTACGCCTTTCGCCGCTTCGATGTCGCCGCGCTCAATCGTTTGCGCCGCCACGACTGGCCGGGGAATCTGCGCGAGTTGAATAATCTTTTGAAGCGTCTTCTCGCGAGCGGTTCCGACGGTCCGGTCGGTATCGAGGAAGTGGATGCGGCGCTCGCCGGCGCGGTACCGGCCGCTCCGCGGCTGGGCGAGGATCTTCTCTCGCTGCCGTATCGCGAGGCGCGCGACCGCTTCGAGCGGGCCTATCTCGAAGCCCAGCTCGAACTGGTCGGCGGTAAGGTCGCGGCGCTGGCCGAGCGCGTGGGCCTGGAGCGCACACATGTATATCGAAAGCTCAAGGCGCTGGGCATAGAACTCAGCGGCGACGAGAAACGCGGCGCGTGATCCTGATTGCGACCGGCATGGCACTGGCCTTTGCCGCGGTTGCGGGCGGACTGACGCTTGTCGCCTTGCGTCAGGGCCGTCGCCGGGCGCCGCGGGCGCTCCTGTTTGCACACCCCGCAGTGGGCATGTCGGGACTCGTCTGCCTGTGGGTTGCGGTTGCGCTTTGGCGTGGCCCGCGTGATCTGCCGCTGGATGCGGGGACGCTGGCCTTGAGCTTTGCCTTCGTCGGCGGCGTATTCCTGTTCGCGCTGCGCGCTACGCGCCTGCCGCGCCCTTTTTTCGTCGTGGGGCTGCACGGCCTGGTTGCGTTTTTGGCTTGTGCGCTGCTGGTGATCGGTTGGCTGCACCTGCCTGCGGCGGGGTGATGAGCGAGAAAAAAATAATCGCGACGGCGGAGAACGCCATGCCGGGCACGATTTCGTAGAGGGCGAAGATGCCGCCGCGTCCCGCGAGTTGATGCCAGACGATCACCGTCACGCCGCCTACCACGACGCCGGCGAGGGCGCCGAACCAGTTCATGCGCTTCCAGTAGAGCGAAAGCACGATCGCCGGGCCGAAGGCGGCGCCGAAGCCGGCCCAGGCGTAGGCGACCAAGGAGAGAATCATGCTCTTCGGATTGAGGCCGGCGATGAAACCTAGTGCGGCGATTGCCACGAGCGCAAGGCGCGCCACCCACAGGAGTTCGCGCCGCCCGGCCTGCTTGCGGAAAAACCCGCGGTAGATATCTTCTGCGAAGGCGCTTGCGGCGACCAGCAATTGCGCCGAGGCGGTGGACATGATTGCGGCGAGTATGCCCGAGAGCGCGATCCCGGCGAGCACGGGCGGCAGCAGTTGCAGCGACATGAAGAGGAAGACCTTCTCGCGCTCGTCTCCCGCGAGCTGGTGATTGACCACGCCGATGCCGGTGAGCCCGACGATCAGTGCCGCGACGAGCGCGATGACGACCCAGAACATGGCGAAACGCCGTGCGGCAGGCACGCCTTTCGGATCCCTGATGGCCATGAAACGGGCGAGGATGTGCGGCTGACCGGGATAGCCGAGCCCCCAGGCGAGGAGCGACACGATGGCGATCCAGGTGAAGGCGCCGCCGTGCTGGACGTCGTAAAGCGGATGGAGAAGTCCGCCGTTCACGGCGTTGAGCGTGGCCGCAAGACCGTGGAACCAGCCCAGCGCGGCGAGGCCGAGCAGACCCACCACCACCAAGGCGAAGAACATGATTGCGCCCTGGAGCACGTCGTTCCAGGCGACGGCGAGAAAGCCGCCGATGAAGGTGTAGGACATCACGGTCAGCGCGCCGAAGACGAGCGCCCAGAAGTAGGGCACGCCGAACAGGCGCTGGAACAGATCCGCGCCGGCGACGAAACCCGAACTGGTGTAGAAGACGAAGAACACCAGGATGAAGAGCGCGGAGATGCCGCGCAAAATGCGCGACTTGTCGCCGAAGCGCCCGGCGAAGTAATCGGGCAGGGTGAGCGCGTCGTTGTAGCGCTGGGTCTGTTCGCGCAGGGGGCGGGCGACCACCAGCCAGTTGATGTAGGTGCCGACGGCGAGCCCGATCACCATCCATATCTCGCCCAGCCCGAAAGCATAGGCTGCACCCGGCAGCGCGAGCAGCAGCCAGGCCGACATGTCCGAGGCCTCGGCGGAGAGCGCGGTGACGAAGTTGCCGAGGCGGCGTCCGGCGAGGATGTAATCCTTGAGGTTCCTGTTGCGATGCCAGGCGACAAGGGAAATCAGGAGCACCACGGCCATATAGGCCACGAAGGTGTAAAGGATGGTTTGGCCGACTCCGTTCAAGTCTTATTCCTTGTCGGGGCGAATGGCGCACATTCTGACAGAGTAGCCCGTTACTACGCCAGTACTTCGAGGCGGGCGTAGTTCGCCACCAGCCATTTCACGCCGGCATCCTCGAATACGACCTTGACGCGCAGACGCGCGCCGTCGCCCTCGTGTTCGAGCACTACGCCCTCGCCGAAGACGCTATGGCGCACGCGACGCCCGAGTGCGAGCGCGCCGTGCCCGCCGTCGCGAACCGTGCCGCGCGCGCCGCGCCGCGGGCCGATTTCTTCCACGCTTTCTTCCGGGAGCTCGGCGAGGAAGCGCGAAGGACGGGAATAGTGCGCCTGACCATGCAGATGGCGGCGCTCGGCGTGCGTGAGCAGCAACTGCTCGCACGCACGGGTCATGCCAACGTAGAACAGGCGCCGCTCTTCTTCGAGTCCCTTCGGTGTCTCGACGCTTCTGGCGTGTGGAAAGAGGCCCTCTTCGAGTCCGGCGACGGCGACCAGCGGAAACTCCAGGCCCTTCGCCGAATGCAGCGTCATCAGTTTGGCGGCGTTCGCCCAGTCGCCGGCCTGGGTGTTGCCGGCCTCGAGCGCCGCCTGGGCGAGAAAGGCCTCGATCGGCGTGAGTCCGGGGTCGGGCGCAAATTCCGCGGCCGCGGTCACGAGTTCGGTCAGGTTTTCCATGCGCGCCTGGGCAAGCTCACCGTCATCGGCGCCGTGATGCGCGGCGAGCCCGCTCTCGGTAATCACGAATTCTATCGCCGCGCCCAGTTCGCGCGACGCCACGCCTTCGGCGATGCGTTCGATCAGGACGACGAAGCCGGCGAGAGCGTGGCGCGCGCGGGCGGCGAGTTCGCCTTCCTCGCGCGCAAGGATGATCAACGCTTGCCAAAGCGGGATGCGTTCGCGCCGGGCGCGTGCACGAACGGCCTCCAAGGTGCGGTCGCCGATGCCGCGGGCAGGCAGGTTGATGATGCGTTCCAGCGCGGCGTCGTCCTCGCGGCGGACGGCGAGTCGCAGGTAGGCCAGTGCGTCCTTGATTTCGGCGCGCTCGAAGAAACGCAGGCCGCCGTACACGCGATAGGGAATGCCGCGCGCGATCAGCGTTTCTTCGAACACCCGCGACTGTGCGTTGGAACGGTACAGTACGGCCGCATCGCCGGCGCTGCCGCCGTCGGCGATCCAGCGCCCGATGCGCGCGACGATGTGATGGGCCTCGTCGCGTTCGTCGCTTGCGGCGTAGAGCTCGATCGGCGCGCCTTCTTTGCCTGCGGTCCACAGCGTTTTGCCGAGGCGCCCGCTGTTTTTTGCGATCACCGCATTGGCCGCGGCGAGGATGTGTCCCGTCGAGCGGTAGTTCTGTTCCAGGCGCACGATCTCGACCGGCGCAAAATCGTGTTGGAAGCGCTTCAGGTTTTCGACCTGCGCGCCGCGCCACCCGTATATTGATTGATCGTCGTCGGCCACGATGAAGGGTTTGATCGTGTCGCCTGCAAGCGCGCGCAGCCACAGGTACTGCACGGTGTTGGTATCCTGGAATTCGTCCACCAGTAAATGCCGGAAACGCGCGTGATACTGCGCCGCGATGTCGGCGTTGTCCATGAACAGCCGCGCGCTGCGCAGGATCAGTTCGGCGAAATCCACCAGTCCGGCGCGTTCGCAGGTTTCATCGTAGGCGGCGAGAATGCTCGCAAGCGTACGTTCGCGGCTATCGTTGCCGCCCTGAATCTCCGCGAGCCGTTGGCCCTCGTCCTTCGTGCGGTTGATGATCCCGGCGATCTGGCGCGGCGGCCACTGCTTCTCGTCAATGGCGAGCGTCTTCAGCAGGCGTTTTATCAGGCGCTGCTGATCGCCGCCGTCGAGAATCTGGAAACTCTGCGGCAGGCGTGCCGCCTCGTGGTGGCGGCGCAGGAAGCGATGCGCGAGGCCGTGGAAGGTGCCGATCCACAGATTCGACGCCGGCACGCCGAGCAGCCGCTCGACACGGCCGCGCATCTCCGCCGCCGCTTTGTTGGTGAAGGTGACGGCGAGTACGCGGTCGGGCGCGATCCCCTCCGTCGCGATCACCCAGGCGATGCGTTGCGTGAGCACACGCGTTTTGCCGCTGCCCGCGCCCGCGAGCACCAGTACCGCGCCCGGCGCAGTGGTCACGGCGGTACGTTGGGCGTCGTTCAGCCCGTCGAGAATTAATTCGGGATTCATGGTGCTATTGTATCGGTGCGCTTGCGCGTCTCTTTGCGCCGCATCACGTCGAGAGGAAATCTACGCATGATTCAGCACGATGCCCGCGGTCTTGCCGTGAGCGGCGCCACGCCCGAGGTCATCGCGGGTCTCGATCGCTTCGTCGCTGAACTGCTCGGTCTGGGCCGCGCCGCGCCCGATATCTGCGAGCTTGCGAGCGCGCATCCGGCCTGCCCGCTGGCGCAGGCCTATGCGGCGAGTCTCTACGCCTTCGCCCAGTCGCCGCAGTTGGCGGCGGAAGGACGCCGTTGGCTCGCACGTGCCCGCGCCGCTGCGGATTCGGCGAGCGATCACGAGCTTGCGTTCATCGCAGCGGTCGAGGCCGGCGTCGCCGGCAATCTGGAAATGGCGATCGCCGCGCACGAAGACATTGCCGCGCGCTGGCCGCAGGAAACCGTTTCCGCCAAGCTCGCCGAGTTTCATCTGTTCGAGACCGGCGAAACTCTGCGCCAGCGTGAAATCATGGCTGTCTTCGCCGCGGCGAATCCGCACGATGGCGACGTGCTTGCGATGCAAGGTTTCGCGCAGGAACTGAACGCGGAGGCGGACGAGGCGGAACGGCTCGCGCTGCGCGCACTGGAACTCAAACCCGATACGCCGTGGGCGGAGCATTGCCTCGCGCACGTGTACGCGCGCCGCGGCGAGATTGCGCGCGGCATCACCGCACTTTCCGAGTGGGCGCCGCACTGGGAGGCGAAGAATCAGTACATCCGTTCGCACAACGGTTTTCATCTTGCGACGCTGCATCTTGCGCAATGCGAGTTCGAGTCGGTGCGCGCAATTTACCGGCGTTCGATCTGGGGTTTCCAGCCGGACATGGTGGTGGAACACACCGATGCGATCCTGTTGCTCTGGTATCTCGAACTCGCCGGCGCCGCCGAGGTCGCGCCGTGGCGCGAAATTGTGCCGCATATCGTCGAGCGCAGCGCCGAGCAGGTGTTTCCGTTCCTGAGCATCCTCTATCTTTTCGCGCTCACGCGGGCGGGCGCGACGGCGAAAGCGGCGCAGGCCTACGCCGGGTTCGAGCGTTACGCCGATACGCGCGACGGACGCGCGCGCGAGGTCTGGCATACGGTCGGGCTCGGCCTGGCGCGCGCGGTGCTTGCGTATGCGCAGGGCAAATGGAGCGAGGCGGCCGAAGAATTTGCGCCGCTGCTCGAACGCTCGGGCGAAGGCGGCGGCAGCGACGAGCAGCGCGGCGTCTTTGCCGAATCGTATCTCCTCAGCCTGATTCGCGGCGGCGAATGCGAACGGGCGCGCGAACACCTGTCCGCACATATCGGCGCCCGCAATCCGACGCGGCTGGAACGCCACTGGCTTGCACTTGCCGGCGCCTGAACGCGCTGTGCCGGATGTTTCTCTGATCGTCTCCGCCGCGAAGCGGCTCGCGCGCGATGCGGATGCGCTCGAGTTCGCGACGCCGAGCCACGTCTATAACCCGCTTCGATACGCCTGGCCTGCGCACCGCGATTATCTTGCGCGTTTCGGCGCCAAGCGTGGGCGCGTGATTCTGCTCGGCATGAATCCCGGTCCCTGGGGCATGGCGCAGACCGGCGTACCCTTCGGCGACGTGGTCATGGTGCGCGAGTGGCTAGGCATCGAGGCGTCGCTTGCACCGCCGCTCCCGACGCAGCATCCGAAATACCCGATTCTCGGCTTCGATTGCCATCGGCGCGAAGGCAGCGGCAGTCGTCTGTGGGGCTGGGCGCGCGAACGCTTCGGTACGCCGGAAAATTTTTTCGCACGCTTCTTCGTGTGGAACTATTGTCCGCTGTTGTTCATCGGCGATGGACGCAACCTCACGCCCGAGCGCTTGCGCCGAGAAGAAGCGGTGCCGCTCGCCGCGGCCTGCAATCGCGCGCTCGGGGCATTGGTGCAAGCGCTTGCGCCGACGGCCATCGTCGGCATCGGCCGTTATGCCGAGCGCCGTGCGCGGGAAAACTTCGGGGAGCGGGTTCCGGTCGCCTATCTGCCGCATCCGAGTCCCGCGAGCCCGGCCGCCAATCGCGGCTGGCCGGCGCTCGCCGAAGACGCGCTCGCGCCCTGGCTGGATTAGTCGCCGCCGCAACGCGGAAATTGTCGAAGGCCCGGAGGACTTCCGTCCCGCTACGGCTGGAAGTAGTAGCTCGCCTTGAGGAAGTAGCTGCGCTGCTGCGGCAGGAGAGCGTATTCGCCGGTACCCATGTAACCGGTCGCAACACCCGCGTAGAACACCGTCCAGGGATTGATCTGATAACCGGCGAGCAACTGGGTTGCGAGATTGCGGGTCCGACTGGGCGTGCCCGGCGGGTACAGCGCGGTGTTGTTACGCACGTCCTGTTCCTGCGCTATCGCGCGTACAAAAAAATGAGAATCGAAATGCCAGGCCACACGCAGGTCGTAAAGGTTCGCGGTGTAGAGGCGCCCGCCGGCGACGTTGAGGCGCTCGAAGTCGTTCACCACGCTGATTTCGATGTGCCTTCCGGGTGAAAAGCCGAGTGAGGCATAGATCGACAGCAATCTGCCCTTGCGCACGCCGACATAGTCCACGGCGTCGCCTCCTGTGACGTCGATTGCTCCGCTGAGCCAGTTCAGCGGCTGGGCGTTGGCGTCGAATTCGTACTGCTTTAGCGTGAAGGTCTCGCCCTTGAAGTACTGTTCGTCGCGCGTGGCATAGAAAATAAAATGCGTCTGGTAGAGGCCGTGCTCGAATGCGTAGAGCCTTACCCTGCGGTCGAGAATGGGGCCGCCGCCGGCGGTGCGGGTCCAGTTCATGAAGGCGCCAAAGCCGCCGTTCTGATACCAGTTCTTGTTCGGTGCGTAGAAGTCGTACTCGCCCTGCACGGCGCCTTCGTCGTAGCCGACCTGCGGCAGATATCCCATGTCGGCGCGGAAATCGTTGGCGACGTGCGTGGTGCTGACCTGGAAGTTGTAGTTCCGGCGGCTGCGGGCGAAGTTTGCCGTAAACGCGTTGCCCGTGATGGTGCCGGGGGCGATTCCGAAGGCGTCAGCGACCGAGGTGGGATAGGTCGTCGTGGAGCCTCCGACGAGCGTGGTCAGCGTATCGCTCGGGTCGAGTTGCCAGCTTGAGTCGAAGGCGTAGACGCCGTTGGTGTAGCCGCCGCCCTGCCGCCCGGTAGCGAGCACGCCGATCGCCGAATTGCCGACGTCGTAGCGGTAGCGCAACAAGGCGTCCTGGGTGCTGAAGCCGAAGGATTGAATCTGCGAGCTTTGGTTGCCGGGAAGCAGGATGTTGGTGGCCGAATCGTCGGCGGCCAGAACCCCGATGGCGTTCGAGCCGATCTGCCCGACGAGCTTCGTCGCCCAGTGCGGGTCGGCAATCGCGCGCGTATCCACCAGTTTGCCGGATGTTCCGAAGGTGTCGGAACCCTGGGGGAAACCGGGGGTGTTGAAAACCTGGGTGCCCTGCTCGAAGAACGGGCGGTTCTCGGGGTAGAAAATCGCAAACTGCCGGTTGACGCTCAGCTGCAACTGGTCGGGCGCCACCTGCGAGAAGTTCGGGTTCACGGTGGCAGCCCATTCCAGATTGGGGAGAAGCACCCAGCGCGCATCAAGGCTGCCTTCGACCCGGGGCGAACCGCGCTGGAGCCCGCCGGAAGGATCGTTCCGCGTGTCGCTGCGCATGAGTGTCAGCGCCGGGATCAACTGGAAGTTTGCGGGGCTCGCGCTGATTGACGTCGCCGTGCGCACGATCTCGGCCTGACACAGCGTGCAGTTGGAGTTGTAGTCGAACCTGACGTTGGCGAATTGATGGCGGAGATTGCGCGGCCAATTCCGCAAGAACAGCAGGCGCCAAGCCTGGGGTTTGCCGCTGTGCGGAAACTTGATCGAGCTGAAAGGGATCTTCATGATCACTTCATACCCCTTCGGTGTTCTCTTGGCGCTGCACGACCAGATGGCGTTGAAAGAGGAGTATTCGTTGCCCTGTTGGCGAAAGGCATCCCACTCGACGCCGCCCGAGGTGCAGATGAATTCGTAAGCCCACTGCGTGTCATTGAAGGGGCTGAGAAACAGGCCTACAAAGTCATCGCTGTTGCTGTCAATGTTGTCGTGCTCGCGGTAGCGCACGCGTATGTTTTCGGGATGCGGATCACGGGCGATAAAGTGCAGCCACAGCGCCCCGGCCGTGTAGCCGACTTCGACGCGGGAGTCGGCCGCCGCCGGCGTATTGTGCCCGGGAGAAATCTCGTTGTTGATCGAGAACTGGGCGGCATGTCGCCATGCTGCAGGACTCGGTTTGCCGTCCGCGCCGGTCCAGGGCGAGAGATCGGGGATGGTAGGCGGTGTGACGGCGGTCGCAGGGACGGGAGCGGCCAACGCCGGGGGCAAGGTCAGAACGAAGAGCAGGAGCAGGAACAGGCGGGGCATGCACTCGGCCCGGAAACAGGTATAGTGAAGTATAACACCAAATCACAATCTCGCAACCCCCGCTGCTGGTGCCTCAGGCTTGCGCGGAGCAGGGCGCCGGGTTAATGTGTGCTCGTCGAACAGGAGTAACGACGATGGTTGATTCGGCAGAAAGGAACTGGGCCATGGCCTGCCACCTGAGCGCCCTGTTCGGGCTCGTGTTTCCGCTCGGGTTCATTCTCGGACCGCTCATCCTGTGGCTCGTGAAGCGCGATGATTCGGCCTTCGTGGATAGCCAGGGCAAGGAAGCGCTCAATTTCCAGTTGACCATGCTGATCGCCTATGTGATCGCCTCAATCCTGATAATCGTCGTAATCGGTATTCCGTTGCTGATCGTGGTCGGTGTGCTCGATCTGGTTTTTGTGATCATCGCTGCGGCGCAGGCGAGCGCCGGCACGGCGTATCGTTACCCTTTCACCATCCGCTTTATCCGCTAGTTGCAGCGTTGCGAGCCGCGACGAAGGAACCGCGGAAGCGGGCGCCTTCCGTTTGCTTTGCATCCCCGACAATCGCAACGAGTTCGATGCGGGCGCGACCGTGACGCATGAATTGTCTTGTGAAATGCGCCCATGTGTCGGCATCCGGTGCGCGTGCTTCGGCGCGGAGTTCGCCCGTGAGTGGCGCGCGGAAATCCGTTTCCGCGCGCCGGATCACGATTCTTGCGTCGGGCGCTTCCAGCGCAAACCAAAGCAGGCCCCAGCAGGCGAGCGTGCCCAGGCATTCGATTGCGCCACCAAAGGCGATGCCCGCATGGTTGCGGTTGGGCGCAAACGGCGCGGCGAGCACGAGCCGCGCCGGATCGCATTCCGCCACGCGAATGTCCATCGCCGCCGCGATCGGAATGTTGGCGATTACGCCGCGCTCGAATTCGCGCACCGCCTCCGTTTGCTGCGCGCCGCTCATTCTCCCGGATGCATGGCTCCGCTTGCGTCGCTGGTTGCCGCCGCGGGCGCCTGCGTGATGCCGAGGTTGTAAGCCTCGAAGGCCCATACGTCGGCGGTCTGCGCGATGCGCTTGTCAGTCGGCATGTAGCCGTGGCTGGTCTGCGTCGCGACGCGGATCAGTATCGGATTGGCGCAGCCCTGCGCATGCTGCATGGCGGCGACGAACTTGTAGGAATGACTCGGCACGACACGGTCGTCATGATCGGCGGTGGTGACGATCGTCGGCGGATAGCACACGCCCTTCCTGACGTTTTGCACCGGCGAGAATTTGTACAGCCACTTGAATGCCTTGGGATCGTCGGAGGTGCCGTATTCGGGCGCCCACAACGCGCCGCCCGAGAATTTCTGGTAGCGCAGCATGTCCATCACGCCCGCGCCCGCGTAGGCGGCACCGAACAGTTGCGGGTTTTCGGTGATGCTCGCGCCGATCAGCAGGCCGCCGTTCGAGTAGCCCTGAATGCCGAGGCGTTTCGTCGAAGTGTATTTCTTTGCGACCAGGTATTTCGCCGCCCAGGCAAAATCGTCGAAGACGTTCTGTTTGTTGCCGAGCATGCCAGCCTCGTGCCACTTCTCGCCGTAGGTGCCGCCGCCGCGCAGATTGGCGACCGCGTACACGCCGCCCAGCTCCAGCCACACCGGCAGCATCGGATTGAAGGAAGGCGTGATGGTGATGTCGAAACCGCCGTAGGCGTAGAGCATGGTCGGGTTGTCGCCGTCGAGTTTCACGCCCTTCCTGGCGACGATGAACATCGGGATCATGGTGCCGTCCTTCGACGGGTAGAACACCTGCTTCGTTTCATAGTTCGAGGGATCGAAGGCCACGTCCGGTTTGAAGAAGGCCGAGGTCTTGCCGCTGGCGAGATCGTAGCGATAGACCGTGCTCGGATAGAGATAGGAAGTAAAGCCGTAGTAAAGCGTCTTCGAATCGTTGCGCGCGGACAGCCCGTACACCGTGCCGATGCCCGGCAGCGCGAGCGTGCCTTGCGCTTTGCCGTCGGTTGCGAAAAAGCGTACTTCACTCTTGGCGACGATCTGGTAGTTTGCGAGAATGCGTCCGTCGGCCATCGTGGCGCCCTTGAGCACACCCTCGCTTTCGGGTACGACGACACGCCAGTGCTTCGACGCGGGGTCGTCAAGCATCGCCGCGACGATGCGGCCCTTCGGCGCGGCTAGCGTCGTCTGAAGATAGAGCGTGCCCTTGCTCACGCCGATTGGAGAGTATTGTGCATCGTTTTCCGTGTACAACGGTTTGAGCTGTGCGCCGATATTCGGCTTTTGCGGATTGCCGAGATCGGCGTAATAGAGTTCGTTGTTCGGCGAGGTGCCGTTGACAAGATAGACGAACAGATAACGTCCGTCTTCGCCTACGTCGCCGCCAATGATCCAGCGCGGGTGATCGGGGCGTGCGTAAATCAGCTTGTCCGCGCTCTGCGGCGTGTCGAGGCGATGGTAGTAGAGCTTCTGGTTCACGACCGCCTGACTGATTGCCTTGCCCTTGGGCGGTTGCGGATAGCGCGAATAGAAAAAGCCCTTCTGGTCGTTGGTCCAGGAGATGCCCGAGAACTTGACCCAGCGCACGGCGTCGGAAAGGTCCTTGCCCGTTGCGACGTCACGCACGTGAATCGTCTCCCAGTCCGAGCCGCCTTGCGACAGCGCATAGGTCAGGTACTTGCCGTCCGGCGAGGGCACACTGAAGGCGAGCGCGATCGAGCCGTCTTTCGAGAGCGTGTTCGGATCGAGCAGTACGCGCGCTTTTGCGGAGGGCGACGATTGCACATACACCACTGACTGATTTTGCAGTCCGGAATTGCGGCTGAAAAAGAGCGCCTCGCCCGCGATCTGCTCGGGCGTGCTTTCCTTGGCGTAATTCCACAGTTGCGTGAGGCGCTTGTTCATCCAGCCGCGCAGGGGAATTTTCGCGAGGTAGGAGAAGGTGAGATTGTTTTCCGCCTCAACCCATTGCTTCACCGCCGGGCTGTCGAGATTTTCCATCCAGCGGTAGGGTGCGGCCACCCTGGTGCCGGAATAATTGTCCACGACCTTGCCGCGTTGCGCGGTCGGGTAGCTGAGCTTTTGCTGCGCCGCAGACCCGGCGTCCCCGGCCGGGCAGGGTACGGAAAAGAGCAGAACGAGTCCCGCGAAGGCGATTCCGAAAGTCTTCATGCCAAGTCTCCTGATCGAATCGGGTTGCTGAAAGGGGTTGCGGCGCCGACGTTTCGAAAGTATAGGTCAATGCGGGCGGATGGCGCACGCAGCGCGGGGGAGGCCGGCGAGGTCGCGGTGCGTCTCGATCGCGGCGTAGCCCTGTTCGGCGAGCAGTGCGCCGACCGCCGCCTGCTGCTCCGCGCCGTGTTCGAGGATGAGTGTGCCGCCGGACTTGAGGCATTCGACCGCGCCCCCGATCAGGCAATGGATGGCGTCGAGTCCGTCCGCGCCGGCGGCGAGTGCGGCACGCGGCTCGAAGCGCAAATCGCCTTGCCCGAGGTGGACATCGCCCGCGGCGACATAGGGCGGATTGGAGACGATCAGGTCGAATACCTGCGGCGCGAAGGGCGCCAGCCAGTCGGCCTGGACGAAATTCACCTGGGCAAGATCAAGTGCGTGCGCATTGGCGGCGGCTACGGCAAGCGCGGCGGTCGAACGATCGGCCGCGATCACGCGTGCATCCGGTCGCGTATGGGCGATGGCGAGCGCGACGGCGCCGCTTCCGGTGCCGAGGTCGGCCACCGTCGGCGCGGTGATTGCGTCGAGCTTCGCAAGGGCAAGCTCAACCAGGAGTTCGGTTTCGGGACGCGGAATGAGCACCGCTGGCGTGATTGCGAATGCGAGGCCGTAGAACTCGCGCTTGCCGGTGAGATAAGCGATCGGCGCGCCGCGCTTGCGCGCCTCAATCAGGTTCGATGCGGCCCGGACGTCGTCGGGACCCACCGCTCGCTCGGGGTGGGCGTAAAGCGTTTCGCGCGCAAGCCCCAGCGCATGAGCGACAAGCAGAAGCGCCTCGCGCGGGTCGTTGAGTTGCGTTCGTGCGTCGGCGAGCAATGCCGAGACTGTGGCGGTCGGTGGGGCCTGGTTCATGCTGATAAAATAACGCTTTTATACCTCCGCAAGAGCACATCATGCGCGTTGCAGACAGCGTGCTCGACCTTGTCGGCAACACGCCGATGGTGGAAGCCTCCCGCCTCGACACCGGTCCCTGCCGGCTGTTCATCAAGCTTGAAGCGCTCAATCCCGGCGGTTCGATCAAGGATCGAATCGGCGTTTCGATGATTACGGCGGCGGAAAAACGCGGCGAATCAAGCCCGGGATCTGCTGGTCGAGGCGACCGCCGGCAACACCGGCCTCGGACTTGCGCTGGTGGCAGCGGTGCGTGGCTACCGTCTGCTCATCGTGATGCCGGACAAGATGAGCCGCGAGAAGGTCTTCAATGTGCAGGCGATGGGCGCCGAGGTGGTACTCACGCGCTCGGATGTGCAGAAGGGGCATCCCGAATACTATCAGGACATGGCCGAGCGGCTCGCCGGCGAACGTGGTGGCTACTACATCAACCAGTTTGGCAATCCCGATAATCCGGCGGCGCACGAGGCGACCACCGGCCCGGAGATTCTCGAGCAGATGGACGGCAAGGTGGACGTGATCGTGCTCGGCGTCGGCACCAGCGGAACACTCACCGGCGTTTCGCGCTATTTCCGCAAGGCCTCGCCCGAGACCGAATTCGTGCTCGCCGATCCGGTGGGCTCCGTGCTCGCTGACTACATCAACTGCGGCAAGCTCGGCCAGGCATCGCGCTGGCTGGTGGAAGGCATCGGCGAGGACTTCATTCCCTCGATCGCGCGATCTGTCGGCGGCGAAGCGTGCCTATGCCATTTCCGACGCCGAGTCCTTTGCCACCGCGCGCGAGGTGCTGCGCAAGGAAGGGCTGCTGCTCGGTTCTTCCTCGGGCACCCTGATCGCGGCGGCGCTGCGCTATTGCCGCGAGCAGACCGAGGCGAAGCGCGTAGTCACGCTCGGCTGCGATACCGGCGCCAAGTATCTATCGAAGATGTACAACGATTTCTGGCTCGCCGAGCACGGCTTTGTCTCCTCGTCCGAGACCGGCACGCTGGCGGATCTGATCACCCGCCCGCATCGCGGGCACGCGACGGTCACGGTCGGCCCGGAGGACACGCTTGCCACCGCGCACAACCGGCTGCGCGACGGCGGCTATTCGCAGTTGCCGGTGGTGAAGGAAGGACGACTCGTCGGCGCCGTGACCGAAGCCGATCTGCTGCATGCGGTTATTGAGCGGAAATTGCCCTTCGATGCGCCCGTCGGGCGGGTGATGAACGGAGGATTCCCGCGCATGAACGTACGGGATCCGATGGACTGGCTCGCCGAGCGGTTGGCCGTCGAGACCGCCGTCGCCATCGAAGATGGCGAGGAATTTCTGGGTCTCGTGACCCGCGCCGACTATCTCACCTGGATCAGGAATAAAGGAGCAAAAGCTTGAACGCACCCGATAACGCCCGTTTCTCGACGCTGTGCGTGCATGGCGGCCAGTCGCCCGACCCGATCACCGGCGCCGTAATGCCGCCGATCTCGCAGGCCTCGACCTATGCGCAGATGAGCCCCGGCAAACCGCGCAACGGCTATGAGTATTCGCGTACCCACAATCCAACCCGCGAGGCCTGGCAGCGTGCCGTCGCCTCGCTCGAAGGTGGCATCGGCGCCTGGGCCTTCGCCTCGGGACTTGCCGCCGCCGCCACCACGCTGGAACTGCTGCCCGCCGGCAGTCACGTGGTCGTGATGGACGATCTCTACTACGGCATCCACCGGTTGTTTCGCCAAGTGCGAGCGCCGGCCGCGGGCCTGCGCATCACCTCCGCCGACCTTTCCGATCCCAGGGCGCTGGAAGCGGTTATCAAACCCGAGACGCGCATGGTGTGGGTGGAAACGCCGACCAATCCGATGATGAAGCTCGCCGATCTTTCAGCGATTGCGGAAATCGCGCACGCGGTCGGCGCGCTCACAGTGGTGGACAACACCTTCGCTTCGCCCTGGTGCCAGCGACCGCTCGAACACGGCTTCGACATCGTGCTGCATTCCGCAACCAAGTATCTGAACGGCCACTCCGACATGGTCGGCGGCGTGCTCGTTACCCAATCGAAAGAACTTGCCGAGCGTCTCACCTTCCTGCAGAATGCGGTGGGCTCGGTCGCCGGCCCCTTCGATTCCTATCTCGCCTTGCGCGGCGTGAAAACGCTTGCCCTGCGCATGGAGCGACACACCTCGAATGCGCAGACCATCGCCGAATGGCTGGAGGCGCATCCCAAGGTGCGCCGCGTGTTTTACCCGGGCCTTGCGAGCCATCCGCAGCACGCGCTTGCGCAACGGCAGATGCACGGTGGTTTCGGCGGCATGTTGAGCGCCGTTCTCGATACCGACATCGAAGGCGCGCGCCGTTTTCTCGAACACGTGAAACTGTTCACGCTGGCGGAAAGTCTGGGCGGCGTGGAAAGTCTGATCGAACATCCCGGGCTGATGACGCACATGGCCCTGACCGATGAGGAACGGCGCGGACTCGGACTCGACGATGGACTCGTTCGCATCTCGGTCGGGATCGAAGACGTGAACGACCTTATTGCCGATCTCGATGCCGCGCTCGAAGCGGTTTGAGCAAGACAACTCCAGGAGGAAACGATTATGAGTGAAGAGCAACCGATCAACCAGCCGCCGCCGATGTTCGATCCGAACGCCGAGCTGGAATACCTGCTTGCCGGCGCGCAGGAAGGCAAGGTGTCCATCATCAGCGTCTATCAGGCGCTGTTGCGCGCGCCCCTGTATGCGATGTTCGATCGCGACATGAGTCCGGACAATCTCGATCCCGCCGCCAATGCGCTGGTGTTCGAGACCGACGACATGGGCAAGCTCATGGTGCTGTTCACGGCGCCGGAACTGTCGGAGAAGATCAAGGCCGATCTCGGGGAATACGGCAATCCCGGCCAGCTTGCCGGCGAATACGTGGTGAACGTGCTTGCCGAAGATACCGGCATCATCCTGAATCCGGGGCACGAGTACGGGATGAAGCTTTCCGCGGACGGACTCAAGCGTCTCAAGGCCGACTTCGGCACCCAGGGCGGCCCCCAGGGCGGCGAGGGCGGAACCCCTGCGCCCGGCACCGGCGGTCCGATGGGCGCGCCGCCCGGCGGTTCACCGCCAGGTACGCCGTTCCCGACCTTGAACTAGAAAATCCCCGAAGGAACTAAGCGCCGCCCGTTCTCGGCGGTGGAACCGTCGCCGGCGCAGGCGCCGTCGCGGGCATGGCGCTGGTGCTCATGGTGCCGGGATGCGTAGCCATCGTCGGTGCGGCTGCGGTTGACATCTTTGCCGCCCTCGCCGCGGATGCGGCCTGAAGGGCGCTGACCTGGGCCGGCGTCATGTTCCGCTGTGAAGTCGTTTCATGTTTGGAGCAGGCGCCGAGGGCGAGCAATCCGCCCGTTGCGGCGACCGCGATCCATATCTGCTTTTTCATGGATTTATCCTCCGAAAAACCCGTCTTTAATGTAGCGCTAAGCGGGTCGCCGCGCAATAGGGGGCGAAGGCCTTTCAGTCGGCGGCGAGAGCGGACAGCGCGTCTTCGCGGGCGGCGGCGATAAGCGGTTCGATCACGATGTCCAGTTCGCCCTCGAGTACTTGCTCCAACTGATGGACGGTGAGGCCGATGCGGTGATCCGTCACCCGGCCCTGGGGGAAGTTGTAGGTACGGATGCGTTCGGAGCGATCGCCGCTGCCGACCTGAAGCCGGCGCTCGCGGCTTTCGGCCGCGGTACGGCGTTCGCGTTCGGCGGCAAGCAGACGCGCCTGCAGAAGCGCCATCGCCCGGGCACGGTTCTGATGCTGCGAGCGTTCGTCCTGACACTCGACCACGAGCCCCGTCGGCAGATGCGTGATGCGCACGGCCGAATCGGTACGGTTCACGTGCTGACCGCCGGCGCCGCTCGCGCGATAGGTGTCCACGCGCAGCTCTGATGACTTGATCGCGATCTCGTCCACGGTCTCGACCTCGGGCAGCACCGCGACGGTGCAGGCAGAGGTGTGGATACGACCCTGCGATTCGGTGCGCGGCACCCGCTGCACGCGATGCGTGCCCGACTCGAACTTGAGTCGGGAGTAGGCGTTCGCGCCACTTACGCGCGAGATGACTTCCTTGAAGCCGCCCACTTCACCTTCGCTGGCGCTGACTATGTTCAGACGCCAATCCTGCGCCTCCGCATAGCGGGCGTACATGCGGAAGAGATCGCCGGCGAAGAGCGCTGCCTCGTCGCCGCCGGTGCCGGCGCGAATTTCGAGGAACAATGCGCGACCGTCGTCGGGATCCGGCGGCAGGAGGGCGGCGACGAATTCGGCCTCCAAGGCGGCGCGCCGGGTTTCGATGCCAGTCCGTTCTTCGCGCGCGAGATTCGCGATCGCGGGATCGTTGCCGTCGGCGAGTTGATCCGCCTGGGCGAGTTCGCGTCCCAGGCGTTCATAGTCGGCAAGTCCGCGCGCCACCGGCGCGATGCGGGCGTACTCGCGCGAAACGTTGGCGAAGCGTTCGGAATCGGCCGCGGTTTCCGGAAGTTCCAATTCGCGGGCCAACTCTTCGGCGTGCGCGGCGAGCGCCTGCAGGCGTGTCAGCAGTTCCGGCCGCATGGGGTTCATGCTGCTTCGATGTCGGCCTGATCCCCTTCCGTGCCGAGAGCAAACAGATCGCGCGCCGCTGCGATCAGGGCAGCCTCGTCGCTCGCCGCCGCTTCGCGCAGACGCACGGTGGGCGCGTGCATCAGCCGGTTGGTGAGGGTGGACGCGAGATATTCGAGCGCCAAGTCGCTGCCGCGCGCTGCGGCGATACGCCGTGCTTCGGCGAGCGTGCGGCGGCGGGCACGGGCGGCCTCCGCGCGCAGCGCGCAGATGGTGGGTACCGCGGTGCGGATACGCCGCGACTTGCGCCAGTTTTCAAGTGCGTGTCCGATGGCATGTTCGGCTTCGGCGGCGGCGGTGTAGCGCATTTCGCTGCTGGCGGCGATCACCGCGGCGAGATCGTCCACGCTCACGACGTTCACCTCGGGAAGTGCGGCGGCCTCCGGACTCACGTCGCGCGGGACAGCCAGATCGAGCACCAGAAGCGGCGCGCCGGCGGCGCGTGCATGAAACGATGCGGCGTCAATCAACGGGTTTTCGCTTGCCGTCGCGCTGGCGACGAGATCGCTTTCGGCAAGCGCCGCGGGCAGTTCCGTCAGCGCGATCGCTTCCCCGCCGTAGGTCGCGGCGAGCGCGGCGGCGGCTGGGCGCGAACGGTTGGCGATCAGCAGTCGCCCGATGTTTTGTGCGCGCAGATGAAAGGCGATGGTCTCGATGGTTTCGCCTGCGCCGATCAGAAGAGCCGTCTTGCCGGCGAGTCCGCCGAGTCTTTCGCGCGCGAGTTTTACCGCCGCGTAGGGCAGTGAACGCAAGGTGTCGAGCGAGGAATCCGTGTGGATGTTCTTGGTTGCGCCCAGCGCGTGCTGAAACAGGTCGTGCAGCTCGGGACCGACGGCGGCGGCGGCGTGCGCGGCGAGGTAGGCGGTCTTCACCTGGCCGAGCACCTGCGTCTCGCCGAGCACCATGCTTTCGAGACCGGCGGCGACGCGAAACAGATGGCGCGCCGCGGCGCCGTCTTCATGCGCGTAGCGCCAATCGTCCGGCTCGGGTTCGAGCCCGCCAATTTCGCCCAGCCAGGCGATGAGTGTGCGTTTGCGCTGCGGCTCGGCGACGGCGTACAACTCGGTGCGGTTGCAGGTGGCGAGCAGCACCGCTTCGTCCACGCCGTCGTTTTCCAGCAGCGCGTCCAGCAATTCCGGAATGCGCGCCGGGGCCACGGCAAGCCGTTCGCGCACGGCGAGCGGAGCGGTTTTATGGCTGACTCCGACGGCGAAAAGCATCAGAAAACGTGTGGGGAGGAACCCGCCTAGTGTACCGCAGCAATGACGATAAGAGCTGCGCTCGTGTAGCATGATCACCTCAAAACTTGACGCTGATCAACAACAAGCTATGTCCGCTGCACTTTTTCCATCCCGCGAGGGTTCCGGTTCCGTACGGCGCCTGCTGGGCGCCGCGGCGTTGACGGCATTCGTAGCGTTGGGGGCCGGTTGTGCAAGCTCGCCGCCGCCCGCTGCTCAGGCGCCGAGCGAGGCATCCTCCGCCGCCGCGCTCGCGCAATACGAGGAGATGGCGCGCAAGCTCCATTCGCCCAGACTGGTGGCGAAACTCCTGTTTCAGCAGGCGAAGCAAAAGAAGGATGCCGAGCACGCCATGCTCGCCGCCGTGCTCGCGCTGCGGGCCGGCGATCCGAAGCTGGCGAACGAGGCAGCGGCGCTGGCCGAACAGCTTGCCCCGAAGCGGAGCGAAACCTACGCGGTGCTGATGCAGGTCGCGCTGGCGCGCGCCGATCTCGCGGCGGCGGGCAAGGCGTCCGTGAAGGCCTATGCGCTCGGCGGCGCCCAGAACGTAGCCATCGGCCTCAACGGCGCGGTGGATACCTGGTTTGCCTACGACATTGCCGCGCCGCTCGCACGGGCGCACCCCGGCGACGGGGCGATGCAACTCGTGTTCGCCCGCACGGCACTCGATGCCGGCGACACGGCGGCGGCGCTTGCGGCGGCGCAAGCCGCGCACGGCTTCGGTCCCGGCGAGAGAGCGGCCAAACTCATTGAAATCCAGGCCCGCTGGGGTCTCGGCCAGCGCAAGGTGGCGCTCGCCCAGGCGGCGCGGGTGCTGGCGGACAATTCACACGACCTCGGTTTCAGGGTTTTCTATGCGAACCTGCTGGCGCATGCGGGCGAGCGTTCGCGTGCGCAAGAGGTGCTCGACGATGCCCAGGCGCTTGCGCCGGACGACCCGCAGGTCGCCTTCGGCTATGCGTTGCTCGCGGCGGATGAGGGCCAAGTCGCTGCGGCGCACGCGCGGCTCACCGCGATGCTGGAGGCCGGCGGCGACAGTGCGGGCATATATAACCTGCTCGGGCGCCTGGCGGCGCGCGAAGGCAAGTGGGGTGAAGCCTTCGGTTGGTACGAGGCCATTCAATCGCCGGACGATCTTGCGACCTCGCGGGTTTCCTCGCTGTTCGCACTGGCCAAATGGAAGGGCATGGAAACGGCTGAAGATTATCTCGCACAACTCGAGCGGGGTTTTCCGGGGCTTGCACCCACCTGGGCCGGAGTGCACGCGACGCTGCTCGCCCAGGCGGGCAAGCAGGAAGCGGCCTGGAAACTTCTCGGTGCGACGCTTGATCGCTACCCGATGGTGCGCCCGTTGCGCTACCAGCGGGCGCTTCTGGCCGACAAACTCGGCAAGGGCGATGACGCACTCGACGCGCTCAAGCGGCTGGTCCGCGAGGAACCGCAGAATCCCATGTATCTCAACGCCTACGGCTACACGCTCACCGAGCACACGAAGCGCTATCGCGACGCACTCGGCTACATCAGGCGCGCGCTTGCGATCAGTCCCGAGGACGGTGCCGTGCTCGACAGCATGGGTTGGGTGCTCTACCGGCTCGGCGAGTCGGCGAAATCGCTCGAGTATCTGCGCCGGGCCTGGAAGGCGACGGGCGACATCGATGTTGCCCGTCACCTGGTGACGGTGTATCTCGCGCTCAACGAGCGCGGCGAAGCGACCCGGGTGCTGTCCGTGGCGCTCGCCAAGTCGCCCAGGGACTCCGCGCTGCTCCAGCTCAAGCGGCAACTCGCGCAGCAATGAAGAAATGGCTGCTGCTCGCGGCGCTGCTTACGCTGGCCGCGGGTTGCGCGACGATAGTGCGCCCGACGGGGCCGGCAAACGAGGCGGCCTGGCGCCAGCGGCTCGCAAGCCTCGACCAACTCGACAACTGGCGGCTCGAAGGTCGGATCGGGGTCGTCACGCCGCACCGCGGCGGTTCGGCAAGCCTGGACTGGCGTGAACAGGGCGCGACGATGACGCTCAGTTTTTCCGGCCCCTTCGGCATCGGCGCGGTGAAGCTTACGGGTACGCCCGAGCAGATGTTGATCCGCGATTCCAAGGGCCGTGAATGGACCACGGATACGCCCGATGTCGCGCTGGAGCGCACGCTCGGCTGGCCGGTGCCGGTGGCGAGCCTGCGCTACTGGATTGTCGGCCGGCCGGCGCCCGGCACGCCTTATCGGCTGCAACTCGGCGCCCGCGGTCTGGTGATGAGTCTCGAGCAACAGGGCTGGACCGTTCGCTACCAAGCCTATTCGCCCGTGCACGGACTCCTTCTGCCGATCCGCCTGGCGGCGAGCCGTGCCGGTGGGCATATTAAATTGATCGTGAGCGCATGGCAGCTTCCTCCGCAGACTTGAACTGGTGGCCGGCGCCGGCCAAGCTGAATCTCTACCTGCACGTAACCGGGCGGCGCGCGGACGGTTATCACGAACTTTCGACTGCCTTTCAGTTCCTGGATTTCGGCGATAGTCTGGCCTACATTCCGCGCGCGGACGGGCTGATCCGGTTGCTGGACGCGACCCCGGGTGTCGCCCCGGACGACGATCTCATCGTGCGCGCCGCCCGCGCGCTAAACGCCGCTGCCGGCACTGCCTTGGGCGCCGACGTGCGGGTCGAAAAGCGCATTCCGCCCGGTGGCGGGCTGGGCGGCGGCAGTTCCGATGCCGCCACCACGCTCGTTGTGCTGAACGCTCTGTGGGGGCTCGATCTTTCCCGCGAGCGGCTCGAAGCGATCGCGCTCACGCTGGGCGCCGACGTGCCGGTGTTCGTCGCCGGCCACGCCGCCCATGCCGCGGGTGTCGGCGAACGGCTCACGCCCGCCGTCTTTCCCGAGCCCTGGTATGTGATCGTTCACCCCGGCATTGCCGTCTCGACGGGAGAGATATTCGCCGCGCCCGAATTGACACGCGCGAGCCCGCCCGCGAAAATACACCAGTTCTCCCTCGCCGAGGCGCGCAACGATTGCGAGCCGGTCGTGAGATCGCGCTATCCCGAGGTCGCGCAGGCGCTTGATTGGATGCGCGCGCGCGGGCCGGCGCTGCTCACCGGCACTGGGAGCTGCGTTTTCACCTGGCGCGAGGAGCGCGCGCAAGCGGCGGTGCTTGCGGCCGAAGTGCCGGCGCCGTGGCGCGCGATATTGGCGCGCGGACGCAACCGTTCGCCGCTTGCGGACATGGAGAGTTCGGTTGGGGCGTAGCCAAGCGGTAAGGCACGGGGTTTTGGTCCCCGCATCCCAGGTTCGATTCCTGGCGCCCCAGTTATTTAATCCGGAAAAATTCATCCGTGAATTTTTCCGGAACAGATTCTTGATCCCCTCTCCCTTCGCGGGCGCGGGATGATGTTTTCAGACGACAGGACAGGTACGAAGTGCAAACAGGGAGCGAGGCCATGAAAGACACAGTGTCCGGCAGCATGATGGTGTTCGCGGGCAATGCGAATCCGCGCCTCGCCGCGGAGATCGCCGCGCACCTGGGACTCCCGCTCGGCAAGGCCAACGTCGGGCGCTTCAGCGACGGCGAAGTGATGGTCGAGATTCTCGAGAACGTGCGCGGGCGCGACGTGTTCGTGGTGCAGTCCACCTGCCCGCCGACCAATGACACGCTGATGGAGCTGCTGGTGATCGCCGATGCCATGCGTCGTTCCTCAGCGGGACGGATCACGGCGGTGATGCCCTATTTCGGCTACTCGCGCCAGGACCGGCGGCCGCGCTCGCTGCGCGTGCCGATCACCGCCAAGCTGGTGGCGAACATGCTCGCGCACTCGGGCATAGATCGCGCGCTGACCGTGGACATCCACGCGGACCAGATCCAGGGTTTCTTCGACATTCCCTTCGACAACGTGCACGCATCGCCGATCCTGTTGTCGGATCTGTGGAAATGTTCTTATCCGAACCTGGTTGTCGTTTCGCCCGACGTGGGCGGCGTCGCCCGCGCCCGTGCGCTCGCAAAAAGACTCGACGACGCTGACCTCGCCATCATTGACAAACGCCGTCCGCGCCCCAACGAATCGAAGGTGATGAACATCATCGGCGACGTCAAGGGCCGCACCTGCGTGATCGTTGACGACATGGTGGACACGGCGGGCACGCTGTGTCAGGCGGCACAGGCGCTCAAGGAAGAAGGCGCCGAGCGCGTGGTCGCCTACATTACGCATCCGGTGCTTTCGGGTTCGGCCGTTGCGCGCATCGGCAAATCGGTGCTCGACGAACTCGTCGTCACCGATACCATTGCGCTCAACGAGGAAGCGGCGGCCTGCGAAAAGATACGCCAGCTTTCAATCGCCGATATCATGGCCGAGACGATGCGCAGGATCAGCGGCGAGGAATCGGTGTCCTCGCTGTACGTGGATTGAGGCGCTTGCCGGAGAATGCAGGAGCGAGCTTGCTCGCGATTCGATAGTTTTCTGAATGTGAAGCCCGGACTGGTCGCGGCCGGGCTTTGAACGGGGTTTAAACCCCATTTTGACAGGAGTAAATGACATGGCAATGGAGTTCACGCTTACCGCGGAGCCCAGAACGGATGCAGGGAAAGGTGCGAGCCGCCGCCTGCGCCGGGCAGGCAAGGTTCCCGCGATTCTCTACGGAGGCTCGGGCGAGGCCCGCGCACTAACACTCGATCACAACGAGATCATCCAGAATTTGAAGCATGAGGCGTTCCACTCGCACATCCTGACCGTGAAAATCGGGAAGAAGAGCGAGCAGGCGATTCTCAAGGATTTGCAGCATCACGCCTTCCGCAACGAAGTGCTGCACATGGATTTGCAGCGGGTGGATGCCGGGCATGCCATTCGTATGGAAATTCCGTTGCACTTCAAGGGCGCCGAAACGTCGCCCGGCGTCAAGGAAGGCGGCGTGTTCTCGCGCAACGTGGTGGAAGTGGAGATCGAGTGTCTGCCGAAGGATCTGCCGGAATACCTCGAACTCGATGTCTCGATGCTCGCCATCGGCGACAGCCTGCATCTTTCCGACATTCCGCTGCCCGAAGGGGTGGTGGTCGTCGCGCTCGCGCATGACGACGCACACGAACACGACAGTACCGTCGCGGCCGTGCATCATCCGCGCGTGACCGAAGAGGAAGAGCCGGCGGAAGTGGCGGAAGAGGCCGAAGAGGGCGCCGAAGCTGCCGAAGGTGCCGAAGCGAAGTCCGAAGAGGGCGACGGCAAGGCCAAGGGCGGCGAGGAGTCGAAAAAGAAAGGCGAGAGCAAGGATTGATCCGGCACAAGCGCGGGATTTTGGTGCAAGGTGTCGGATAAAGCTGTTCGCGTCATCGTCGGCCTGGGCAATCCCGGCGCCGAATATCTGCGCACGCGCCACAACATCGGCTTCTGGTTTGTGGACGCACTGGCCGCGGAACTCGGCACCGGGTTCCGCGCCGGGCGGCGCTTCCACGGCGAGACCGCACGGGCGACGCTGGGCGGCGAGGAATTGCTGCTGCTCAAGCCCGACACCTTCGTCAACCGCAGCGGACTCGCCGTGCGTGCGGCGCTCGACTACTTCAAGCACAAACCGGGGGAAGTGCTCGTCGTGCACGACGACCTCGACCTTCCGCCCGGCGTCGCGCGCGTGAAGCGCGGCGGTGGGCACGGCGGGCACAACGGCTTGCGCGACGTCATCCAGCACATCGGTCCCGAGTTCGCGCGTCTGCGTTTTGGCATTGGTCATCCCGGCGCGAACGCCGCGGTGATTGACTACGTGCTGGGCGCGCCGCAGCGCGAAGAAGAGGAGGCGATTCTTGCCGCGTTGAATGATGCGCTCGGCGAAGTACCGCGACTCGTCGCGGGCGACTTCGAGGCCGCGGCGCGCACGCTGCACAATCGCGAAGGAACGAAGGAATAGCGGGCCGAAGTCTGCCGCTTATTCCCTCTTCCCTTGCGGGAGAGGGTTAGTGTGAGGGGTACGCCGCGCAGCGGCGTGTGTTTTCGTTCATCCTCACCCCATCCCTCTCCCATCGAGGGAGAGGGGGGGGGAGAATTGTGCTCATATCATTGTGATCAGGCGGAACTAGATAATGGCATTACGCATCGGCATCGTCGGGCTGCCCAACGTCGGCAAGTCCACACTCTTCAATGCGCTGACGCAGGCCGGCATTGCGGCCGAGAACTATCCCTTCTGCACGATCGATCCGAACGTCGGCGTCGTCGCCGTGCCCGATGCGCGCCTCGATGCGCTCGCCGCCATCGTCAAGCCCGCGAAAATTCTGCCGACCACCGTCGAGTTCGTGGACATCGCCGGCCTCGTCGCTGGCGCAGCCGAGGGCGAAGGGCTCGGCAATCAGTTCCTCGCCCACATCCGCGAGACGCAGGCCATCGCCCACGTCGTGCGCTGTTTCGAGGACGACGACGTCGTCCACGTCGCCGGCCAGGTGGATCCGCTCGCCGACATCGAGACCATCGCGACCGAACTCGCGCTTGCCGATCTCGACACCGCCGAGCGCGCCTCTCGCGCGGCCGAGAAAACCGCCAAGTCCGGCGACAAGACGGCGAAGGCGAGACTCGCCGCGCTCGAAATCGTCAAGGTCGGAACTCGATGCCGGCCGTCCGGCGCGTGCCGCTGCAGCTCGACGACGAAGCGAGTCGAATTGATCCGCGATCTCAATCTGCTCACGCGCAAGCCCATGCTCTACATCGCCAACGTGGACGAAGCCGGCCTCGCCGCCGACACGCCGCTGCTCACGCGCGTGCGCGAACACGCCGCCGCCGAAGGCGCCGAAGTGGCGGCCGTTTCCGCGCGCATGGAAGCGGAAATCGCCGAACTGGCCGACGACGAAAAGCAGGAATTCCTGCGCGACCTCGGCCTCGAAGAACCCGGCCTCGACCGCGTGATCCGCGCCGCCTACAAGCTGCTCGATCTCGAGACCTACTTCACCGCCGGGCCGAAGGAAGTGCGCGCCTGGACCGTGCGCCGCGGTTCCACCGCGCCCCAGGCCGCGGGCGTCATCCACACCGATTTCGAGAAGGGCTTCATCCGTGCCGAAGTCATCGCCTACGCGGACTTCATCGCCCACAACGGCGAGGCCGGCGCCAAGGAAGCCGGACGCTGGCGCCTCGAAGGCAAGGACTACATCGTCGCCGAAGGCGACGTCATGCACTTCCGCTTCAACGTCTAGCCCTTTCTTCTCTACCCACTCCGTGGAGATGGCTGGGGTGAGGCCGAAGAAGAGGTAGGAGCGAGCTTGCTCGCGATTATCCGACCCCCCGCGCCGAAATCGGGCTCCGTGTCCGCTTCAAGTTGACTACAAGGCCCCGACCGCCGAAAATACGCAGTTCCCGTGGCTATGTAGCTCAGCTGGTTAGAGCGCGGCACTCATAATGCTGAGGTCGGTGGTTCGAGTCCACCCATAGCCACCAACATCAGTCTTCACCGGCCTTTTCGGGAAATAGTCCTGGCATCCACCGCGAAGCGAGCGCCGCGGGGAAAGCGAGATGCAATGGCGCGCGGCTGCTTTCCGAAGTAAGGACGCCCTTCTCCAACAGAGCAGATACCACGCGGCGGGCTTGACGTTCGCCAGTGCCTACAATCCCTGCGGCATCCCCGCGAGGCAATTCGCCACGATAGAGAGCAGCTTCGAGCATGTTGCGTGATTTTTGCGGCAGATGATCGAGCCTGGTTTCTTCCTCGGTCCACAGCAGGATGCGCGTACGCAATTGATTAGGCTGCATCAGGCTTTCCATGAAGGAGACCTGATCGAATACAGGTACTCAAGAAGAATTCTGTAAATTCCGTGAGACCTTCTTCGCTCAATTGTCCCCTGCCGTCAAGATCGTTGCGGCGCCCCAAGTCGCAATTGGTCAAGTGGGTTTTGTAAGCACCGAAATTGCGGGCGAGCCCGCGTGCCACCGACCAGACGCCCCCAGTATCGAGAGTATCCAGCAACATTGCGTGTGACATGAGCCGAGCGACACGACCATTGCCGTCCAGAAACGGATGAATCCAGAGAAGTCGGTGGTGCGCCGCGGCGGCTGCAAGAATCGATTCGGATTTACCGAGCTTGCTATAGACTGCTTCAAAGCGCTCCAGGAAACGCGGCACGGCCGGCGGGCTGATGGCGAGATGATTGCCGACCTCCACGTCGCGGTCTCTCAGTTCACCCGGTACGACTCTGACGCGCTTCTTGGTCGTCGGATCTTCGGTCCACAACATGTCTGTGGGCAAGCGTTCGCAGAAGCGCTGATGAATCTCGCGGATGGCGTCAACGGTAAGTGCCCGGCCTCGGAGACCGCCACCGTCGATCCAACGCTGAACCAGGATGTGCGCTTCGGCCTCGAGTTGCAGATCCCGCTTCTTGGGACTCTTGCTGTAGTCTTTTTTGAGGGCGCGTTCGATGTCGATCGGGTGGGTATCGTGTCCTTCGATCAGGTTGCTGTAATAGCAGTTCATCGAGCGCACGAGGTTGGCTAGCGCTGACAGGAGGCCGTCGGGCAGGGAATGTCGAAAGGCCGTGCTTTTCTGGGTGAGGTCAAGTGCCAGATCGGTCAGTGCGGCTCGATGGCGGGAATTCTCGCCGATCAGCAACGGCTCCATGAGCGAAATAGCTTCGTGACGGTCTTCGACCGGTTTCATGTCCGGTTTCATGTCCGCTAATCCTGTTTGATTAATAATTATATATCAATAACTTAATAAATTGTCAACCGCTTAAACGTCCCGTTAAAAGTCCGCTTGGATCGCCGCTTTCGGGCACCGACGGGCGCCTCCTGCAGGTCTTTGGGGCGAGCGGTCGCGAAAAGAGGCACTTCGGGCTAGTTCAATTTGTCCCCGATTATTCCCGCGATTTCCGGAGCCACGCTAATTTCGTCCCCAATTCGCGTTGGGCATATGTCTCCTTCCACTCTTCCAACTCTTGCGCTGCCCCCTCATCGAGCATCCGTTGGATATGTTCACCGTTAAGCGTACCTACTATGATTGGGCCAAACGTACCAAAAAGCACCAGTTCGGATTTCCCAGCTCGAAACACAAACCCTACGTTCGGCGGCGGATGTTTTGGCCCGATGATCTCATACAGACCTATATACCAGCTTTTCTTGTTGCCGAGCAGTTGGATGAGCCTTAGGCGCGCCCCGCCGGTCAGCAGCCTCAAATCCTTGTCATCGCGATATGGGGTGAGAGGCGTCGTGACAGGAAAGACGAAGACTTCGTCGGCACTTTTGATCGCGCCCATTGCTTTGGGATAGTCCCCGATACCATGCTCTTCAACATCCCACCAGGGATGCTCACTGCCATCGGTATCTACGCTTACTTCTCGAACCACCGGCACCCAGCCCAAATGTGGCGGCTTAGGATAAGCACGAATTTCCTTGCTGTTAATGACCTCCAGCGAGATCGGTTTGTCATCGAAATCAGACATTACAGCCGCAATAGCCTGACGGATGTCCGTGGCAGAAACAGCACCCACCCGACCATATACCTGCACCCCGTTAACCTGCGAGGGCGCTGGCGCACTCGCACAGCCTGTCAATGCAATTGCAATAAGCACCGGCAAAAACAGCCCGCAATAGAAAAATCGAGCTTCTTCCCGTGATGAGTTAAACGTGCGCTGATTCAGCATATGATCTCAACCGATAAACGAGAAAATAGAACAATAGGGGAAGACCATTTCTCGCCATTTAGACGAGATGCTGGTAGCCGGCGGGCGAGCGGTGATCCTGATCCGGCATCGGCCCCTTGGGCTCTTTTAGAGCTCGATTATAAGACTAGAGCCATCTTGTGCCAGGGCAGGCGCGGCGGGACTCGCCACTACAGGAAGGTCGCACCCTGGAAATTTTCGTTTTGAGCAATTCCCGATTGGCACCCGCGGTAGGAGACCCGATATAGTTCTCTCCACGAGGCTGTAGGCAAAAAGGAGGGGTGAGGCGATGGCGGACATGCTGACACCCATTCGGAGGTTCCTCAAACTCGAGTCTTCCGGCGGCATTTTGCTGCTCGGTGCGGCCATCCTTGCCCTCGTCTTCGCCAACACGCCGCTGAACCGGCTCTACGAGGAGTTGATCGGGACGCCGGTCTCGATTCGCGTGGGTCCGCTGGAAATCGCAAAACCCTTGCTGCTGTGGATTAACGACGGCCTCATGGCCGTGTTCTTTTTCCTGGTCGGGCTGGAGCTGAAACGGGAAATCCTCGAAGGCGAGCTTTGCGGATGGCGCAAGGTGGCTCTTCCCGCGATCGGTGCGCTCGGCGGTATGGCGGTTCCGGCGCTGCTCTATATCGCGATCAACTCGGGCAACGCCGTAGCCTTGCGGGGCTGGGCGATTCCTGCGGCAACCGATATCGCCTTCGCGCTCGGTATCCTGGCGTTGCTCGGCAGCCGTGTCCCCACGGGACTGAAGGTCTTTCTCGTATTGATCGCGATCTTCGACGATGTCGCGGCGATTCTCATTATTGCCTTCTTCTATACGGACGAATTGTCGCTCGTTGCGCTCGCCGTCGGCGGCGCATGCCTGATCGCGCTGTTCGTGCTTAACCGGCGCCGCGTGGTCTCCGTCGTGCCCTACATTTTTATCGGCCTCGTGATGTGGGTCGCCATGCTCAAGTCGGGCGTGCATGCGACGCTTGCCGGCGTACTTCTTGCGTTGTTCATACCGCTGCGCGATCGCGCCGATCCGGAACGCTCGCCGTTGCGGGAACTGGAGCACGACCTGCATCCGTCGGTGGCCTACGTGATTCTGCCGCTGTTCGCGTTCGTTAACGCGGGCGTCAATCTCGGCGCCGTCGGATCCTCGGTCCTGCATCCGGTGCCGCTCGGCATTGCCACGGGGCTTTTCATCGGCAAGCAGCTCGGCGTGTTCGGCGCCTGCTGGCTTGCGATCAAATTCGGCCTGGCGAAACTGCCCGCAGGCGTGGGCTGGCGGGAACTCTACGGCGCGGCTTTGTTATGCGGCATAGGCTTCACGATGAGCCTGTTCATTTCGACACTGGCGTTCGAAGAAGGCGCCGCTGAATATCTGGGTGTGGATCGCCTCGGCATCCTGACGGGATCGCTGCTTTCCGCCTTCGCTGGTTATTTCTGGCTGCGTGTATCCCTGCGCAGGCGTAAGGCTTTGAGCGGGGATTCCTGAAACAGGCGCACAGGAGCGGAACCGAAGCGGCGGCAGAGGGCGCGCGTGCTCACCTTGAGCTCGAGCTGTGAGATAGTCCTGAAATCCCATCGTCTATAATTTACCGCCTTAATTGGCACCGATTATTCGGGCGCCGTGACGTAATGATTCCGAGGGCCGAGAAGAATATGACGCATGACGTCGCCGCCGCGGCACAGACTGGAACGGATATGACGGATGCAGCCGTGGGCGAGGGTGTGGTTTCTATTTCGCACCTCTCCAAGACTTATGGCTCCGGGTTCCATGCGCTGAAGGACATCAACCTCGAGATCCGCAAGGGCGAGATCTTCGCGCTGCTGGGGCCGAACGGCGCCGGCAAAACGACGCTGATCAGCATCGTGTGCGGGATCGTGCGCCCGGGCGAGGGCGAGGTGCGTGTGAACGGCTGCGACATCGTGCGCGACTACCGTAAGACGCGCGCGATGATCGGACTCGTGCCGCAGGAGTTGACGGTGGATGCCTTCGTCACTCCCGTGACGACCTGCGCCCTTTCCCGCGGCCTGTTCGGCAAGCCGGCGAGTCCGGCGCACATCGAGAAGACGCTGAAGGCGCTCTCGCTCTGGGACAAGCGCGGCAGCAGGATCATCACCTTGTCCGGCGGTATGAAGCGGCGCGTGATGATCGCGAAGGCGCTGGTGCACGAACCGGACATTCTGTTTCTCGACGAGCCGACGGCGGGCGTGGACGTGGAGTTGCGCCGCGACATGTGGCAGCTCGTGCGGCGCCTGCGCGAAACCGGCGTGACCATCATTCTGACCACGCACTACATTGACGAGGCCGAGGAAATGGCCGACCGGGTCGGAGTGATCCACCACGGCGAGCTGATCGTGGTCGAGGAGAAGAAGGAACTCATGCGCAAGCTCGGCAAGAAGCATCTGACGCTGTTCCTGCAGACGCCGATCGCGCGCGTGCCCGCGGAGCTGGAAGCCTACGGGCTCGAACTTGCGGCGGGCGGCGGCGAATTGATTTATACCTACGACACGCACGCTGCGCGCACGGGGATCACGGCGCTGCTTGCCGATCTCAATCGGGTCGGCATCCGCATCAACGATCTGAACACGAAACAGAGTTCGCTGGAGGAGATCTTCGTGAGCCTGGTGGAGGAGAAGCCGTGAACTACCGCGCGGTGTGGGCGCTTTACCGCTACGAGATGGCGCGGATGCGGCGCACATTGGTGCAGAGCGTGGTCGCGCCGATCATTTCGACTTCGCTCTACTTTGTGGTGTTCGGCGCGGCGATCGGCTCACGCATCACGCACATGGACGGCATCAGCTACGGCTCCTTCATCGTGCCGGGCGTGATCATGCTGTCGCTCCTGACGAGCAGCGTGACGAATGCCTCCTTCGGCATCTACTTCCCCAAATTTGTCGGCACGGTTTACGAACTGCTCTCGGCGCCGGTCTCCTCGTTTGAGGCGGTGCTCGCCTACGTCGGCGCCGCGGCGACCAAATCCGTGATTCTCGGGCTCATCATCCTGGCGACCGCGACCGCCTTCGTGCCGCTGCATATCCAGCATCCGCTGGTGATGATATTGTTTCTGGTGCTGACCGCGACGGCCTTCAGCATGCTCGGCTTCATCATCGGCATCTGGGCCGACAACTTCGAGAAGCTTTCGGTCGTGCCGATGCTTATCATCACGCCGCTCACCTTCCTCGGCGGAAGCTTCTATTCGATCAAGATGTTGCCGCCCGTGTGGCAGACGGTCTCGCTGTTCAACCCGGTCGTGTATCTGGTGAGCGGCTTCCGCTGGAGCTTCTATGGACGCGGCGACGTCAGCCTCGCGATGAGCTTCGGTATGACGCTGCTCTTCATGTTCGTCTGCCTCGTCATCGTGTACTGGATCTTCCGCACCGGCTACCGCCTCAAAACCTGACCGCAAGCCCGGATCCGTCCCCCGCGTCTCCTGACAGGCATCGGCTACCACCGTAGTTCTTGGTTGTACGATGGGGTCAGCGGTGCTATATTTGGACCGAAAGAAAGTAGGGGGGGTTCCATGCGATTCTCTTTGCCCGGCCGTTTCCGGCTCGCCGTCCTTTTGGTGACATGCATGCCTGCGGTTTTCTTTGTGGCGTGCTGTACGCTCCAGCCTCCGCAGGACTTGTTACGCTCGGCCCAGCGGGGCAATGTGGCTGCAGAAAACAATTTGGGTGTTCTTTACGCAACTGGCCATGGTGTACCGCAGGATTACTCGAAAGCTGCCTATTGGTATCGCAAGGCAGCAATACAAGGGGATGCACCAGCACAAAAAAATCTGGGTGACTTTTATAAGAATGGTCAGGGTCTACCGCAGGATTACATCAAGGCAGTCGAGTGGTACCGCAAGGCTGCCGACCAGGGATATGCGCCTGCACAGGACGCTCTCGGATTGCTCTACGATAACGGAGAAGGCGTACCGCAAAGCAATGCCCAAGCCGCCGAGTTGTACCGAGAAGCGGCCGAACAAGGCAATGCGGCCGCACAAAAGCATTTGGGGGCACTTTATTACAACGGCGACGGGATGTCGAAAGATTATGCCAAGGCTAACTATTGGCTACGCAAGTCTGCCGTGCAAGGATATGCTGCTGCGCAGTTCAGTTTAGGCGTGATGTACGCGTATGGTCGAGGCGTATCCCAGGATTATGCCAAGGCTGCCTATTGGTATCGCAAGGCATCCGATCAAGGCTATGCGTGGGCGCAAAACAACTTGGGCAATCTTTACAAAAAAGGCCATGGTGTGCCGCAAGATTACGCCGAGGCCGCCAAGCTGTATCGCGAGGCGGCGGAGCAAGACGACGATTTTGCGCAGGATAATCTTGGAACCGTCTACGAGTTCGGACAAGGTGTGCCGCGTGATTTTAGCAAAGCTGTTGTGTGGTATCGGAAGGCGGCTGAGCAAGGTTTTGCGCGGGCGCAGAAACACTTGGGTTACATGTACGATGCGGGACGGGGCGTTACGCAGAACTATACTGAGGCCTACAAGTGGTACATGAAATCAGCCGAACAAGGTTATGCTTCAGCCCAATATGCCTTGGGCGTTTTTTACACAAACGGTTATGCTGTAACTAAAAGCTATGCCAAGGCAGCGCAGTGGTACTACAAGGCTGTCGAGCAGAAGTATGCTTCGGCACAAAACAACTTGGGTTACCTATATGAGATCGGAGCAGGCGTGCCGCAGGATTACACTAAAGCGGCGGAACTGTATCGTAAAGCTGCGATGCAAGGAAATGAATTAGCGCAGAAAAATCTTGGCACCCTCTACCTTTGGGGACGTGGTGTGCCGCAAGATAGTGCCAAAGCCGTTTACTGGTGGAAGAAGGCGGCTGCACAAGGCAACGATAACGCGAAAAAGGCATTGGATAAGATCCAACACGACAAGCACAAACAATAAAATTCTCCGGATCGGCTCTTTTCAGACTAATCAACCGGGCTTAGCCGTCATCAGGTAGAACACGGCAAGCAGACTGAAGAACGCCGGCCAACCCAGCCAGAACCACAGGCGCATGTAGCGGTAATAGCGCGCGGGCAGTGCCGTGCTCTGGACGGCGGCGGTTTGCGCGATGTCGCGCACGCGCATTTGCAGCCAAACAACCGGCGCCCAGCAGCAGAACGCGAACGCATAGAGGGCATAGCTTGCGATCAACCACGGTGCGGCGGGATCGAAGCCCAGCAACCGCATGAGGATGACGCCGGTAATCGGCTGAACGACGCCCGAGGTCGCCGTGAACATCCAGTCTACGCGCACCACGTTTCTGGCGGTCGTGGCGATGGCCGGTATGTTGCCGCTGCGGTGCGTCAGCCACATGTGCAGGGCGGTGCCGAGACCCGTGCCAAACAGTACCGTGGAACTTACGATGTGTATCCATTTGACGACGGCATATTCGTTCATCAGTGGTCGTTCTCCAGGATCATCCATACAACGATGGCGGCGAGGATCGGCAGGTTCTTGAGCAATGCGCCAAGGGGATCGGACCATAGGGATGGTGCGTTAACGCTGAGGGCAATTGTATAGCCAGCTACGAGCAGGAGTTGTATGACGCCGATTAGCTTCGGACGCCAACGGACGGCTACGGCCATGCCGATCGCAATGTCGAGCGCACAGGTCCCGATTATCAACGCGTAGGCGGCGACAACGGACAGACCGGCGAAGGCAAGAAGGCTCAAGACCTCTTCCCGTGCGGGAACGAGGCCGATTACGCCCGAGGCGATCCAGAGCCCGGCAAGGCAGTAGCGCAACAGCAAGCGCACCCAGTAGAGACGCGCGTGCCACCGATCCTGTACGTGACTCGGTTGCCTGAGCATCCATTGATCCATCGAGGCCGGCGTTACGCCGGACAGTTGCACGAATTCATCAGGGCTGCCGATGTTTCCGAATTCGAGTTGGCGCAGCGCCGTGGTGTTGAACGTGGCCGCGCCGCAAAAATCCCCGATCCGTGCTGCTATTCGGCAGAGACGCATTGGAATCCGGATTTCGCGTGCCGGTCGCAAGCCGAGCCACGCGCGCAGCTTTCCGAGCAACGCGCTCAGTGCGATGGTTTCCGGACCGCCTGGCTCCAGAGTAACGCGCGAGATTTCGGGACGTTCCAGTATGCGGACTATGCTTATCGCCAAATCCCGGGCATGAATCGGACGAAATAGTTGATCGCCGCCGCCGGCGACTGGCAGGAAACCCGGCAATGCAGCGAGTCCGCGCAGCAGTGAAGTGCCGCCGTAGGTGCCTTCCGCATAGACGAGCGACGGGCGCAGAATGATCCAGTCCATGTCCATCACGGACAGTTTTTCCTCGGCTTCGGCCTTGGTCCGTGCATAGTCGGTGTCGGCACGGAAGTCGGCGCTTACCGCGGAAACATGGACGATTCGTCGGATTCCGCAACGGCGACAGGCCTCAAACAGGGCGAGTGGTGCTTGCACGTGGATCGCACGTGCGCTCTGCCGCAGCCGGCTGCGCAGGATGCCGGCGCAATTGACGACTGCGTCCACGTCGTGTAGCCGTGCGACCCAGACTTCCGGCGTGACGTCGCGGTTGAGATCGACATGGATGGCACGGGCCGCCGGGAAGCGGATCAAAAATTCTTCGGGCCGGCGTACCGCGGCGATCACCTCGTGTCCTGCTTCCAGCAAGGCGCCCGAGAGATAGCTGCCGATAAACCCGTTCGCGCCGCTCACCAGAATCCGCAAAGATTGATCTCCCTGTCAGGCAGAAATCGGCTTGTTATTATGCGGTTAATTCAACTTCCGCGTCGAATCCATGGCGGGGCGGCAAGGTATATGCGCGAGCATCGGTCGGCGGGAAATTCTGCCGCGGCAGGTCGAGCAGTTCGGGGATGGTCACGCATTCAAGCCCTTTTTCGCGCAGACCTTCGAGGATGAGCGCTACGGCTTCGGCGCAGGCGTGGCGATGGCGGCCGGGCAGGTCGTGGCCGTCGTGCATCAGCACGATGTCGCCGGCGCGAATCTTTTTCAACACGTACCGGGCGATTCGTTCAGGGTCGCGCGTGCGCGTGTCGCGACTGTGCAGCGACCAGGCAACCAGGGTCAGTTTGCGCCGGTAGGCGGCGCGCGCGAGCGGCGGGCTTTTGAGTCCCATCGGCGGACGGTATGGCGGCGGCAGCGGGCTGCCGGTCACGGCGGCGATCGCTTGTTCGCCGCGTTCGATTTCGCGCAGCGATTTGCGCAGCAGGTAGAAGTTCTGCCAGCGCGAATGCCGCCACGAATGGTTGCCGAGCGCGTGGCCGTCGGCGACGATGCGTTTTGCGAGTTCGGGATGCGCCGTGAGCGATTGACCGATGGCGAAGAAGGTCGCGTGCGCGCCGGCTTGCGCCAATGCATCGAGCACACGCGGTGTCACCTCGGGATCCGGCCCGTCGTCGAAACTCAAGGCCACCTGCCGCCGGTCGCGCGGCCCGTTCCTGACGGTCGGATAGAACAGGCTGGAACCGGGGCGGAAGATGCCGTCCGCGACGAGCGCGGCAAGCAGCGCGGCGGGAATGGTGAGGATAAGCGCGGGAACGGCGAATACTGCGATCGCGACGGCCACCACCACGATGTACAGGATGCCGATCAAGGGCAGGTTTATTCGTATAAAACGCATTGTAGGTATAGGATAATCCATATCGGATACATGGCTGAAAAGGGGTTGATGCAGTGAAAAATGTTTTATATCTCACGGTGGCAGTGCTGGCGGGCGCCTTGGCGCAGGCTTGGGCCGCTCCCGCCGCTCCCGCCGCTTCCGCCACTCCCGCCGCTCCGTCGCTGCTGCCGGCACGGGTGATGCAGGCTGCGCACGATCGCGTCGCGGCGGGCGAATATCCGATGCTGGTGATCGGCATGGTGGATGGCAAGGAGAGTCGGCTGTACGCCTTCAATGCGGCCGGCGACAAGGTGGCGGACGAAAATACCGAGTTCGAGATCGGCTCGGTGACCAAGACCTTTACGGCATTGTTGCTTGCCGAAGCGGTGAAGTCGGGCGCCGTGACGCTCGACGAGCCGGTGGCGAAACTGTTGCCCGATTTCGCGATTCCTTCGCGCGACGGAAAATTCATTACGCTCGGCAATCTCGCCGATCAACATTCGGGGCTGCCGCGTTTGCCGGGGAATCTGAAGCCCGCGAATCCGGCCGATCCCTACAGCCGACTACGATGCGGAAGACCTCAAGGCGTTCCTCGGCAACTATACGCTGCTGCGCGCGCCGGGCAGTGCCTACGAATATTCGAATCTCGGTTTCGGTCTGCTCGGTTACGCGCTCGCCGAGCGGGCGCATACGACTTACGCCGCGCTGGTGGAGCAAAATATTTTCCAGCCTTTGAACATGCGCATGAGCGGCGTGAATATGAGCAAGGAGATGCTCGCGCATCTGGCCGTCGGGCATGACGGGTCGGGCCAGACCGTGAGCAACTGGAACTTCGACGTGCTTGCCGGCGCGGGCGCCATCAAGAGCACGGGCGCCGACATGCTGCGTTATCTGAAAGCCAACATGGGCGTATTGAAAACTCCGCTTTACCCCGCGATGCAGCTCGCGCACGAACCGCGCACCGCTTTGGACGGAAACGAACGGGTCGGCCTCGCGTGGATGACGCTGCACAATGCCGGCGGCGACGTGATCTGGCACAACGGCATGACCGGCGGCTATGCGAGTTTCATAGGTTTCAGCACGGATGGCAAGCACGGCGTCGTCGTGCTCACCAACATCCAGCAGTCGGTGGACGATCTTGGTCTCGCTACGCTGATTCAGGATGCGACACTTGCACCGGTGCGAACAACGATCTCCATGGATTCTGCCGCGCTTGATGATTACGTCGGCTATTACCAACTCGCGCCGCATTTCATGTTGATCGTATTCCGTAGCGGCGATCAGCTTTACACCCAGGCCACCGGGCAGGGCGCATTGCCGATTTATCCGCGTGCGCAGGACGAATTTTTCGCCAAGATCGTAAATATCAGCATCAGCTTTACACACGGCAAGAACGGTGAGGTGGACGGGCTCATGCTGCACCAGAACGGCGACACACCGGCGGCGAAGGTGGATGCCGCAACCGCGGCAGCCGCAATCGGCAAAACCATCGTGCCGATCAACGCTTCCACGCTGAGCGATTACGTGGGCCGGTATCAACTGACGCCGGATAGCGTGCTTGACGTGACGCTCAAGGATGGTCATCTGTATGCGCAACTCACGGGTCAGGGCGCGCTGCCGATTTATCCGAGTGCGAAAGATCAATTCTTCTATATTCTGGTGAAGGCCGGGATTGACTTCGAGCGCGACAAGCAGGGCAAGGTGATTGCGCTGGTGCTGCATCAGAACGGCGCCGATCAGCGTGCACCGCGGATCGGTTCTTGAGACGCTTCGTTCGCGTGAAGCAGCCGCGGGACAGCCAGCGGGCGCGGGTCTATCGAGCGGAGACGGAGGCCTTCGGCATCGTGCGGGCGAATGGCGGAAGCTTCGCGTCTATCGGGGTCGTGCGGGATTTTCTGCACGACGCGCTGGCCGACGACTGGTTTCGCAGCGAGTTCGGCGGCTTTTCCTGCGGAAGATCAAGGACGGCCGCGGCACCCGCCACGCCTACAGCGCCTATGAGGCGAAGACGCGGGGCGTGGTGTTTTCCTTTCCGCGCTGGGCGCGCACGAAGCCCGTGTTGCTGCACGAATTGAGCCACGCGGCAAGTCTCCAGCGCTACGGCCTGGTCGCCGCACACGGGGCGGAATTCGCGGCGACCTATCTGCGTCTCGTGTCGCGTCATCTCGGTCTTGCGGCACATGAAAAGCTGCGCGACTCATTCGTCGTCCATCGCGTCGGATTCGAGATTGAACGCAGCCAGTGCGCCGCGTAGTGATGGCGATTAGCGCCTTCTGTAAACTGATGGCCGTTTTCCGCTGCGGATCAACTCCGTGACGCCGCGTTGCTTCTTCATCATCGGCGCGCAGAAGGGCGGAACGACGGCGCTGTTCGAATACCTGCGCCATCATCCCGAGGTGTATATGCCGCCGGAGAAGGAGGCGGAGTTTTTTACCGGGAGCGAATCAGACCGAGGCGGGCTGGGCCGAGTATCGAGCGAGAAGTTTCTGACTTCGCCGCACGAGGCGCGGATAGCCGGTACGGCAAGCCCGCAGTACATGTGCGATCCGGCAGTGCCGGTGCGCATGGCGGCGCGGGTGCCCGATGCACGTCTCATCGCCGTGCTTCGCGATCCGGTCGAGCGGGCGGTGTCGCATTACAAGATGGCGTACCGTCGCGGTGACGAGCGACGGAGCTTTGTGCAAGCCGTGCGCGAGCAACTGGAACCGGCGGCGCTTGGAGCGAATCCGTGCGCTGCCGTATCGCGAAGTGGCGGAACGTGACGCCTACGTTGCCTGGGGAGAATACGCGCGCATTCTTCGGGAGTATCTCGAACATTTTCCGCGCGAACAGATATTGATATCTGTATTCGGAGGATTTGCGCGAGCGGCGCGAGGAGACGCTGGCACGCGGGTCTATCGTCATCTCGGCATTGCCGAAGACTATTCGCCGCCGAACGTCGGGCGGACGTACCACGTCGGCGGTGCAAGGCGGAAAGTGCCGGGGCTTGAAAAAATCATGCGCTCGTTCATTGCGCGCGGCCTGATCCGTCTCGCGGTGGGGAAACGGAGATACAAGCGCATGCAACTTACGCTCGAACGCTGGAATGCCAAACCGGGCGGGTTGCCGGTTTCGCAAGCAAGCTACGCCAAACTGGCAAAGCATTACGCAAGCGATGTCGAGGCGTTATCCGATCTGTGCGGCGAACGCCCGCGCTGGTTCGCGCACGCGGGCGAGGGAACCGCCTTGCTTTGACCGCGACCCGCGTTTTCGGCCGCCGCGACGGACGGTCCGTCAGTTGACGGTTGCGGCGCTGGTGCCGGTTGCGCGTGCGATGAAGCGCGCGCCTGCGCTCAGGGTCGCGGTGACGCGGCGCTGGGTCTTCGAACCGAAGCCGAGCGGCCGGGTCGCCATGTGCACGGCCATGTGGAAGGGGTAATACGCGACGGCCTCGCCCCGCAGGGCGCGCATGAAACGCCTGTACATGCGGCTGTCGAAAGGATGTCCCGGGTTTGCGGCGGTCCATACGTGCTTGAAGGCGATGTAGCCGTCCTCGCCGTTTATTTCGCGGATGCGTTGCCAAAGCGTCTTCATGATCGTCGGCCGCGAGGGTTTTTCCGCCTCGCGGTAGCGCTCGTAGTAGGTGTGGAAGTGACGGTAATGTCCGGCCTCGTCGGTGCAGATGTTTCTCGCGAGTTCGGCGAGCACGGGACAGGGCGAGAGGCGCCGGATCATCGTGTAATAGGAACAGGTGCCGGTCTCCACGATGCAGCGGCGCGCCATTTCCAGCGCGCGCGTCGGGCCGAGCAACTCGACCCTGCAGCACTCGCGGTATTCTTCGAAAAAACGGCGGTAGGTTCCGTCCCAATCGAAGTCCGACCAGACGGTTGTGACGTAGCGGCGCAGCGCTCGGCCGTGCTGCATCTCCTCGGGTTCCCAGCCGTTCGCGAGCCAGTCCTGTACCGCGTCGTCGCCCGCGTAGTAATCGATCAGGTTGCGGGTGTAGAGGTCGGTGGTGATCTCGACGAACGAGGCTATGGCGAGCAGATAGAAAAGAAAGCGTTGGTTCTTCATGGCCGCCCGGTCTATTCCGTTCCAGGCCAGGTTTTCGTGGCGCCAGCGCAGCGCCGGGGCGTCCCTTTTTCCTTCCCTGTTTTCGGGCATGCCGTTCCCTTGGTTTCGATTCCTTTCGACGCTTCCATTATATGGTTGTAACATTAGCGGAGGTCCGACGGCTTACAATAAAGCCGTTTCATGGCAGGGTTCCGAATCATGGGCTTGCATGATCTTTTGTTGACGTCCGGCGCGGCCTTGCCGGGACATTCCACGCCGATGACGGTGCGCAACAAACATTACGTATTGGGCCACCCGATCCTTCCGCCATTTCCCGACGGCATGGAAGTGGCGACGTTTGCAATGGGTTGTTTCTGGGGCGTCGAGCGGCTGTTCTGGCAACTCGACGGCGTATGGACGACTGCCGTGGGCTATGCCGGCGGCGAGACGCAGAATCCGACCTACGAGGAAGTCTGTTCCGGGCGTACCGGCCACGCCGAGGCGGTACGCATCGTCTTCGACCCGGCAAAAATCACTTACGAATCCTTGCTCGCGGCGTTCTGGGAAAGCCACGATCCGACGCAGGGCATGCGCCAGGGCAACGATATCGGCAGTCAGTACCGTTCCGTGATCTTTGCCGCAAACGCGGCTCAGGAAAAAGCCGCGCGCGCTTCGGCGGCGACTTACGGCGAGGCACTTGCCGCGCAGGGACGCGGCGCGATTACGACGGCCATCGTCGCCGCGCCGGCTTTCTACTATGCCGAGGATTATCACCAGCAATATCTCGCCAAGAATCCCGGCGGTTATTGCGGCTTGAAGGGCACGGGCGTCGCCTGTCCCGTCGCCGTTTGACGGTTCGCGTTTATTTCCCGAAGCTTTCTTCCAATACCCCTTCCGGCCCGCCGAGCACAGCAGTGCGGGGAGGTTCCCGGCCCCGCAGGGGGCGAGGCATGGATGCCGAGCCTCGCCGGCGGTACACGGAAGTGCCGTCCGGCGAGCCCTCGCCGCGCGATGCGCGCAGGGCAGTCCGCGCAGCGGACCGGGCCGGTGGGGCGTCTTTTCTTTTCGCCGGTTTTCTTTGGACGAGCAAAGAAAACTGGCTCTTCCCTTAATCGTGTGGGTAGTTTAGCGTATGGGTGATGAGAGACAAGCAGCTATACCAGCAGATACTTGGGATCGAGTCGCCGTGGCGTGTGATGGCGGTTGATGTGGTGATCGCAGAGGGTGAGGTCAGGGTGCAGGTGGAAGCCAAGCCCGGCACCCGACATGGCTGCCCGCAGTGTGGCCAGCGATGCCCCGGCTATGACCGACGCACGCGGCGTTGGCGCCACCTGGATACCTGTCAGCTCAAGACCATTTTGGAGGCCGAGGTGCCGCGGGTGAGGTGCCCGGAGCACGGTGTGGTGATGGTGAAGGTACCGTGGGCGGAGCCGGGCACCGGGTTCACCGCGCTGTTTGAGGCGCTGGTGATTGACTGGCTGAAGGAGGCTTCGACAGCGGCGGTGGCGCGTCAGATGAAGCTGAGCTGGAACGCGATGAACGGCATCATGCAGCGGGCAGTGAAGCGCGGCCTTGCACGTCGCATGCGCACGCCTTCGAAGCATATAGGCGTGGACGAGACCGCCTTTCGCAAGGGCCACGACTACGTCACGGTGGTCTCCGACGGTGTCACCGTGCTGCACGTGGCGGACGAGCGCAAGCAGTCGAGCCTTGAGGGCTATTACGCCAGCTTGAGCGAGGCCGAGCTGGCCGCCATCGAGAGTGTCTCGATGGACATGTGGCCGGCCTACATCGGCGCGACCCGCGCGGCCTTGCCGGATGCCGAGAGCAAGATCGCCTTCGACAAGTTCCATGTGGCCAAATACCTGGGTGAGGCCGTCAACAAGGTGCGGCGCATCGAACACAAGGCGCTGCAGGCACAAGGCCGTGACGATCTGGTGCGCAGCAGATACGCCTGGCTCACGAATCCCTCGAACATGAGCCGGACCCAGTGGCGCGACTTCCAGGGCTTGCGCGAGAGTGCCTTGAAGACCGCCCGGGCTTGGGCGATCAAGGAGCTCGCCATGAGCCTGTGGGGCTATGTCAGTCGCACGTGGGCCGAGAAGGGCTGGACACGTTGGCTCGCGTGGGCGATTCGCTGCCGCTTGGAGCCGATCAGGCAGGTGGCGAAAATGATCAAGGCTCACCTGTGGGGTATCCTCAACGCCATCATTCTGGACGCCAACAACGGCGGCGCCGAAAGCATCAACGGACGCATCAAACTGATCAAGGTGCGTAGCCGCGGGTTCCGCAACAAGGAACGCTTTCGCAACGCCATCTACTTTCATCTCGGCGACCTGGATCTGTATCCAGCGGCTGTCAAAGCGTAGAAATCACCCACACGATCTGAGGTAGAGCCAGAAAACTGGCTCGCCATCAGGCGAAACTTCTTCTTGTTAGCCGCCGCCGAGACCGACGGTGCCGGAGCTCGCTTTACCGCGAATGAAGTTCCAGCGATAGGTAAAACTGAGCGCTGCGCGGCGTGCGCGCAAAGCCGGCGGAAACGGCGCGAACGGCGCCGAGAGTCGGATGATTTTGAGCGCGGCCGCATCGAGTTCGGGATTGCGTGAGCGTTTCAGGATTTCGACCGCGCGTACGTTGCCGTCGGCGTTGATAGTGACGGTAAGCGTGAGATGCCCGCGCGCAACGTTCGCCGGAACCAGACGCGCGAACTGCGCGGTTCCGATGCGCTCGATGCGTCGTTGCCAATTGAGAAGATAGGAAGCCGAGATGGCGGCGCGGGCGTTCGCCTTGCGTGCATCGGGCTCGGCCTGCGGTCCGTACAGCCGGGGCAGCGCGACGGTTGACGAAAGCGTGGCGCCTGCTTGCCGGGCGGCCGGGGAGAGACGGGCGAGGAGCAGCGGCCGGTCGTCGCCGGTGGAATCGGGGGTTCCGCTGGTGGCAGGGCGGGAGTCGGCGCGCGTGCTCGCAAGCTCTCGCGTGCCGGGTTGTTTGTGATCGGCAAGCGCGGCGAGTACGCCCATCATCCCGTCGCGGGGTGTACGAGTTGCAAAGTTCTCGGCGAGCGCGAAGCCGGGGTTCGGGAACGGATTTTGCGCGGCGGCGGAGGGCGGTTGCGGGATGCGCCGACGGGTGTTGCCGGGGCCGCGCTGGTTGGCCTGCGCGAGGTATTCGCTTTTGCGTGGGGCGTTTGCATCCGCCCCGTTCACCAGCGTAACGGCCACGGTTTGATTCGGGGCGGGCAGGGGCGCCAGGGCGATGAAGCCGATGCCGAGGAGGACGATGCCGTGCGCGAGCAGCGCGAAGATGAGCGCCGTCACCAGGCGCTCGCGGCTCAGGCGGCGATTCGGGAATCCCTCGACCAATGCAGCTTCGTTCATCCCGGCCCCGATTCGATGGCATCAAAGAGGTCTCCCGCAATGTTGATGCCGTAGGCATGATCGAGTTCGCGCACGCAGGTGGGACTGGTAACGTTCACCTCGGTGAGGCAGTCGCCGATGATGTCGAGGCCGACGAGCAGCAGGCCGTCGCGGGCGAGCCGCGGTCCGACGGCTGCGGCGATTTCGCGTTCGCGCGTACCCAGCGGACGCGGTTCGCCGCGGGCACCGGCGGCAAGATTGCCGCGCCCGCCGCGCTCGGTGGGAACCCGCGCGAGCATGTACGGTACGGCACGCCCGTTCACCAGCAGCACGCGCTTGTCGCCGGCGGCGATTTCCGGCAAATAGCGTTGCACCATGATGTGCTCGCGCCCGCCGCGGCTGATCGTCTCGAACACCGCGGCGAGGTTGGGATCGCCGGGTTCGAGCACGAACACGCCGCGCCCGCCCATGCCGTCGAGTGGCTTGAGGACGATGGTGCCCTCTTGCGCGCGGAATTCGCGCACGGCATCTAGGTCGCGTGCGAGCAGCGTCGGCGGAGCGAGATCGGGGAATTTGGTAAGCGCCGCCTTCTCGTTGTAATCCCGGAGCGCGCGCGGCGCGTTTACGACCCGGGCGCCGGCCTCTTCGGCGAGTTCGAGTACATAGGTGAGGTAGATGTATTCCTGATTGAAGGGCGGATCCTTGCGCATCAACACGAGATCGAAGTCGCCTAACGCTTCCTGCTTCGGCGGGCCCAACTCGAACCAGCGCTCGGCGGAATCGCGGACGCGCAGCGCCTGCCCGACGAAGCGGGCCTCGCCGCCGCGCACGGAAAGGCCCGCGGGAGGCGCATAGCTGAGCGCGTAGCCGCGCCGTTCGGCTTCGAGCAGCAGGGCAAGCGTGGTGTCTTTTTCCGGATGAATGGCCTCGATCGGGTCCATCACCACCGCCAGGCGGGGCGCGCGGGACGCCTTACGGGCGCGAGCTGGCGGTTCCGGGGGTGTGGGTTTCGACATGGCTGAATCTGGCTCCTTGGTTCCTGCGGGTCTGCTTTGCGAGCATCGGCGGCGGACCCGTTGCCGGGTCGAGTCGCCTTGACTCAGTAGCTTAACGCCGTATATTGTGCTAAAACTTATATAGGCATGCGTGTGCCGGCCAACGGGGGGTGTCATGAACCCGACAATGCAGGATCCGAAGCGGGACTGGCCCTCGGCCGTGGCAAGTGTGGAGGACGAACGGGAAGTGAATGACGAGGTGAAGGAATTGCCCGGAGTCAAGGTGGTCGTGGTGGACGACTCGAAGACCATTCGCCGTACGGCCGAGATGCTTCTCGGGCGCGCTGGCGCGACCGTGATTACCGCAGCCGATGGTTTCGAAGCGCTCTCGGTGATCGCCGACAGCCGCCCGGATGTGGTGTTCGTGGACGTGATGATGCCGCGGCTCGATGGCTACCAGACCTGTGCGCTGGTAAAGGGCAATCCCGCTTTTCGGACGACGCCCATCATCATGCTTTCGAGCAAGGACGGGCTGTTCGACATCGCCAAGGGTCGGGTCGTCGGATCCGAGGAATACCTCACCAAGCCTTTCACCCGGGATGAACTGATCGCGGCGGTCAAACGCCACGTACCGGAGTTCCGCCAACTTGTCAACTGAGGAAATCACACATGCCGAAAGTCTTGATCGTGGACGATTCCGCCACGGAAACCCACGTGATGCGTACGCTGCTCGAAAAGAGCGGCTTCGAGGTGATCAACGCCGATGACGGCGAGGCGGGCCTCGTGCTCGCCCATGAGGCACACCCGGACGCGATCATCATGGATGTCGTCATGCCAGGCGTCAACGGATTCCAGGCAACCCGACGGCTGAGCCGCGATCCGGAAACCGCGAATATCCCGGTTGTCTTCGTCACCAACAAGGATCAGCCCACCGACAAGGTCTGGGGCATGCGCCAGGGCGCGGTCGCGTATCTCACCAAGCCCGTTGACGGCGATGAACTGGTGGCGAAAATCCGCGAAGTCACGGCCTGAAATGCAGACCGAGTCCCTGGTCGCCCTGCGCGATCGTCCCTTCGATTTGTTGTGCGCGCTGGAAGCGGTAACCCTCGGCGCCGAGGCCGGCGAACACGGCGCCGACGAGACGCTGTGGGTGGGGGTTGCGTTCGCGATCGGCGAGCATACCTTCGTCGCCGCCCGCACCGAAATCCGCGAAGTGATCACCTGGCCGGGCGTCACCCGCGTTCCACGGGCCAGGCCCTGGCTGCTCGGGATCGCGAACGTGCGCGGACAGTTGGTGCCGGTGACCGACCTTGCGCGCTGGGCCGGGCTCGGCGAGTCGCCGCGCTCGCGCGCGAGCCGCGTGATCGTGGTCAACCACCCGAACATTGTCGTTGGTCTCCTGGTGGATCAGGTCATCGGCTTCCGCCGTTTTACCGCGCGCGACGCCGGCGCCCATCCCGAGCGTCTGCCCGCATCCATCGCCCCGTTTCTGCTCGGCGCTTATGCACGTGAGGACGAGCGCTGGGCAGTGATTGGGCTGCACGATCTGGTCGCATCCGAAGCCTTCCTGCAGGCGGCTTCGTGAATGCGAATGCATCATCGTTTATGAACAACAGGTTTTGAGGTAATCAATCATGGCTCAGACTCAAACTAACACCGCGCGAGGCACGGTCCTCACCTACTTCGTCGGCATATTCGCGTTGCTGTGCATCGTGGCCGCGGCGGCGGACTTCTTTCTCGTCGCGCAGAGCGCCACCTACGACAACGAGTTTCTCGGCAACGCTTCTATCGCGGCGGTGCAATCCGAGGCGCTAGCGAAAAATGCCGCCGACGCGCTCGCCGGCGATTCCGATGCGTTCGGCGCGCTGGGCCACGGTGCCGATCGGATGCAGTCCGCGATCGCAATCATGGGCAACGGCGATCCGGCGACGTTGCTGCCGGCGGCCAAGGGGCAGGTGGCTTCCAATGTCGCCTCGCTGCAGCAGCATTGGTCGAGCGTGAATCGCTCGGTACAGACCATCGCCCGGTCCAGGGATTCGGTCCTGGTAGCGGATCAGGCCGCAGAGGCGGTGCGTAACACCTTGCCCGCCTACATCGCCGACTGGAACACGCTGCTCGGGCATCTCGCCGACAACAACGCTTCCCGCAGTCTCATGGCCACGGTTGCCGGGCAACCGATCGTCGCAGCAACGATCGGGCGCGAGATGGAATCGCTGTTCGCGGGCCGGGGTAATCTCACCGCAACGGCCAATGCCTTCACGGAGAACGTCAACGGTTTCGGCGACGTGCTCGATGCGCTTGCCAACGGATCAGCCAAGATGAACATTACGGCCCTGCCGAATGTGCCCGCGTTGCAGGCCGATCTTGGTAGGTTACAGCGTAACTACAGGACGCTGAACGACAATCTGCAGACGCTTGTTCCGCTTGCGGCGAACATCGTCGCCTGGCATCAGGCGGCGGCGACGATAGCCGCGGCAAGTCCCTCCATGCTCGGCGACGCGCAGACGATTGAACAGACCTATCAGGCGCAGCGTGCGGCACGCCTGTTCAAGCCGCTGTACGGCTACGTGCTCGGCGGCATCGCGCTCGTGCTCATCATTTTGCTCGTCCTGCGCTATCAGTTGACGGGCGATGCACGCCGGTCGGCACGCGCCCAGCAGCTGCAGAACGAACGCAACCAGGAGGCGATCCTGCGTCTGCTCGACGAGTTGAGCACGCTTGCCGACGGCGATCTTACGGTGCATCTTGAAGTGACCGAGGATATTACCGGCACGGTTGCGGATTCCATCAACTACACGGTGGAGGCGCTGCGCGAACTGGTGGTGACGATCAACGACACGGCGGTCGAAGTGGACGCCACCGCCCGCCAGACCGAGGCGACCGCCTCGCATCTGGCCGAGGCTTCCGAGAACCAGAGCCGCCAGATCAGCTCCGCCACCGAGTCCATCACCCGAATGGCGGGTTCCATCGAGCAGGTGTCGGCGAACGCCGAGCGAGCGAGCGAGGTTGCGCGTCGCTCGGTGGATGTCGCGCACAACGGCGGCGAGGCGGTGCGGCGCACGATCGAAGGTATGACCAACATCCGCGAAGCGATTCAGGAAACCTCGAAGCGCATGAAGCGTCTCGGCGAATCCTCGCAGGAGATTGGCGACATTGTGGAACTCATCAACGATATTGCGGAGCAGACGAACATTCTTGCGCTTAACGCCGCAATCCAGGCCTCCACCGCGGGCGAGGCCGGGCGCGGTTTCGGCGTAGTCGCCGACGAAGTACAGCGGCTCGCCGAGCGCGCCGGATCGGCGACGCGCCAGATCGAAACCCTGGTGCGCACGATTCAGTCCGACACCAGCGAGGCGATCCTCTCCATGGAACAGTCCACCTCCGGGGTGGTGAGCGGCGCCCATCTTGCCGAGAACGCGGGTCACGCGCTCGATGAGATTGAAAAGGTGTCGGACACGATCGCGAAGCTCGTCGAAATCATTTCCGGCGCCGCGCGCGAACAGGCGACGGTGGCGGGCGAGGTATCGGGCACCATGGGCGTGATTCAGGAAATCACCTCGCAGACGGCCGAGGGCACGGCAGTGACGGCGCGCTCGATCGGCAAGCTCGCCGTCCTCTCCGCGGAACTGCGCCGTTCGGTGTCGGGCTTCACCCTGCCCAGTACGGAGGCCGGGGAAGCGCCTTCATCGCCTGCATACTCGACCGCCGGGCATCAGGCCTGAAGGCCTTCGGTAATACGGAACACGAAAACCGCATGTCCACCGCCAGTCTCGACTCGCTGAGTTGGATCAAGACCGAGCTTGAGCGCGCGCTCGAGTCGGCGCGTCGGCGCCTCGATGCCTATGCGGAGGAACCCGAAAAGCAGGTATTGCTCGACGAGTTCATCGAGAGTACGCATCAGGCAGCGGGCACGTTCGCGATGATCGCCGTGCGCGGCGGCGAGATGCTGGCCGGACACATGGAGGAGCTTGCGCGCGCGATCCGCGACGGAAGCCGTCCGGCGGATTCGCGCAACTTCGAAGTGCTCATGCGCGCGAGCCTCGAACTCAGCGGATATCTGGAGCGCATGGCCGCGGGCATGCGCGATACGCCCGCAGCACTTCTTCCCATCGTCAATGAACTACGCGCCGGGCTCGGCAAGGCCCCGCTTGCCCGCGAGCGTCTCGGTCGGCCGGCGCCGCTGCCGGTGCCGGCGCGCGCGGGCGGCGAGGATCCGGTGGCGCTGGCCGCGCGTCTGCGTCCGCGCTATCAGGCGGCCCTGCTGGCCTTTTATCAGGGCCGGGAAGACAAGCCTGCGCTTGCGCGCATGCGCGAGGTCGTGGCGCAACTGGAGGCCGCCGCAACGAGCCCGCCGGTATTCGAATTCCTGTGGGTGACGGGCGGCTTGCTGGAGGCGCTGGACGACGGCGGCATCGCGCCGACGCTGGCCGTCAAGCGCGCACTCGGACAGGTGGATCGCGAACTCAAGCGGCTGGCTATCGGCTCCGAGGCCGCCGTGGCCGAAGCGCCACCGGAGGCGCTGGTCGAGAGCATGCTCGCCGAACTCGAACACGCGCATTCGAACGGCGAACGGGTGCTCGCGATCCGCGGCAATTTCGGCCTCGAAGACGCAGAGGAAACACCCGCAACCGCCGGCGGCGTCGGTTCGGCGTTGCTGGCGAGCGCCGCCGGCGCAATACTCGAAGATCTCGGCCGGGTGCGCGATCACATAGACCTTTTCGTGCGCACCCGCAGCGGCAATCCCTCCGATCTCGAACCGTTGGTCGGCATGCTCAAGAAAGTACGCGACGCGCTCGACATGCTGGGCCTGGAGGAGGCACGCACACACATCGAACGACAACGCGAAACGGTGCTGGAACTGGTCGCCGGTGACGAGGTGACGCAGGATGCGCTGCTCGGTCTCGCGACTGGATTGATCGGCGTCGAAAGTGATGTCGAGGCCTTTCTTGCCGGTTCCGCCGAGGCCCCCCAGGCGGTTGCCGAGCGCGGTGCGCGGGTGGCCGGTATGCGCGAGGCGCTTGCCGATATTTCCCGCATCAAGGAGGCGATTGCCGAGTATCTGCACAATCCGGCTGCCGCGACGCAACGGTGGGAATTGCCCTTGTTTGCCGATTCACTCGCACGCACGCTTGCCTTTCTCACGTTCGACGAGGTGGCGGCGCCGATGCGGCGCATCGCGCGCTATCTCGAACGACTCACGGCGAGCCCCGAATTGCCCGAACGCATGGAGCTTGATCGGCTTGCCGATGCCGTGGTCAGCATTGAGTATTACCTGGAAACCTTGCAGCGCGGCCGCGTCGCGTCGGACTCGATGCTCGCGAATGCGGACCGCGCATTGCAGGCGCTGGGGATCGAGGATGCGCCTGCAGTGGAAGGATCTCAAACGTTCGCGCCGCCTGAGCCGCCGCTCGCAGAGGCGCCACCGCTCGCGCCGCCTGCGCCCATGGCTCCGACCAAACTGCCGCCCGTGCGCATGGCCGGCGCCGACCCCGAGATTGTCGCGGTCTTTCTGGATGAGGCTGTGGAAGTGGGCGAAGCTCTCGCACAGGCTTATCCCGAATGGCGGGAAAATCCCGACGACCGCGATGCCCTCGCCGTTCTTCGCCGATCTTTCCACACGCTCAAGGGCAGCGGGCGGATGGTGGGGGCGCAACGTCTGGGAGAACTCGCCTGGGCCTACGAGAATCTGCTCAACCGCGTCCTTGATTACACTCTGCCGCCGGCCGAACCGATCATCGCCGCCGTGGGCGAGGCCATTGGCGCCCTGAGCGAATTGCGGGAGCAATTTGATACCGGCGCCGAGCCGAGCGCGGATGTGCGTGCGTTGCTGGAGCGCGCCGAGCGGTTGGTGCGCGACGAGAGTCTGACGGCCGCGGAAGAAACCGAAACGGATCGTGCGGCAGGCGAGAAATTTGCCTTTGCCGCGGAGTCCGGCCTCATCGAATCCGATACGGCCGAATCCGGCGCAATCGAAGAAGAACCCATCGCGTATCCCGCGGCGGAAACTACCCCTGAGGAAACTTCCGAGGCGGAGTTGGCCGCGGACGCCGGGATCGAGGAAGCTTCGATCGAGGAGGCGCCGATTCCGCGTCTAGATACCCGTGCTCTACGGCATCTATCGGCGCGAAACCGAAGGACATCTTGCCAGCCTGCACGCCTGGCTCGAGGCCGTGGCCGGCGGCGAGACGGTCGTCGGTGCCGAACTGCAGCGCGCCGTACACACCCTGTCGGGCAGTGCGCGCATGGCCGGTGTCGTCGAAATGGATGCGCTGTTTTCTCCGCTCGATGCGTCGCTGCGCCGGATCGGCGAGGGCAAGGAGGCCGGAGACTCCCTGGCCCCGACGCTCGAGGCCGCGGCGGCAATGGGCGCGCAACTGCTGGCCGCGTACGCAGATGCGTCCCTGCCACTGCCCGACTGGGAGCCGGTGGTGGCGCGTGCGCAGACTTTGCAGAGCGCGCTCGACGAAGCGGCGGCCGCGGAACCTGCCGGCGAGTCGGAGCCGGAGCCGGAGCAGGGCGAAGCGCCGGAGGCCGGGGGCGACGACGGACGTCCGGACGCCGTGGTGAATCTCAATGAGCAGACGGCATTCGATGCGGGACTTGCGCAGGTATTCACGACGGAAGCGAGCGAATTGCTCGACGGATCGGATGCGGCGATCCATGCCTGGATGCAGAATCATCATCTCGCCGAGCCGCTGAACGATCTGCTGCGTCGTCTGCATACGCTAAAGGGCGGGGCGCGCATGGCCGGCGTTTTGCCCCTCGCCGATCTGACGCACGAACTCGAAGCGTTGCTCATCCGGGTCGGCGACGAGCGTGTTGCGGTCTCGGACGAATTGTTGCGGCTTGTCGAGCGCGCACTGGATCGTCTGCACCGGATGTTGGCGCATGTGAGCGGCGACGGACGGGTGCCGTTCGATGCCGCGATCCTCGCCGAGTTGCGCAGCTTTTCGGGCGGCGAACCGGATCGTCGCCCGCGTGAAGAAACCGAAGAAATTGCACCGCCTGCTGCGGACGAGGCGGCGGCGGACATCGAGCGCGACTTTGTGCTCGAAGAAAGCGGAGGGGTTGAGGAAACCGCGGCGGAGCCGGCCGAGCGCGGCCTTGCGCATCCGCGTCACGAGATGGCGCGAGTGCGCGCCGATCTGCTCGAATCCTCGATCAACAATGCCGGTGAGGTCAGCATCTACCGTGCACGCATCGAGCAGCAACTGAACAACATGAACGTGCATCTGAGTGAGCTGGATCGTACGGTCGAGCGCGTGCGCAACAAGTTGCGCGAACTGGAAATCGAAACCGAGGCGCAGATTCTCTCCAGTTACGAACAGCGGCCGGAAGCCGCGGCGCCCGACTTCGATCCGCTGGAATTCGATCGTTATACGCGCATGCACGAACTTTCCCGTTCGCTTTCCGAGGCGGTCGCGGATCTCACGAGTCTGCGTTCGCTGTTCGCGACCGAATTGCGCCAGGCGAACGTACTGCTAGATCGCCAGGGCCGCGTGAATGCCGAAATGCAGGATGCGTTGATGCGCACCCGCATGGTGCCGTTCGTGCTCTCGGTTCCGCGCCTGCGCCGGGTGGTGCGCCAACTCGCCGAGGAAAGCGGCAAGCGCGTGGAACTCGAACTGAGCGGCATGGAAGGCGAAATGGACCGCCAGCTTCTCGGCCACATACTTCCGGCGCTGGAGCATTTGCTGCGCAACGCCGTGGTGCACGGCATCGAGGAGCCAGCACTGCGTGCGAGCCGAGGCAAACCCGCGACCGGGCGCATCGAGCTTGCGTTCAGGCGCGACGGTGGCGACATGCTGATCGAGGTGGCGGACGATGGGGGTGGACTCGACATTGATGCCATCCTCGAGAAAGCGGTTGCCGAAGGCATCGTTGCGGCCGATGCCCAGCTGACGGAAGCGGAAATCGCCGAGCTTGTGTATCGCCCCGGCTTCAGCACCGCGGCTACCGTGACGCAGTCCGCCGGGCGCGGCGTCGGCATGGACGTGGTCGCAGCCGAAGTACGTCAGATCGGCGGCAGCATCGAGATTCAATCCACGCCGCTCGCAGGCATGCGTTGCCGCATGCGCCTGCCGGCAACGCTTGCCATCACCCAGGTTCTGTTGGTGCGGGTCGGCACCACGCGCTACCCGGTTGCACTCGCGAGCATCACCGGCGTCGCCCGACCCGCGCGCGCCGAACTTGCACAGTTGCTCGAAGCGGAGGCGCCGGCGTACGAATACGGTGGCGAACGCTACGAGTTGCTTTCCCTTGCCCGTGTTCTCGGCGAAGCGCCGCCTCCGTCCGACGAGCAGGCGGCGCGTCAACCGCTGCTGCTGGTGGACGCGGGCGGACGCCGCATCGCATTGATTGCCGAGGACATGGAAGGCAGCCGTGAAATCGTCGTCAAGCCGATCGGTCCGCAGCTTGCGCGGGTGCCAGGACTAGCCGGCGCGACCGTTTTCGGCGACGGCTCGATTGGCCTGTTGCTCGATCTTTCCGCACTGGTGCGCGCCTTGCCGCAGTTGACAGCGATGGCCGAGACAGCACCGGGGATGGAGCGTGTGCCGACGGCGAAGTCCGGGCCGTTGATCCTGATCGTTGACGATTCGATCACGGTGCGCCGCGTCAGCCGGCGTCTGCTGGAGCGCAACGGCGCGCGGGTGCTGACGGCGAAGGACGGTGTCGAAGCGCTGGAATTATTGCAGGATCACCGGCCGGACGTCATGTTGCTTGACATCGAAATGCCGCGCATGGACGGCTACGAACTCGCGGGGCATATGAGGAACGACGAACGTCTGCGCGAGGTTCCGATCATCGTCATCACTTCACGCACGGGCGAGAAGCACCGCGCCCGCGCGAGCCAGATCGGCATCGAAAGCTATCTCGGCAAGCCCTATCAGGATGCCGATCTGATCGCGGCGATCCGTTCACTGGTGCCCGATTTCGCGCAAACGCCCGCCCGCCCGCAGACGGAACAGGAATGAAACGATGACGGAAGACCGGCGCGAACTGTTCTGCATCCTGCTTCCGCTGGTCACGGGCAAACTCATACTGCCGCGCAGCATAGTGGAAGAAGTGCGTTCGCTCGCCGAGCCCCAACCGCTTCCCGGCATGCCGCCGTGGCTTGCCGGACGAGTGCGCTGGCGCGGCGGGATGATCCCGTTGCTGGCGGTGGAGCCTTTGCTCGGTGCGCCGCTACCGGAGCGTTCGCGCCGTTCGCGCATGGTGATCGTGCGTACGCCGCCCGACACCCTGGAGCCGGGTGTCATGGCGATACTCGCGCAGGGATTTCCCTACATCCTGCGCGTTACGCCGCAGCTTCTGGCCACGGCCACTCAACCCGAAAACGAGGCCTTGCTCGCCGAAATTGCGCTTGGGCTGGAGCATCCCGTGGTGCCTGATATTCCGGCGCTTGCGGCCGAAGCCGCGCGCCTGCTCGCCGCCTGACGGAGCGGGCTCCCTGAAAATTTACGGTGGTCGTTGTCACTGCCCGCAGGAGCGGTGATCCTCGCCGCGACCGGCGGATGGATGCGGGTTTTTTCGGTGCGTTCCGTAACGCGAGCCTCGTTTCGTGTATTGTGCAACAGTGAAAGAGAATCAGGGAACGGAAGCCGTGTCGGCAGCGCCTGCGGAGATAGACGCACAGGGCTGGCTTGATGGTGCGCGGCGTTCGCCGAGCCCGCACGCGAACGAGCGGCCCGATGGCGCGGCAATAGAACTTGTCGTGCTGCACGGTGTGAGTCTGCCGCCGGGCGAGTTCGGCGGACCCTGGATCGAGGATTTTTTCACCGCAGGGTTGGATTTTTCGACGCACGAATATTTCGAAACGATTCGCGATCTGCGCGTCGCGCCGCATTTGCTGGTTCGACGCGATGGCGAGATCGTGCAGTTCGTCTCCTTCCTGCGCCGCGCGTGGCACGCGGGATGCTCCTCGTGGAAAGGGCGCGAGGAATGCAACGATTACTCCATCGGCATCGAACTGGAAGGCGCCGACACGATTCCCTACACGGATGCGCAATACCTTGTGCTCGCACGCATTCTGCCCGCATTGGTTGCCGCCTGGCCCGGGATCTGTGAGGGAGGAATCGTCGGGCATGCCGATGTTGCGCCGGGGCGAAAGAGCGATCCCGGCCCCGCCTTCGATTGGCGGCGTCTCGCCGATTCGCTGGGCGCCGCGGGTTACAATCTCATTGCCTGGAACCGGGAACACGAAGGAGGCGAACGAGCGTGAATTTCATTGTGATCGTGGCGGCGCTTTTGCTGGATCAGGTGCTGCGACTGTTTGAGCATTTGCGGCTGCATCGCTGGTACGAGGCACCGCTTGCCGTCTGGGCGGAGCGTGCGTGCGGGGAGAGCGCCACCGTTCAGTTGCTTGCGGCGCTTGCGCCGAGTTTTGCGATTGCCTTTGTCGTGGGGGCGATCGCCTGGGGGTTTGCAAGCGCAAGCGCCGTGCTCGGTTTCATCTACGCCGTGCTGGTGTTGGTGCTTTGCCTCGGTCCGCGCAATCTCAATATTGAAATTTCGGCCTATCTCAAGGCGCGGGCAGCGGGCGATGCCGAGGGCGCAACGCGTTCGGCAGCGCTGCTGCTAGAAGGCGAACCGCCGAAAGATCCGCGGGAATGCGGACACGTGCTCGCCGAGGCGGCGCTCGTGCGGGCCGGCGATTGGCTGTTTTCGGTACTGTTCTGGTTTGCGCTGCTGGGGCCGCTGGGCGCGGTCTTGTTCCGCTGCGCCGATGCAATCGCCGTGCGCGCCGCAAGGGATCGTCCGGGAAGCCACTATGCGCAGGTCGCCGAACGCCTCAAGCTGGTGATGGCCTGGGTGCCGATGCATCTGCTCGCATTCACCTATGCGATAGCGGGCAGTTTCGACGAGGCGATGGGCGATATCCGCCGTTCCTACCGCGAGAACGCGATGCATTTTCTCGATCGCGGCAGCGCAGTTGTTCTCTGCGCGGGACGCGTCGTGATCCGCGGCATTGCCGCCGACGAGAAGGACGAAGTCGCACTCCTGCACGCAGCGGTGGATTTGATCTGGCGCGGCGTGGTGATCTGGCTGGCCGTGATCGGAATCGTCACGCTCCTCGGTTGGCTCTTCTAGCAATCTTTCACCCCCTTCCCGTCCTCCGAGCACAAGTGCTCGGGATTTTTTTGATTTTTGCATTTCTTGCGGTGCCGACGTTTGCTTTGGCCATGGGCGATGCGGTGACGTTGACGGACGATTTGGGCAACAAGGTTACATTGCCCGCACCGGCAAAACGCATCGTGAGCCTGGCCCCCAGCGTGACGGAAATCGTGTACGCGGCGGGCGCCGGTTCGCTTCTCGTCGCCGCATCCGCCTACAGTGACTGGCCGCCGCCGGCGCGCAAGTTGCCGCGCGTGGGCGATGCCTTTCGCATCGATCTCGAACGCATCGCGGCGCTCAAGCCCGATCTTGTCATCGCCTGGGCGAGTGCGACGCCGCCGGCGGCGCGCAAGGCGCTTGTGCGACTCGGATTGCCGCTCGTCCTGTTCGCACCGCGCAAGTTGACGGACATCGCGGACGAAATCCGGCTCGTCGGCAAGGCTGCGGGCACGCAGGCAGCGGCCGGGCGCGCGGCACAGGCCTTCCTGCGCGAACGCGGGCGTCTCGCGCGTGCCTATGCCAGACGCAAGCCGGTCAGCGTCTTTTATGAAATATCGGCAAAGCCGCTTTACACCGTGGGCGGCACGCAGTTCATCAGCCAGGTACTCACGCTTTGCGGCGGGCGGAATATCTTCTCCGATCTCGGCGAGCTGGCGTCGGTGGTGAGCCGGGCGGCGGTGCTTGCGCGCAATCCACAGGCGATTCTGACCGGTGGCGATACGCGCGCGTCGGCGCGTCTTGCGTCGTGGAAGCGCTGGCCGTGGCTTGCGGCCGTCAAGTCCGGCAACCTGTTTACCGTGCCCGGCAACGTCCTCGGCCGCGCCTCGCCGCGCATCCTCGAAGCGGCCGTCGTCGTCTGTCGCGATCTCGATACCGCGCGCCGCCGCCTCTTCAATTAGAACGCGTCGTTTTTCTGCGTGCGCTTTAGCCGCGCGCTTTCCCAGAGTATTTCTTCTCCCGCGGCGGCGCGCGTCAACACGCGACAGAGCACGAAGAGCAGATCGGAAAGCCGGTTGAGATAGCGCAGGCTTTCCGCGTTCACGCTTTCTTCGGCGGCGAGCGCAAAGGCGCGCCGTTCGGCGCGGCGCGCGACGGTGCGCGCGAGATGACAGGCGGCCGCCGCGCTGCCGCCGCCGGGGAGAATGAATTCCTTGAGCGGCGGCAGCGCGGCGTTGAAGGCATCGAGATCGGATTCGAGTCGCACGACGGTTTCGGTTTTTATCGTCTCGGCGCCGGGCGTCGCGAATTCTCCGCCGAGATCGAAAAGTTCGTGCTGTACGCGCAGGAGCACTTCGCGTACCGGTGCAGGAACGGCCGTGTCGAGCACCAGCCCGAGCGCGGCGTTCAGTTCGTCCACCGTGCCGTAGGCCTCGACCCGCGCGCCGGTTTTGGCGACGCGGCTGCCGTCGGCGAGTCCGGTCGTGCCGTCGTCGCCGGTGCGGGTGTAGATGCGGCTCAGGCGATTTCCCATGGTGCGTTTCTCCGATTACTGCATCTCATAGCTTAAGGCCAGATAGAGCCCCCGGCCCGCGCTCGCGTAGCCGGCGGCGGTTTCGTAGTGCACGTCGAAGAGATTTTCGATGCGGGCTTTGAGCCGCCAGTGTGTTGCGAACCCGAAGCCGGCGCTGAGATCGGTGAGCAGATAGCCGGCGTTGGTCAGGGTGCTGAAGTCCGAGTCCTTGCTCGGTCCGGCGGCGAGGAAATGCGCGCCGATGCGCCAGCGCCCGATGTCATAGCCGAGGTTAAGGGTGGCGCTACGGCGCGAGCGCCGGGGAAGGTAGCCGCCGGTCTCGTCGTTCAGCGGGCGCTGAAAGTTGAGCGCCGGTTCGATGTGCCAGGGCCCGTAGGCGAGGCGGGCGGAGAGGTTTACGCCGGTGATCGTCGCGCGGCCGATGTTTTCTTCCTGGCCGCCGGTCGAGGTCGCCTCGAAGGTGATGAGATCGGCGATGCGATTGCGGTAGAGATTGAGTCCGATAACGGCATGCGGGCCGATGTTCCGGTACAGCCCTGCATTCAGACTGTGCGAGTATTCGGGCTTGAGATCGGGATTGCCACCGTAGCCGAAACGATCGGTCGCCGAGGGCGCGCGGAATCCCGTCCCCGCGCCTGCGCTGAGGCGCCAGTCGTTTGCAAAGGAGAAGCCGTAGTCTGCGTTCCAGGTGAACTGGTCGCCGAAACTTGAGAAATGCGATTCGCGTCCGGCGAGCGCGATGCGGTGCGCGCCGAAGTGGATCTGGTCCTGCGCATAAAGCGCGCGAGTTCTTGTGATGTCGTCGTAGCCCGTGCCGTAAGAGAGCGCGGCCACATGCTCGTGGGCGAGGAATACGCCCGCGCTCAGCAGCTGGTAGTCGCCGACGTTCACGTCGTTGCGCCAGTCGAGCGAGTTGCGCCAGCTTCGGGTGTAGTCCGGGCTTTGCATCTGCTCGATGCCTTCAAAAAATTGGCCGAGAATCACGCGGCTGTGCCAGGTGTCGTTGATACGTTTCGCGAGATGCAGGCCGGCGACGCGATTGTCGTAGTCCTCGCTCACCGGATTCAGGAAAAAATCGAGGTAGTCGCTGGTGCCGGCGGAACGCCAGAACGTCGCGTAGGCCTCGCTCGAATCGTTGCGGGCGCCGAATTCCGCGTGCACGCTCTGGTTGCGGTAGGCGCTTGTATTGTTGCTTGCGGTCAGGGGCGGGAATCCCGCCGTCTCGAACCAGTTGAAATCTGCGCCGCCGAAGAAGGTGCCGTTGCCTCCGCCCGCGTGCGCATCCACGCTGCGGCTGGCGTAGTGGCCGCCGCCGAGCGCGGCGCCCCAGTCGAAGCCCTCACGCTGCGCCTGCTTGAGCGTGATGGACACCACGCCGCCGATCGCGTCCGAACCGTAGAGCGCCGAACGTGGCGCCTCGACCACTTCCACGCGCTCCACGCCGGCGGCGCTGATGTCCGCGATGGGAGCACCGCCGGTGTCGCCCGAATTGACGCGGATGCCGTCTATCAGGACCAGCGTCTGGGCGCTCCCCGTGCCGCGGAGAAACAGCGACGCGGGCTGGCCGGGACCGCCGTTCCTGGCGACGTCGAGTCCGGCGTAGAACTTGAGTACGGAAGCGATGTCGGCATTGCCGAAGGAGGCGAGCGCATCCGGTCCGATGACGATCACTGGAGCGAGCGTCGCATCCAGCGGCTGTGGCGTACCGGTTGGCGCCGTGACGACGATGGGAGTGAGTTGGGTGACATCTTGTGCAAATGCCGTGGTTGCGGCGAACAATGCCGCAATGGAAAGAATGGAACGAAACATGATGGTGTACCTCAGCAGCCGACCCGCTTGCAAAGCCGGTCTGCGGAGGAAGAAGGGAGCATGAAATGCTCCGGAAGCCGCCCGCCGCAGCACCGACACGAATGCCGTGGCCGGTCTCCGGGCTCGCGAGCGGTCGGAACGATTCCCGACCCTAACCCGTCGCCTTCCCGCGCTCGCGCGCAGTGGCTTCATGACGGGCGATTGACTCGCCTACCGTTGCGGGGGCAGCGCCGGAATTGCCCGCTTCGTCCAGTTCTCCCTCTCCCCTTGCGGGAGAGGGTTGGGGTGAGGGGTAAAAACAAAATCCCTCGACCTCTGCACGATACGGGCGCACCGGCTTCCCAAGTCCTGCTCCGGGCAGGACGCCAGCGGCAGGACGAATTATGAGGGCTCCTTTTGTTCGAGTCAAGGAACTCATGAGATATTCTTGACTCTCATGCAGCCGGACGGCGGCGCAGATCGTCCCAGACTGCCGGAACGTGGTCGGCTGCGCAGAATCTCTTCTTTTCAAGAGAACCTCGCTTTTTCGTGTATCCTTGAAGAAACGCAAAACACGTCGAAATACAGCCAGGATATTCAAGACCAATGAAGAAGCTCCCTTTTCTGTTGTTTCTGCTCGCCATTGCCGTTTTGGTGTTCATCGCGGGCGGGCTCCTCGTTCTCAATCAGGCTTTTCCCTACCACTTTCTGTATCAGGCCAATCTGGCCGGCCATTCGCTGTTCAAGCAAAAGACCGAGTATTCCGATCCCTACCGCACCGACCTGTGGAGAAAGGCCAGGAACGGAGAGAAGGGCGTCGTTGTTTACGATCCGCAAAAGGCCGATAACGGCTACACGCTCTACAGTTCCTCGCACGCGCAGGAGGTGTTCCTCATCAACATGCATGGGCGCGTCGTCCACGAATGGCACATGGAATACAGGAGTTTCTGGGACGAATCCGCCGAGGTCAAGCATCCGGTGCCGCCGTCCAACATCGCCATCACCCGGGCCTACGTGTATCCAAACGGCGATCTGCTCGCGCTCTACATCGGCGTCGGCGACACGCCCTGGGGCTACGGCCTGGTCAAGATGGATCGGAATTCGCATCTGATCTGGAAATACATGGCGCACACGCACCACGATCTCGACGTGGGTCCGGACGGAAAGGTGTACGTTCTCACCCAGGCGATCGTCAACACGCCGATCACGCGTTTTACGCAGCTCAAATCGCCGTGGATCGAGGACTACGTGTCCATCCTTTCGCCGCAGGGGAAACTGCTCGAAAAGATTCCGCTGACGCCGGCGCTGCTGCATTCCGAATACGGACGCCTGTTCGCGAGCCTGCCGTGGTTTTCCGTGGCCGGGACGGGCGACTTCCTGCACACCAATGCGGTTCAGGTCATCACGCCGGAATTGGCCGCGAATTTTCCCTACGCCAGGGCCGGCGATCTTCTGATTTCCTTCCGCGAAATGAACACGATCGCCGTGCTTGATCCCGATCAGCGCAAGATCGTCTGGGCGTTGCACGGACCGTGGATCGGTCAGCACTACCCGGATCTTCTGCCCGATGGCAACATCATCGTTTTCGACAATAACGGGCGTTTCGATCCCGGCGGCCGTTCGCAGGTCATCGAGTTCAACCCGACGACGCTCGCGACGGTGTGGAGCTATCACGGCGACAAGGATCATTTCTTCCAGAGCGGAATACGCGGCGGCGAGCAGCGTCTGCCGAACGGCGATACGCTGATTACCGAAGAGCAGGCCGGAACCCTGCTCGAAGTAACGCCACAGGACGAGATCGTCTGGAAGTTCGTGAACCCGATTCGGCGCGGTCCCGGAAACGAATACATTCCCATCGTCTCCATTGCCACGCGGATTGCGTCTTCCTGGCTCGATGCGGATTTTCTGCATGAAGTTAAAGGCCAGCAACAGGAGAAGAAAAAATGAGCAAACGATTTATCCCTTTGATATTGGCGGGTGTTGCGCTGGCGGCGGTTCCCTTGTCCGCACAGGCGTATGTCGGCCCGGGCGCGGGCATCAGCCTGCTCGGAGCGTTGTGGGCGCTGATCGCCGTGATCGGCTCGGCGATTCTCTATATTGTCCTGTGGCCCCTGCGGCGCATGAGAAAACGGCGCAAGCAGAAGAAAAACCCGGATCAGATGCAGCGCGATGCCACGGCGCCGCAGGAGAACGGCGCTGCGGATGTAAAGGAAGGCGAGTGACGATCGCATTGGCGACGCAACCTGCAAGCGGCGATGGGCTTCTTTGATCTTCTGAATCCGTTTCTCGGTCGCGCCGACGCGCTGATGGCGGGCGCCTTGCCGCCCGTAGCGCGTCTCGTTGTCTGGGGCGTGGTCGGTGCGCTCGTTCCGATGGGGCTTTACTGGCTGTTTTCGCCCCAGAAGATGATCGTGGATCTCAAGCTCCGCATCAAGCAGTCGCAGCAGGCGCTCGATGCGCACGAGGGCGAATTCAAGGCCGCGTTCCCGCTGATGCGCCACTCGCTTGCCCTGGCCTTCAAACAGGTTGTCGTGATTCTGGTGCCGGCGGTGGTCGCGTCGCTGCCGTTGCTGTTCCTGCTCTCGTGGCTGTATTCAGCCTACGGCTACCGGTTTCCGACTCCCTATACCGCGGCGCAACTCGGCGTTGTCCCCGCACAGTTGCATGCGCAATGGAAGACGGCCGGCATTGCGGCGCGGCCCGAAATCGTCGTTGTCAATGACGTCGGGAAGCGCGTCGCCGACGTCGTCATGAAGCTGCCGCTGCCGGCCGTCACCAAACAGCAGTGGTGGAACGTCTTCTTCGGCGATCCCAACGGCTACCTGCCCGCCAGCGGACCCGGCGAACGCATCGCCGTCGCCGTACCGGCAAAGACCTATCTCGGCTTCGGCCCGTCCTGGCTGCGCGGCTGGGAGGCCATATTCTTCGCCGTGCTGCTTGTCGTCTCTCTGGTCTTCAAGTTCGCCTTCCGCATCCGTTGACATGAACGATCATATGCAAGAGGGTTACGAAGACTTCGAACCCGACGGCTGGGCGCATCTGTTCGGCGGCCTGATCGCCCGCCATCCACGATTCTGGATTCGTCTGGGGAACATGGAAACCCGCGTGTTCGCGGAATCGCTGCAAGACGTGCGCGTCGGTCAACCGATCTACGTAAGCGGACTCGCGCGCGCCGGTACCACAATTCTCCTTGAAGCGCTCGCCGATCATCCCGACGCCGCCACGCATCGCTACCGTGACTATCCGCCGGTCTTCACGCCCTGCTGGTGGAATGGTTTTCTGGACAAGCTGCCGCGAAAGGAAGAGAAGGCCGTCGAGCGTTCGCACCGAGACGGTATCCGCGTTACGCCGGAAAGTCCGGAAGCCTTCGAGGAAATGCTGTGGGTGGCTTTTTTCCCCGCGGCGCACAATACCACCGCAAACCAGGTTCTGGTCGCCGAGACCGCAAATCCGGAATTTGAAGCGTTTTACCGTGACCATATCCGCAAGCTGCTCATGCTGCGCAAGGCGAGCCGCTATCTCGCCAAGGGCAACTACAATCTGACTCGCTGCGAATATCTCCTGAAGCTTTTCCCGGATGCGCGTTTCGTGATCGCCGTGCGCGACCCCGCCTGGCATATCGCGTCGCTGATGAAGCAGCACGCACTTTTTTGCGCGGCGGAAAAGGAACATCCGCGCGCACTTGCCTACATGCGCCGCGTCGGTCACTTCGAGTTCGGCCTGGATCGCCGCCCGATCAATGCCGGTGATTCAGCGGTCGCCGCCGCCGTCGAGCATTGCTGGAAGGAAGGGCGCGAGGTCGAGGGCTGGGCGCGCTACTGGAACCACCTTTACGGCTACGTCGCCGATAGTCTCGAGGCGAATGCGGCCTTGCGTGACGCCGTGCTCGTCGTGCGCTACGAAGATCTCTGTCGCGAGCCGCGCGCAACGCTTGCCGCGCTTTTCGCCCACTGCCGGCTTGGCGATGCGGACGAACAGATAGCGCGCATGGCGGAAACCATCCGCTTCCCGTCCTATTACGATCCGCGATTCGATGCCGAAGAACTTGCGACGATAGCGCGGCACACCGAAGCAACCGCTCGCCGCTTCGGCTACGAATTCGCCTCAAGTCCGCACGAAAAGCGATAGCGAAACGGCCTGGTAAAATTTGCCGTAAAGACGCGCCAGGACATGCGCAACGTGCTACCTCGATTCCCTCTTTGCGAAGCGGAGTGGGCAGGGGTGCGGCGCGGGAGTTTTACTCCTTCTCCCCTTGCGGGAGAAGGTAGGCATGAGGGGTATATCGCGAAGCGATGCAAGATGTTTTTCACCCTCACCCCAACCCTCTCCCGTCAAGGGAGAGGGAGCAGGGACTGGAAATGGGCTTTAAGCGCTAAAGTATCCGTTCACTCCAGGAGTTCGCCATGAAAGACAGTCATCGTTCCGCATTGAAGGCCATCCTCTGCGGAGGGTTCGTCGCAGGCACCTTGGATGTCGGCGCGGCCGCGCTGATCAATTGGCTGAATCCGGTCGTGATCCTCCACGCCATCGCGAGCGGCGTACTCGGCAAGGCGTCGTTTTACGGCGGAATGCCGACGGCATTGCTGGGGCTCGGATTGCAGTGGGGCATGTCGCTCGTGATCGCGGCCATCTACGTCGTCGCGGCGATGCGGATGCGCTGGCTGACGCGGCACTGGATGCGCGGCGGCGTGCTTTACGGTTTTGTGATCTTCGTCGTCATGAACTACGTCGTCGTGCCGCTATCCGCGGCCTGGCCGAAGCACAACCTGACCGTCTACGATCTCCTCCACCGTTTCACGCCCGACAAGTTCCTGGGCAACCTCGCCGCCATGCTTGTCTTCGGTCTGATCGTCGCCTTCTTCGCGCAACACTTCGCGTCTGCAACACGGTCGCCTCGCAAGCAGTGAATTCCGGGTTGCGGAGAGGAAGTGTTATGGGCGTTAATAACCCGGGCATGAATGCGGTTTCGGCAGAGTGGCGTGTGAATCTGGCCGCTGACGGTTCACCGCATTGTAAATGCCGCAGGCGTTTTTCTTTTTGTTTATTTTGTGGAGAAGCTTGAGGCGAGAAGTATTGTCGCGGAGCGAGAGGCTGTTTTACGCTCGCCCCTCTCCCTTGAAGGAAGAGGGGGCGGCGTGTTCATACCTTATTGATTATTGATGCGGAAAATAGTTCGCTTAGCTTTTTTCCGGCATGGCCGAAGAATGGTGATCCATAATGCACCACTTGCCGTGCACTTTTTGATACACGTAGGTGAAGCGGGCCTGGACGTGGTCAACCTTGCCGTCCTGCGTCAGGGCAAAGGTGTAGATACCGGAGTTGATTGCGGTGTGGGGGCCGAGGACGCGAATGTAAGACTCGTCGATTGTGCCCTTTGGCTTGGATTTCAGGAAGTACTCGAAGTAGTTGGTAATCGCGGCGGGGGTAGTCCTTACCTGGTTCGACACGGTCGGGAGGAGTACTGCGCCGGGCGAGCAGTAAAGCGCGGCGACTTTTTTGGGGTCAAGCGTCTGCAGGGCAGCGTCCCAGATCTGGAATTGCTGAGCAATGACAGCCTTGCTCGGCATGTGCGAACCTTTGGCGAGAGAGGGTGCCGGTGCCGCCGCGACGGCGGTCAACAGCAGAGCAGAAAGAATAGCGGTTTTCATGGTTTCTCCGGGTCGGTTGGATTGATACGCAAGGCGAGATGCTTGCCGATAGATAATAGCAGGGTTCCAAGTTTCCCGCTAGACGGCCGTGGCGGAGCCTGGCGGGCTTATCCTGAAGGCCATTGTCCGATTGGGAAGTCCTGGCGTGACCATTCCGCAACGCAAGATTCTGCACGTGGACATGGACGCGTTCTATGCGTCGGTCGAGCAGCGCGACGCGCCCAAGCTGCGCGGCAGGCCGGTGGTCGTGGCCTGGCGCGGGGCGCGCTCGGTGGTATGCGCGGCGAGCTACGAGGCGCGCAAGTTCGGCGTGCGCTCGGCGATGCCGGCGTCGCGCGCGGAACGGCTGTGTCCGCAGGCGGTTTTCGTGGCGCCGGACTTCACGCGCTACAAGGCCGTATCGCGGCAGGTACGGGAAATTTTCTCGCGCTATACGGACCTTATCGAACCCCTGTCGTTGGACGAGGCTTATCTCGACGTCACGCTGCCGAAAATTGAACTGCCGTCGGCGACGGCGATCGCGCAGGCGATCCGCAAGGCGATCCGCGCGGAAACCCGGCTCACCGCTTCGGCGGGCGTCGCACCGAACAAGTATCTCGCCAAGATCGCCTCGGACTGGCGCAAGCCCGACGGCCTGTTCGTGATTCGTCCGGCGCAGGTCGAGGCTTTTCTCACGCCGCTTCCGGTCGGAAAGATTCCCGGCGTCGGCAAGGTGATGAACCGCAGGCTCGCGGACATGGGTGTTGCCACGATCGGCGAATTGCGTGCCGTGCCGGCGGAGGCGCTCGAACAGTGTTTCGGCCGTTGGGGTCGGCGGCTTTACGAACTCGCGCGTGGCATTGACGACAACGCCGTCGAGCCCGATCGGCCGACGCTGCAAGTATCGGCCGAGGATACCTTCGAGCACGATCTCAGCCTCGATCAGCTCGAACCGCACATCCGTCGGCTCGCCGAGAAGACCTGGGCCGCCGCGGAACGTGAAGAAGGGCGGATCGCGCGTACCGTGGTGCTCAAGCTCAAGACCAGCGATTTCCATGTGCTGACGCGCAGCCTGACGCCGCCACTGCGTCCGTCTTCGGCGCAGAAACTCGCCGACATCGCCTGTGCGCTGCGCGCCCGCGTCGAGCGCCCCGCGGAGAGCCTGTACCGGCTGGTCGGCGTGGGCCTTTCGGGCTTTATCGCCGAAGACGATTTCGCCGCCCAGGAAGATCTTTTCGATCCGCGTGCCGCACGGCCGCAGGCGGTCGGATAAAATGGACGCGAAAACACAAGCTTTCCCGGAGCTTTACGTATGCCGCAAAAGTCCGCCGGCGCACGCTTTCGTGCCGCGCTCAAGGCCGAGCGACCCTTGCAGATCGTGGGCGCGATCAACGCCTATGCAGCGCTGCTCGCCGAGCGTGCGGGCTTCCGGGCGCTTTATCTTTCCGGCGCCGGGGTGGCGAACGCCTCCTTCGGCCTGCCGGATCTCGGCATGACGACCCTGAACGACGTCTGCGAGGACATCCGGCGCATCACCGCGGTAACCGAACTGCCGCTGCTGGTGGATGCGGATACCGGTTTCGGGACGGCGTTCAACATCCAGCGCACGACGCGCGAGATGATCCGCGCGGGTGCCGCGGGGTTCCACATCGAGGACCAGGTGACGACGAAGCGCTGCGGGCATCGCCCCGGCAAGGCGCTGGTGGATACGGGAGAGATGTGCGACCGCATCAAGGCCGCGGTGGACGGGCGCACGGACGCGCAGTTTGTCGTCATGGCGCGCACTGACGCCCATGCCGTCGAGGGCCAGCGGGCCGCGCTCGATCGCGCGCTCGCCTATGTGGAGGCGGGTGCCGACATGATCTTCGCGGAAGCATTGACGACGCTCGACGAATACCGCGAGTTCACCGCCGCCGTGGAGGTGCCGGTGCTCGCGAACATCACCGAGTTCGGCAAGACGCCGCTGTTCACGACCGAGGAACTGGACGAGGCGGGCGTCGCGATGGCGCTGTATCCGCTTTCCGCATTCCGCGCCATGAGCCTGGCCGCGGAACTGGTCTACGGCGCGATCCGCCGGCGCGGCACGCAGAAGGACGTGCTGGAGCTGATGCAGACGCGCGACGAGCTGTACGAACGGCTCGACTATCACCTCTACGAGCAGACGCTGGACGCACTGTTCGGTGGCAAGGAGGATTGAGAAGCGCATGTCCAGACGTGAATACAATTGGGACGCAATCGCGGCCGTCATTGCTGCACTGATAGGGTTACTGGCGATTTTCATTTCAGGCTACACTGCCTGGAGCGTCCGCCAGCAGACGCGCGCGCAGGTCTGGCCGCATCTCGAACTTAGCTGGTCCACCAATCGGCAAGGCATTCTGGCGCTGAACCCGGGCGTCGGGCCGGCGATTGTCCGCAGCGTCGTGGTGCGGGTGGACGGCAAGCCGCAGCCAAACTGGTCCGGTGTGTTGAAGGCGCTCGGGCTGGCAAAGGACCACGTCCATATTCAGCAATCCACGCTTGCCGGATTCGTATTGTCGCCGGGCGAAACGTATAGATTTTTGATCATCCCGGATCGGGATCAATATGAAAAATTCGCCGCTCTCGCCAAAGAGCGCATGGATATCCGTGCCTGTTTCTGTTCAACGCTCGGGGACTGTTGGCAGAATACCCTGGCTCCCTATGAGGCCTCGAGGCGGCATGGCGATTATTCCGGAGAGGGATGTCCGCGAGTACCCGAGGCAGATGAATTTAATGACTGAGGCAGCGGCCAATGTCCAAATTTCAAATGAGGTTTGAATCATGAGCGAGGACGTCAAACAGACGATGCCCAAGCCGAAGAAGTCCGTCGCCCTGTCCGGCGTCACGGCCGGCAATACCGCGCTCTGCACCGTCGGGCGCAGCGGCAACGATCTGCACTACCGCGGCTACGACATCCTCGACGTTGCCGAGAGATGCGAGTTCGAGGAAATCGCCTATCTCCTGATCCACGGCAAGCTTCCGAACCGTGCCGAACTCAAGGCGTACAAAACCAAATTGAAGAGCCTGCGCGGGTTGCCGGCCGTCGTGCAGTCGGCCCTGGAAGAACTGCCCGCTTCCGCACACCCGATGGACGTGATGCGCACCGGCGTTTCCGCGCTCGGCTGCGCGCTGCCGGAAAAGGACGATCACGCCGCCGCCGGTGCGCGCGACATCGCCGATCGTCTCGTCGCTTCGCTCGGTTCCATGCTCTGTTACTGGTATCACTGGAGCCACAACGGACGCATGATCGAAGTCGAAACCGACGACGATTCCGTGGGCGGACATTTCCTGCATCTTTTGCACGGCCGCGAACCATCGGCGGAATGGGTGCGCGCCATGCACACCTCCTTGATCCTTTACGCCGAACACGAATTCAACGCCTCGACTTTTACCGCGCGCGTGATTGCCGGCACCGGTTCGGACATGTATTCCTGCATTACCGGTGCCATCGGCGCGCTGCGCGGTCCCAAGCACGGCGGCGCGAACGAAGTCGCCTTCGACATCCAGAGCCGCTACGAAACGCCCGATGAGGCGGAAGCCGACATCCGCCGCCGCGTGGAGGCGAAGGAGATCGTGATCGGTTTCGGTCATCCCGTGTACACCGTGAGCGACCCGCGCAACAAAGTCATCAAGAAGGTGGCCGAGGATTTGTCGAAGGAGGCGGGCGACACGAAGCTCTACGGCATCGCCGAGCGGATCGAGTCGGTCATGTGGGACGCGAAGAAAATGTTCCCGAATCTCGACTGGTTCTCGGCCGTGTCCTATTACATGCTGGGTGTGCCGACGGCAATGTTCACGCCGCTGTTCGTGATCGCGCGCACTACCGGCTGGAGCGCGCACGTGATCGAGCAGCGCGCAGACGGCAAGATCATCCGCCCGAGCGCCAATTATACCGGCCCCGAAGATCGCAAATTCGTTCCGATCGAAAAACGATCGTAAATCGAAGCCACCTGTAGGAGCGACGGTTCCCGTCGCGATCGCGACCGGGACGGGCGCTCCTACGCAAGTATGGAGAAAAATATTGTCGTGCTATCGACATCAAATCCGCCAAGCGACCCGATCCCGAAAAAGTCCTGACCGACATTGCCGATTATGTCGTCAATTACGAGATCGAAAGCGCGGAGGCATACGAAACCGCACGTTACTGCCTGATGGACACGCTTGCCTGTGGCATGTTGGCGCTCGATTATCCGGCCTGCACGAAACTGCTCGGGCCGGTGGTGCCGGGCGCGACGCTCGCGGGTGGCGCGCGGGTGCCGGGCACCGATTACGAACTCGATCCCGTGCAGGCCGCGTTCAACATCGGCGCCATGATCCGCTGGCTGGATTTCAACGACACCTGGCTCGCGGCCGAGTGGGGGCATCCCTCGGACAATCTCGGCGGCATTCTCGCCGTTGCCGACTACCTCTCGCGCAGAAACGTCGCGGCAGGCAAGGCACCGCTCACGATGCGCGACGTACTCGGCGCCATGATCAAGGCGCACGAAATCCAGGGCGTGATGGCGCTCGAAAATTCCTTCAACCGCGTCGGGCTCGATCACGTTTTGCTGGTGCGTCTTGCGACCGCCGCCGTCGTCACCAAAATGCTCGGCGGCAAGCGCAGCGAGATCGTCAACGCGGTATCGCAGGCCTTCATTGACGGCGGGGCACTCAGGACCTATCGCCATGCGCCGAACGCCGGCTCGCGGAAAAGCTGGGCGGCGGGCGACGCGACCTCGCGCGGCGTGCGTCTCGCTTTGATCGCGTTGACGGGCGAGATGGGTTATCCCACCGCGCTTTCGGCGAAGACCTGGGGTTTCTACGACGTGCTGTTCAAGGGCCGGCCGTTCAAGTTCCAGCGCGGTTACGGCAGTTACGTGATGGAAAACGTGCTGTTCAAGATTTCCTTCCCCGCCGAGTTCCATGCACAGACCGCGGTGGAGGCGGCGATGAGCTTGCATCCGCAGGTGAAGGATCGTCTCGGCGACATCGAGAAGATCGCAATCGAGACGCAGGAACCGGGCGTGCGCATCATTGACAAGACCGGCCCGCTCGCCAACCCCGCGGATCGCGATCACTGCATCCAGTACATGACGGCGATTCCGCTCATCTTCGGGCGTCTCACGGCCGGGGATTACGAGGACGGAGTCGCGGCCGATCCGCGCGTGGACGCGCTGCGTGAAAGGATGGAAGTGCGCGAAAACGAAAAATTCACCCGGGACTATTACGATGTGTCGAAACGCTACATCGGCAATGCCGTGCAGGTTTTTTTCAAGGATGGGTCGAAGACCGAGCGCATCGAGGTCGAATTCCCCATCGGTCATCGCAATCGCCGCGCCGAAGGCATTCCCGTGCTGGTAAAAAAGTTCGAGCGTGCCATCGCCGCGCGTCTGCCGGCGCGTCAATGCGAGGCGCTCGAAGCCCTTTGTGCGGATCAGGCAACGTTGGAGGCCGCGTCCGCCGCCGATTTCATGAAACTCTGGACGGTTTGAACCGTATCAAAGGAGAAAAGCCTGTGAAGATATTTATCAGCTTTGTTGTCGCGTTGTGCTGCGCACCGGTTCTGGCCCAGACACCTGCCGCCGCGACTTCCGTCCACGCCTTCCAGCTGGATGATCTGCAGAAGATAGTGAGCCTGAGCGATCCGCAGATTTCGCCGGACGGCAAATGGATTGCGGTGCTGGTTTCGACGCCGGACTGGAAGACCGACAAGCCGAAGGAAAGGATGGATTTGGTGGACGTTGCGAGCGGCACGCAGCGCACGCTGACCTGGAACCGCAAGGGCATTTCCTCGCCGCAATGGTCGCCGGACGGCGCGCGCCTCGCGTTTATCGCCGAGGATGCCGAGAGCAAGCAGTCGCAGGTATTCGTCATGCCGATGAACGGCGGCGATGCGCTGCGCGTCACCGAGGCGAAGCAGGGCATTGACGAGTTTTCCTGGAGCCCGGACGGCGAGCGGATTGCATTCATTACCCAGGATCCGCCGGTCAACGAGAAGGCGGTCAAGGCGCACGACGACGTGTTCCGGGTGACCGAGGGCAACTTCCAGTTGCGCAAGGCGCTGGCGCCCTGGCATTTGTGGGTGGTGCCGGCGCAGGGCGGAAAGGCGAAGCGGCTGACGCAGGGCGACTTCAGTCTGGAAACCGATCAGGGCGGCGCGACGCCGCTCGCCTGGAGTGCGGATGGCAAGCGCATCGTCTTCACCCGTTTCCCGGGGCCGTACTGGGGCCCGTCGTTCCATTCCGTGATTGCCGAAGTGGATGCCGACGGCGGTAAAGTGCAGACACTGGTATCGGCGCAGGGCGCGACGAACTTCGACTATGCCGGCGGCGGCGACAACTTTGCGTTCATGCGTCCGCGGGGCGGCGACCAGAACAACGGTTTTGCCGTGTACGTGCATGCGAACGGCATGATCCGGGATGCCACCGCGGCGCTCGCGCGCAATTTCAATGACTACGAATGGTTGCCGGGCGGGAAGAACTTGCTGTTGCAGGGCGAATACGGCACGCACTCCGTATTCTGGACGCAGCCGCTGGCCGGTACGGCGAAACGGCTCGATCTCGGCGACGTGGAAGCCACGTCGGAGTTCAGCGTGTCAAAAACGGGCGCGGTCGCCTTCATCGGTGTGACCACGACCCATCCCGACGAGTTGTACGTGATGGCTTCCGTGAGCGCGGCACCGCGGCGGTTGACCGACGCGAATGCGTTCGTGAACAATTTGAAACTCGGCCGCAGTGTGTCGCTGACATGGAAGGGGCCGAACGGGTTTTCCGAGGACGGCGTGCTCACGTATCCGGTGGGCTACGAGAAGGGGCGGAAGTATCCGCTGGTGCTTGCGATCCACGGCGGACCGGAGGGCGCGTCCACCCTGCGCTTTTCATCGCTGAACCAGTTGCTCGCGGCGGCCGGGTTCCTGGTGTTCCAGCCCAACTACCGCGGCAGCATCAACCTCGGCGACAAATATCAGCACGCGATTTTCCGTGACACCGGCGAAGGGCCGGGCAAGGACGTGATGGCGGGTCTCGCGGCAGTCGAGAAACTCGGCATCGTGGACAAGAATCGCATCGGCGTATCGGGTTGGTCCTACGGCGGCTACATGACCACCTGGCTGACGGGACACTACAACGTATGGAAGGCGGCGGTGTCGGGCGCGGCGCTCACCGACTGGGTGATGGATTACACCATCGCCTACTACCAGCGCGGCGATCTGTACTTCTTCGGCGGTTCGCCGTGGAGCGCGAAGTACTGGAAGATCTGGCGTGCGCAGTCGCCGATCACCTACGCGCACAACGTCACCGCGCCCACACTCATCATGGGCGACGTGGGCGATCCCAACGTGCCGCTGGTCAACAGCTACGAGTGGTATCACGCCCTGCGCGACAATGGTGTGACCGTCGAGTTTTACGCCTATCCGGCGGACACCCACTTCCCGCCCGACATCGTGCGCGAGACCGATGTGTACCGGCGCTGGGTCGGCTGGATGAAGAAATACCTGAAGTAGCGCTACCGTATCCAAGATACGACATGAGCGACGTTTGTCAGGCAGCGATCTGCACGGGGTTGGAGAAACTCGGAATCGCATCACCGCCAAGTGCGGCCTCTATGTTGGCGGATTATCTGGCGCTGGTGGCGAAGTGGAATCGTGCCTACAATCTGAGCGCCGTGCGCGAACCGGAAGAAATGGTGGTGCGTCATGTGCTCGATTCGGCCGCGGCACTGCCCTTTTTGCGCGGAACGCGGATGCTCGATGCCGGAAGCGGCGCGGGCTTCCCCGGCATTGTGCTCGCGCTGCTCGCGCCGGAAACCGTGTGGGTACTGGTCGAATCGAACGGGAAAAAGGCCCGTTTCCTCGATCATGCGCTGCGCCGTCTGGCCTTGAGCGGGCGCGTTTCGGTTCATCGCGGCCGACTCGAAAGCTACCATCCGGCGCCGGGATTTGATACCGTCACCGCGCGGGCGCTCGCGGATTTGGCGACGCTCGCCGCCTGGTCGGCGCCGCTGCTGGCGCCCGCGGGGCGGCTGGTCGCGCTCAAGGGCCGGCGCGCGGAGATCGAGTCCGAACGCGCCGCGTTTGCTCCGGAATGGCACGTGCAAGTGCTGCCGGTCGCCGTACCCGGTCTCGCGGCCGAGCGGCATATCGTGGTGCTGGAACGGGAACAGGGAAGCTGAATCATGACGCGGATTATTGCAATCACGAATCAGAAGGGTGGCGTGGGCAAGACCACCACCGCCGTCAATCTGGCCGCTTCGCTCGCTTCCGCCCGCCGCCGCGTGTTGCTGGTGGACCTTGATCCGCAGGCCAATGCGACCACCGGCTGCGGCCTGGACCGGCGGCGCATCAAGGCGACGATGGCCAATGTGCTGCTTGGCGAGGCGGAACTCGGCGCGATCCTGCATCCGCTCGTCTTCGACAAGCTGCGTTTCGATATCGCACCCGCGAGCGGCGATCTCACCACCGCCGAGGTGCGTCTGGTGTCGGAACTCGGCCGCGAGTATCGCCTGGCAAAGGCATTGGAAACGGTGGCCGACAACTACGATTTCATTCTTGTGGATTGTCCGCCGGCACTCAATCTGTTGACGGTGAACGCGCTGGCCGCGGCCGACGGCGTGTTGATTCCGATGCAATGCGAATACTACGCGCTGGAGGGTTTGTCGGCGCTGGCCGATACCGTGGCCCGCATCCGCGAGACGGTGAATCCGAAGCTTCGTATCGAGGGCATCCTGCGCACGCTCTACGATCCGCGCAGCAATCTCACGGGCGACGTGTCCGGCCAACTTCTGCTGCACTTCAAGGGCCAGGTCTATCGCACCGTGATTCCCCGCAACGTGCGCCTTGCCGAGGCGCCCAGCCACGGCGCGCCGGCGCTGATCTACGATCGCACCTCGCGCGGCGCGCTGGCCTATCTCGCGCTTGCGGGCGAGGTTCTTCACCACGGCGAGCCGGCGGCGCCGGCGGCGCTCCCGGCATAGGCGGCGTTGCCGCACTGCTAAAATCGCATTCATTCTTTAATTTCGGCACGATGCGATGAGCAACAAACGGCGGGGTCTCGGACGCGGACTCGATGCCTTGTTGAGCGAAGCCGAGACCGCGGTCGAGGCCCCGAAAACCGGTGAACGACTGGCCCGACTGCCGGTGGAGCAGCTTGTGCGTGGCCGCTTCCAGCCGCGCAAGGATCTGCGCGCCGAGGCGCTCGCCACGCTGGCCGATTCGATTCGCGCCCAGGGCATCGTGCAGCCGCTCATCGTGCGTCCGCTGGGCTCGGATCGCTACGAGATCGTCGCCGGCGAACGGCGCTGGCGGGCAGCACAGATGGCGGGTCTCACCGAGGTGCCGGCGGTCGTGCGCGAGATTCACGACCAGGCCGCGATTGCCGTCGCGCTGATCGAGAACATCCAGCGCGAGGACCTCAATCCACTGGAGGAGGCCGAGGCTCTCCTCCGCCTCACCGAGGAGTTCGAACTGACCCAGGCCCAGGCCGCCGAGGCCGTCGGGCGCTCGCGCGTGGCGGTGACGAATCTCCTGCGCCTGCTCGAACTCGGCCCCGAGGCCAAGCGCCTTGTGCGTGAGGGCAAGCTCGCGATGGGTCACGCGCGGGCGCTGCTCGCTCTCGGTGGGCGCGAACAGGCCGAGGCCGCGCGCAAAATTGCCGACAAGGGGCTTTCCGCCCGCGAGGCCGAGGCACTGGTGCGTCGCCTCAAGGCGCCCGCAAAAAAAGAAGCGGGCGCGAGGCCGGATCCCAATGTGGACGCGCTGGAACGCGAACTCGGCGAACGGCTAGGCGCGCGCGTGAACGTGCAGAGCGGTACGCGTGGGCGCGGCAAGCTGGTCATTCATTACGCGAGTCTCGATCAACTCGACGGCATCCTCAAGCACCTGCGCTAGCGTTCATAATCAATTCTCTCGCGAATGCGTATTAAGAGATTTCGCCTTTGGCGAGCCCCTTTTCTTTGCTCGTCCAAAGAAAAGGGGCGAAAAGAAAAGACGCCCCGCCAGCCCGGTCTGCTGCGCGGACTGCCCTGCGCGCATCGCGCGGCGGGGGCTCGCCGGACGGCACATCCGTGTACCGCCGGCGAGGCTCGGCATCCATGCCTCGCCCCCTGCGGGGCCGGGAACCTCGCCACGCTGCTGTGCTCGGCGGGCCGGAAGGGGTGGATGAAAAGGCATTCGGAATTCGTGATTTTGCAAATCCAACCACGCAGGCATTGCGCGAAAGAGGCGGTGGGGATAGGCTGATCGCATGAAACGTGCGTTGTTGATGCTGTTGGCACTCGGGATCGCGCTGTCCGCGATGGCGCAGACGGTGTATCGCTGGGTGGACAAGGACGGCGTGGTTCATTACTCCGACCAGCCGGCGCCGGGAGCGGTGAAGGTGAATCTGGGCGCGCCGCAGGTGCTCGACTTCAAGATTCCCTCAGCGGCGGAAGAAACTCAAGCTCCCGCCGCGGGCACGAATGAAGCGCCGCGCGAATACAAGGTCACGATCCTTGCCCCCGCCGATGGCACCAGTCTGCGTCCGGTGCAGCAGGAAGTCCATGCGCGCGTGCGTGTGGAGCCCGCACTCGGCCCGCGCGCCGTGCTGCAATATCAACTCGACGGCAAGGATCTCGGCAAACCGACGGTGGCGACGCAGGCGCTGATCAAGCAGGTTTACCGCGGCACGCACACGCTGACGGTGACCGTGATCGGTCCGACAGGGTCTGCTGGCACGGCCAGTTCGACGTTCTACGTGCATCAACACTCGATCCTGCTCAATGGGAAGCGCCCGGGGCCGCCGCCCGGACCCGGCGGCTGAGTCCCCCGCAAGTTCGTCCGCGAATTTTCCGGTGACATGAGTAGGAGCGAGCTTGCTCGCGATTCTTTATCGGTGAGTTAATCGCGAGCAAGCTCGCTCCTACTGAAAAGACGGCAACCGCGCAAGTCGCGCGGCAAGTTGCGTGAATGCCTGGGCGCGGTGGCTGAGGCGGTTCTTTTCCCCGGCATCCAGTTCGGCGGCGGTGAGACCGCGTTCCGGAAGCAGGAATACCGGGTCGTAGCCGAAGCCGCCTTCGCCGCGAGGCGAGGCGGCGATTTCGCCTTCCCAGACGCCTTCGGCGATGAGCGGTGCCGGGTGATCGGGATGGGCGAGGAATACCGCGACGCAGCGAAAGCGCGCCCGCCGCGAGACGCCGGGCCGGGCCGCGAGCGCGGCGAGCAGCTTTGCGATATTGGCGGCGTTGTCGCCGTGCCTGCTCGCGTAGCGCGCCGAATGCACGCCGGGGGCACCGTCGAGCGCATCCACTTCGAGCCCCGAATCGTCGGCGAGCGTGGGCAAACCGCTCGCTTGAGCACCCGCACGGGCCTTGGCGATGGCATTCTCGACGAAGCTCGGCGCGTCTTCGGGCGCGGCGGGAATGTCGAGCGCATCCTGCGCGACCAGTTCGATGGCAAGCGGATCGAGAAGACGTTCGATTTCCGAGATCTTGCCGCGATTGTTCGAGGCGATGAGGACTCGCTGTCGCATCAGTCTTCCAGGCAGAGGCGCTGGATGGCAAGCAGCTCACCGATGCCGGCGCGGGCGAGGGCGAGCATGCCCTCGAGTTCGGCGCCGCCGAAGGCGCGGCCCTCGGCCGTGCCCTGGATTTCCACGTACTCGCCGGCGGCGTTCATGACGACGTTGAAGTCCACCTCGGCGTTCTTGTCTTCTTCGTAGGCGAGATCGAGTACCGCCTCGCCGCCGCAAAGACCCGCGGAAACGGCGGCGATCTGTCCGACGATCGGACTCGATTTGATGTGGCCGCTTTCCACCAGCCAGCGTCCGGCCTCGGCGAGTGCGACCCAGGCGCCGGTGATCGCGGCCGTGCGGGTGCCGCCGTCGGCTTCGAGTACGTCGCAATCGAGCGTGATCGTGCGTTCGCCGAGCGTCGCGAGATCAATGCTCGTGCGCAGCGACCGGCCGATCAGGCGCTGAATCTCCAGCGTGCGTCCGCCCTGGCGCCCGCGCGCGGCCTCGCGTTCGTTGCGGCTCGTGGTTGCACGCGGCAGCATGCCGTATTGCGCCGTGACCCAGCCGCGTTTGCTTCCGCGCAGAAACGGCGGCACGCGCTCCTCGACCGACGCCGTGCACAATACCTTGGTCGCGCCGCATTCAATAAGCGCCGAGCCCTCGGCATGACGGTTGACCCCGCGTGCGAGCGAGATCGTGCGCAATTCGTCCGCGCCGCGTCCGTCCGGCCTCATGCCGCCGCCTCCTTGTCGCTCAAGGCGCGCAGGGCGAGCGCCGTCACGTTGTCGCTGTGCGGTTGTTCGCGACTCACGGCTTCCTCGGCCAGTTGGCGCAGCAGCTTTTGCAGATTGTCGCTGCGATGCAGTTCTTCGATCATGTGCGTTTCCTCCAATTGACTCCAGAATCCGTCGCTGCACAGAAGCACGATATCGCCGGGCACGAGCCGGCGGGCTTCGCTCAGTTCTATCTGCGGCGTCTCGGTGGCGACGCCGAGGCAGTACTCCACCAGGTGTCGGCTGGGATGAGTTTCGGCCTGCTCGTGGGTAATTTCGCCCGCCTCGATCAGGGTTTCGATCACGGTATGATCGCGGGTGCGGGCAAGCAGTTTGCCGTCGCGCAGGTGATAGGCTCGGCTGTCGCCGACGTGTGCCCACCACATGTCGTTGCCGAGAACGAGCGCACACACCACGATGGCGCCGGGTTTGGTCTCGATGGCCATGCCGTCGCCGAGGGCGAGTACCTCCCGGTGCGCCGTGGCGATGGCTTCGGGCAGAAAGCGCGGTGGATCCGGCCGGCTTCGCCGCGTGTGCCGGAAGCTCGCGTCCAGCGCGGCAATCGCGGTTTCGGCGGCCAGCGCCCCGTGCGCGTGTCCGCCCATGCCGTCCGCGACGATGGCGAGCGTGCCTTCGTCGCCGATGAGGATTTGCGCGCGATCCTGATTGTCGGCACGATCGCCGACGAGGCTGATCTCGGCAGTCTCGAGGTCCATCGGCAGCCGCATCCGCGCCTTATTGGACAAGTAGGTTAACTTACCCTGCGCTTCGATATTCAAGGAAGAGCCATGATCCGCAGCATGACCGGCTTTGCCCGTGCCGCTCGCGAAGGCGAGTGGGGCGAACTCACACTGGAGTTGCGCAGCGTCAATCATCGCTACCTGGATCTGAAACTCATACTGCCGGAGGCGCTGCGTTCGCTGGAAGAGACTCTGCGCGAGCGGCTGCGGGCACGGCTGGCGCGCGGGCGGGTGGAGGCCGCGCTGCGCTGGCGCGCCGGCGGGAGCGGACAGTTTGCGATCAATCATGCGCTCGCTCGCGAAATCGCCGCAGCGGCGCGCACGCTTGCGGCGGAGACGGGCGTTGATGCGCCGCCGATTCCCGATGCACTCGCCGTGCTCGCCTGGCCGGGCGTGCTCGAAACCGCCCGTCCGCAACTGGATATCCTGGCCCCCGAGTTCGAGGCCCTGTGCGAGGAAGCGCTCGATGCGCTCATCGCGGCGCGCGAAAGAGAAGGCGCCGCCATTGCCGCCGCGATTGCCGGGCGGCTCGAACGTCTCGCGGCGGGCACCGAGCGCCTGATCGCCGAGAGCGTACCGCTGGAAGAAGGTTTGCGTGCGCGGCTTGCAAGCCGGCTGGCCGCGCTCGGCACGGACGTAGATGCCGGGCGGGTTGCCGAGGAGGCCGCCATTTTGCTGGTGCGCCAGGACGTGAGCGAAGAGGCTGATCGCCTGCTCGCCCATACGCACGAAGCCGCCCGACTGCTTGATGCCGAAGAAGCGGTGGGTCGGCGCCTCGATTTTCTGGCCCAGGAGCTGGCCCGCGAGGCCAATACACTGGCCTCCAAGGCGGGGACGCTCGCCGTGAACCGGCGGGCGCTCGAATTCAAGTTGCTGGTCGAGGAAATACGCGAACAGGTGCAGAACATTGAGTGAGGATAGGCGCGGCGGCTTGTACGTGATTTCCGCGCCTTCGGGTGCGGGCAAGACCTCGCTGCTGCGGGCGCTGATCGCGCGTCGGCCGCAGCTCGCCTTTTCCGTGTCCTACACCACGCGCCGGCCGCGTCAGGGCGAAGTGGACGGGCGCGACTATCACTTCGTGGACGCGGTCCGCTATGCGGCCATGCGCGATGCGGACGAGTTTCTGGAGAGCGCGACCGTATTCGGCAACGATTACGGAACCGGGGCCGCAGACGTCGAGCGCTTGCGCGCGGCGGGGCGTGACGTGGTGCTGGAAATTGACTGGCAGGGCGGGCGGCTGGTGCGCGCGCGGGTGCCCGAGACCATCTCGATCTTTGTTCTGCCGCCTTCGCGCGAAAGTCTGCGCGCGCGGCTCACCGGGCGCGGCACCGACAGCGAGACGGTCATCGAGCGGCGCATGGCCGCGGCGGCGGCCGAGATCGCGCACTGGGACGAATACGACTACGTGATCGTGAACGACACCTTCGCGCGCGCGCTCGACGAGTTGCAGGCGATTTTCGCCGGCGACGGCGAGGCGGCGCGGCGCGAACGCCCCGGACTCGCGGAGTTTGTCGCCGGGCTGCTGGCTTCTCATTGACGAACCCCGTAAAATGCTGTTTTTAATGCTTTTGGCAGAAGAGAACGATGGCCCGCGTTACCGTTGAAGACTGTACGGACAAGATAGGCAACCTTTTCGATCTGGTGCTGGTCGCCTCGCGGCGTGCGCGCCAGCTCGCCCATGGGCGCGAACCGGGGGTCGCCCTGGAGGGCGACAAGGTCACGGTGCTGGCGCTGCGCGAGATCGCAGAAGGGCTGGTGGACCGTTCGATTCTCGCCGAAAGCGACGAACCCAGCGAGCGCGAAATCTTCACCCTGCCGGATGTGGACGACATCGAGGTGGATATCTCGGTGGACGACGACGAAGACGACGAGGACGAATTCGGCGACGAGGCCGCGCCCGAAACCGCCGCCGACGAAACTGAAGAGAAAAAGACCGGGAAAAAGACCGGGAGCGGCGACAAAGAGGACGCCTGAGGGCGTCAGCAGGACCAATGCGCGCGCCCCGCATCGGTGCTTTGCGCGAGCGCAGCCCCGAGGAGCACTTCGCCGAACTCGCCGCTACCCTGGCGCGCTATCTTTCTCCGGCTGAAATAGAAGAGATCCACCGCGCCTGGCTTTATGCCGGAGAAGCCCATCGCGATCAGCGCCGGCTGACCGGCGAACTCTATGTGACGCACCCGCTCGCGGTGGCGCAAATCCTCGGCGAGATGTCGCTGGATGCGGCGACGCTCTCGGCCGCGCTGCTGCACGACGTCATCGAGGATACGCTGTCGGAGCGAGCCGAACTCGTCGAGCTTTTCGGCGAGGAAGTAGCGACGCTGGTGGACGGCGTCTCCAAACTTACCCAGATTCGTTTCGAGAGCCGCCGCGAGGCGCAGGCCGAGAACTTCCGAAAGATGGTTCTCGCGATGGTGGCCGACGTGCGCGTCATCCTCATCAAACTCGCGGATCGTCTGCACAATATGCGCACGCTGGGCGTCATGCCGCCCGAGAAACGCCGCCGCATTGCGCGCGAAACCCTGGAGATTTATGCGCCGATCGCGCAACGGCTCGGCATGCGCAAGATTCGCCTGGAACTGGAAGACATCGGTTTTCGCAGCCTGTACCCGGATCGCTACCGTGTGCTTGCGCGCGCCGTGCGCAGCGGGCGCGGTCAGCGGGTGAGTGCCGTTCCGAAAATGGTGAAGACGCTTGCCGCGCATTGCGAACGCGCGGGTCTCGCGGTCGAAGTAAGCGGTCGCGACAAGGCGCTCTACAGTATCTATCGCAAGATGCGCGGCAAGCGCCTGCCCCTGTCGGAAGTGATGGATATTCACGGCATCCGCATGGTGACCGCTACGGTGGACGATTGCTACCGCGTGCTCGGCCTGGTGCACGCCGCCTACAAGCCGGTGCCGGGGCGCTTCAAGGATTACATCGCCATTGCAAAAACCAACGGCTATCAATCGCTGCACACCATCATCGTCGGACCGACCGGCCAGCCGGTGGAGGCGCAGATACGCACCGAGGCGATGGAGCAGGTGGCGGAGAATGGTATCGCCGCGCACTGGATGTACAAGACCAGCCAGGGTGCGGCCACGGACGAGATGCGCGCTCGTCAATGGCTGAGTAACCTCGAGGATATCCGCGTAAAAAGCGCGAATCCCGTCGAGTTCATGGAACACGTCAAGGTGGATCTCGCGCCCGAGGAAATCTATGTCTTCACGCCCAAGGGCGAGATCATGCAGTTGCCGCGCGGTTCGACGCCGGTGGACTTCGCCTATGCCGTGCATACGGACATCGGTAACGCATGCGTTTCCGCCAAGGTGGACCGACGCGTGGTGCCGCTGCGCACTCTGCTCAAGAACGGGCAGACGGTGGAGATCGTGACCGCGCGCTCGGCGCGGCCGAATCCGGCCTGGCTCAACTTCGTGATCAGCGCAAAGGCGCGTTCGGCCCTGCGCCATTATCTGCGCGACATGACGGCCGAAGACGCCGAACGATTCGGCCGGCGGATGCTGGAGCAGGTGCTTGCGCAGCACAAGATTACGCTCAAGCGCACGGGTGACAAGCTTGGCGAGGTCGCACTGAAGCTCAAGGCGCAGGACGAAAGCGATCTTCTGCGCCGCATCGGCAGCGGCGAATTCCCCGCGCCGGTGGTGGCCCAGCATTTCCTGGTCGGCGAAGCGGACGGATCGCGGCCTGCCATTACGCCGATTGAGATTCGCGGCACCGAGGGTCTTGCGGTCACGCTCGCGCGTTGTTGTCATCCGATTCCCGGCGACCGCATCGCCGGGTTGCTCACCCGCGGCAAGGGCCTCGTGGTGCATCGCGTGGACTGCCGTAACCTTGCCGCGCAGAAGGACAGCGATCGGGTGGTGGACATCGCTTTCAACCTCACGCGTCGCGGCGACTATCCCGTCGAGTTACGGCTGGAGCTTGTGAACGAGCGCGGCGTGCTGGCCGCGGTCGCGGCCACGGTCTCGACCGCGGATGCCAACATCCTGCACGCGCAGGTGAACGAGCGCGAGGATCAGACCGCGAGCCTCAACCTGGAAATATCGGTGCGCGACCGCGTCCACGTCGCGCGCATCATGCATCACTTGCGCAAGATGCCCTCGGTGCTCCGCATCACCCGCCCGTAAGAACGGAGTTTGGCTTGGAACCCCTATCCTTGCTATAAACTCCATGAAATCAAACCCGCAGGGGTGAAACCGAGGGGGAAGATGATGGAAAAGAAAGTGATTCGGAGTGATCGGGCGCCGGCGGCGATCGGGCCTTATTCGCAGGCGGTGCGTGCGGGTGATTTCGTGTTTCTGTCCGGGCAGATCGGTCTCGATCCGGCGAGCGGCGAATTGGCGGCGGGTGGCATCGAGGCCGAAACCCGGCGCGTGTTCGAGAATCTCTCCGCGGTGGCAACAGCGGCGGGCGCCACGCTTGGCGACATCGTCAAGCTCACCGTGTATCTTCTCGACCTCGGCGACTATGCGGCGGTCAACGAAGTCATGACCGGGTTTTTCGCTGCGCCATATCCGGCGCGCGCCGCCGTGGGAGTCGCCGCGCTTCCGCGCGGGGCGCGCGTCGAGGTCGAGGCGATCCTCGTCAGATGAACGATGCCGTGCCCGAGGCTTGGCGGGATTTTCCGGGCCTCGGCGCGAAGCTTGCCGGACGTCTTGCCGCACTCGGCATCGCCCGTCCCGAGGCTTTGCTGACGCATGTGCCGTTGCGCTACGAAGACCGCACTCGCATCACGCCGATGGCGTCGTTGCGTCCCGGCGTGAACGCGCAGGTGGCGGGCACGGTGCAGTCGGTTGACGTGATGCGCGCGCGCCGCCCGATGTTACTGGTGCTGCTCACGGACGGCAGCGGCTTCGTATGCTTGCGCTTCTTTCATTTCAACGCACGGATGCGCAATGCGTTTCGGCATGGCGCACGCTACGTCTGCTACGGCGAAGTGCGTGCGGGGACGAACGGACTCGAACTGGTGCACCCGAACTTTCGCGCCGTTCCCGCCGATCAACCGCTGCCGATCGAGGCGCGTCTCACGCCGGTGTATCCGACAGTAGCGGGTCTTACCCAGTTGCAGTTGCGCCGGCTGGTGAATTCGGCGTTCGCCGCGCTCGATGCCGGGCGCATTGCCGGCTATACGCTTCATTTGCAGAAGAACGATCGGCCGGGCTTGCGTGCGGCGCTCGATCATATTCATTTTCCGCCGCCCGAGGAGGGCGCGCCCGGACCGGAGCATCCGGCCTTTGCGCGTCTCGCCTTCGACGAATTGCTGGCGCATCATCTGGCGCTACGGCGTTCGCGCCTGGCGCGCGCGACGGAATCCGCAGTCGATCTTTCCGCCGGCGCCGCGCTTGCGAAGCGGCTGGAAACGACTTTGCCATTTACGTTGACCGGCGCGCAGCGCCGGGTGACGGCGGAGATCGCGCGCGACCTCGCCGGACCCCATCCCATGCGCCGCCTGCTTCAGGGCGATGTCGGCAGCGGCAAGACGGCGGTTGCCGCAATCGCCGCTGCCGCCGCCGTCGGCGCGGGGTTCCAGGCGGCGCTCATGGCGCCGACGGAACTCCTCGCCGAACAGCACATGCGTACGCTTGCCGACTGGTTTGGAAAAAACGATGTTGCCATCGGTCTCTTGACCGCGGCCACGCCGGCGGCGACGCGCCGTCAATGGGCGGCGCGGGCGGCGGCGGGTGAACCGCTGTTTCTGGTCGGCACGCATGCGCTTATTGCCGACGGCGCGGCCTTGCCGCGGCTTGCGCTTGCGATCGTGGACGAGCAGCACCGTTTCGGCGTCGGCCAGCGTCTTGCGCTCGCCGGTTCCGCGGCGGATGCCTTGCCGCATCAGTTGGTGATGACCGCGACGCCGATCCCGCGCACGCTCGCGATGACACTTTACGCGGACCTCGATGTCTCCGTCCTGGACGAGCGACCGCCCGGGCGCAAGCCGGTGGCGACGGCGGTGATGAGCGAGACCCGGCGCGACGAACTTGTCGCCCGCATCGGGCGTCTCGTTGCCGCCGGTCAGCAGGCCTACTGGGTGTGTCCGTTGATCGAGGAATCCGAAGTGCTGGAAGCCGAGGCCGCGGAGAAGACGTCCGCCGCGCTGGCCGCAGCGCTTCCCGGCGTCGAGGTGGGACTGGTGCACGGGCGTCTGCGCTCGGGGGAAAAAGATGCGATCATGCGCCGGTTCGCGGCCGGCGGGATCGGCCTGCTGGTGGCGACGACGGTGATCGAGGTCGGGGTGGATGTGGCGAATGCGAGCCTGATGGTGGTGGAAAATGCCGAGCGGCTCGGGCTCGCCCAGCTGCATCAGTTGCGCGGTCGTGTGGGCCGCGGTGCGGCGGCGAGTCATTGCGTGCTGCTGTACCGTTCACCGCTTTCCGCGCGTGCCCGCGAACGTCTTGCCGCGTTGCGTGCGAGCGACGATGGCTTCGAGATCGCCGAGGCGGATTTGAAGCTGCGCGGCCCGGGCGAGTTGGTCGGCAAGCGTCAAGCCGGGCTTGCGCATCTGCGCGTGGCCGATCTCGCGCGCGATCGGGCGCTGCTCGCCCGCGTCGCGCCCGTCGCCGAACGCTTGCTGAAAGATTCTCCGGGCGAGGCCGAGGCGCTGGTTCGTTTCTGGGTCGGCGAGGATTTGCGTTATGCCAAGGCCTGATCCAAGCGTGTCGCAAGCGCGGCACGAGGAAATGGCGAAGCGATTGCCGCCCGTGGGGTCGCGGCTCGACGAAAAACCGCTGCCGCCGCTGCCGAAGGAACCCTTTGCGCGTCGCCTGCTTCATCGCTGGCGGCGCAGCGAGCTGGCCCGCCGCGGCCTGCCGTTCGCGCTGACGCGTCTCGACGCCTACGCGCGACTTACGCGCATTCACCGACCGATCGGCACCTTTCTTCTTTTATGGCCGACCTTGTGGGCGCTGTGGCTTGCGGGCGGCGGTCATCCCGCGCCGCTTTACGTCGTGGTGTTCGTCGTCGGCACTTTCCTCATGCGCTCGGCGGGCTGCGCAATCAACGACTTCGCCGACCGGCGCATAGACGCACACGTGCGGCGCACCGAGGATCGGCCGCTCGCGCGCGGTGAGATTCGTCCCGTCGAAGCGGTGGCGGTATTCGTCGTGCTCGCGCTCGCGGCTTTTCTGCTCGTCTTCTTCACCCTTGATCGCCTGGCCCTGCTGCTTGCGATTCCGGGCGCGTTTCTCGCAGCGAGCTACCCGTTCGTGAAACGCTTTACGCATCTGCCGCAGTTTTATCTCGGCGTCGCCTTCGGCTGGGGCATACCGATGGCCTTCGCCGCCGAGACCGGCAGCGTGCCGCCGGCGGCCTGGCTGCTGCTGATCGTGAACGTTCTCTGGGCGGCAGCCTACGACACGATGTACGCGATGGCGGATCGGCCCGACGACGTGAAGATCGGCGTGAAGTCCACCGCGATCCTGTTCGGCGAACTCGATCGCATGATTGTCGCCATTCTGCAGGCGGCGGTGTTGATCGGGCTTGCACTCGTCGGCCTGCGTTTGCGGCTTGCGCCGGTGTATTACTGGGGACTCGGCGCCGCCGCCTGCTTTGCGCTTTACGAGCAGTGGCTGATCCGCGACCGCGAACCGACGCGCTGCTTTCAGGCGTTCATGAACAACAACTGGTTCGGCGCCGCCGTCTTCGCCGGCATCCTCCTGCAGCAAACCTTCTAGGATCGGGACTCGGGACTCGGGCCGTGAGGCAAAATGTAGCAGGGTTCCTGCATTTCGACCGTGGCACTGGTAGGAGCGAGCTTGCTCGCGATTCTTCAGGCGCTCGACTATCGCGAGCAAGCTCGCTCCTACGCTACGGTTGACAGTCGTGTGGTTGACGATTGCACGCGTAATAGCCGATGCTACGCCGAACGCCTTTTGCGCGAATGCCCATGAACGATGAAATAAATCCCCCCGCCATCAAAACCTGGCTCGGCCATCCGCGCGGGCTCGCGACACTGTTCTTCACCGAAATGTGGGAACGCTTCAGTTTCTACGGCATGCGCGCGCTCCTGGTGCTGTTCATGGTTGCGGCGATAGACAAGGGCGGGCTCGGCTTCGGCGACAAGACCGCGACTGCGATCTACGGGCTTTACATGGCCGGTGTATATCTCACCTCGCTGCCCGGCGGCTGGATCGCGGATCGGCTGATCGGCCAGCAGCGTGCGGTGTGGTATGGCGGCATCGTCATCGCGCTGGGTCACTTCACGCTCGCAATTCCCAGCCACGAAAGTTTTTTCGTGGGGCTCGTTCTGATCGTGCTCGGCACGGGCCTGCTCAAGCCGAACGCAAGCACGATGGTGGGCGATCTCTATCCCGAAGGCGGCGCGCGCCGCGATGCCGGCTTTTCCATCTACTACATGGGCATCAATCTCGGCGGCTTCATCGGCCCGCTCGTCTGCGGTTGGCTGGGACAAAAAGTGAACTGGCACTACGGGTTCGCGGCGGCGGGCGTCGGCATGGTGCTCGGTTTGATTCAGTACCGCTTGACGATCCGTTATCTCGGCGCGGCCGGGCGCGGTGTGCTCGGCCGTTTTCAGGACGTTGCCGCCGAGTTGCGTTCGCGGCGCCGCGGCTGGTTTGCGCTGGGCGCAGGGCTTGTGGTTTTAGGCGTGTTGATTGCGCTCGGCTACCTCGATGTAATCGTCTATTCTCCACTGGCACTCGCCCTGTGGTCGGGGTTCCTGATTCTCGGCTTCGGGGTGGGGTTTCTTGTCTGGGTGTTTTTCCGTGGAGGCTTGAACGCAAAGGAGAAACGCCGGCTCGCAGCCCTCGCCATCCTGTTTCTGGTGCAAGTGCTGTTCTGGGCCGGTTACGAGCAGGCGGGTTCCAACTTCAACCTGTTTGCCGAGCGCTATACGGACCTGCATGTATTCGGCTGGGGCTTTCCGGCTTCCTGGTTCCAGAGCGAAAATTCTTTGCTCATCATTCTGCTCGCGCCGTTTTTTGCCTGGCTGTGGATCTGGCTGGGCCGGCGCAATCTCGATCCTTCGACGCCGCTCAAGTTTGCGCTTGGCATGGTCTTCATGGGTATCGGCTTTTTGGTCATGACCGGCGCCGCCTGGATAGTGGTGGCCGGACACAAGGTGCTGCCGACCTGGCTTGCGCTGACCTATCTCTTGCATACGACCGGCGAACTGTGTTTGAGCCCGGTCGGTTTGTCGGCGACGACGAAGCTCGCGCCGCGCCGCTTTGGCGGGCGCATGATGGGAACCTGGTTCCTGTTCCTCGCGCTCGGCGAACTGCTTGCCGGCTTGATTGCCGGGCGTTTCAGCGCCAAAGACGTGCATGACATGCCGCACATCTATCTCACTATCGCGGCCGTTGGCATCGGCGTCGGCGTTGTTCTCGCACTCTTCGCGCGCCCGATTCAGCGGCGGTTGATCGGCACACGGCAGGATTCGGAGATCGAGTACGACGCGGCGCGTTGACCGTTATTGCAGTTTTGTTGGTGCGGCAGCGATTCGATCAGGCGCGGGCGAGGGCATAGATGTAAACCTCGGCGGCACCGGCCTGCTTGAGAACGTGCGTGATAGCTTCGGCGGTGCTGCCCGTAGTGATCACGTCGTCCACTATGGCGATGCGCAGACCCGCGACCGGACGGCGGCAGGCGAAGGCGCCGGCGAGATTGCGCCGCCGCGCGGCGCTGCCGAGCCCGGTTTGTGCGGGCGTTGCCCGGGTGCGTGCGAGCAATCGGAGTTCGCTGCGGGTCGCCAGCGGACGCGCGAGCACGCGGCAGATTTCCGCGGCCTGATTGAAGCCGCGTTCGGCGAGCCGGCCGCGATGCAGCGGCACCGGGACGAGGCAGTCCGGCGTCGGCAGCGCTTGCAGTTGCAGATACTCGACGAGCGCGAGCGCGAGTACGCGGCCGGTGGCGAGATCGCCGTTGAATTTGAAACGCTGCACCAGGCGGTCCACTGGCCAGGCATAGGCGAAGGCGGCGCGCGCCAGATCGAAGCCCGGCGGGCGCCGCGCGCAGGCGCCGCAGATCATCGTCGGCAGGGTTGGCAGCGGCGCCGCGCACAGTCGGCAGGCGTGATCGTTCCAGGGCAGGTCACGAAAGCAGGCGATGCACCACGGTTCGCGCGAGCGCGCGCCGCAGGCGATGCAGCGGGTGGCGCGAGCGGAGAGACGGCGAAAAGCCCGTGGAATCGCGCTATTCAGGGGCTTCCGTTTGCCGACCGAGGGGCTATCGAGTAACATTTGCACGCTTGTGTGGGCAGGATTCCAGGTGATCTCCGACGAGCCTATCGTCACCCGTATCGTAATTCGGCGCAACCAGTCGCTCGGTCGGGCGGGATTTATCCGCGCCCTGGCGCTGGCTGGGGCGCCGGCCGCGGCGTTTGCGGCGCTGGCGGGAATGGAAGGATGGTGGCCGATTGTGGGCTATAGCGCCGGGGTTTTTCTGGTTCTTGCCGCGGTGCTTTACGAGGTCATGCTCGGGGCGCGGGATCGCGAAGTGCTTACGGTCACCGCGCGCCGCGTGATTGTCGAGTGCGGACGGAACCGGCCGCAAATGCGCGTCGAGTTCGATCGCTACTGGACCCGTGTCGAGCGGCGCGAAGGCAGGCGCCCGGCGCTCATTTTGCGTGCGCACGGTACCGCACTCGAAATCGCGGTCGCGCTCTCCGGCGCGCAGCGCGAGGCGCTGGCGCGGCGGCTCGCGGAGTTGATCGGGCCCGCGACGGTGGGCGAAACGATGCCGGCGACGATTCCGACGCCGGCCTGAAGGAGAGTGAACGGGATGCCGAAAACGATTCTGATCCGTGTGTGTGCGTTGGCTGCGCTTGCGGCTGCCGCGCTCGCCGCTCCCGGCGCCCGGGCAATGGACCTGAACATGCCGCGCGGCGTGACGCCGATGAGCCATCAGATTTTCGATCTGCACATGTTCGCCTTCTGGATGATGGTCGGCATCGCGGTTGTCGTGTTCGGTGCGCTCATCTGGACCATCGTGTTTCACCGGCGCTCGCGCGGCGCCAAGGCTGCGCAGTTTCACGAGAATCTCAAGTTCGAGGTGGCCTGGACCATTGTCCCGTTCCTGATCCTGATCGCGCTTGCGATTCCCGGGACGATCGTGCTGTTGCGTGCGCAGGACTATCATCACGCCGATCTCAGGGTTCGCATCACGGCCTACCAGTGGCTGTGGCAGTACGAGTATCTCTCGCCCGATGCGAAGCCGACCTACGGTTTCTACAGCCGGCTTGCCTATGCGAGTGAGGAGCGCATGGCGCTCGGCTCGAAGAAGAGTCCGTGGAGCGATCCCACGTATCTCGAGGATGTCAACCATCCGTTGATCGTCCCCACCCACGAAAAGGTATTGCTGCTGATCACCTCGGGCGACATCATTCACAGTTGGTGGGTGCCCGACTTCGGCGGCAAGCAGGACGCCATTCCGGGCTTCGCGAACCAGATGTGGATAGAGGTCGAGAAGCCCGGCGTCTATCGCGGCGTCTGCAACCAGGTTTGCGGAGCGGGCCATGCCTACATGCCGATTGTTGTCATCGCGCGGCCGAAGGCCGAATTTTATCGCTGGCTCAAGGCGGAGCAGGCCGGAAAGGCGGGCGGACCGCCGACGATGACGGCCTTCGCCGACGGGAAATGGTCGGCGGGCCATGCAGGTACTATCGTCGCGACAACGGAGGCGGGAAATGAGCACTGAGCGCGATTGCGGAGCACGGTCACGGCGGGCACGGCCCCGCACGCGGCGTCATGCGCTGGATCACCACCACCAATCACAAGGACATCGGCACGATGTACCTGGTGTTCGCCCTGATCATGTTCTTCGTCGGTGGCGCGATGGCGATGGTGATCCGTTCCGAACTCGCCCAGCCGGGACTGCAGATCGTTGATCCCGATTTCTTCAATCAGATGATGACGCTGCACGGACTCATCATGATCTTCGGCGTGCTCATGCCGGCACTGGTCGGCTTTGCCAACTGGATGGTGCCGATGCAGGTGGGCGCGCCCGACATGGCGCTGCCGCGGCTGAACAACTGGAGTTTCTGGCTGCTTGTCGCCGGCATGTCCATGCTGGTCTCCACGCTCCTCATGCCGGGTGGTGCGCCGGAGATGGGTTGGACCATGTATGCGCCGAACGTTCTGCAAACTCCCTATTCGTTCGCCTTCATGGTGTTCTCCGTCCACCTGATGGGAATCTCGTCCATTCTCGGTTCGATCAACATCATCGCGACCATCCTCAACCTGCGCGCGCCGGGGATGAAGCTCCTGAAGATGCCGCTGTTCTGCTGGAGCTGGTTCGTGACCGCGTTTCTCCTGATCGCGATCATGCCGGTGCTCGCTGGCGCGGTCACCATGCTGCTTTTCGATCGTTTCTTCGGCACCAGCTTCTTCGACGCCGCGGGCGGCGGCTCGCCGATCCTGTGGCAGCACGTGTTCTGGTTCTTCGGCCACCCCGAGGTGTATGTGATGATCCTGCCCGCTTTCGGGATCATCTCCGAAGTCATTCCCACTTTCTCGCGCAAGCCGATCTTCGGCTATACGGCGATGGTTTATGCGTTGGCCTCGATTTCGTTTATTTCCTTTGTGGTCTGGGCGCATCACATGTTTACCTCCGATATGCCGTTAACCGCGAATCTCTTTTTCATGTACGCCACCATGCTCATCGCGGTTCCAACCGGCATCAAGATATTCAACTGGGTGGCGACCATGTGGCGCGGCTCGCTCTCCTTCGAGACGCCGATGCTGTTTGCGACCGGCTTCCTGTTTCTCTTTACCATCGGCGGATTCACCGGCGTCATGATGGCGCTCGTGCCGGCCGATTTCCAGTATCACAACACGTACTTCATCGTTGCGCACTTTCACTACGTGCTGGTGGGCGGGACATTGATGGCGCTGTTTGCCGGCATCTACTACTGGCTGCCCAAGTGGACCGGCCACATGTACAACGAGCGGCTCGGCAAGTGGCATTTCTGGCTGTCGGTGATCTCCTTCAATGTACTGTTCTTCCCGCAGCATTTCCTGGGGCTTGCCGGAATGCCGCGACGGGTTCCCGACTACGCCTTGCAGTTCACCGATCTCAATTTGCTTTCCTCGATCGGCGGCTTCGTGTTCGGCGCCTCGCAACTGCTGTTCCTCTACAACGTCATTCGCACGATGTACCGCGGCAAGACGGCTACTTCAAGGGTTTGGGAAGGCGCGCACGGACTGGAGTGGACGGTGCCCTCGCCGGCGCCGTACCATACTTTCCAGGAAGCGCCGGATGTCAAGTGAGACGGTGGACGAGGAGCGGAGACGGCGCAGATGGGTGATAGTGACGGCCGTCGCGCTCGCCGTAATCGCACTCGCGTTTTACGTGGGCGCCTTCTTCGTGCAGCAGTATTTCCATACGCCGGGCCATTGAGCGGGATTGTGAAAGGAGAACCGAGCAGATGACGACCCATACAGGAACGGCGCGCTATTTCCTGCCCCACAATTCGCCGTGGTCGTTTCTCGCGACCGTCGGCCTGTTCTCGCTTCTGTTCGGCACTGCGACCCTGCTTTCCGGCGTGGAGACGGTGGGGCTCGCAGTACTCGTTTTCGGTGCCCTCGTTCTCATCATGAGCATCGTCGGCTGGTGGCGGCTCGTGATCCTCGAAAGCGAGGGCGGCGCCTACCGCGCGCTCGAAGACAGCAGTTTCCGCTGGGGCATGGTGTTTTTCATCTTCTCCGAGGTCTGTTTCTTCGGCGCATTCTTCGGCGCATTGTTCTACTCGCGCCTGTTCGTGCTGCCCTGGTTGTCGGGGGCGAGCAACAATCTTTTCACCGGCGTCCTGCTGTGGCCGGGTTTTCTCGATAGCTGGCCGTCGAACGGGCCGGGTCTGCTCGGTGGCAGCTTCGAGGGCATGAGTCCCGGCGGCATCGCCGCGATGAACACGGCGCTGCTGCTCACCAGCGCGGTGACGGTGACGGTCGCACACTGGGGCCTGAAAAATAATCATCGCGGCCTGGTCAAGGTGTTTCTCGTGCTTACCTTTCTGCTCGGCTTCACCTTCGTGGTTTCCCAGGCGCACGAGTACATTCACGCCTACCAGGTGCAGCATCTGACGCTCGGCTCGGGCATTTACGGCACGACGTTCTTCGTGCTCACCGGCTTTCACGGCACGCATGTCACCATTGGTGCGATTGCGCTCGTCGTGATCTGGCTGCGGGTCATGCGCGGGCACTTCGACGAGCACCACCACTTCGGCTTCGAGGCCGTCGCCTGGTACTGGCACTTCGTGGACGTGGTGTGGCTGGGACTCTATCTGTTCGTCTATTGGCTCTAGCGAGCTGTTGCGATCGGGAAACTTGTCAACCGGCGGGTTTGAGAAGGCCGACCGCCCACAACACGAGAACGAGCACGAACAGCAGCACGGACAAACCGATGCGCCAACTGAGCGCCTTGACCGTGCGCTTGCTCTCGCCATGATCGCGGGCGAGGAAGAAAAGTGCCTGGAACAGGAACCCCACCACGATCAGGAACAGAACGACAAGAACGATGTGGATGATCATGCGTGAAATTACTCCGTCGCCGGCTATTAGTATGCGGTATATGGCATGAAGACGCCGCGCCGCTGGTTGCCGACGGTCGCGATGGTGGTGCTGGTGATTCTGTTCGCGCGGCTCGCGGTGTGGCAGTATCACCGCGCGCACGAACGTGAGGCGCAGATCGCGGCCGTGGATTCCGCGCTTGCGACGCCGGCCGTGCGACTCGTTCCGGCGGCGCTCGCCGCGCTTCCACGCTACGCACACGTTTACGCCGAAGGCCGCTACGACGGCGCGCATCAAGTATTGCTCAAGGAGATGAACGAGCCCGGCGGCGCGCGTGTCGGCTATGAAGTGCTGACGCCGTTCCTGCTCGCAGGCGGCGGGACGCTCATGGTGAATCGCGGTTGGGTGCCGGTGGACGCGGGCGGGAACGTGCATGCCGATCTCGCGCCGCCCGCATCCACGCGCGTCGCGGGACATCTTGCGCCGCTAGTGCGCCCGGGCCTGCATCTCGGCGGTAATCCGGCGCATGCCGGTTCCTGGCCCGTGCGCCTGCTGTTTCCAGGTTGGACGGAGCTTGAGCGCTTGTACGGGCGCAGGATCATGCATCGGGTGCTGCTTCTTGCGCCCGCCGTCGCCGGTGGCTACGGCCGGAATTGGGATATGAAGCCGGAGTACGGGCCGCAGCAGAATTACAGCTACATGGCGCAATGGATCGGATTTGCCGTGGTGGCGTTCGCGATCTGGCTTTGGTTCACGATCCGGAGCCTGCGCCATAAACGGAGCGGGACGTGAACGCTCCTGCGGGGAGTTGGCGGCGCCGGGCGATTCCGGCGCTGATCGGTGTCGTGGTGCTTGCGCCGCTGGTCGTGGCCACTTTGCTCTATGTGCAGCCGACGTGGTTCACCTTCGGGCACAGCAATCACGGGAAACTGATTCGCCCACCCGTTAAAATAGAAATGACGGCATTGCCGCAGATGTTTGCCGCCCCGGACTTGCCGGCGGACTATTTCCGGGGCCACTGGACTCTGGTGTACGTGGGCGGGGCGCACTGCGGCGCGGATTGCCGCGAGGCGCTGTACGTGACGCGCCAGATTCGTTTCGGTACCGGCGACGACATCCGGCGCGTGCAGCGGCTCTACGTGGTGCGCGCAGGCCGTACCGATGCCGCCGGGTTTTTGCAGAGCGCCCAGCCCGACCTCACGGTGGTGGAAGCGACGGGAGCGGCGGGCCGGCACTTTGCGGCACAGTTTACCGGTGCCTCCGCCGGCGCAAGCATTTATATCGTGGACCCGCAAGGACTGTTGATGATGACTTATCCGGCAAAGGCCAAGCCACTCGGTTTGTTGGAAGATCTTCGCCACCTGCTGGGAGCCAATCCCGCATGAGCGGCGGCGCCTCTTCGCTGGTCGTTGCGGCGCCTTTCCGCCTGCGCGCGCGCAGCTATCTCGCGCTGTGCAAACTCAGAATCGTGTCGCTCATCGTGTTCACGGCGATGGTGGGCATGCTGCTGGCCGTGCCTGGTCTTCCGCCGCTGGGGCCGTTCCTGGCCGCGACGGCCGGCGTCGCGCTTGCCGCCGCCTCGGCCGCCGCGCTCAATCACGTGATTGACTGCCACATAGACGTGCGCATGCAGCGCACTTGCTACCGGCCGCTGCCGCTGGGCGCGCTCGACGAACGCCGGGCGCTCGTCTTCGCTGCGCTGCTCGGCATTGCCTCGATGGGCGTGCTCGCGCTCGGCGTGAATCTTCTTGCGGCGGCGCTCACCTTCGGCGGGCTGATCGGCTATGCGGTGATCTACACGGCGGTGCTCAAACACATGACGCCGCAGAACATCGTGCTCGGCGGCGCGGCGGGGGCGGTGCCGCCGATCATCGGTTGGGCGGCGATGACGGGAGAGGTGTCGGCGACGGCCTGCGCGTTGTTTCTCATCGTGTTCGTGTGGACGCCGCCGCATTTCTGGCCGCTCGCAATCGCGCGCCGCGATGATTACGCCGCCGCGGGCGTGCCGATGCTGCCGGTGACCCACGGCGTGCGCCTCACCCGCCTGCATGTTCTGCTCTACACGATACTGCTGGTTCCCGTGAGCATCATGCCGTGGCTGTTGGGCGCGAGCGGCTGGCTCTATCTCGCCGTTGCGCTCGTGCTCGGAGCGGGTTTCCTGCGCCACGCCTGCATACTCTGGCGCGGCAACCGGCCGCGCGCACCGATGGCGACTTTCGGCTATTCGATCACCTATCTCGTTCTCCTGTTTGCGGCGTTGCTGCTCGATCACTATCTGCAACTCCTGATTCCGGGAGTCTGAGTCCGGCGAGGCAAAACCGTGCCGCTGCGCAGCCTGTTCATAGACTTCGACGCCTACTTCGCCTCGGTGGAGCAGCAACTGCGCCCCGAACTGCGCGCCCGGCCGGTGGCCGTCGTGCCGGTGATGGCCGAAACCACCTGCTGTATCGCGGCAAGCTACGAGGCCAAGCGCTTCGGGGTGAAGACCGGCACGCGCGTGGCCGAGGCGCGGCGCCTGTGTCCGGCGCTCGAACTGGTGCACGCCCGCCACGAGTGTTACGTGGACTATCACCATCGCCTCGTTACGGCAGTGGAATCCTGCATTCCCGTGGAAATGGTCGCCTCCATAGACGAGATGGCCTGCGCGCTCACCGGCAGTTGGTGCGCGCCCGAGCGGGCGCTGGAGGTGGCGCGTGAAGTCAAGCGCGCAGTGCGCGACGTGGGCGAGGTGCTTGGCTGTTCGATCGGCATCGCGCCGAACCGGTTTATCGCCAAGCTCGCCTCCAAGATGGACAAGCCCGACGGCCTGAAAATAATCCGCAGCGAAGATTTGCCCGAAGCCTTGTACGCATTGGAGCTCGCGGAGGTGACGGGCATCGGCCGGCGGATGCTTGCGCGTCTTGAACGCGCGGGGATTGCCTCGGTCGAGGCATTGTGCGCGGCAAGCGAAACGGAACTCCGGTGCATCTGGGGCGGCATCGGCGGCGTGCAGATGTATGCGGCGCTGCGCGGTGCACCCGTTTCGGCGCAGGTGAGCGAACGCGCAAGCATCGGGCACTCGCATGTATTGCCGCCGGACATGCGCGGCGAAACCGAAGCGCTCGCGGTGCTGCACCGGTTGCTGCAGAAGGCTGCCTGGCGGTTGCGCAGCTCGGATTACTCGGCAGGCGGCCTGACGTTGACCTTGCGTTACACCGATGGCATTCATCGGCATGGCGAACGGCGTTTCGCGCCCAGCCGGGACACGCTGATCTTCGGCCATGCCTTGAAAGAACTGTGGCGGGAACGGGAGGCGGCACATGCGCCGCTGCTCGGCGTGGGCGTTACGCTGGTTCGTCTGACGCAGGCTGCGCAGGGAGCATTGTTCGAGGAAACCCATCGGCACGAGCGACTCAACCTCGCGGTGGACCGGCTGAACGAACGTTTCGGCGCCCACGCCGTTTATTTCGGCGGCGCGCACCGGGCGCTCGACGCGGCGCCTATGCGCATCGCCTTCACACACATCCCCGATCCCGATCTCGAACGCTAGCCTGTTCGGAATCCCGGAGCGAAGTTTAAGCACTTCGTCTTTCCCCTTTGGCGCCGTGGGCGGGGACGGAAAGCCGAAGGAAGATGCGGTAATCTACGCTTTTCTTCCGTGCACCCCATGACTACGCAAAGCAATGGAGCCGCCGAAACGCGACCGCTCAGCATTCTCGGCATCGGAGAGTTCGAGGAGCGTGCTTACCGCTGGCTGTTGGGGCATTCCGGCGCGACCGTGCAGGATCTTTCCCAGGCGTTGTTGCTTTCGCCGCGCAAGGCTCAGCAGTTGCTTGCCGTGCTCGAAGCGAAGGGGCTCGCCACGCATTCGCCGGAACGGCCACGCCGCTATATTCCCGCTTCGCCGGATATTGCCCTGAAGGCGCTCTCTTTCCGTCATCAGGAAGGCTTGCAGCGTGTGGACAGTGTAATTCAGGAGTTGCAGGAGCAGGCGGTAACCCAACGGCAGGGGGAACAGGAGCAGATGATTGAGCTGATAACCAGTCGCGAGGCTGCGCGCCAGGCCTTTGAACAAGTGCCTAGAATGGCACAGCAGGAGATCATCGTCATGGTTCGCCCTCCCATTCTCATTTCCCGGCTGAATGTGCCGGCTTCACAGGGCCATCCGGCACAAAGAGAAGCGCAAACAAGAGGCGTGCGTTTCCGCAACATCGTTGATACGGAGTTCCTGACATGGTCCGGTGCCTTGCAATATATACGCGAGGATATGAAGGCCGGAGAGGAGGTCAAGGTATTCCCGGATCTTCCGTTCAAGCTGATTCTCGCAGACCACAGTCTTGCACTTATTCCTTTGAATTTACAGCAGTCGGACAGCCCGTTACTACTTGTGCGTTCCCCGGCGCTGCTCGACGCGCTTCGTGCCCTTTTTGAGATGATTTGGGAGAAGGCGTCGCCCATTTCGTTTACCCGGAAGGGGGTGCTGGAGCGGGGTGATCCCGACTCGCAGGTAACTGAAGAGACCGCAGACCTGATATCCATGATGGCTGCTGGATTGAATGACAAGAACATTGCTCATGAATTTGGCATCTCCAGGCGGACGCATCAACGTCACGTCACGGAGCTGATGCAAATCCTGGGGACACGCACACGTTTCCAGGCTGGTTGGGTTGCCGCATTGCGCTTATCCGCGGCCGGCGCCATCCCCGGTGTGCGAGGATCATCACGCAAGCAGGTAAAACGCGCCTTATAGGTGGGCTCGCGTTGAGAGCCGCCGGGCAATGCGGAGCTCAGGCTTCGAGGGGCAGTCACGGGACGAGAAAAATGCCAATGTTGGCGCATTTGAGCTATTTCTCAAATGCGCCACAAAAATCCCTAGACAGAACGGAAATGGTCTGAGATACTTCCTCCCATGGTTCCGGGCTACAGGAATTGAACCCCTGTTGCTCGTTTCATAACGGATGTTTTGAACGGCAACTTAATCCGATTTCTTTTTACCTCTTTGGGAGTGATTGCACCATGAGTCGCAAATTATTTACGACCGTACTCGGCCTGTTTGTGCTGATATCGTTTGCCGGTACCGCCTTCGTTCAGACCTCTTCCGCTGCGTCGGGCAAAGCCGTAATGGCGACGCAGCGCAAGCCGGCGGGACTCACCCAGAGCGGGATCGCCCTGGCCCGCGAAAGCGGCGCGCCCAGTGTGCGCGTGAGCATGAAACCGCAAAGCAATCTTGCGCTGCTCAAGCAGGCGACCAAGATCGGGCCGCACGCCCCGTCCTCGTCCATCAAGTTGACTATTGGGCTGAAGTTGCGCAACGTTGCACAGCTTCAGCAGTTTTTGCAAAACGTGCAGAACCCACACAGTTCCGTTTACCGCAAATTCCTGACTCCGCAGCAGTTTACTGCACAGTATGGGCCGAGTGAGGACGATGTGGCGGCCGTTGTCGCCTTTCTCAGGACATATGGCATCCGAGTCGCAGACGTATCGTCCAATCGGCTCTTGATTCACACGCAGGCGACGACCGAGACCTACGAGCACGCCTTAGAGGTCATAATCAACGACTATACGCTGCATGGGCGCAGTTTCTACAGCACCACGGACGCTCCCAAGCTGCCGCAGAATATTGCACCCCTGGTGGCGAGTGTTCTCGGTCTGAACCACGGCGAGCAGATGCATCCCAATCACTACTTCAAGCCGCTGGGACCGGTAGCTCATGGCGCACATCCTCAAGACGCACCGCCGGCGGCTACAAGCTACTTTAATCCGGCGCAAATTGCTACCGCATATGACTGGCCTTCTATCACGGACCCGAACAACGGCGCGGGGGTATCGGTAGCCATTCTGACGGCGGACAGCTCGGGTCTTGCCGCGGACGATTCGCCGAGCAGCTTCTGGAGCGCCTACGGTTTGCCCGAGCACACGATCAACGTCATCCCTGTGGACGGCGATAATGGTGCGACCGACGGCATGATCGAGACGCTGCTCGACATGGAATGGAGCGGGGCGATGGGTCCGGGCATTATGCAAAACGTATACGTCGCCGCCGGTTCGTACTTTGACACCTTCGCCGACATGTACAACCAGTTCGTGGAAGACAATACTTCCCAGGTGATGACTACAAGCTGGGGCGGCTGCGAGGCCAACGTTCCCGGCCTGTTTATGAGCGACGATGAGATTTTCATGCAGGGGGCGGCGCAGGGCATCTCGATGTTTGCCGCCGCCGGCGACGCCGGTTCTACTGACAATTGCGGAGAAGGCGGCAACGCAGACTATCCCTCCTCGAGCCTCTACATCACGGCGGCCAATGGCACCGAGTTGACGGCCGACATTAACGGCAACTATATCTCCGAGACCGCCTGGAGCGAGACCGGCGGCGCGATCAGTCAACTCTTTGCACGGCCGGACTGGCAGACGGGCCCTGGCGTGCCGGATTCGGACTGGCGCATGAATTCCGACATGGCGTTGAACGCAGGGGGGGTTCATCCGTACACGCTTTATGTGGACGGTGAGTGGGGGCTCGTCGGGGGCACCAGTGCGGTGGCGCCGCAGTTTGCAGCCATGTTCGCTGTCGGTATTTCGCAGCAACCCAGCCAGGTTTCGCTCGGGCAGTCGAACGCATTGATCTACGACGACGTGAACGCGAGCGCGGGCAACTACGAGAGCGATTTCCACGACGTAACCACGGGCTGCAACGGTGCTTATTGTGCCGGTCTCGACTGGGATCACCCCACCGGCTGGGGCAGTCCAAAGGCCACCAGTCTGCTCTCGCATCTGGGTACGCACGGGCCATCCGGCATTCTTCAGGGCACAGTTACCGATGCGGCGAGCGGCGCGCCGCTCGCCGGTGCCACGGTGACGATCATGCCCGGCGACTTTCCGCGCACTACCGACGATAACGGCGATTATTCGATTAATCTTGCGGTGGGTGATTACACCGTAACGGTGACGGACTTCGGCTACGCATCCGTCAGTGCTTCGGTAACGATTGGCGACGGCACCACAACGACACAGGATTTTGCGCTGACGGCGGCACTGTCGGCGACCCTCTCCGGTCATGTAACCGACGCCGGTCACGGATATCCGATGTATGCCGAGATCAAAATAACCGCGCCGAGCTTCGGTCAGGTCGCCGATGTCTGGACTAATCCGAAAACCGGCAAGTACAGCGTGAGCCTGCCTGAAGGCAACCCTTACACACTGAGCGTGACCACGATCTTTGACGGCTACAACTCGGGCGCGGCAACGGTGACGCTTTCGGGCGACATGACGCAGGACTTTGCCTTGACGGTAGGCACTACTTGTTCCGCGCCGGGTTATCACTTTGCTGGCGGTCTCAGCGAAGACTTCAACGGAGCAAGCTTCCCACCGCCCGGCTGGACGGTCACCAACGACTACCCGGGTTCCGCCGTCGTCTGGCTTTCGAATCCCGATTGGGACGATCAGAACTACACCCCGCAGTCCCAGCCCCCCGATTCGGATCTGGCGGCGACCGCGGACAGCCAGAAGGCGGCTTATAACGACTACTACTATGGTCCTTTCGACACCTCGCTCGTCACGCCACCGATCGCGGTGACCAGCTTGGCCGGCAAGAGCCTGCAGTACGACACGAGTTACATGTCCATCTTCGACTCGCTCGACCTCGACATCTCGATAGATGGCGGCAATACCTGGACTAACGTCACGGAATGGGGACTATTTTCGACCCACGGCACTTTTTACACCTGGCCCGGCGAACACGAGATGGTTGACCTGAGTGGTCATCTGCCCGGTTCGGGCACTTTCCAGCTCCGTTGGCGCTACTACGATCTCTATAGCGGCTACGACTATTACGCCCAGATTGACAATGTGTTGATCGGAGCCGGATGCGCGCCGATATCCGGTGGCCTGGTCTATGGCCGGGTGACCGATTCCAACGTCGGTGATGGCCTTGTGGGCGCCGAAGTGGCAGACGACGCGGGCACAAATACCAAGACGGTGACGAATCCGGCGGACCCGAACCTGCCGATCGCTGCGTACGAGTTCTTTGCACGCAGCGGTGCGCGCACGCTGACGGCGAGCGACAGGGGTTATGCGGACGCGACGGCGCAGCTCACTATGGCCGACAACGCGCTTCTGACGCAGAATTTTGCGCTCAAGGCGGGCAGACTCTCCACCAATCCCGACCACTTCACCATGCACCTCATGGTGAACAACACGGCAACGGCGGCGTTCGCGATCTCGAACACCGGCGACGGTGATGCGACCTTCAACATCCTGCCGATCAATTCGCCGCCGCCATCCGTGAAGCAGATGGGGGGCAAGGGCGCGCCGCTGCATGAAATCCGCGGGCACTTCTCGCCCTTGAGTCTGATGAGTCAGCGCCACGATGGCTTCGGACCGCATGACGATCTGTCGCCGAGCGACGATCTCAGTCCGAGTGACGATCTCGGCCCTCATGATGCGCCATGGATGAAAATCGCCGATTTTCCGGAACTGATTATGGACAACTGTGCGGCGGCCGATGCCGTTGGCGACGTGTACTCGTTTGAAGGTTACAACGGCAACGTGAATACCGCCGACGTGTATATGTACGATCCGACTTCCGGTACCTGGGTCCGGATGGCGAGCAATCCGACACCCGTGGAGGCGCCCGCCTGTACCTACGTCAACGGCAAGTTCTATCTCGCCGATGGCTGGAATGCGACGACCGGAGACGTGACGGCGACGCTGCAGATATACGATCCCGTGGCCGACAAATGGACGGTGGGTACCGATAACCCGGTACCGCTGGGCGGTGGTGCGGTTGCCGTGGCCTTGAACAGCAAAGTGTACCTGATTGGTGGTTGCGACTCGGCCTTCTCCCACACCTGCGGGCACACCAGGGTTGAGGTCTATGATCCGGCGACGGACGATTGGAGTTCGGCCGCGGATTACCCGCACGCCGTTGCCTGGGAATCCTGCGGGCCGATTAACGACAAAATATATTGCGCCGGCGGCAGTAATACTTCCACTGAGTATGCGGACGGCTACGTGTACGATCCAAGCACGGACAACTGGTCTCCGATTGCCGGTATCCCGGGTCTGAACGGCGGTCTGTGGGGTTCTGGTTACACTGCTGCGCTCGGCCAGCTTCTGATCTCTGGCGGCGTGACCGATGACTTTTCGACGATCACCAACAAGGGCTTTGCTTACGATCCGGGAAGCAATACGTGGACTCAACTGGCGAATGCGATCAATACGTCGTACCGAGGCGGTAGTGCTTGCGGCTTTTATCGAATCGGGGGGACAAACAACTGGGAGTTACCCCCAGTGCCGGTGGCGGATTCCGAGGTATTGCCTGGCTACAGTCCCTGCGCCCCGTCACCCTCGATTCCGTGGCTGACGTTAACGCCGTTGACTGGTACCGTGACGGCGGGTGCTTTGGCGAACGTGGCACTAACTTTCAATGGCGCGGGTCAAGCGGAGTTTACTACTTCGCAGGCTTACCTGGTGGTGACGAACAAAACGCCCTACGGCACTCCGACTGTGCCGCTCACCGTAATCTGGAATCCGCAGCCAATCCATCTGGTGGTTGCGGGGACTACCAACCTGAATCCAATTCAGAAGGGCAACACGCTCGTTTATACCCTGACGGTCGAGAACCAGCAGATGGACAACCACGGGGCGGCGACCGAAACGGCAATGACCTATCAATTGCCCGGTGGAGTGAGTTACGTTGCCTCCAGCGGCGATGCGAGCTGCACGGCGTCGTCCGGGACGGTGACCTGCGACTTCGACACGGTTGATCTCGGGGCCTCGAAAACCGAGACGGTTGCGGTGCAGGTGGTCAATGCAGGGACGCTCACGAGCACGTTCGATGTAAGCGCACGCGAACCCGACAGCGATTCGAGCACCAATACGGTGACCATAACCACCAGCGTGACCGGCACGGCGGACGTGAGTGCGCGCAGTTCGGACGTGACCATCCCGGCGAGCACCACGGGCGAGATCAACATGGAAGTGTTGAACGCGGCCCCGGACACGGCGACCGATGTGGTGTTCAAGGTGAGTGCTGGAGCAAATGCGAAGCTGCTCTCTGCGACCAGCGATGCGGGCAGTTGCTCGCTGATCTCGGGACAGAACGCGCTCAGTTGCGATATCGGAGACATGGCCTCGGGCGGGAACGTGCACATAGCGATCAGTGCGTTCGGCACCTTCGCGGGCACGGTTCAGGTCCAGGGCCAGGCGACGACCTCGGCGGATGACCCGAGTCAGACCAACAACGTGACCGCGGCGACGGTGACCATAGCTGGTGGCGGTAGCGGTGGTGGTGGCGGCAGCAGCGGCAGTGGCGGCGGCGCCTTGGGTTGGCTTGTACTCGCTGCGTTGCTCGGACTCGCGCTTTCCGGCGTCCGATTCCGTCGCGATTAGATAGTTTGTACCGCAGCCAAAGCGGTCTGTGGGGGATGGTCTGCGGCTCAGTCATCCCCCACTTTTCTCCTGAGGCGCCGCACATCGGGTGCTCGAAGCGCGCTCATGCGCATCGCCTACGGTGCTTGCCTTTGTGACGGTGATTTTTACAGCCAGCCATTCTGGCGGGCGATGCGCGCGGCCTCGATGCGGTTAGCGGCGCCGAGTTTGCCGATGGCTTCGGACAGGTAATTGCGCACCGTACCTTCGGACAGGAACAATTGCCGGGCGATGTCGCTGCTGGCGACGGCCTTCGCCCGCGAGCCGCAGCACTTGGCGTTCGCGATCGTTGAGCGGGTCTTCGCTGTTCCAGGCGGCGGTCGCGAGTTCCGGCGCGATGACTTTGCCGCCCTCATGCACCGTGCGGACGGCATGTGGCGAGTTGCTGCGCCGGTGCGTCTTTCAGCAGGTAGCCTTTAACGCCGCATCGAGCGCTCGGCGCAGGTAGCCGGGCCGCGCGAAGGTCGTCACGATGATGACCTGCGCCGCGATTTTTTCTTTCCTTGAGCGCCGCGGCGAATTCGAGTCCGCTCATGCCGGGCATCTCGATGTCGGTCACCACCACGTCGGGCCGTTCTTCTTCCGCAAGCCGCAAGGCGTCGTCTCCATTGGTGGCGCGCGCCATTACTTCGATGTCGTCTTCCATGTCCAGCATGGCGGCCAGCGCGCCCAGGATCATGGTCTGATCTTCGGCCACCAATACCCGGATCATGCGGATCGCGCGCTCAAGGCAGATTCGGTATCGGGGGTTTCGTGTTCGTTTGTGGGCACCAGGATGGCGAGGCGGGTGCCATCGTCGCCGGAAGCGATGTCCAGACGGCCGGACACCGCCCGCAGGCGTTCGCGCATGCCTTTGAGACCGTTGCCTTCGTGCATTTCTCCGCCGCGGCCGTCGTCTGTGACCACCAGGCGGATGTCGCGGTCGCGGCCTTCCAGTTCGATGTGACAGTGGTTGGCGCCGGAATGGCGCAGCACGTTGGTGACGGCTTCGCGCAGCACCATGGCGAGCAGCGAATCCTGCGTATCAGAAAGGGTAGGCAGATCCATTTTTTCCGTCAGCCTTACATTGGCGGCGGTCAGCGCCGCGCGCGCGTTGGCGAGTTCGGCGCTCAGTCCGCCGCTGCGGTAGCCGCCCACGGCTTCGCGCACCTGCTGCAAGGCCTCGCGGGAGATGCGTTCGACTTCGCGGATTTCCCGGGCGGCGCCGATCATGTCGCGTTCCGCCAGTTTGGCCGCCAGTTCCGCCTTCACGGTAATGAGTGTCAGCGTGTGGCCGAGCAGGTCGTGCAGATCCCGACCGATGCGCTCTCGCTCGGCGGTCGCCGCGAGGCGCTTTACTTCGTCCTGCGATTGGCGCAAGGCGCAATGCTGACGATGCCGCTCCGCACTCCACAGGTTCGCGAGCCCGATCATCACGATGACGACGGGCACCCAAATCCATTCGAGAAACGGGAATCCCAGCGCGGCGTATTCGCCGATCGCGATTACGACCACCACAGCAAGTGCTGCGACGGACAAGTGCGGACGGCCGCTGTAGCCGGCAAAGGCGCCAGCGTAGATCAGCAGACCACCGCCGGCGGCGTTGAACGGGATTAGTGCGCAGCCCAGTGCAGCGATGGCGCCGATGATCCCTATCCGCTCCAGGCCATGCGCCCAGTAGCAACGGAAGTAGAGCGGCAGGAACAATGCAACGGCGACCATGGTGGCGATTCTTGTCAATGCATCGGCCGAGGGTGACGCCCAAGGCATGAGGAAAATGAATCCCAGCCATATCAGCCACAGATAGGGCGTCCAGCCGGCAAGGGAATCCGGCGGCAGCAGTCGCCGGTGCAGCCACAGAAATGGAGCGGCCAGCTGTTGCAGGCGTTGCGTGAGCGTCATGGACACTAGATTAAGCCATTATTCGCCGCCGGGATGCCCAGTCTTTCAACGGTCCTGAATGCGGCGCCAGCCGCGTTGCGCGACGCTTAGGCAGATCGCGGTGAACAGGACGAGGTAAATCAGATGGGGCAGGAAATGGCTGCCATCGCCTTCGTGCACGACGCCGAGCGCAATTTGCGACAGGTGGTAAGCGGGCAAGGCCAGGGCGAATTCCTGCAACCAATGCGGAAACGAGTGCAGCGGCACCCAAAGGCCCGACAGGAATGACATCGGGAGATAAATGAGATTCATGATGGCGGGCGAGGACTGGCCGCCGGCGTGTAAACCCACGGCAAGCCCGAGTGCGCAAAAGGGCAGGGTGCCTAGGATCAGCGTCAAGAGCAGCGAGAACCATTCGCCGCGCGGCAGACTTACACCACCGAACAGCGCACCCAGTGTAGACAGAAGAAGCACGATGATGAGTGCAAACAGCATGGCCATGACGGTTTTGGAAAAGAAATAGGCCATGGGTGGCATGGGGCTTACGCGCTTCAGGGCGAGGATGCCTTGTTCGCGTTCCATGGCCACGCCCACGCCGAAGCCGAACAGCGCAGGCGCCATGACGCCGAAGGTGCCGTAGGTGGCGAGCAGGTAGGTCGCTGCACCGCCGCTCCTGTCATGATTGAAGACCAGGCCGAAGAAGATATAGAACATGGTCGGGAAAGCGAGCGTCGGTATCGCGAAACCGGGTCTGCGCAGCACGTTCCAGAATTGAAAACCGGCTTCGCGCAGATATACGCCGACGGTATCGCGCCGGCTCCAGGTTTTAATCGTTGCGGTATTCATGCGGCTTTCTCCAGAGGTTTGTCTTCGGTGAGCGAGAGAAACGCTTCTTCCAGGCGCGCGCCCGACACTTCCAGATCGTGCAAGGTGGTATCGCGTTTCAGCAGCTCGAATAGTACGGCTTCGGGCTGCGCCGCGGCGATTTCCAATCGTTTTCCATCCTGTTTTACGCTACTCACACTAGGCAGCATCTGTACTTGTGCCGGCGTAAGCCGGGTCACGCAGCGGATGCGGCGCTGCGCCACGGTGTTCTTGATGTCGGCCGGAGTACCCGCGGCGACGATGCGTCCGCGGTGGATGACCACGATGCGGTCGGCGAGGGCGTCGGCTTCTTCCAGATAATGTGTGCTGAGTACGATGGTCCGTCCGTCTTCGGCGAGCGCCCGCAGTGTTGCCCATAGCACGCGGCGTGCTTCGACGTCGAGGCCGGCGGTCGGTTCGTCGAGAAACAGCAGTTCCGGATTACCGCACAGGGCGAGCGCAAACATCAGCCGCTGTTTCTGTCCGCCCGAAAGTTTCGTAACCGGCCGTTGGGCGAGCGCCTCAATGCCGGCGAGTTCCAACGTTTCGCGCACCGACATCGGCGCAGGATAATAGCCGGCGTACAGTGCGATCACTTCACGGACGCGGGCGTGGCTGCCGAGTTGGGCGTCCTGCAGCATGGTGCCGATTCGCCGGCGCACCGTCACGTCCCGGGGCGAGCGACCGAAGAGTTCGGCCTTGCCGCTGGAGGGTTGGGCGAGACCGAGCAGCAAATTGACACTGGTGGTCTTGCCGGCCCCGTTGGGGCCGAGCAGTGCCAGCACTTCGCCCCGACGAATGTCGAGACTGATATCGTCCACCGCCGTGACGTTGCCGTAGCGTTTGCTGACGTTGGCAAGTCTCGCTATGGCGGTATGGTCGTTCGTCGGCATAACCCTGTTCCCACGTTGAGGTGGCGACAGGATGGCGGAATGCAATGATCGAAGGTAGTCCTGCTTGTCAGCAATTGTGCGTGACAATTGTCACGCGGGCGGCAGCATGGATAAAAAGTTGCGTGATGCAAATTTTCATGCGGCGAAACAAAAACGCCGCCCGAAGGCGGCGTTCATTCAAGTTGCGGAGGGCGCTTACGCCATCGCGACGCGCAGTTTCTTGATGGCGTTGTTTTCGATCTGGCGCACGCGCTCGGCGGAGACGCCGTACTCGTCGGCGAGTTCCTGCAGCGTTGTTTTCTGCTCGGCCAGCCGGCGACGGGCGAGGATGTCTCGGCTGCGTGAATCGAGTGTCGCAAGCGCACCCTTCAGGCGGCGCTTGCCGTCCGTCGCCGAGTCGTTGGATTCGAGCACGACGGCCGGATCGCTGTCCGCTGGCGCGGCGAGATAGCCCGCCGGCGCGAACGTTGACTCGTCCTCGCCGCTGGCGTCTTCATGCGGCTCGAAGCTCACGTCCTGGCCGGCGAGGCGCGATTCCATCTCGACCACTTCGCGTGCCGGCACGCCGAGATCTTCGGCCACCGCCTCGATTTCCTTGCGGTTCAGCCAGCCGAGACGTTGCTTGGACCGGCGCAGGTTGAAAAAGAGTTTGCGCTGTGCCTTGGTCGTGGCGATCTTGACGATGCGCCAGTTCTTGAGGATGAACTCGTGGATTTCGGCCCGGATCCAGTGCACGGCGAAGGAGATGAGGCGCACGCCAACCTCGGGGTCGAAGCGCTTCACCGCCTTCATCAGGCCGACGTTGCCTTCCTGGATGAGGTCGCCGAAGGGCAGTCCGTAGCCGCGGTAGCCGCGGGCGACATGCACCACGAAGCGCAGATGCGAGATGACGAGCTCGCGGGCGGCATCCACGTCGTCTTCCGTGCGGTAGCGGCGGGCGAGTGCCCGCTCTTCCTCGACGGTGAGGATCGGAATCCGGCGTACCGACGCGAGATAGGACGCCAGCCCGCCTTCGGGCGAAAGCACCAGATCGCGGGGCATGGCGGCGAGAGCCTGTGACATGAAAAACCACTCCTTTCTGACCAAGCATTTTAGCACTCGTACACTTGGAGTGCGAATCCGCCCGGAGGTTCCTCCTCAGCGGGGTTCGATGGCGTGCAGATGCCGGCCGACGGCGACGAGTGCGCCGAGCCAGCCGAGTGCAGCGCCCAGCGCGAGGATGGCGAAAAAGCCGACGGCGCCGGGGCCTTCGAGTCCGGCACCGCTCGCATACAGATGAGTCAGTTCCGCCACTGGCCGGGCGAGGAGCGCCAGGGCGATTTCCACCAGTATCCAGGCGAGCAGGCCGCCGATCAGGCCGTACCAGAAGCCGCCATAGAGGAAGGGTCGGCGCACGAAGGCGTTGGTGGCGCCGACGAGTTTCTGTACCTCGATCTCGGTGCGCCGGTTCTGGATTTCGAGCCGCACCGTGTTGCCGATCACGAGGAGCACCGCCAGCGCGAGCAGCGCGCCGAGTACCCATACGGCGCGGCGCGCGATGTTGAGCATGGCGTTCAGGCGCGCCACCCACCGGGTATCGGCGACGACCTGATCCACGCCCTGGATGTGACCGAGCGAGTCCGCGAGCTTTTTGACTCCTGCGAGGTTGGTATCGGCGGGCGTGACGACCAGCACCGGCGGCAGCGGGTTGGTGCCGAGGACGGCCAGTGCCTGCGCGAAGGCGGTGCGTTGTTTGAATTCAGCCATTGCCGCTTCAGGCGTAATCAGGCGTTCGCGCGCGACGCCGGGCAGGGAGGATGCCGCCTTTTCGGCGGCCGCCGCGGCATCCGCATTGAGATTTCTTTTGAGAAAGACCGAGATTTCGGCCGAGCCCTGTGAAGCGCCGGCGAGTTCGGCGGCGTTGTGTACGAGCACGATCAGGCCGAGCGGCAAAGCGAGCGCGATGGCGGCGACGCCGGCGCTCATCAGGCTGGCCGCCTTCGCTCGCCACAATCGCCCGAGGCTCGAAAACGCGGCATGGCCGTGTTGCTCGGGCAGCGCCTGCAGGCGGGCGCGCCAACGCGGACGGGCGCCGTGACGCGTGACGCCGCTGAGTTCAGCTCGCATCGGTTGCCAGATGCGGGACGACCAGCCTGCCCGCGGCAAGCGAGAGTACGCGGTGACCGAGGTGGGCAATAAGACCGTGGTCGTGGCTGGCGATGAGCACGGTGACGCCGACGGCATTGAAGCGCTCGAACAGACGCATGATTTCGAGCGACAACTCCGGATCGAGATTGCCGGTGGGTTCGTCGGCGATCAAAAGCGGTGGGCGCGCAACCACGGCGCGTGCGATGCCGACGCGCTGTTGTTCGCCCGAAGACAGTTCCAGCGGATACGCCTGCTCGCGCGCCAGAAGATCCACCTGATCGAGTGCGGCGCGCACCCGGCGTCCGACTTCGCGCTGCGGGAAGCCGGAAGCGACCAGCGGCAGGGCGACATTGTCGAAGACGGTGCGGTCGGTCAGCAGTTTGTGATCCTGAAACACCACGCCGACGCGGCGACGGTGATACGGCACGCGCCAGCGCGCAAGATGCGTCAGGTTGCGCCCGGCGACGAACAGTTGCCCGCGCGTGGGCCGTTCGAGCAGTGCGATCAGCTTCAGCAGGGTGGACTTGCCGGCGCCGGAATGTCCGGTGAGGAAGGCCATCTCGCCGGCTTCGAGTTCGAAATTCACGCCGACAAGCGCCTCGTGCCCGTTCGGATAACGCTTGCCGATCCCTTTAAAGCGGATCATGCGGCCACCGGTTCGTCGAGGCTGAGGAGCGCCGCCGCGAAATCGCGTCCGTCAAAGGTCAGGAGGTCGTCGGCCGTTTCGCCCAGGCCCAGGAAGCGGATAGGCAAGGCAAGTTCGCGCGCGATGGCGACCACCGCGCCGCCCTTTGCGCTGCCGTCGAGCTTGGTGATTGCGAGGCCGGTGACCCCGACTTCCACGGTGAAACGCCGCGCCTGGGCGAGCGCATTCTGGCCGCTGGTGCCGTCAAGCACCAACAGCGTTTCCTGCGGCGCGGACTCGTCCTGACGTCCGAGCACACGCCGAATCTTGGCGAGTTCCGCCATGAGATGCCCCTGGGTGTGCAACCGCCCGGCGGTGTCCACGATCAGCACATCCATATTCCGTGCATGTGCCGCCTGCCAGGCATCGAAGGCGACGGCGGCGGGATCGGCGCCCATGCGTTGTGCGATCACTGGCACGCCTTCGCGTGCGCCCCAGGTTTGCAACTGCTCGACGGCGGCGGCGCGAAAGGTATCGCAGGCGGCGAGCATCACGCTGTGGCCTTCGGCGCGCAAACGATGCGCGAGTTTGGCGATAGTCGTCGTCTTGCCGCTGCCGTTCACGCCCACCACGAGGATTACGAACGGCTGCGAAGAGTCTATTACGAGCGGCGCGCTTGCCGGTGCGAGGATGGAAGCGAGCCTTTCATGCAGGGCGGCGGTCACGGCTTTATTGCCGCCGCGCCCGGCAGCCCGCTCCGCCACGGCCACCAGTTCCGCCGCCGTTGCGACACCCACGTCGGCCAGCAGCAGTCTGGTTTCCAGCGCTTCGGCATCAAGCGCGGCGCCGCCGCCGAATTCGTCCAGGATGGATGGCGTGTGCGCGAGACGTTTGCGCAGGCGTTCGAATAGTCGCGACGGCATGGGAAGGGGACTGGTTGCGATGCACGGCTATGCTAACAAAGCGCTGCCTGCAGCGGCGATGCCGCGCGGTCCGGCACCGAAAGGAAGGGCGGCCGCAGCCGCCCTTCTTCGGACATGCCCCGCCGCATTATTGCGGCTGTTGCACCACGCTCGGGAAGGCGATATCCAGTGTCTCGCCGTTTGGCGGTCCGCCCGACTGCGGACAACCGGGTACGAGTCCGGGCAGGCAGCCGATGGCGAATACGTCCATTTGGAGTTGTTCCTGGAAGGTCACGGTCGGATTCGACGTCGGGTCGAGCAGCGAGCCGTGAGAGCCCGCAGTGTAGCGCACGATCGAACGCAGGCCGTTCGGATCCAGCGTCGTCTGACCGTATTGCGTCAGCGACATCGCATTCGCGAGGAGATCGGTCGTCCAGTTCGGCACCACCTGATCGGGCGGATTGCCCTGCTGCGGGTCGCCGACGATTTCGGTCATGTTGATGGGGAAATTTGTGGCTGCCGCCGCAGCGTAATTCAGCGGATCGCCCTCATCCACGATGGTCTGTGCTTGCTGGAAGAATTCGTCATAGGCCACCGTGCCCGGGAACAATCCCACCTGGGCGAGCCCGGCGTTGATCTGAGGGGCGAAGGTAGGCGAGGTTTCAAGCAGGTAGGCGATCTTGCCGCCGGGGCTAGAAAGCGTGGCCGACTGGACCTTGATCGTGGTCCCGTAGCCGGGAATCTGCGGCACCTCGGTCAAATAGGGAATGCCCACAATTGCGCCGAGCGAGAGACTCGAAAAATAGGTGCTATCAGCATTGAACTGTTCGCTCTGGGTGCCGCCACCCGCGAGCGCCGCCTGGAAGCTTGCCGCCGGCAGCGTTTCGGTCAGTCGCAGGAGATCCACCTCCGCCTCACGCAGATTGTCGCGACTGGTCAGAAGATATGACAGATTGATGAAATAGCTGCCCGAAGACGCGATGGTGCCGGGCTGCGGACTACCGGTGAAGAGCCCGGCCGGCAGGTTGAACGTGCGCTCGCAGCAAGCCTGATAGAACGGATTGGCCGTGTCCGTGATGCCGTGCAGCGGCAGATCTATGGCGATTGCCGCGACCCCGCTCTGGGCATAGGTGTCGGCCACCGCGAGCATATTGGTGCGATCGCCGGTGATGCCGTGCTGGAAGATGGCGATCGGCCAGCCGCTCGGCGGGTATTGGCCGCCGAACTGGAAGTACGGCGAGCCCGGCGCGGGAATCGTCATCAGCACCGGAATCGTCAACGTGGTGGTGGGCACGGGAGCCGGGTTGTAGCGGGTCAGCAAGCTGCCGCCTGCGCCGTGCCAGAAGTCGGTGAGCGGCGGGGTCGGATCGCTCTGGGTCGGCACGCCGGAGTAATAAGGAACTGTGATGTCCCCGACGTAGATTTCGGCATAGCCGGGGAGTGCTGGATTGACGTTCGCCGTGGTCAGCCCGGTATCGACGAGCGTGATGGCGCCCGGTTGCACATTGGCGGCGACGGTGGAGAGCACCGCACCCTCGGATTGGGTCGAGAATGTCCATGTCGCAATCACGTTCGCGGGGGCGATGCCGGCCCCCGCCGCGGCCTGGAACATGGCGCCGAAGAGCGGTTCCACTTGGGCAAGCGTCGGATTGGAAGACACCGTGCCGTTCGCGATGTCCTGCTTGATTTCGGCGAAGGTGGCCGAGGGTGCGGCGGCGTCGCCGCTTGTATCCTCGATCGCGTCGGTCAGCACCACCAGGTAGGAGCTTTCGGAATCCAGCGCGGTCGTCGGGGTGATCTCGAGCACGCTCGCGTCACTTGTCGAGGGCGTCGCCGTATAGTCCACGCCCGGCACCAGTTCGCGCACGATGCCGGTTACCACGAAGCCCCGGCTGGGGTCGGTCGTCACCTCGAAGACGGAGATCGCGGAGGGCGTCAGCGATGACGCCGCAAGCGGTGCCGTGAAGGCCTCGGTCGTCGGAGCGGTGGTCGAGAAACCGTCCAGGGTGTTGATGCCCACCAGCGGGTTGGTGTAATCGTCGGGGTTGGGCAGCCCCGGAATGTTCACCGTGCCGTCGGTCGAACCGTTAAAGTAGAGATCGTTCGGGAACGGCAGTATATAGCCGGTGGTTGAGAGTGCGAAGCGTGCGCTAAATCCGGCGTTGGGATTGGGGCTCGGCGACGGATTGTTGCTGGAGACACCGCAGCCGGCAAGGAGTGCAAACGTGGCGGTCAGTGCGAGAGCGAGGGCGGGACGTGACATGGGTTCTATCTCCGGTAGAAATGACACGGTGGTTCCGCGAGACGCCACCGCAGGCAGATTGCTGATTGTAAGTAAAGCACGGTCCGGCCCGCGTTGCAATGGCCGGGGGCTGTATGCCGGCGGTGATGCGCGGGGGTGAGGTGCGGATCGTCGGTGGGCTCTGGCGCAGCCGGCGCATCCATTTTCCGGCGGAACCAGGGCTGCGTCCGACACCGGACCGGCTGCGCGAGACGCTGTTCAACTGGCTGGGCGAATGGGTCGTCGGGCGGCGGGTGCTGGATCTCTATGCCGGTAGCGGCGCGCTTGGCATCGAGGCGCTTTCGCGCGGCGCGGCCGAGGCTGTCTTCGTCGAGCGGAATGCGCTTGCCGCACAGGCGCTCGTCGCGAATCTGGAGCGTCTGGGCGCGTCCGCGGCAAGGGTCGAGCGGGAGGATGCCCGAACCTGGCTCGCACGTGGGCACGGCGCCTTCGATCTGGTTTTTCTCGATCCGCCCTACGCGCAGGCCGCCGGGGCGGAGCTGCTCGCCATCTTGTCTGCCGGCGCGTTCCTCGCACCGGATCACCGGGTGTATCTGGAGCAATCCGTCACCGGGGTTGTGCAGCGCCTGCCCGACGGTTGGGAACTGCTGCGGGCAAGCCGTGCCGGCGGTGCGTATGGCCGCTTGTGCAGATTAACTTGTGTAGATTAGGGAAAGCTGTTTGGCTTGGATGAGCAATATAAAGAGGCGCAAAAGGCTATTTATTAAAGAATTGTAACTTTTAGCAAGGCTTTCGCCCAACGACCGCCAATACTGCTTGACTTTCTGGATTTTCGTGCTTATAGTCTCGCGGTGGATTGCAATTAGGCAAGAGAGTTGCCTGAAAGTTCCATCAAGGATATGCGTATTGTATGAAGAATATTTCGAATAAAACACGAACTCAACGCTTGGCCGGGTTGCGGCCGGGAGCCCTTTGGCTCCGCTTTCCGATGGCCCCGTCTGCGGGCCAATCCATCGCCTTAATTCCTTCAACCAGCTTTGGGAGACGATAGTCATGAGCCGTAAGTTCATTACCTCGGCGCTTGGTGCGCTTGCCATGGTGGCCCTTTCTGCCACCGCCTTCGCGCAGACCGGGCACAGTTATTCGCCCGTCAAAACGATCAAGGCGGCGCGGTTTGCGCGCTCCATGCCGCTGCGCGACATGAAGCGTCCCGATTTGCCGCCGCTGCTGCGCCGGCTTATCGGCGATCGCACGCTTTCCGAGCATCAGATTGCGCAACTGCGCGAGAAGCTGGTAAAGGACGGCCTGCTGCGACCCAAGGGTGCGCATATCGTGCTGCCGCTGGAGCGCAAAAAGCCTGCGCTCAATCCACTGCGCCTGGCGCGCGATCCGGCCGTGCAGACGAAAATGCCCCGAGCACCAAAGGACTTCACCACACCCGGCCTCGGCTTTGACGGCCTGGGTGTAAGCACTGGGAGCAGTCCGGGCTTCACGCCGCCCGACACCAATTCGGCGACAGGCCAGAACTACATCGTTGAGACGGTAAACGTCGAGTTCGGCGTGTACAACAAGAGCGACGGCAGCCTCGCCATGCCCGTGGTGGACATTACTAACCTGTGGGCCTCCGTGGGCGGCGATTGCCTGACCGACGGCGTGAGCGATCCGGTTGTCAACTATGACCAGCTCGCCCACCGCTGGGTGATCAGCCAGATCACGACGAGCGGTGTGCCCAACTACCACTGCATCGCGGTCTCGACGACCGGCGATCCCACCGGGTCCTATAACGTTTACGGCTTCCCGATTACCAACGGCATCCCCGATTATCCCAAGGTGGCCGTGTGGCCCGGCTCCTATCTTGCTACCTTCAACGATTTCAATCCGAATTTCGACGGCGTGGACTTCGTCGCCTATGACAGCACGGCGATGCAGAACGGCGACCCCAATGCCCAGGCTGTCCTGTTCCTCACCGACGCCAATACCGATATCGCCTACTCGGATCTTCCGGCGGAACTCGACGGCGACACTAATCCGCCCGCCGGCGCGCCGGCGCTGTTCGTGAACTATTTCAGCCCCAATCTCTGGGGTACGGCCGACTACGGGCTTGAAGTGTGGGCGATGAATGTGGACTGGGCCAATCCCGGCAATGCGACGCTGACCGATGTCGGCGCCTTGACGGTGGATCCGTTCACCGATCTTGTCGACGGGGTCCCGCAGGCCACCAGTTCGCAAACGCTGGATTCGCTCGGTGACCGGCTGATGTATCGCGCCGTGTACCGCAATTTCGGTGACCATCAGGCCATTGCGGCGATGCAAAGCGTCGGCGCCGACGGCAGCGGCAATCCGCCTCTCGGTGAGCGCTGGTACGAGCTGCGCGCGCCCAGCGGCAGCATAGATCCGACCACCTGGTCGGTATTCCAGCAGGGCACCTTTGCGCCCAGCGATACCAACAGCCGCTGGATGGGTTCGATTGCCTTCGATCACGTCGGCAACATGGCGATGGGCTACAGCCTCTCCGGGCCCTCGCAGGATCCGGCGATCGCCTATACCGGGCGTCTGGCCGGCGATCCCGCGGGTCAGATGACGCAGCCGGAAACGGTGCTTCAAGCCGCTGGTGGATCGGATACGGGTCCCTACAGCCGCTGGGGTGATTACAGTTCGATGCAGGTTGATCCCACCGATGACTGCACCTTCTGGTACACCAACCAGTATTTCGCGAGCACGGGCGATTCCTTTTCCTGGTCCACCCACATCGGCTCGATGAAGTTCTCCAACTGCTCGATCGGGCCGCAGGGCACCGTGGCCGGCACCGTGACCGATGCCTCCAGCCATGCCCCGATTGCGGGAGCGACCATTACGATCAATCCGGGCAACATCACGACCCAAACGGGAGGCGACGGCAGCTACTCGGTCCAGCTCCTGGTGGGCGATTACACCGTTGCGGTCTCGGACTTCGGTTATACCCCCGGCGGTCCCGCCGCGGTGACGATCACCCAGGACCAGACCACGACGCAGGACTTCGCCTTGACGCCGGCGCCGAGCGCGACCCTCTCCGGTCAGGTGACCGACGGTTCGGGCCACGGCTATGGCCTCTATGCCGAGATCAAGATCACCACGCCGGGCTTCGGTCAGGTGGCCGATGTCTATACCAATCCAAAGAACGGCAAATACAGCGTTAGCCTGCCCACCGGCAGCGACTACACGCTGGACGTCACCTCGGTTGCCCTGGATGGCTACAACCCGGGCACGGCGACGGTGACGCTCGCGGGTGATACCACGCAGAACTTTGCCCTCACCGTCAATAGTGCCTGCACGGCACCCGGCTACGCCTTCAACGGCCTCGGCGAGGACTTCAACAACGGCGTCCCGCCCGCCGGCTGGACCGTGACCACGGCGAACCCGCTGCTGCTCTGGATACCCAGCTCGTCCGAGCCCTTCGACAACGGCAACTACACCGGCGGTACCGGCGATGCGGCCGATGCCGACAGCAACGTGGCGGGGTCCACCGGCCCCTACGATACTTCGCTGATCACCCCGCCGATTCCGGTGGCTGGTCTTGCAGGTGGGGCGATCCTGAAATACAAGGCCAACTTCCAGAGCTACAGCGGCAACGAGGCGCTGGACCTGGACATCAGCAGCGATGGCGGCACCACCTGGACAAATATCCTGCACTGGACCACGGATCACGGCACACTCTACGGGTTGCCGGGCGTGGACGTGTCGCAGGACATCTCCTCGTATCTGCCGGCTTCGGGCAACATCCAGTTGCGCTGGCGTTATTACAATCCGGTCAGCGATTTCGACTGGTACGCCCAGATTGACGATGTCGCTCTCGGCGGCTGTCAGCCGCTTGCGGGTGGCCTGTTCTACGGCCAGGTCACCGACTCCAACACCAACACGGGCCTGGTCGGCGCCACGGTGAGCGACGACAAGGGCGACACGGTGACCACGCACGAGAATGCCGCCGACCCGAACCTTCCGGTGGGTGCGTACCTGATGTTCTCGCCCTCGGGGGATCGCACGCTGACGGCGAGCGACAGCGGCTATGCCAACGCGACGGCGCAGGTCACCATGACCGACAACACGATCCTGACGCAGAACTTTGCGCTCAAGGCGGGCAGGTTCTCCGTCAGCCCGGATCACTTCACCATGGACCTCATGGTGAACAACTCGGCGACCGCGGCCTTCGCGCTCTCCAACACGGGCGACGGTGACGCGACCTTCAACATCCTGCCGATAGACTCGCCGCCACCGCCCGTAGCGGTGATCGGCGGAGGCAAGGGTGCACCGCTGCACAAAATCCACGGGAACTTCTCGCCCTTGAGCATGATTAGCCTTGCGAAACAGGGTCGGAAGACCATCATCCGGCACGGCGGCGCAAGGCATCCGGGCTCGTGGTTCTCGCCGAATGACGATCTGAGTCCGAGCGACGATCTGAGTCCGGGCGACGATCTGAGTCCGGGCGACGATCTGAGTCCGGGCGACGATCTGGGACCGCACGATGCGCCGTGGATGAACATCGCCGACTATCCGGAGTCGGTCATGGACAACTGTTCGGCGGCCGATTCCAAGGGCAACGTGTACAACTTCGACGGCTACAACGGTAGTGCGAATACCGCCGACGTGTACAAGTACGATCCGACTGCCGACACTTGGACGCAGGTCGCGAGCAATCCGACGGCGGTGGAGGCACCGGCCTGCACCTTCATCAACGGCAAGTTCTATCTCGCCGACGGCTGGGATGGGACGACCGGTGCTGTAACGGCAACGCTGCAGATCTACGATCCGGTGGCCGATACCTGGACGACGGGTGCGGACAACCCGGTGCCGCTCGGCGGCGGTGCGGTTGCCGTGGCGCTGAACAGCAAGATGTACGTGGTCGGCGGTTGCGACAGCGCCGCCTGCGGCTACACCACGGTCCAGGTTTACGATCCGGCGACCGATAGCTGGAGTTCGGCGGCGGACTATCCTGAGCCGGTTGCCTGGGAGTCCTGCGGGGCGATCAACGGCAAGCTCTACTGCGCCGGCGGCAGTGCGACCAACGAGATCGCGAACGGCTACGTGTACGATCCGGGCACCGACAGCTGGTCGTCGATTGCCAGCATCCCTGTCGCCAACGGCGGCCTGTGGGCTTCTGGTTACAGTGCCGCGCTGGGCCAACTGCTGGTCTCGGGCGGCGTGACCGACAACTTTGCGACGGTCACCAACGAGGGCTTTGCCTACGATCCGGGGAGCGACAGCTGGAGTGCGCTGCCGAACTCGAACAACAACCTGTATCGCGGGGGGAGCGCCTGTGGCTTGTACCGGATCGGTGGTTCCACCGGCGGCTTTGCCCCGGTCGCGAGCAGCGAGTTGCTGCCGGGCTACACGCCCTGCGGCAAACCGCCCTCGATTCCGTGGCTGACGGTGGCACCGCTCTCGGGTACCGTGGCGGCGGGAGCCTCCACGAACGTGGCGCTCACCTTCGACGGCACGGGCCAGGAGGAGTTCACGACCTCGCAGGCCTACCTGGCGGTGACGAACGACACGCCCTACGGGACGCCGATCGTGCCGCTTACCGTGAACTGGCTGCCGCAGCACATCAGTCTGGTGCTGACCGGAACCGCGAGTCCGGACCCGGTGCAGAAGGGGGGCAACCTCACTTACACCGTGACGGCCACCAACCAGACCGCGGACAACCACGGTGCGGCTACACAGACGGTGATGACCTACCAGTTACCCGACGGGGTGAGCTACATTGCCTCTAACGGCGACGGGACCTGCACGGCACCGCCGTCGGGTTCCAGTCCGGCGCCTGCCGCGGGGACGGTGACCTGCGACTTCGGCACGATTGATCTCGGGGCCTCGAAGACCGAAACGATCGCGGTGCTGGTGGCCAACGCGGGCACCCTCACGAGCCACTTTGCGGCCACGGCGCGCGAGCCCAACGATGAGTCCGGTACGCTCGACATCAGCAGCGTTGTGACGGGCACGGCAGACGTGAGCGCGAGCTCCACGGATGCCACCTTCGCGGTTGGGTCCACGGGCGAGATGGACATGGTCGTGGCGAACGCGGGGCCGGACACGGCGACCGACGTGATGTTCAAGGTGACTGCGGGTGCGAGTGCGAAGCTGCTCTCGGGGAACTGGACGATGACCAGTGGCGGGGTTGGCATCAGCGGCGTCTGCTCGCTGGTTTCCGGCTCCAACGCGGTGAGTTGCGACGTGGGCGATGTGCCGAGCGGAGCGACGGTGGACTTCGCGATCAGCGCGTTCGGCGCCTACGCGGGCACGGCCTCGGCAACGGGTCAGGTGACGACCAGCGCGAACGATCCGGACCAGACCAATAACGTGACCACGGCGACGGTGACCATCACCGGCAGCGGCGGCGGCGGCGGTGGTGGCGGCAGCGGCAGTGGCGGCGGCAGCCTCGGCTGGCTCGCCCTTGCCGGTCTTCTCGGGCTTGCCCTCACGGGTGCCTGGACGAGGAGCCGTCGTCGAATCTGATCCACAATCACATCAAGGCGATGACGAATGGGGGTGGCTGCGGCCACCCCCTTTTTTTCTGGACGGGTGAGGCGTTCTCCCGTTATCATCATCGCCTCGATTAGAAATCAGGCTCTTCAACCATGCTCGCGCTTTACCCCGGTACCTTCGATCCCATCACCAACGGCCACGAGGACCTCGTGCGTCGTGCCGTGGGGCTTTTCGATCGGGTGATCGTGGCGGTGGCCGGGGATACGACCAAGCGGCCCTTGCTTGATCTTGAAAAACGGGTGACGCTTGCGCGCGCCGTGTTTGGCGACGAAGACCGGGTCGAGGTCGTGGGCTTTACGGGATTGACGATCCATTACGCTCGCGAGCGTGGCGCCCACGCCATCATCCGCGGGCTGCGGGCGGTGTCGGATTTCGAGTTCGAGTTCCAGCTTGCGACCATGAACCGTCGCCTTGAGCCGCGCATCGAGACAATTTTCCTGACCCCGGGCGAGAACGCGACCTTTATTTCCTCCACGCTGGTGCGCGAGATCGCGCGTCTCGGCGGCAGCGTCGAGGAGTTCGTGCATCCGGCGGTAGTCCGGGCGCTCGCCGACGCCTACGATCGAAACGCGTCGTGAGCCCGGATTCGGTTGCCGCCCGCCGACTGAAAAGCCGGTTACTCCGCGAGACGGGGCGTGCGATCACCGATTACGGGCTCATCGCCGAGGGCGATCGCGTCATGGTATGCCTGTCGGGCGGCAAGGATTCCTACACGCTGCTCGACATGCTGCTCATGCTCCAAGCGCGCGCGCCGGTACGCTTCACGCTCACGGCCGTCAATCTCGATCAGAAGCAGCCGGGCTTTCCGGAGCAGGTACTTCCCGAGTATCTCGCGGCGCGTGGCGTGGAGTACCGTATTCTCGAGCAGGACACCTACCGCGTGGTACGCGAGAAGTGCCCGCGGGGAAGACGATGTGTGGCCTGTGCTCGCGTTTGCGCCGCGGCGTGCTCTACAGCTTTGCCGCCGAAGAGGGCTACACCAGGATCGCGCTCGGGCATCATATGGACGACGCGCTGGAAACCCTGTTTCTCAACCTGTTTTACGGCGGGCGCATCAAGGCCATGCCGCCCAAGCTCCTCAGCGACGATCGCGAGAACATCGTGATCCGGCCGCTCTACTATTGCCGCGAGCAAGACATCGCGAAGTATGCCGAGCTGTGCGCCTTCCCGATCATTCCCTGCAAGCTCTGCGGTTCTCAGGACACCTTGAAGCGGGTGGCGATAAAGGCCATGCTCGCCGAATGGGAGCGCGCGGAACCCGCGCGCATCGCCTCGCTGACGACCGCGCTCGCCCATGCCGAGCCGTCGCAGTTGGCCGATTCGCGTCTGTTCGACTTCAAGGGGCTGGACGCCTTGATGGCGCCGGAGCGCAAGCGCCGTCGTGCCTGATCCCCCTCTGACTCCCCCTTCCCGCCTGCGGCGGCAAGGGGGAGGAAAGAAAGGCTCTCCCCCTTGCCCGTCTTCGGGGAAGGGGGAGTTGGAGGGGGATCAGGCGTTGAGGTCGGGAATCAATGCACTCTTGATGCGTTCGATTTCCTCGCGCAATTGCAGTTTGTGTTTTTTGAGCCGGCGCAGGCCGATCTGATCCACGTAAGCCGTGCCGGCCAGGGCGTTGATTTCCTCGTCGAGCGCCCGGTGTTCGGCGCTCAGAAGTTCCAGCCGCCGGCGCAGCGTGCGGTGTTTTTCCGGCTCCAGCGGGGTTCCCATCGCGGTAATCTCCAACGCCGATCGGCTATGGCTTTGCCGTGAATCGTAGCTTACCGAGCGGTTGTTGGCAAGGCGTGAGAAAATGCGGAGAGATGAACGGGGCGCCATAAATGGATGTTTACAAACGCTTTCAGATCGAGGCCGCGCATCGGCTGCCGAATGTGCCCGCGGGGCATAAATGCGCGCGCCTGCACGGGCATTCCTTTCGCATTGAGCTGGTCGTTTCTGGTCCGGTCGGCGAGGAGAGCGGCTGGGTGCTCGATTTCGCCGACATCGAGACCGTCTTCAGGCCGTTTTACGCGATGCTGGATCATCATTGCCTGAACGACATCGAGGGTTTGGAGAACCCCACCAGCGAGAATCTCGCGCGCTGGATCTGGTGCCGGGTGCAAGCCGTATTGCCGACGCTTTCGGCGGTAGGGGTGGCGGAAACCTGCAACGCGGGCTGCATCTACCGCGGCGAAGATTAGGGGGCGCTCCAGGTTCTCCCTGCGGAAACTCCCGAATGACAGCGGAAGATATACCAGACTACGCGGTAGCGGCGGCGAGATAGTCGCGCGAGAGATCGCCGCTTGCGAGGAAGCTCGGATTGATCAGCGTGTCGCGTGCGTTGTAGCGCAGCGGCAGCCCGGCGAGATTGGTGACCACGCCGCCGGCGGCTTCGAGCACCGCCTGACCGGCGGCCGTATCCCATTCCGAGGTGGGTTTGAGCCGGAGATAGACATCGGCCGCGCCTTCGGCTACGAGACAGAACTTCAAGGAACTGCCGATGGCGAGAAATTCGTGCTTGCCGAGCCCCTTGGCAAAGCCGTTGAGTTCGCCGCCGGCATGCGAACGGCTGCCGACGATGCGCACCGCGCGCTTGCCGATCGGTCCCGCCGTATGCAGCACGCGGAGTTCGCCATTTTCGTCGCGCCGCTCGGCGTTCCCGTCGGTGCTGCCGGTGTAGCTCACGCCACTCACCGGCACATGCACGATGCCGAGCACGGGACGTCCGAACTCGATGAGCGCCACGTTGACGGTGAATTCGCCGTTGCGCTTGAGAAATTCCTTGGTGCCGTCGAGCGGATCCACCAGCCAGTAGCGCGGCCAGCTCCGCCGCTCCGCGGCCGTTATCTCGTTCGCGTTTTCTTCTGAGAGGACGGGCAGCGCAGGATTCATGTTGGCGAGACCGCGCAGGAGCAGGCGGTGGCTTGCGAGATCCGCTTCCGTGAGCGGCGACGCGTCGGATTTATGGGTCAATCCCTGATCGTTTCGGCCGTAAATATCGAGAATGGCCGCCGCCGCCTCGCGTGCGAGGCGATCGAGTTCCGGGATGAGTTTTGCGTATCCCTTGTTGCTTGTCGTCGTCATCCGTCTATGATACACGTATGGACAAAGGCAACAATTCTCTGATTGCGAACAGCGTGCGCACGCTGTTCGTTGACATGGACGGCACACTCACCGATCTCGGATTTGATCGCGGATTTTTCAGCGAGGTGCTGCCGCGCCGCTATGCCGAAGCGGCAAAAATGGATTACGCGGATGCGCAGACGCATGTGCGCCGCGAGCTGGAAGCCATTCACGGCACGCTCGCCTGGTATTCGCTTGCGAATTTGTCACGGCTGTTCGGGCTCGATCTCGCCGCGCTCACCGGGGAACTCGCGCACGGAATCGTTCTACAACCCGGCGCGCTTGATTTTCTGGAGCGGGCGCGCGGACGCTACCGGCGGGTGCTGGTGACCAACGCCGATCCCGCGGTGCTCGCGATCAAGCTTGCGCGCACCGGCCTTGCCGCCTGGTTTGATGGCGTGATCTGCGCACATCATCTTGGCGCGGCCAAAGAGGAAGCCGTCTTTTACGAGCGCCTGGCCGCGCTCGAACCCGATTGCCCGCAAGCGGGCTTGTTGATTGACGACAATCTTTTGGTGGTTGCCGCGGCACGGCGCGCCGGGCTTGCCGCCGTTGCCATCGCGCGTCCCGATCTCGGCCGCCCGGCGCGTCGGATCGAGGATGGCGCCGCGGTCGAAAACATCGCCGCGCTCATGGCGCATTTGTAAGTGACTGATCATGGGCGGGGCGACCGCTTCTACACCGCGACCTTGCGCCGATAGAGTTCTCGCAGCGTGCCGAGGTAGGCGGGATCGGGTGAAATCGCCTTGGCGGGATCGTCCGACAGTTTGGCGACAGCCCGACCGTTCAGATGCGTCATCTTGATGACGATATCGAGCGCGCCGATGCCCACGTCGTTGGTGAGATTGGTGCCGATACCGAAACCGAGGCGCGCGCGGTCGCGATAGCGGTGGAATATTTCGAGCGCGCGCGGAACGGTCAGGCTGTCGCTGTACATCAGGGTTTTCTCGCGTGCATCCACGCCCAACCGCTCGTAGTGCGCGAGCATGCGTTCGGTCCATTCGAAGGGGTCGCCCGAATCGTGGCGCACGCCGGCGTAGGCGCGTGCGAAATTGCCGCTGAAATCGGCGAGAAAGGCGTCCAGCCCGTAGGTATCAGAAAGCGCGATGCCGAGCATGTCGCCGTATTCCTCGAGCCAGGTTTCCAGCGCGAATACCTGGGCGCCTCCGAGCGACGGCGCGAGCACCTGGCAGGCCTGAAAGTATTCGTGGGCCATGGTTCCCGCCGGCCGCAGTCCGAGACGCCGGGCGAGGTCCACGTTGCTGGTGGCGGCGAGCGCATTCGGCGCGAGTCGCCGAAAGCCCGCGAGCAGTTCCTCGTGCCAGCGGCGCGAGTAGCGGCGGCGGGTGCCGAATTCGGTGACCTCAAAGCCGGGTCCGGCGTCTTCCATGAGTTCGGCCTTGTAGCCGAGCCGCATGAGCGCGGCGGCGTAATCGGGCGCCGTTTCCTGGGCGCGAAAATAGGTCTCGTTCACGATCGCAAGTATCGGCACTTCGTACAAAATAGTCGTTTGCCAGGGACCGCGGATGGTAATTTCCAGTTGCTCCGGGCCGGGACGCACAGTGACCTGGCGCGGATCGAAACGAAACTCCCCAAGGTGTTGCACGAAGTTCTCGCTGAACCAGGGAAGATTCGACAGGTAGCCGCCCTCGGCTTCGGTGAGGCGCAGGGCGGCAAGCTGTTCTATTTCCGCATGTATGGCATGGGCCCAGGGACGCAGATCCACGCCTTCGCTGCGGCAGACGAAGCGATATTCGGCCTGCGCCGCGGGAAAGCGATGCAGCGCGAGTTGCATCATCGTGAATTTGTAGAGATCGGTATCGAGCAGGGACTGGATGATCATGATGCGCTTGCCTCCGTGAGTGCTTCGAGCGCGGCGGCGTAGCGTGCTTTCGCGTCGAGTTCTGCTGGGCGAAGAATTGAACTGTTCATTGCCGGCTGATTTCCGCAGCCGGGGCCGAGAGCCGGTAAAGCATGGCGGGGCGATGCGGACCGGTCTGGCGCCGCTCGCCGGTTGCCTCCAGGTGGCCGAGCGCGAGGAGGTAACGGCGGAAGTTGCGCTTGTCGAGCCGCTCGCCCTTGATCGCCTCGTAAACGGCCTGCACCTCGGCCAAGGTGAAAGTTTCGGGCAGCAGGCCGAGCGCAAGGGTCGAGTACTCCACCTTGGCGGCGAGACGGCGTTGGGCGGTAGCGAGAATTTCTTCGTGATTGAAGGCGAGGCGCGGCAGTCGGGAAAGCGCCTGCCAGGCAATGCCGGACTCGGTGCGCGGCGTGACGGCGGCGAACGGAACGAGGGCGAAGTAGGCGACGTTGAATACCCGCCCCCAGCGGCCGGGATAATGCGAGGCGAAGGTGTAGAGCTGCTCGAGGTAGATGGCATCGAGCCCGGTCTGCTCCGCGAGCGTGCGCGCCGCGCAATCGGCCAGAGTTTCTTCGGCGCGGATGTAGTCGCCCGGCAGCGCTCGCCAGCCCTTGAACGGTTCGCGGTCGCGCTGCACCGTGAGGGTCACCAGTTCGCCGCCGCGGATCGAAAAGAGCGCGGTGTCGGCGGTCACCGCCGGCTGAACGTATTCCGCTTCTGAGGCGGCAACAGCGGCCATCGGCCAAACCTAAGTGTCTTGATTACACTAAATGATAGTGTGTAATTTACACTTAGTCAAGCACCGGCGTCGGCGGATTGCCGCGCCCACCGCCGCGTCGGGGTGGGCGCGGGCGGGGATGATAGGCCGGACGCTCGATTTCGGCGAGCAGCTTCGCATGCTCGAATTCGCGCGGAATCTCGTGGCCGATGAAGCGCTCGATTTCGGGCAGGGAGAAGGCATAGGTTTCGCAGGCGAAGGCGATCGCTTCGCCGCTTGCGCCGGCGCGGCCCGTGCGTCCGATGCGATGCACGTAATCCTCGGCGTCCTGGGGCAGGTCGTAGTTGAATACGTGGCTCACGGCCGGGATGTGCAGTCCGCGCGAGGCGACGTCGGTCGTGATCAGCATGGCGAGTTCGCCGCCCTCGAAAGCGGCGAGGGTCGAGAGGCGCTTTGCCTGCGGCACGTCGCCCGAAAGCGCCCGTGCCTTGAAGCCATTGGCGCGCAGGAGTGCCGTCAGGCGATCGGCCGTGCGCCGCGTATTCACGAACACCATGGCGCGCTCGGGTTGAAGTTTGCGCGCGAGTCCGACCAGCAGCGCCGGTTTCTCCTCCATGGCGGGAAAATACAGGCATTCGGTGACCGAGGCCGCCGTCACCTGATCCGGGTCTATGCGCACGAATTCGGGTGCGTGCATGTGCTCGTGCGCAAGCTCCATCACCCGCCAGGAGAGCGTCGCCGAGTAGAGCATGGTCAGGCGCTTTGCAGGTGGCGGCAGGCGGCGCAGCAGATAGCGGATGTCGCGGATGAAGCCGAGGTCGAACATGCGGTCGGCCTCGTCGAGTACGGCGACTTCCGCCATGCTGAGATCGTAAAGGCGCTGGCGATGAAAATCTATCAGCCGTCCAGGCGTGCCGATGAGCACGTCCACGCCGGCCGCCAGTTTTTCCTTCTGATGTTCGTAGCCGGCGCCGCCGTAAACGACGACGATTTTCTGCCCGCAGTGTCGCCCCAGATCGCAAGCGTCGCGATGGATCTGGATCGCGAGTTCGCGCGTCGGCGCCACGATGAAGGCGCGCGGTTGGGTGGTGCGCCGCTCCGCCGGCGCGGGATGATCGAGCAGGCGCTGGAACAGCGCAAGCAGAAAGGCGGCGGTCTTGCCGGTGCCGGTTTGCGCCTGGCCGGCCACGTCGTGTCCGGCGAGTGCCGGCGGCAAGGTGCGCGCCTGGATGGGGGTCAGCTGTTCGAATCCGGCATCGTTGACGCCCTTCATGAGGGGTGCTGCGAGGCCAAGTTGTGCAAAATGCCGGGGTAAATCGAGGTTCATTCCGTGCTTCTCAGGTGCGGGCGGGCGCAGGGGCTTGCATTTGTGGGGCGAATCGGCTCAAAATACGCGAAACAGGAATTCAGGCGCCCGCTCAAGGTGCCCCGGATCCCCGAGGCGATTCGCTCTATCCAGGTTTAAGAAAACGCCCAAAAATTCATTCGTGAATTTTTCGGCGGCGGCAAGTTAGGCACATGCCCGTACTTGCCTTGCGACGAATCAAGCACCAGAGTACTTGAGTACTTGATTTGCGGTGGTGCTTTGGTGCACCACGCGGAAGCTCTGAATATCAGAACTTCCTTAACTTGAGCCTGCTATTGTGCCGCAAAAGGCGTAAGCGTGTATTCCGGCCTGTTGCAATTGTCCCTTTTCTCCCGCGTGCGGGGGAGATTCACTTGGAAATGGAGGTATAACGTGAGTGAGCACGTCTCGCATACGACGGATTCCGCCTTCGAGGCGGAGGTTTTAAAGCCGGGCAACCGGTACTCGTGGATTACTGGGCCGAGTGGTGCGGTCCGTGCAAGATGATCGCTCCGGTCATAGACGAGGTTGCCGGAGAATTCGACGGGCGTCTGAAGGTCGTCAAGCTCAACATTGACGAAAATGCCGAAAGCGCGCGCAAATACAATATCCGCAGCATCCCCACGCTGATGCTGTTCAAGAACGGCGACATGGTCGCGCAAAAGGTGGGCGCGCTTTCCAAGTCGCAGCTCAGCGCCTTTCTGGAGGCGAACCTTTGAGCGGGCACGCCTACCGGCGCCGCGGCCCTCGGCGGCACAGCAACAATCGCGATCCGAATGGTCTTCCCGTCGAACCGGAACTTGCGATGGAAGATGTGGATGAGAGCGAATACGAGGACGAAACCCCCTCCACCGGGCCGGTACTCAATCTCTCGGAACTCAAGCGCCAGAGCGCGGCGGAGCTTTCCGAGCTTGCCGAAACCGCGGGGATCGAGGGTGCGGCCCGTCTGCGCAAGCAGGAGATCATTTTCGCCATCCTGAAGGCTCATGCGCGCAAGGGCGAGCATATCTACGGCGACGGCACGGTAGAGGTTCTTTCCGATGGCTACGGCTTTCTGCGCTCCGGGGACAGTTCCTTCCAGGCCGGTGCGGACGACATTTACGTGAGCCACAGCCAGATTCGCCGCTTCAACCTGCGTACCGGTGACACGGTCTCCGGGCGGATCCGTCCGCCGAAGGACACCGAGCGCTACTTCGCGCTGCTCAAGGTGGATACGATCAACGACGACAAGCCCGAGGCCGTGAAGTCGAAAATACTCTTCGAGAACCTGACGCCCCTGTTTCCGAAGGAGCGTTTCAATCTCGAACTCGGCAACGGTTCCACCGAGGACATCACCGCGCGCATCATTGATCTGATGGCGCCGCTCGGCAAGGGCCAGCGCGGACTTATCGTCTCGCCGCCGAAGGCGGGCAAGACAATGATGCTGCAGAACATCGCTCATTCGATTGCACACAACCACCCCGACAGCGTGCTCATCGTGCTCCTGATTGACGAGCGGCCCGAGGAGGTCACAGAAATGATGCGCTCGGTCCGGGGCGAGGTACTGTCCTCGACCTTCGACGAGCCGGCAACGCGGCACGTGCAAGTGGCGGAGATGGTGATCGAGAAGGCGAAGCGCCTCGTCGAGCACAAGCGCGACGTGGTGATCCTGCTCGATTCAATCACGCGTCTCGGCCGCGCCTACAACACCGTGGTTCCCTCCTCCGGCAAGGTGCTTACGGGCGGCGTGGACGCCAATGCGCTGCAGCGACCGAAACGCTTTTTCGGCGCCGCGCGCAACATCGAGGAAGGCGGTTCGCTCACCATCATCGCGACCGCTCTCGTCGAGACCGGTTCGCGCATGGACGACGTGATCTACGAGGAATTCAAGGGCACCGGCAATTCGGAGATTCATCTCGACCGGCGCATCTCCGAGAAGCGCATTTTCCCCGCCATCAACATCAATCGCTCCGGTACGCGGCGCGAGGAGTTGCTGGTGACCGAGGAGGAACTGCAGAAGATGTGGGTGCTCGGAAGCTTCTGCATCCGATGGATGAGCTCGCCGCGAGCGAATTCCTGATAGACAAGCTCAAGGACACGAAGACCAACGCCGAATTTTTCAGCTCCATGAAGGGCTGACAAGAAGAGAGGTGCAGGTCATGCGGTTCGTATTGGGGATTGCTTTTGTATCGTCGCTGGCGGTTTCGGTGCCATCGTTTGCCGCCGATGCTTCCGGCGCCGAATCTCCCGCCCCGTGCAGCACTTCCGCCTACCACCAGTTCAACTTCTGGACGGGTTCCTGGAACGTAACCGATCCCGACGGCAAGCAGGCCGGGACGAATCATATCGACGTCATCCTCGGCGGTTGTGCGCTCCAGGAGCACTGGCAGGGCGCGGGCGGTGGCAGCGGCACCAGTCTGAACATCTACGACAAGCGCCGCGGCGTGTGGCACCAGACTTGGGTGGACAGTGGTGGCGGCCTGCTCGTCATCGAAGGCGGGTGGAAGGACGGTGCCATGGTCATGTCGGGGACCTCCACGAGCCGCGCCGGGGAACAGGTGTTGAACCGCATCACCTGGACGCCGAAGGATGCCGACCACGTGCGCCAACTTTGGGAGGTGTCGCTGGACGGCGGACGTCATTGGAAGACCGTGTTCGACGGCCTGTACACGCGCGTCTCCGCCCGGGATTAATGCCCGGCTGAATACCGTCCGATCTTGTGACGGCCGGTTTTTCCCGGCAACCCCTCAGTCGTCTGCGTCGAGGCGCTTCTTGATCAGCACCGACTCGTGGCGGCGGTAGCCCCGGCGCTCGTAAAAACCCATTGCGCCCGCGCGGCTGTCAAGGAACAGCTGCGCAAGCCCGCGTCGACGCGCAAATGCTTCGGCATGTTCGATCAGTCGCTTGCCGATACCTTTGCCGCGCGCATGGGCGGAGACCACGAGATCGTCCACATGCAGATACGCGGCGCGGGCAAAGGTATGCACCTCACGCATACCGAGTACGCCGACGAGATTTTCGTCTCAAAGGCACCGACAAGTTCGTAGCCGTGCGCCTTGCGCTGCCGGGCGAGGGCCGTGTCGAAAGCCGTCGCGCGTGAGCTGGTGCGCAACTCGGCGAGCACGCTGCCAGGCGGCATCGTGTCGTCGTCCGTGATCGGCCGGATGTCGAGTTTCATGAATCGCCCGGCGGGTCATGGCGCGATGCCCAATGTCGCGGCGAAACTGCATGCCGGCAAAGCACAGCTTCGCGACGCCGGCATAGGCGCGCTTCGCGGGCGCACGCTATATCTTCGCCGAGCGCAGTGACGCATAGTACTCTTCCGCCGGCGGTCACGACTTCGCCGTCGCGTTATGCGGTACCGGCGTGAAAGACTTTAACATTTTCGGGAAGGCCGCTATCGAGCCCGCGGATCGGTTCGCCCTTGCTGATAGTCTTCCGGGATAGCCTCCGGCTGCGAGTACTACGCCGAGCGCGGTGCGTTGTCCCAGGCGATTTGCGCCCCGGTCAGTCGCCCGGAAGTGCGGCTTGAATCAGCGGACACCAGATCGGAATCGAGCCGCATCAGGATCGGCTGTGTTTCGGGGTCGCCGAGGCGGCAGTTGAATTCGAGCACGCGCGGCGTGCCGTCGCCGTTGATCATCAGCCCCGCATAAAGAAAGCCGGTATAGTGGCGTACCTTCGGCCATCATGCCCGCCAACACGGGCCGGATCACTTCGCGTTCGATGCGTTCGCTTAATTCGTCGTTGACGATGGACGCGGGCGAATATGCGCCCATGCCGCCGGTATTGGGGCCGGTGTCGCCGTCGCCGATGCGTTTGTGATCCTGCGAGCTTGCGAGTGCGAGGTATTGTTCGCCGGCGGCGAGGACAATGAAGCTCGACTTCTTCTCCCTCGAGAAACTCCTCGATCACGACTTCGCGCCCGGCGCTGCCGAAGGACTCTCCGGAAAGCATGCCTTCGATCGTCCGCTCCGCCTCTTCCTGCGTCTGCGCGATCACCACGCCTTTGCCGGCTGCGAGCCCGTCGGCCTTGATGACGAGCGGGAACGAAGCCTTGCGCACGTAGATCCGTGCCGGTTCGATATCGGTGAAGGCGCGGTAAGCGGCAGAAGGAATGCCGTGGCGTTCGCAGAAGGCCTTGGAAAAGGACTTGGAGCCTTCCAGTTGCGCGGCGTTTCGGGTCGGACCGAAACAGGCAAGCCCGGTCGCAGTGAATTCGTCCACGATGCCCGCGGCCAGCGGCGCCTCGGGGCCGACGATGGTCAGATCGATTTTTTCACGCCGTGCAAAGGACAGCAGCGCCGGCACGTCGCTGGCCTCGATAGTGACGTTTTCGCATTTGGCTTCGGCTGCCGTGCCGGCGTTGCCGGGTGCAACAAAAACGCGCGCGATCCCGGGTGACTGCGCCGCCTTCCACGCGAGTGCATGTTCGCGTCCGCCACCGCCGACCACCAGTACTTTCACGGCTACGCTCCTCCTGTTTGGCGATATTGTATGCGCTGAGCGATGCGATGATCCTCTGTAGCATGCCGGATCCACTGCGGCTATGCCGTTTAGTAGAGCGTAAGGTGCAGGCGCAGGGCGACGACTAATGCGTTCGGATAAATCCCCGATGGATGGAAGACATACTGGACATCGGGTTGCAAGGCGACTTTGCCGTCGAACAGAGGTATTGCGGCGGTCGCTTCGACGCTGGTTTCCGCAGTCTGCCCGCGAATCCAGGCACGGGCGAAGCCGAAGCCGAGATCGCTTACGGCATGCGAGACATCGTGAAACACGATCCCGCCGCCGAGATAGGCGGGGACGGTATTGACTTCGCTCGGGCTGACGCCGATTTGCACGAAGGCGCTGGTGTCGGGATGGTTCGGCAGCGGCTGCTCAAGGTTCGCATAGACACCCCAGTCGCTTGTGGGCGGGCCGGAGGCGACGGGCGCGCGCCGGTACCAGGCGCCGATGCCAAGTTGCGTGCCGCCCGATGCGGCCTGCCAGTTGCGCTCGGCGATGAACATCTCCCCGCCCTTGAGTGCGGTCGAGCGACGTTCGGGATTGCCCTGGAAGACGCCGACGAGCCAACCGTTTTTATCTTCTCCGAATTGCGCCATCACGCCCCAGGAGGAATCCGGATAGGTCGCGGTCGGCACGTTCACCGTAATGCTCGGCATGATGGCAAAGGAAGAGTTGGTGAGAAAACTTGAGGTATCGTTGACGTCGAAGAAGTCGTTCATGTCCATGATGCCGGCGCGCACGAGCGCCGAACCAAATGTTTGCGAATACCAGAACTCGGCGACCTGGCGCCGGTTGGGCGAATCGAGGTTGGAGAGCGTCTGGATGTCGCCCACGTACTCGCTTGGATGCGTGCTCCAGATGCCTTGCACGCCGAATGCGAATTGTCCGCCCTGCCACCAGCCGAGTTCGCCCGTGTCGAGGCCGAAGCCGAGCGAAAGCACGCTGTCGGTGGCGTAGCCGCGTTTGGCGCCGCCGTCGAGATTGTCGTAGATATCGCTGTCCCAATGCAAACCGAAGCTGAGACCTTTGTGCGGCGAGGGTAGCGGGATCAGGCGCGCGGAATCTCCATTGTCCTGTGCATGAGCGTTGAGTGATGCAAGGCACAATGCAAGGACCGGCAGTGCGATTGTCGGATGAAAACGCATCATGACCGTTCTTTGCCCCGCATTTTCAGTAACCGCCGAGCTTGCCGTTGCCGGCCCAGATGTAAGACCAGTTTACGGCGAACGGTTGCTGCCACGGCGCGCTGCTCGCACAGGTAATGGTACTCAGTAAAACTCGTATTCCAGGCGCAGCACCAGCGTGGTGTCGGCCGCGGCACCGCTCATGCCGAACAATGCCACCGCACCGTAACGCAGGCCTTGTCCGGCACCGAGACGGAATTGCCCGGTGAAGCCGGGTCCGATCTGATTGCGCGGGCGACCGTAGTTGCCGATCCTGCCGGCGGGCTGACCATAGACTTCGATAAGTGGCGAGAGTCGTCGCCGCCAGCGGTATTCGAGTTGGGCCCGGTATTCGAGCCCCACGCCCGATTCGGCGTTCGTGCCGTATTGATGCGTGGCAAGAATGTTCAGCAGGGCCGTGAAACGGCCGAAGTCCTTGCTGAACGTGGGGCCGAACTTGATTTCGTAGGGATCGTGGCCGAAACGCGGGATTTCGTTTTCGTTGAGCAGCCCGACGTTCAGCCAGTACTTACCCTGCGGGGTGAGCTGGAAGCGGTTTTCCCATTCGAATTCCTCGATCTTGAGAGTTTCGCCGAACTCTTTCTCCGCCTCGGCATAAAGCTCTGTGGACCACCAATCGGTGAAGCTGTGTCCGAAGGCGAACTTGAGCGCTTGCTCGGCACCGGTATTCGCGGAAGTGCCCCAACTGTTGAAGGCACGTACTTCGATTTCGCTTTCACCCTTCACGATCAGCGGTGAATAGACTTTGTAGTCGGCGGCCTGGGCATGACGCGGAACGAACATTGCGATCGTCGCCGCCAGCACCAGCGCGGCAGCGGTTGCCGTGGCCTTGGCGCCGCGCGTAAAGAAGGAGCTTTTGGCGAGCATCAGCGCGCCGATCGCGGCAAAGCTCGCGAGCCAGAAAATAATCTGCATCAACGAAGGTGCCGGCGTGTAGCCGGCGAGTGCGCCCAGGCTGCGCCCGAGGATGCCGTTGCCGGAAATAAACGCTGAGCTGTCCCAGACATGAGCGACGAGCGGCGGCAAATAACCGGCCTGGATCAGAAATTGTGCGCCGCGCGCGATCATGCCGGCGGCAATGAAGAGGATGATCCAGCCGCTCACCTGGAACAGCCGTTTCATCGGGATGCGCGAGAGTCCGGCGAAGAGTACGAAGCCGACCGCGACCCCGGCGGCAAGCCCGAGCAGGCTGCCGCCGAGTAGATTCCAGTTACTTGCTCCGCCGGCCGCGATGCCGTAGAGAAAGAGCGCGATCTCCGAGCCCTCGCGCATGACGGCCAGCGCGGTCACGCCGACCAGCATCACCAGCGATGCGCGCCCGGCCAGCACGTCGGCGCCCATGGTCTTGAGTTTGCGGGTGAGTTCGCGCCCGTGGTGTGCCATCCAGACGTTGTGCCAGGCGAGCATGAGTCCGGCCGCGAAAAGCACGCAAGCCTCGAAAATTTCCTGGCCGTTGCCGTGGGCGAAGCGCGCGATGATGCCGATGCCGGCGGCGACGATGGTGGCGCCGAGTATGCCGAGGACAATGCCCACGCTCACCCAGCGTCCACGGTGGGTAAGTTCCTTGACGGCGGCGGCGACCACGCCGATGACGAGCGCGGCCTCGAGGATTTCGCGAAAGACGATGACGAGCGCGCCGATCATCGTTTCAGTTCCGTCCCGGGTTTGGCCGCAGCAACTACGATCCAGCCGACGCTCGCAGGGTTGAAATCATCGAAGAACTTGTATTTGCCCGGCGCGAGCGGGCCGATCCATACGCTCACGGTGGCGCCGCCCGGAACCACCTTTTCGCGGTTCAGATCGAAGCTTTCGAACTCCGAGGGCAGGCTGCGCATGTTCCGGACTTCGAGCTGGACGCGGACTCCGGCGGGGACTGTCAGCGTCGTCGGCACGAAACCATGATCCTGGATATCGAGCCTGTAGCCGGGCGAAGCCGCGAATGCGGCGGTGGCGAGCGGGAAGAGCAGGAACGGGAGCAGGCGGTACATTTGTGATGTCCACAAAGCGTGGATACGAATAATAACGATTCGCATTTGCTTTTGCAAGGGGCAATTCCTGCGGCCCCTAGCCCCCAGTTTGCCGCCGGGCGATTCAACGCAGCCTGTGGGGCTCCAACCGCACAGCCATCCCCCATATTCAAGCTATGGCATCTGCCAGAGCGGTCAGGCGGGGCGTCCGAGGAGGCGCCGGTAGCGCGGATACCAGCGCGAGGTTTTTTTGTAGAAACCGAAGTTGCTGGTGTTCGGAAAGACGATTCGCCGCGCGATGGCATACCGATCGTGGATGAACGGCGTGCCGTGGTCGGTCGTGATACCGAAGGTGTAACCGGCGCGCGCGACGGCGTCGCGCTCGCGGGCACTCCAGTAGCCGTACGGGTAGGCAAAGGCCCGGACGGGGGCATCGATCAGGGTCTCCAGCGCTGATTTGCTCGCGGCCAGTTCGTGTTCCAGGGCCTCGGCGCTCAGCTCGAGCAGGTTGCAGTGGGTCAATCCGTGCGAGCCGATCTCGATCCGTCCGCTGGCATGGCAGTCGCGCACTTCGGCGTCCGACATCAAGGGGACGGGGGGGGCGCCGTATTCGCTGTCCCAGACATTGGTACGCAGATCGCGATCGCCGAGGACGAAGATCACAGCGCGCGCGTCGTATTCTTCCAGCAGGGGCAGCAGGCATTCGTGATTGTCGCGATAGCCGTCGTCGAATGTGAGGATCACCGGGCGGCGCGGTAGCGGTTCGCTGCCGAGAAGATCGGCGAAGGTGATAGGGGTCATGCCGCGCCGCCTCAGTTGCGCCAATTGCCGCGCAAGTGCGTCGCGGGTGACATGGATGTTTATCTTCGAATTCGCCGGTGCTTCCGGTACCACGCGGTGATAGCAGAGGATGGGAAGCGCGCGCCGGCCGAGCCGCCGCTCCATGCGCGCCGCGTCATACACCTGCTCGATGGCGGCGGCTACGCGTACACCGGAGTAGTCTGCGAGCAAATCGGGATAGCAGGCGGTATCGAAGCGGTAGCCGGCGTGAAAGCGGGCAAGATCGCGGACGATGGCCGTGAAATCCATGTCGGCACCGTGCTCACAGTCGCCGAAGTTTGTGCGCTGCGCCTCGGCGAAGCGGTCCCGGGTGACGAAGCCGACATAACGGGCTTCACCCGCGGCGAGCAGAGGTGTACCCGCGTGCATGACCTCGATCGCCGTTCGTCCGGAAGCGATTACCAGATCCATTTGTTCCGCAAAATCGGTGACGTTTTCGAGCCAGCCTGCGAGCGTCACGTTAGGACCGGCCAGCGCGCGCCATTTTGCCGTGAGCGGACCGCCGGCAACCGTGAAGGCGATGGTCGGGAAGTGTGGGAAGACTTCCGTGATCAGCCGTTCCGCCAATTTCCCTTTTGGCCCCGTGAGCCGCCCGATGAAGGCGATGCGCAGCGACGAGCTATCGTCCGGTTTAATCGAAGACATTGGGGATCATGCGCACGCGATATGCGGACAGATGCAGTTCTCGCACCAGATGCTCGGCCAGCCAGGGACAGATCGCGATCACACGCTGGCCGTAGACGTTGAAGTGACGGCTGGTGAAGTGCAGGCTCTGGCGCCCGTGTACGGTGGAAACGTAGGGCGTGTCCGTCAGATGCGCAACGACGTTCGCGGCCCAGCTTGCGGCCCGCGAATGAGCATGCAGCATTTCGATTCGTTCACTTTTCACAAGACGGGTCAGGGCGATGATGTTTTTTATACGCTGCAAATAGCGGCGGTTGTCGAGCGGCATCGCACGAAACGGGAATTCGCAGGCCGTGTTCAATCGGTCGGAAACGATCATGCACTCGTGTCCGGCACGACTTTGGTGGCGGCAGAGCGCGAGCGCATAGGTCTCCGCGCCGGTGAGTTCGCGCTGCGAAAGCAGGTGCAGAATCCTCATCCCGTAAGCACCGCGCGCACCCCGTCTATCACGAACTGGACGGCCATCGCCGCAAGCACGACGCCGAGCAGGCGTCCGAGCACATTGGAACCGGTGACGCCGAGGACGCGCATGAGCAGGCCGCTGGAAAGAAGCGCGGTCAGGGTGATCAGGAGTACGACGGCGAGAACGACGAGCACGGACACGAATGCCAGTATGCTGCCCTGGGCATTACCCGCGAGCAGGATTACGGTGGTAAGCGCGCCGGGTCCGGCAATGAGCGGGAAGGCGAGGGGGAAGACGGAGATGTCCTCCTTGAAGCGGGCTTCTTCCTGCTCGCGCACGGTGGCCGAGCGCAGGCCCGACTGGCGTGCGAAGATCATGTCTATCGCCACCAGGAAGAGGAGGATGCCGCCCGCGATCTTGAAGGCGGGCAGGCTCACGCCCAAGGCGTGCAGCAGGCGCGAACCGATGAAGGTGAAGACGAACAGGATGCCCGCCGAAAGCAATGTCGCCTTGATCGCCATGCGCCGCTGGTAGGACTTGTCGCCGCCGCGGGTAAGCGCCGCAAACATCGCCGTCACCCCCGGCGGGTCTATGACGACGAACATCACGATCAGAGTATTGATCCACTGGGCGATAGACATGGCGGTTACGAGGGCTCGTGGTACGGTTACGGGGCAGGGGCTTGCAGCAGGCCCTCGGAAGGGCTATAACTACCCCTGCGTCCGCTTGGTCGGGCGCGTCGGATAGCCGGGCGCGTCTGATAATGCTATCACCCTGCGCAAGGGCGAGGAGGTTTTCGGCGGTGGAGCGCATCGAACTTCTCGGAGCGGAAATCGGCCGCTGGTATAGCGACCGGGAAGGGCGGCTGTTCGAAGTGGTGGCGCTGGATGACGCGGAAGCGACCATCGAGGTCCAGCACCAGGACGGCACGCTGGAGGAATTCGATTCCAGAAGTTGGCTGGAGCTTCTGCCGCAGGCTGCCGAACCCGCCGAAGACTGGTCGGACTTCATGGGCGTCGGCGACAATTCCGATCTCGCGGGATATGGGAAAGACATCGAATCCGACTGGAACGATCCGCTCGATCGCCTGGATCACCTCGACTAACGTTTACCCCCGGTTTTGCGCGCTGCCTTGCGCGGATCAGTTCGTGCGGTGGTGGTCGAGAAAGGTCTGCGTCAGATCCCGGGCTTCGGCCGCCGCTTTGGCGTTGTAACTCGGGCGCGCGTCGCAGTTGAAACCGTGGCCGGCTTCGGGATAGACGGACATCGCATAGCGTTTGCCAGCGCTCGAGAGGGCGGCGGCGATACGCGCGTGTTCCGGCGGCGCGATGGATGGGTCCTTGCCGCCATAGTGCAGCAGGATCGGAGGCCCGAGTTCATCCGCACGTTCGATGAGCGTCGCGCGTCCCAGGCGATCCTTTTCGGGGCCAATGCCGCCGCCGTAGTAGGCCACGACGGCCGAGAGCCTGACACCGAGTTCGAGGCCGGCAAGGAAGGCGAGGCGCCCTCCCATGCAGTAGCCGACGGCGGCGGGCTTCCCGCTCGCGCCTTCGGCGGCGAGACGGTCGAACGCTTGCGCGCTTTCGCGCATTACCTGCTGGTCGTCGAGTCCGCGCAAGGCGTTGCGGACGTTTTCGATGTCGCCGTAGTCGAAGGTGCGGCCGTGGTAGATGTCGGGGACGATAGCGATATAGCCCGCGCGGGCGTAGCGTTCGGCGACCGCGCGCATGTGTGCATTGACGCCGAAGGCTTCGATGTAGAGCAGCACACCGGGCGGCGAGGCTACGCCCTCCGGCTTCGCGAGCCAGGCGCGCAGATCGGGTGTGATCTCGATCCAGTCGCCGGTGATGCCGTGTTTCGTCACGGCGTGTCCTTCCCGGCCGTGACCTTGGCGTTGCGCATGAGTTGTGCGTTGCGGTCTATGCGTCGTTCCAGCGCGAGCCCGAAGCTCACGTTGGTTCGAGCGCCGCCGACGTCGTCTGCGCCTCGGGGTCGGCTTTTACCTCAAGCGGTGCGCCGTAGTCCCTGCCGTTGACCGTCAGCACCACGCGGTAGTCGCCGGGCAGCACCAGAGGCGCCTGGGGGCCGCGCGGCGTGCGGTCGAGCACGGCCGGGCCGGCCCAGTAGGGGTTCCCGGCGGGCGGCGTGGCGCGCAGATCCCACACGAAACGGTTGGCGCCGGCTGTGGCAGGCAGGATGTTGGGCGGCGATTTCCAGTAATCGGGGAAGTTCGCTGGCGGCATGTTGGCCGGTTTTTCCGCACTGGAATAGCGGCGCACCAGCTTGCCACCGGCGTCGTAAATAGTCAGTGTTATCGGACCCTTCACGTCCTTGCCGAGCCAGTAATCAATGATCGCACCCTGGGGTGGATTGGCTGCGTGAGGTACTTCGGGCGGTCGGGCTTCACCATGGTATACACCCATCCGAAAACGTATGGCAGGACGCGGCGCATAAAGATGCACCTCGCTTGCGGCAATTTTTGCGTTGGCTTCGCGCAGCGGTTCAATGTCGTCGAGTATCCAGATGCCGCGTCCCTGGGTGGCGGCAACGAGATCGCCCGCATGAATGACGAGATCGCGTACCGAGGCGGTAGGCAGATTGCGTTGCAGCGACTGCCAGTCCTTGCCATCGTCGAAGGAGACGAAAAGGCCCTGCTCGGTGCCCGCATAGAGCAATCCCTTGCGTTTGGGATCGGCGCGCACCACGTGCACATAGTCGCCGTGCGGGATGCCCTGGGTGACCATTCGCCAGTGTTTGCCCGCATCGTGGGTGATGTAGATGTAGGGCGTGAAGTCGTCCACCTGATGCCGATCCACGGCGATGTAGGCGCTGGCCGTATCGCGGGGGTCGGCTTCGATGGTGTCCACTCGGCTCCACAGGTCGGTATGTGGAGGCGTGACGTTTCTCCAGTGCGTACCGCCGTCCTGAGTGAGCCACAGGCGGCCGTCATCGGTACCGGCCCAGATCATGCCTTTTTGTACGGGTGAAAACCGCGAGTGCGTACACGACCGCATAGCCGCAGGCGGCGGCTGTCTCGCGAGTTGGCGCGCCTGTGCAGTGAGCACTCTTGTGCTGGTAGGTGAGGGCGGGGCTGATGGCTTGCCAGTGGTTGCCAGCATCGCTGGTCTTGTATACCACGGCATTTACGCCGGCATAAAAGCTGTTTGGATCGAACGGAGACAGCGCCATTGCCGTATTCCACGGCGCATAGTACCCCGCAGCGGAGGGGTTGGCACCAAACGGCGCAGACGGACGTGGCGATATCCGGGTATTGATTTGCGTGTGCGTGTTGTAGCTCGAAATCTCACCGCCGGCTCCCGAACCGTAAATGATGGACGGATCGTCCTTGCGCGGAAAGATGTAGCCCGATTCGCCACCACCGCCGACCGGCTGCCAGTCATGGTTGGTGATGATGCCGCTGCGTCCGCGGGACGGGATCATCAGAGCGCCTGAATCCTGCTGGCTGGCGTAGATCCAGTATGGAACACGATTATCCACGCTGATGTGATAAATCTGTGCGGTCGGCTGGTTGAACCAGCTCGACCAGTGAGCACCGTTGTCGAGGCTGAGAGACGTGCTCTGATCCGTACCCAGAATCATGTGGGACGGATCGCTCGGGTCGAGCCACAGGGCGTGCATGTCATCCCCGTTCGGCGAGCCTTTGATCGCGGTGAAGTGCACGCCGCCATCGGTGGAACGATACAGCGACGTGTTTGGTACATAGACCACCTCAGGGTTCTGCGGGTCGGCGTAAATGCGCCCGAAATACCAGCCACGCCCGGAGATGCGGCTTTCGTCGTTGACGCGTTTCCAGGAAGCGCCGCCGTCGTCGGAGCGATATACGCCGCTGTCTTTCCCGGCACTGTTCGCACCGCCCGCGGACTGCCCGGCACTTACGATTGCGTACAGACGCGGGCCGGAGTGAGCATCGGCAACGGCAATACCAATGCGGCCCATTTCTGCGGGTAGCCCGCGCATGGCGAGCCTGTGCCAGGTTTCACCGCCGTCTGAAGAGTGCCAGATTGCGCTACCCGGCCCTTCTTGCGGCGGATATTGGAACCACGGGGTGCGCTCGGCGTTCCAGGTGGTGGCGTAAACAGTTGCCGGATTTGCGGGATCGCGCGCGAGATCCACGGCGCCGGTGTGTGCGTTGATGTAGAGGGTTTTCTTCCAGTGCACGCCACCGTCGGTGGTGAGGAAGACGCCACGTTCCTCGTTGCTGCCCCAGATGTGGCCGAGCGCGGCAACGAGCACGCGGTTGGAGTTTTTGGGGTCCACCAGGAGGCGCCCGATGTGGCGACTGTCGTCGAGTCCGACGTGGTGCCAGGTTTTGCCGCCGTCGGCGGAGCGGTAGATGCCGTTGCCGTAGGTCGCATCGGAGCGGATCGTGGACTCGCCGGTGCCGACATAAATGATCTGCGGATTGGAAGCGGCGACGCCGATCGCGCCAATGGAAGCCACGGGTTTGTGCTGGAATAACGGCTGCCAGGTGACGCCCGCGTCCGTGGTCTTGAATACTCCGCCGCCCACGGCACCGAAATAGCCAAGGTTGAGTTTGCCGGCGACACCGGCGACCGCATCCACGCGGCCTCCACGGTAGCGCCGACCAGCCGCCAAGTCATGCCGTCAAGTAGCCCGGCGGGCAGCGCCTGGGCGGCGCCCGCAGCGAGAAGGGCGAGCAGCGCGAGAGCGGGGTAAATTTTGCGGATAGCCAATGCCGGAGCCTCATCGGGGTTCGCGACATTGTACGCTGTGCCTGTTTCCGTGGGGCGCATAATTGCGCTATAATTACAAGGCAATCAAGGCAATTTCTTTTGCATTTTAGAGGTGGACGATTATGCGCAAGACGATTATTACATTGACGATCGCGGGTGGGGCGCTTGCGCTGTCGGCCTGCGCGACACAGCCCAAGGGTGTCCAGCAGACCGCCGATCAGGCGAAGACCCACATGGTGTGCTTTTCCAGCACGCCGCTCGGCAGCCACATCGCCAAGACGCAGTGCATGAGCGAGGCGAACTATGCGTATTACAAGAAGCAGCAGGAGGAGCAGGCCAAGAAGGATCGGGCCCAGCTCTCACAGATGCTGCTCCAAGGAACCAAAAACGCAGGGGGAGGCGGCTGAGGTTAAGTTCTGAAACGACGACAGATGGCGCAACGCTATCGCGACGTTGAACTGCGGGCCCCGACGGGGCCCGCTTTGTCATGCAAGGGCTGGGTGCAGGAAGCGGCGCTCAGGATGCTGCACAACAACCTTGATCCGCGGGTCGGGGAGAATCCCAAAGAGCTGGTGGTTTATGGCGGCATCGGCCGCGCCGCGCGCGACTGGGAATGCTTCGATGCCATCGTCGCGACCCTCAAGCGGCTGGAAAACGACGAAACGCTGCTCGTCCAGTCCGGCAAGCCAGTGGGCGTGTTCAAGACCCATGAGGACGCGCCGCGCGTTCTGATCGCGAACTCCAATCTCGTGCCCAAGTGGGCGACCTGGGAGCATTTCTTCGAACTCGACAGGAAGGGCCTGATGATGTTCGGCCAGATGACGGCCGGCTCCTGGATCTATATCGGTTCGCAGGGCATCGTCCAGGGCACCTACGAGACCTTTGCCGAGGCCGTGCGCCAGCACTTCGGCGGCGCCCCTGCCGGCCGCTGGCTGTTGACCGGCGGACTCGGCGGCATGGGCGGCGCACAGCCGCTGGCAGCCGTGTTCGCGGGGCTGTGCTGTCTCGCGGTTGAAGTGGATCCGGCGCGCATCGAAAAGCGGCTCGCGAGTGGCTACCTTGATCGCAAGGCCGATACGCTGGACAAGGCGCTTGCCATGATCCGGGAGGCGATCGAAAAGGGCGAAGCCGTCTCCGTGGGTCTGCTCGGCAATGCCGCCGAAGTCTATGAGCAGATTCTTGCCGGCGACTTTTATCCCGATCTGGTCACCGATCAAACCTCGGCGCACGATCCATTGAACGGCTACATTCCCGTCGGCTACGATCTCGAACGGGCGGCGGCGCTGCGCGAATCCGATCCCGGGCGATACGTCGGGCTCGCCAAGGACTCGATGGCGCGCCAGGTGCGTGCCATGCTCGGCTTTCACGCGCGCGGCATTCCCACCTTCGATTACGGCAACAACATCCGCGCGATGGCGGCCGATGCCGGCGTCGAAAATGCCTTTGACTTCAAGGGCTTCGTGCCGCTCTATATTCGCCCGCTGTTCTGCGAAGGCATGGGGCCGTTTCGCTGGGCGGCGCTTTCCGGCGACCCGGAAGATATCTACAAGACCGATGCCAAGGCCAAGGAGCTGTTTCCGGAGAAGACGCATCTGCATCGCTGGCTGGACATGGCGCGCGAGCGCATCCAGTTCCAGGGGCTGCCGTGCCGCATCTGCTGGCTGGGCTACAAGGAACGGCACAAACTCGGCCTGGCCTTTAACGAGATGGTTGCGAGCGGCGAGCTGAAGGCGCCGATCGTGATCGGGCGCGATCATCTCGATGCCGGTTCCGTCGCTTCGCCCAACCGCGAAACCGAGGCCATGCGCGACGGTTCCGATGCGGTTGCCGACTGGCCGATCCTGAACGCGCTGCTGAACACGGCGAGCGGCGCTTCCTGGGTGAGCTTTCATCACGGCGGCGGTGTCGGCATGGGTTACGCGCTGCACGCGGGAGTGGTGATCGTTGCCGACGGCAGCGAGCGCGCGGCGAGAGCGCTCGAACGGGTGCTGACGAACGATCCCGGCACGGGCGTCATGCGTCATGCCGACGCCGGCTACGACAAGGCGATCGAGGTCGCCCGCGAACGCGGGCTCGATCTGCCGATGGCTGCAAAGCGCTGAAACGAGCCTTTCCGCGATCGTCCTACGCTAGACTACGCGTCATGAAGAAGCGTCTGCCCCGATGAGATGCCCCGCCTGCAAGGCCCCGCTGGTCGTCGTCGAGCGCGAATCCATTGAAGTGGACTGGTGCCCGGCCTGTCGCGGGGTGTGGTTCGATGCGGGCGAATTGGATGTCCTGGCCGCGAAGGCGGGTAAGCGGCTGGAACCGGGTCTGATCGGCGAGGCGAGCCCGGATGCCGGCGAGGCGCGGCGGCGCTGTCCGCGCTGCCGGCGCAAGATGAAGAAGGCCGCCGTCGGCGGCCCGCAAACCCTGTTGCTGGATCGCTGCATGGAGCACGGTCTGTGGTTCGACGCCGGCGAACTGGGCACGCTGATGGATCGTCTTTCCAACTGCGGCGGCGAGGAAGCCGTCGTTGCCGAATTTCTGGGCGAAACCTTTCACCATTCGCCCGCCGACATGGATGCAAATCAGGAGATCGGCACATGATAGTTTTGTGGATCATCATCGCGATCATCATTCTCGCGATACTCTTTTTCGTCGCCCAGTACAACGGGCTTGTCAATCTGCGCAACGAGACGAAGAACGCCTGGGCGCAGATAGACGTGCAGCTCAAACGCCGACACGATCTCATCCCGAATCTGATCGAGACGGTCAAGGGCTATATGAATCACGAACGCCAGACGCTGGAAAGCGTTACACAGGCGCGTACACAGGCGGTCAACGTTTCCGGCGGCACCGTCGCCGAACAGGCGCAGGCGGAGAACATGCTTTCCAAGACCTTGCGTTCGCTGTTTGCGGTGTCCGAAAATTATCCCGATCTCAAGGCGAACCAGAACTTCCTCGCCCTGCAGGAAGAGTTGACCTCGACGGAAAACAAGATCAGTTTCGCGCGCCAGTTCTACAACGACGCGGTGATGAAGCTGAACAACAAGGTCGAAATGTTCCCTTCCAACTTCGTCGCCGGCATGTTCCACTTCAAGCAGGCCGAGTCGTTCGAGCTCGAAGCACCTGCCGAACGCGAGGTGCCCAAGGTCAGCTTTTCGAACTAAGTGGATTAGTTTGTGTTTGAGCTGATTCGGGCCAACAAGCGCCGCGCCGTCATTTTGATGGCGGCGATGGTGGTGCTGCTTGCGGCGCTCGGCTACGGGATCGGCTTCGCCTTCTGGCACAGGCCGATTGTCGGTCTCGTTATCGCCTTCATTGTTTGGGCGGGACTCGCGCTCCTCACCTGGTTTCAGGGCGATGCCATGATTCTCGCCGCAAGCGGTGCGCGCCGGATCGAAAAGAAGGATCATCCGGTGCTTTTCGACGTGGTCGAGGAAATGACGATCGCCGCCGGACTCCCGAAAATGCCCGAGGTGTATATCCTCGATGTCGAGGCGCCCAATGCCTTCGCTACGGGGCGCAATCCAGAGCGCGCGAAGATCGCGGTGACGGCGGGATTCCTTGAACGCCTGAACCGCGACGAGTTGCAGGGCGTCGTCGGACACGAGATCGGTCACGTCGCCAATCGCGACGTGCTTTACATGATGATGGCGACGGTCATGATCGGCGCCATCGTCATGCTCGCCGACATCGGTTTCTACGGCTTTCTCTTCGGCGGTGCAGGGGGGCGGCGCACCTCTTCGAACAGCGGTGGCGGGCAGGCGCAGGCGATCATGATGATAGTTGCGCTGGTGCTGGTGATTATTGCTCCCATCCTTGCGCAACTGCTTTACTTCGCGCTTTCGCGTCGTCGCGAATACCTTGCCGACGCTTCTTCGGCGCGCTATACCCGTTACCCGGAAGGGCTTGCGAGCGCGCTGGAGAAGATCGCCTCCAACACCGTGCCGATGCCGCACGTCAATCGTGCGACGGCGGCGCTTTATATTGCCAATCCCATGAAGGTGAACGCGCGCGGCCTCGCCGATCTCAGCAGCACGCATCCGCCGATTTCCGAGCGTATCAAGATGCTGCGTGCGATGCACGGTGACACCGGCTATGCCGGCTACGATACGGCCTTCAAGCAGGTGAGCGGGCGCGCCGTGGGCGTCGTGCCGTTCGCTGCCGTCGGCGCGGCGGCGCCGATTCCGGCGCGGGCTGCGACCGCCGGCGCCGATGAGGCAAGCCACGCCGAGCGCAAACGGACGACGTCCGATGCCCTGTGGAGTGCGCGCGGCTACCGCTTCGTTTCCTGCCCCTGCGGGGTGACACTCAAGGTGCCGCCGCAATTTCCCAAGGACGTGGTCACCTGCCCCAACTGCGGGCGCAATCACGCAGTCGGCGCAAGTACTCGTTGACACCAGGCCTGTCCGCGACTACACTCGCTGACGGTATTTCCATCATCCGTCAACCCAACCGGAAGAAATCATGCCTACCCTGAATCGCCCCATATCCCAGACGCGTTCGTTCAGCACCGTGTTCCTCATCGAGATGTGGGAGCGCTTCGGCTATTACGGCATGCAGGCGCTCATCGTGTATTACATGGTGCAGCGTTTGGGTTTTACCGACAACCGCGCCAATCTCACTTGGGGTGCCGCCGCCGCGCTGATCTACGTCGCGCCCGCGATTGGCGGTTGGGTCGGCGACAAGATTTTCGGCACCCGCCGTACCATGCTGCTCGGCGCGATGGTGCTCGCGGTGGGCTATGCACTCATGGTAGTGCCCAACGTAGGACCGCTTTTCCTGTTCTTCGCCCTCGGTGTGATCGTGGTCGGCAACGGCTTGTTCAAGGCCAATGCCGGCAACATGGTGCGCAAGATCTACGAGGGTGACGATACCAAGATAGATAGCGCCTTCACCATCTATTACATGGCCGTGAACATCGGCTCGATGGTTTCGATGTTGCTCACTCCGTGGATCAAGGACTACGTCAATGCGCATTATGGCCACGGTTTCGGCTGGCATGCGGCCTTTGCGGTGAGCTGTCTGGGGCTGCTCGTGGGGCTGACGAATTATCTCGTCATGCGCCATACCCTGAACCATATCGGCTCCGAGCCGGATCGTCAGCCGTTCGCCTGGCACAAGCTGGGCGCGGTGCTCGCGGGGGGCGTGGTGGTCGTGTTCCTGTCCGCCTTTATTCTTAATTACGAAGGTGTGGCGCGCGTTTTCGTCTATGCGGCCGCCGCCGCCGTGCTCGGAATTTTTGGATATCTGATTATTAAAAGCGGCCACAGAGAACGCGCCGGCTTGATCGTGGCCTTGGTACTGACTTTGGAAACGGTGCTCTTCTTTATTTTCTATCAGCAGATGTCCACCTCGCTGAATTTGTTTGCCCTGCGCAACGTGGATTGGAACCAGTATCTCTTCGGGTGGCATGTGCTCACCTGGAAGCCGGCACAGTTCCAGGCGCTCAATCCGATCTGGATTTTTATCCTCAGCCCGATTCTCGCTTGGGCTTACAACCGGGCGGCGCGACGCAACAAGGATTTCTCGATCGCGGGCAAGTTTGTGCTTGGCTTTGTCGTCGTCGCGATCGGATTTTTCATCTACAGTGTCGCTGGCAATTTTGCCATCGGCGGCAAGACTTCATCGTGGGTGATGATCCTCGGCTACGGATTCCAGTCTCTGGGCGAACTGCTGGTTAGCGGTCTCGGGCTTGCCTTCGTCGCCCGCTACGTGCCGGCGCGCATGGGCGGCTTCATGATGGGCGCCTATTTCGTCGCGACCGGCGTATCCCAGTATCTGGGTGGCGTGGTGGCCACTATCGCCAGCGTGCCCAAGAACATCACCAATCCGGTTCAAAGTCTTCCCATCTACACCAGTCTGTTCAACAAGCTCGGCTATGCGGCTATCGTGTGCGCCGTCATTGCACTCATCGTGATGCCGCTGATGCGCAAGCTTAACGCCACCCATACGCAGCACCAGGCCAACGCCGGTTCCGAATAGTACGTGGTCTGGGCTTCGCTGGGTTCAGCCCAACCCGCTAGGGATCAATCCGGGTCGGTATCGCCCAGCCACTGGATGCGATAAAGATCCAGACGGCGGTCGCGAAAATTGCGCACCGAGCCTTCGTTGCGCAGGCGGCGCAGGAGGTTGAGGTCGAGGTCCGCGATCAGCGTCATTTCGGTATTCGGCGTGCTCTCGGCGATTATGCCGTCGTGGGGAAAGGCGAAATCGCAGGGTGAGAAAACCGCCGACTGCGAATACTGGATATCGGCATTCTCGACCTTGGGCAGGTTGCCGCAGTTGCCGGCAATCGCGACGTAGCATTCGTTTTCCACGGCCCGCGCCTGAGCGCAGGCCCGTACCCTGAGATAGCCGTTCTTGGTGTCCGTCCACAGCGGCACGAACAGGATGCGCATGCCCTGCTCGGCGAGGAGCCGACCGAGTTCCGGGAACTCGCAGTCGTAGCAGACCAGGATGCCGATCTTGCCGACGTCGGTGTCCATCACCTTCAGGCGGTCGCCGCCCTTCACGCCCCAGTAGGCGTGTTCGTCGGGGGTGACGTGCAGCTTGTACTGTTCGTCGCGCGAGCCGTCGCGCCGGAACAGGGACGAAACGTTGTAAAGCACTTGATTCCGGTAGACGGGGAGGCTTCCGGAAATGATATTGATGTTGTAGTTGACCGCGAGTTGCTGCATGCGTTCGCAGATTCTCGTTTGTGAATTGAGCGAGTTCGCGCATTGCCTCGGCGGGATTGCTCTGATCGAACTGCCCCATCAGCGGGGCGTTGAAAAATTCCGGAAAAAGCGCAAAATCCGACTTGTAGCCGGCTAGCGCATCCACGAAAAATTCGACCTGCTGCATGAGTTCGTCTACTGTATGCATGGTTCGCATCTGCCATTGCACGGAGCCCAGGCGCACGATGGACTTGCGAGCTCCGATGGGCGCGGGCTTCGCGGCATAGAAGATGTTGTCCCACTGTACGATCGCGGCATAACCGCGCGAGGCTGTGTCCTCGGGCAGATAGTCGCGGATGATTCGGCTCACGTGAAAATCGTTCGCGAACTGGAAGCTTAAGATGGGATCGCGAAGCTCGCGCCGACGCACCAGCTCCAGATATTGTTCCGGCGGCATCGTTTCGGCATGGTCGCGGTAGCCGGGGATGCGGGCGCCGGCGATGATTGCGCGCAGGTTCAGCCTTCGGCAGAGGTCCTTGCGTGCGTCGTAGAGCCGGCGCCCGAGACGCATGTCGCGGTAATCCGGGTCCACAAAGACTTCGGTGCCGTAGAGCACGTCGCCGTTGGGATCGTGAGTCGTGATGAAACCTTTGCCGGTAATCTCTTCGTAGGTGTGGCGGTCGCCGAACTGCTCGTAATCCACGATCAGGGACAACGCCGCGGCGACAACACGGCCGTTGTCTTCGATGCAAATTTGCCCTTCCGGGAAGCGCCGCAACTGTGCCTGGAAACGATCTTGGCTGAGGGCGCCGCCCAATGGGCCGGAGTAGATGTGGTCCATCACTGCCTTGAGGTTGTCATAATCCTCTATGCGCAGGTTGCGCAGCTCGAGTCGGTGTTCCTCGGTGGTTCGCGGAGATTCGGTCATGGTGCGCGGCGGAGTGGCAGCAGGGTGAGCTTCCAGTCTAGCGGATGGCTGCGATGATCGGGGAAGGGACGGTCGTTTTGCACGACTGCGCTGCACCCTCTGCGGGTTATCATAAGGTTGCTGCGTGGCGGCGCCGTCACACAACGGTCATATTGGCGCAATACACTATTATTCGAGCTTTTTTATAAGGTGAAAGACGAGCCGATGGATGGCAAGCGCATATTGGTCGTCGAGGACGAAGAGCCGATCCGGCGCATGATGCGGTTCAGCCTGGAGCGGGCCGGCTTTGCGGTTGCCGAGGCGGAGGATGCGAAGGCGGCACGTCTTGCGGTGGCCGAACAGCCGCCCGATCTGGTGCTGCTCGACTGGATGCTGCCCGGCGTGAGCGGCATTGACTTCGCCCGCGAGTTGAAGGCCGAAGAGGTGACGCGGGAGCTGCCGATCATCATGGTGACGGCGCGTGTCGAGGAGGAGAATCGGGTGCGCGGCCTCGATCTCGGCTGCGACGATTACGTGACCAAGCCGTTTTCACCCTCGGAACTCGTGGCGCGCATCCGCGCGGTACTGCGCCGCACGCTGCCCGGCGGCGCCGAGCAGCGCATGGAGGTCGGCGGGCTGATCGTGGACGGCGCCGGCCAGCGGGTCAGCGCCGACGGCAAGTTGATCGAACTGGGACCGACCGAATACCGTCTGCTGGAATTCTTTGCCAGCCATCCCGAGCGGGTTTACAGCCGCGAGCAGCTTCTGGACCGGGTATGGGGACGCAACGTCTTTGTCGAGGAACGCACCGTGGACGTGCACATCCTGCGCTTGCGCAAGGCGCTCGCGCCCTACGGCTACGACCGCTTCGTGCAGACCGTGCGCGGCAGCGGATACCGGTTCTCGCCGCAGTCGTGAACGACGCCTGGCGCAAGGAGGTCGTGGCGGCAGCAATCTGGTTCGTCTTTGCCGCGGTGATCGGCGTCATCCTCGATCATCCTTTTGCCGCGCTGTTTGCTGCCGCTCTCGCATACCTTGCCTGGCATCTTGCGAACGCCGTCCTGCTGTATCGTCGCCTGAGAGGCGCCACCGTCGCACGGACGCCTCAGGCCTGGGGTCTGTGGGCCGATATTCAGCGCGAGTTACGGCGGCTGGAACAGACCCGGCGCGATTTCGTCGGTAACGCCTCGCACGAGCTGCGCACGCCGTTGACGGTGCTGCGCGGCTATCTCGACATGATCAACGAGGAGGCTGTCGCGGGCGGCGAACTGCAAGTCTGGCAGAAACCGCTCGGCGACATGCTGCAGCAGTCGGCGCGCATGGAAGACATCGTCAACGACATGTTGATGCTCGCGCGGCTGGAATCCGAAAGCGCAAGCGCGGGTGCAGAGCGGGTGGAAGTGGCGAGCCTGCTCGAGCGGATCGTCCGTCAGGCCGAGTCCCTGTCCGGCGGACGGCACCGTATCCACCTCGCAGCGAAACAGGATATGGATCTCAACGGACAGGCCAACGAATTGCAGAGCGTGTTCTCGAACCTCATCATGAATGCGGTTCAGCACACGCCGCCCGGCAGCGAGATTGACGTTCGCTGGGAACCGCAGGGGCAGGGTGCGCGTTTTGCCGTCAGCGACAACGGCCCCGGCATTCCCGCCAGGGACATTCCGCGTCTGGCCGAGCGGTTCTACCGGGTGGACGTGGGTCGCTCGCGCGCAAGCGGCGGCACGGGTCTCGGCCTTGCGATCGTCAAGCACGCATTGGAACGTCACGACAGTGCTCTTGTGATCGAGAGCACTGCCGGTGCGGGCGCGACCTTCAGTTGCGTTTTTCCGCCGCGTCGCGTTGCCGACGATGACCGCCGCCAAGCCTGAATATTACATCGAGAACAAAGCGGTGAACTTTGTCATGTGACAACATGAATTGTCATGTCACATAAACTTCATCTTTCCTTCATCAAGTCATCACGAAGCCTCCCTAAGCTGTGCAGCCAACGGTCGGGAATTCGCCCGACCGTTGCATTATTTCCACCTTCGGGAGGTTATCAACGTGAGGAAAATCGTAGCGATTGTCGCAGCCCTGATGGCGGCCTCGATATTCGGAACATCGGCTCATGCGGCCGATCAGAGCAGTATCAGTTATTTGAGCGATCACACCAAGTTGGATGTCAAAATTTTCTCGAATATGAGCTATATCACCAACGAGAGCAACGGCCAGAATGTGGATCCGACCGGACTCGGCTTCGACGTCAAGCGCGGCTACCTGACGCTCGACACCGCCTTCAACGACGATTGGTCCATGCGCTTTCGCACCGACTTCAACTACAAGTCACAGATAGGCGAAACCAACGTTTACATAAAGAACCTGTATGCCCAGCGCAAGTTTGGCAACGGCATGAAGCTGCGCATCGGCGTCGCCGATATGCCGTGGATTCCGCACATGGAAGATCTCTATGGATTTCGCTACGTCGAGAACGTCATGATTGACGAGTACCATTTCGGCAACTCGGCGGACTGGGGCCTGCATCTCCTCGGCGACGAGGGCAAGCTGAACTGGCAGGTGTCGCTCGTAAGCGGTGGCGGCTACAAGCACCCCCTGCGCAGCAAGGGCATGGACCTCGCGGGCCGTGTGGATTTCAACGCCGTCGGCGGACTCCATCTTCTCCTCGGCGCCTATACCGGCAAGCGCGGCATGGATACCCAGAGCTCCCCGGCTCTCCATACCGCCAGCCGCTATGATGCAGCGGTGGTTTACGAGGGCAATGGCGGCGGCTGGAACGCTGGCGTGAATTATTTTTACGCCAACAACTGGAACAACGTCACCACGCCCGACACTACCTCGTCGGATGGCTACTCGGTTTTCGGCAGCTACAATTTCACGCCGGCCTGGGGCGTCTTCGCCCGTTACGACTATGTGAAGCCGTGCAAGGACAGCACCTCGACCTGCACTTCAAATCTCAAGAACACTTACTACAACGCGGGCGTACAGTTTGTCGCCAGCAAACAGATCCGCTTCGCTCTCGTCTACAAGTATGACAAGGTCGAGAACGGTTTCGTCAGCACCGCCAACGGCACGATTGGCGGGGATCCGACGACCGGCTCCGGCGTTGGCAAGTATTCGGAAATCGGCATCTGGATGCAGGCAGCCTTCTGATCGGGGGATTGTCTGCCCGTCATTTCTTTGCCAATTTTGTCACGATAGCTTCATCTTCGGCTGTCATAATGGCGTCCGAAACCCAATTGAATCTGGAGGAAACGATGAATAGATTACATGGATTATTGTTTGCGGCTTTGCTCGGAACGTTCACGTTGACGGCAACGACGACCGCCAACGCGGCCGGCGTCGGCACGATCACCGGAGCGGGTTCGACCTTCGCCTATCCGCTTTACTCTGCCTGGGCCGATCCTTACGCCAAGAAGTTCGGCGTCGAGATGAACTATCAGTCCATCGGTTCGGGCGGCGGCATCCGCCAGATCGAAGCCGGCACCGTGGACTTCGGCGGTACCGATGCGCCGCTCACCGCGGACGAGCTTGCCAAGCAGGGCCTGGTGCAGTTTCCCACGGCCATGGGCGGCGTGATTCCGACCATCAATGTTCCCGGCGTCAAACCAGGACAAATGGTGTTATCGGGACCGGTGCTGGCAGACATCTTTCTGGGCAAGATCACGAAATGGAACGATTCGGCCATCAGGAAGCTTAACCGCGGTCTCCATCTGCCGAGCCTGAGAATTACTGTCGTGCACCGCTCGGACGGCTCGGGAACGAACTTCATCTTTACCGACTATCTTGCCAAGATCAGCGCCGAGTGGAAATCGAAGGTCGGCGTCGGCAAGTCGGTGCAGTGGCCATCGTCGGGCAACATCGGCGGCAAGGGCAACGAAGGGGTTGCGGCCTACGTCCAGCGCATCAAGGGTGCGATTGGCTACAACGAATACGCCTATGTGCTGCAGAACAAGATGAACTACGCCGACATGATCAACGAGGCCGGCAAGCGCGTCGCGCCGACTGCGCATAATTTTGCTGCGGCTGCCGCCAACGCCGACTGGGCGCACGCCCCGGGCTATTACCTCATGTTGACCGATCAGCCCGGTGCCAATAGTTGGCCGATCACCGGCGCCACCTTCGCGCTCGTCCACGCACAGCCGAATAAACCCGCGCAGGTAAAGGCGGTACTCACGTTCTTCGAGTGGGGTTTCAGACATGGTCAAGACATCGCCAATGGACTCGATTACATTCCGATGCCGATGCCGGTGGTGGAGATGATCGAAGCGACCTGGCATAAGCAGATTACGGCCAACGGCCGGTCTCTCTGGCCGGCTGACTGACTCTCCGACGCAATAAGAACACAAGTTCGCGGAGTCGCGGCGGGGCATTGGCCCCGCCGCTTTTTTGTGCGGCGAGTTCTTATAAATGGCAGGAGCAGCGGTCTCCGCCACTATCTTCGATGATTTAGCTCGCGACCGGGACGATCGTTCCCGCCGCTGTGTAACGGATTAGAATGACATCGGTTTTCAATACGTGGAAGCGTTTATGGGGACTGGACAAAAGCGCTGCTTCGGCGATGGCGATCTGCTTTACGAGCAGTATCACGATGCGGAGTGGGGACGGCCCGTCACCGATGAGCGCGGCATGTACGAACGATTGTGTCTCGAAGCGTTTCAGGCCGGACTTTCCTGGCGCACGGTGCTCCACAAACGCGCGGCGTTCCGTGAGGCCTTCGCCGAATTCGATCCCGAACGGGTCGCGCGTTTCGCGCGCCGAGACGTTACGCGGCTGATGCGCAATGCCGGAATCATTCGCAACCGGATGAAAATCGAAGCCGCCATCGCCAATGCGCAGGCGTTGCTCGATTTGCGCGACGCGGATAAATCGCTGGCCGCTCTGGTGTGGTCTTTCGCGCCGGCGCGTTCGCGCGTGCCGCGCAGTGTTGCCGATATGCCGGCGAAGACGCCCGCCTCCGAGGCCTTGTCGAAGGCACTGCGCGCGCAAGGCTTCCGCTTTGTCGGACCCACCACGGCCTACGCCACCATGCAGGCGGCGGGTCTCGTGAACGATCATCTTGCGGGATGCGCGGTGCGCGCCGCGGTAGAGCGCGAACGCGGTGTGGCCCTACGCAGGCTTGCGCACCACTGACGCCTTGCCTATTGCGCCACCAGACCGCCGTCCACGGTCAGTGAATGGCCGGTCACGAAGGACGCCGCATCCGAGCACAGCCACAGGGCGGCGTCCGCAATTTCCTCTGGCCTGCCGAAGCGCCCCACCGGTTCGAGCTGCGTAAACGCTTTCTCGTTTTCCGGATCACTGCCCAGGAGGCGTTCGACCATTGCAGTGAGAATGACGCCCGGGCAGATCGCGTTGATCCGAATACCCTGCGTCGCGTATTCGAGCGCGGCGGTCTTGGTGAGCTGGACGATGCCGCCCTTGGAGGCACAATAGGCGGGAAGGTTTCGGAATCCGACCAGGCCGGCAACCGAGGCCATGTTCACAATGGCACCTCCACCCCGATCGAGTAGCTCGGGAATCTCGTGGCGCATGCACAGCCATATGCCCTTCAGGTTGACGGCGATCGTACGATCCCAGTTCTCCTCGCTGCATTCCGCAGTCGGCGCCTGTATGCCTTCGATGCCCGCGTTGTTCACGGCGTAATCAAGGCCGCCGTAGGACTCGACGGCTGCCGCGACGAGCGCGTGCGCATCAGCGCTTCGGGAGACATCGGCTCGAAAGAAGCTCGCCCGGCCTCCCTGTTCCTTCGCCAGGGCGACGGTCTCTTCGCCCCCGGTCTCGTCAACGTCCGAGACGAGGACGCTCGCTCCCGCGCGGGCGAACGCCAGCGCGCAGGCTTTCCCGATTCCGGCGCCGGCTCCGGTGACAAGTGCGACCTTGCCGTTCATCTCGTAAGTCATCTCGCTCCTCCTTTTCCCTTGGGGTGATAGGGCCATTTCAGCAGCGCAGCTGCGCGCTGTCAATGACGCTGATCAAAAAAGGGTACAGCCGGAATACGGAATGACTCAAGGGAGACGGGCGGTGCGCCCGGCGCGTAGATAAAGCGGCCAGGAGACTCGGCGTTGCGGCGCGTCGTCCCAGAGCCTTTCGAGTTCGGATGCGATCGCCGCCATCGGATCGTGTCCTTCGGCGCGCCGGTAGCGCTGCACCCCGGACCAGGTTCCGAGATAGGCAATCACCTGATCGAGCGTCCAGGATTGACGCATGTCAAAGTCCGGCGCAGCAATTTCCTCGAACGGGAAATCCAGCGTTTCGTAGTGTTCGTCCACCAGGCGGCGCTCGGGCGGCCAGTAGCGGCCGATTGGCCCGTCATAAAAGCGAGCGACGGCGGCGTCTATTTCAGGGGAGATCGTGAACAGACCGTAGCTCCACACCGCAATCAATCCGCCGGGAACGAGCGCAGCGTTTGCGGCGGCGTAAAAGCGTGGGCGATCGAACCAGTGCACGGCCTGCGCAACCGTGACGAGATCCACGCTCGCCGGTTCTAGGCCGGGCGATTCGGCGGGTGCGACGCGGTAGGCGATGCGCGGATGCGCACGGGCGTTCGCAATCTGTTCCGCGCTCGCGTCGGTGGCGACGACGAGCCTGAAATGTTCGGCCAGTGCGCACGCGGCCTGGCCGTTGCCGGTGGCGCAGTCCCAGGCGCATTCCCGTTGCGGCGATTCGTCCGCGAGCCAGGCGAACAGCGCAGGTGGATAACCAGGGCGCGCCTCGGCATAGGCGGCCGCATGACCCGAAAAATGGTCCTTGAAAGGCGTCGGCGCACTCATTGATCCGCTATTTTTTTGACGAGCGTGATGACGCCGTTCTCAACTTTCCAGCGCAGACCGTTGGAGGAAGTTTCGACATACACCGGCAAGTCATAGCGCAGGCTGGCATAAACCTGCGCCGAAGTCGGACTCGAACTCACGAATTCGGTGACTTGAGCCGCCACGCTTTGCGCGTTGCGGTGCAGGGTGATGCAACTGTGCGTGAAGGCGTGTTCTTCCAGGATCTGGGTGCCGTCGGGGCCGATCGCGATGCGCTGGTAGCCACCGAGGTAGATTGTCGCCGGATTGGCACTTGCGGGCAGCAGGTACACATAGATGAGGTCCACGCCGCTGATACGCGCCGGGATCACCACCGGGTTGTAGCGCTTGGAGCAGGCCTTGAACTTCGCCGTGTAGGCGAGCTGGCGCGCCTGCCACAGGATCGTCTCCTGCGGGCTCAGGTTGCGCGGCGGCGTAAACGTGTGCACCCGGAGCTTGCCGTGCGTGCGCGTGACTACGGCCGCGACGGCGAGCGTGTTCTGCTGGTTGACGAGGAAGTTCACGGTGAGGCCAGCCGGCGTGCGTTCCGTGATCCATCCCGCCGGTGGCTCGCGGAACGAAGAGCGCCCGTCCGGCGCGACGAGATTTCCGGCTTCGTTCGCGAGCCGGTCGTGCGTGTAGATTACGCGACCGAAGGCCTCTGCCCGCAGGATTGCATCGCGGAAGGCGGGTGGCGTCTTGCTGTTGATGCGCGCGATTTCCTGGGCGGAAAGGATGGCTTCCGGGCCGCTCCCGGAAATAAGCAGCGGCGCTTCGCTTGCGGAAGGAGCGGGCGGCGTTCCCGCGCAGGCACCCAGAAGCACAAGCAGCGCCGACAAAGCGCAGACATGGACGGCAGATGACCGCCGGGATTTCAAGGCCCTGGCGAGATCAGAGTTCACGGTAAATCGCCGCGCCCTGTTCGCGGAACTCGCGCGCCTTTTCCGCCATGCCTTCTTCCAATGCCGTCTGTTCGTCGAGATCGTGTTCGGCAGCGTAGTCGCGCACGTCCTGGGTAATTTTCATCGAGCAGAAGTTCGGTCCGCACATGGAACAGAAGTGCGCCGTCTTGTGTGCATCCTTGGGCAGCGTCTCGTCGTGGTATTCGCGGGCACGCTCGGGATCCAGCGCAAGGTTGAACTGATCCTCCCAGCGGAACTCGAAGCGTGCCTTGGAGAGCGCGTTGTCGCGCAGCTGTGCGCCGGGAAAGCCCTTGGCGAGATCGGCTGCATGGGCAGCGATTTTGTAGGTAATGACGCCGTCGCGCACATCGTCGCGGTTCGGCAGTCCCAAGTGTTCCTTCGGAGTGACGTAGCAAAGCATTGCCGTGCCGTACCAGCCGATGTTCGCCGCGCCGAGCGCGCTGGTGATGTGATCATAGGCGGGCGCGATGTCAGTCGCGAGCGGACCGAGTGTGTAGAACGGCGCTTCGTAGCACTCGGCAAGTTCGCGGTCCACGTTTTCCTTGACCATCTGCAGCGGGATGTGACCGGGACCTTCGATCATCACCTGACAATCGTGTTCCCAGGCCTTCTGCGTGAGTTCGCCGAGCGTCGCGAGTTCCGCAAACTGCGCCGCGTCGTTGGCGTCGGCAATCGAGCCGGGGCGCAGGCCATCGCCGAGCGAGAACGAGACGTCATAGGCTTTCATGATGTCGCAGATGTCCTCGAAGTGTGTATAGAGAAAACTTTCCCGATGATGGGCGAGGCACCACTTGGCCATGATCGAGCCGCCGCGCGAGACGATGCCGGTCATGCGCTTTGCCGTGAGCGGCACGTAACGCAGCAGCACGCCCGCGTGGATGGTGAAGTAGTCCACGCCCTGTTCGGCCTGTTCGATCAGCGTGTCGCGGTACAGTTCCCAGGTGAGCTCTTCGGCCTTGCCGTCCACCTTTTCCAGCGCCTGATAGATCGGCACCGTGCCGATCGGCACGGGCGAATTGCGCACGATCCACTCGCGCGTCTCGTGAATGTTCTTTCCGGTCGAGAGGTCCATCAGCGTGTCGCCGCCGAGGCGCACCGACCACACCAGCTTTTCCACTTCCTCGGCGATCGAGGAGGTGACGGCGGAATTGCCGATGTTGGTGTTGATCTTCACGCGGAAGTTGCGCCCGATGATCATCGGTTCGAGTTCCGGATGGTTGACGTTGGCGGGAATGATCGCACGTCCGCGCGCGATTTCCGCGCGGACGAATTCCGGCGTGATTAAGTCGGGGATGGAAGCGCCGAAAGAATGGCCCGCGTGCTGGCGGAGCAGCGCCTCGTAGCGCGGATCGGCGCGAAGTTCCTGCAGGCGGCAGTTCTCGCGGATGGCGACGTACTCCATCTCCGGCGTCACAACGCCGCGACGCGCATAGTGCATCTGTGTCACGTTTGCGCCCGCCTTGGCGCGGCGCGGCGCGCGGATGTGCGCGAAACGCAGGTGCCTCAGGGCGGGATCGGCCGCGCGTTCGCGTCCGTATTCGGAACTCGGCGTTTCGAGTTCGACGCTGTCGCCGCGCTCGGCGATCCAGTGCGCGCGCAGCGGCGCAAGCCCGCGTGTGAGGTCAATGTCCGCCTCGGGTTCTGTGTAGGGGCCGGAGGTGTCGTAAATTGGAATCGGCGGATTCGCCTCAATGCCGTCGGCATGGTCGTGCGTCGGAGAAAGCAGGACCTCGCGCATGGCGACCCGCAGATCCGGGCGTGAACCCGCGACGTAAATCCGCCGCGAGGCGGGCCAGGGGCGGGTCGCCTCGGCGGAAAGTTTGTGGGTGCGGGTCCGGACGTCTTCGACGATCGCGTTCATGCTGCCTCCTTGGCGGTCAGGAAGCCGAACGCACGTTCGCCTTCCCTCCGCCAGCGTTAACTGGATCAGGTTCCAAGGGTATTTCTCAGCCCGCGTTCCGCGGGCACCCCCGGCTACATGAACAAAGTAACGCTTACGCGCGGCGGTATCAAGGCCCGGCCATGAAATTGACCCCCGGTCCCTGGTCGCCGCAGCCCTTGCGCAAGGCCGGCAACAGAAGCGCGCGCAGGGCCTTTGCATCGTAGCTTTTGCGCTCGCCGTCGGCATAGAGGATTTCCAGCCGCACCATCTCGATACAGGCCACGTCGCCGCCCGGGAAACCGGCAGGGCGGGCATGAAAGGAATTGACTTCGTAATTCCCGTCCGGGTTAAACACGCCGGGGCCGATCAGTTCGATGGCCTGATGAAGCCCATGGGAGCGAACCGCCAGCCCGCGCACCGTGTAACCGGTCAGGGTGAAGCGCACATTCGCGAGCGGCCTTTCGCTGGTCACGACGAACTGCACATACACCGGCACGGCCGTTTTGGCGCCCATGACTTCGATTTCGCCCGGTACGCCCAGCGCGTAAACCACCAGCGGAATGCCCTCGGCGCGGGCCTGGTCCAGCCGCGGACCGAAGGCCTGACGTGCGGTGGGCGCGCAGGCGGTTGCGACCAGCGCAAGGGCGAGAACGGCGAATATTCGCATCATGACGACTCCCGGCCCAAGGGCCTCAAGACGACACGGTTCAAATATACGCCTTTGGTTCGATAATTTCACGTTCCGGCAACCATGAGGCAAAAGCTCTGCAGAGCCTCTTTTACGTGAATGATCTCAAGCAGGATGTCACCGTAAGCGCTGCTAATGCGCAGAGTTCTGCCCCTTATTGCTGAACTGGCATCTCCGCTGACGCCGACGTTGACTCACGAGGCACCGGCCGCCTCTCATGCTTGAGCAAAAACGCACGCAGCGCACGGTCGCAGGGCACCGAGAAATAGCGCGCGACAATCACGCCTAGTCCCCAGCACAGCAGCACGATGGGTATGTACCAGAGCCAGCCCCAGCGCATACTCGCGTCCAGTGCCCGAAACAACGCGACCCCGCCGAATACGACGAACACGTGGGTCAGGTAGATTTCGTAGCTGTGGCGCCCCATGGAACGCAACCAACCCAGGCCCGGCCAGGGACGTCGAGGCCCCGCTGCCCGCCCCCACTGCAGGCCGATCAGCAGGCACATGGTAGAAATCGTAAGGATCAATATCTCCCAACTGCCGAGGACGGACCACAGATAGTTTTCTGTGATCAACAGCCCGCCCAGACCAGCGCCTCCGAAGATTGACAGCGCCCGGGCGAAGCCGCGACGCGGCAAGACGCAACGCGCCGCAATCAGGGCGCCGATCATCCCCATGGCAATTGCGGCCATGCCGGGCAGGTAGGCCTTTTCCTGCCAGATCGGGTGCCCGGCCAGCGCGTCCCGCGAGAAGGGCAGGGACAGCGTCAACAGGACCAGCAGCGGCAGCAATACCCAGATCCGACGGGTCAGCAGGGCGACGATCGGGAATGCGAGATAGAAGACCTCTTCGATTGACAGCGACCACAGCACGTCCCAGCCGCCGGGCAACCAGTTCGTATGTCCCTCGTACCAGTTCAGATGCAGCCCGAGCGCCGCCCAGATCGCCCCGCCCAGGGACTGGTTGGAGTGATGGATCACGTAATAGGGCACACCGGCCAGGTGCAATACGCTGAGCACCAGAACCAGCGTCACCAGTAAGGGCACGATACGGGCGAAACGGCGCCCGTAGAAGCCCCCGATCCCGATGTGGTTGAGACCGCCCCAGCGGCGCAGCGACAGGCCGGTGATCAGGAACCCCGAGATCACGAAGAAGATGAACACCGCCTCGTAGCCCCGCCAGTTCAACGCATTGGTCAGCCACAGCGGCAGCACCGCCCCCACCGCCGTTTTCGCCAGAGGAATGCGGATTCCGATGTGATTGATTACCACCAGAAAAATGGAAATTCCGCGCAGTACATCTATCCCGTGGTTCCGCTCCGATATCTGAAACTCGGGGCTCGCCAGGCTGGGATCCATTGCGTTTCCTCGGGCAACCACGATTCGGCGGCAAGCGCAATGTTAACAACACTTGTTACGGCGCCTGTCCGGACGTCAATGTACTTGGGTTGAATGTGAGCCGGCTCCCGGTTTAATGGAAGCTCCGGAAAGAAAACGAAACGAGGAGATAAAAGAAGCCCCGCCGGAGCGGGGCCTCGAGTCGTGGTTTGATGTTGTTTTTAGAAGTCCATGCCGCCCATGCCGCCCATGCCGCCCATGTCGCCGCCGGGCGCGGGTGCCTTGTCTTCCTTGGGGAGCTCGGCGACCAGTGCCTCGGCAGTGATGAGCAGGCTCGCGACGGAGGCCGCGTTCTGCAGGGCCGAGCGGGTGACCTTGGTCGGGTCGAGAATGCCGAACTCGACCATGTCGCCGTACTCGCCGGTCGCGGCGTTATAGCCGTAGTTGTCCTTGCCTTCGCGGACCTTGGCGAGCACCACGGAGTCCTCGTCGCCGGCATTGGCGACGATCTGGCGCAGCGGCTCCTCCATCGCGCGGCGCACGATGTCGAGGCCCACGTTCTGCTCCGCATTCGCGCCCTTGAGGCTCTTGATGGTGTCGAGCACCCGGATCAGAGCGACGCCGCCGCCCGGCACGATGCCTTCTTCGACGGCCGCACGGGTTGCGTGCAGGGCGTCTTCGACGCGTGCTTTCTTTTCCTTCATCTCGATCTCGGTCGCGGCGCCCACCTTGATGACGGCCACGCCACCGGCGAGCTTCGCCACGCGCTCCTGGAGCTTCTCGCGGTCGTAGTCCGAGGAGGTCTCCTCGATCTGCTTGCGGACCTGCTCGACCCGCGCCTCGATGTCGCGCTTCTTGCCGGCGCCGTCAATGATCGTGGTGTCGTCCTTGTTGATCTGACCTTCTTGGCCTGGCCGAGATCGGAGAGCTCGCCTTCTCGAGCAGAGGCCGAGTTCCTCGGAGATCATCTACCGCCGGTGAGGACCGCGATGTCTTGCAGCATGGCCTTTCTGCGATCGCCGAAGCCGGGGGCCTTGACGGCCGCGACCTTGACGGTGCCGCGCAGCGTGTTGACCACCAGCGTTGCGAGCGCTTCGCCCTCGACGTCCTCGGCGACGATCAGGAGCGGGCGTGCCGGCCTTGGCTACCGATTCCAGGATCGGCAGCATCTCGCGGATGCTCGAAATCTTCTTGTCGTGGATGAGGATGTAGGGGTTTTCGAGTTCCGCCTGCATGGACTGCTGGTTGCTGATGAAATAGGGCGAGAGATAGCCGCGGTCGAACTGCATGCCCTCGACGACTTCGAGTTCGTTATCCAGTCCGGAGCCGTCCTCGACGGTGATGACGCCTTCCTTGCCGACCTTCTTCATCGCGTCGGCGATGATGCGGCCGATGGCCTCGTCGGAGTTCGCTGAAATGGCGCCGACCTGGGCAATCCACTTGTCGGTGTCACAGGGCTTGGAGATTTTCTTGAGTTCCTCCGTCGCCTTGATGACGGCCTTGTCTATGCCGCGCTTGAGCTCCATCGGGCTCATGCCGGCCGCGATCGCCTTCAGGCCCTCGCGCAGGATTGCCTGTGCGAGTACGGTGGCCGTGGTGGTGCCGTCGCCGGCGATGTCGGAGGTCTGCGAAGCGACTTCCTTCACCATCTGCGCGCCCATGTTCTCGAACCTGTCCTTGAGCTCGATCTCCTTTGCGACCGAGACGCCGTCCTTGGTTACGGTCGGCGCGCCGTAGCTCTTTTCGAGCACGACATTGCGGCCCTTGGGGCCGAGGGTTACTTTCACTGCGTTGGCGAGGATGTTCACGCCACGGAACATCCGCTGGCGTGCATCCTCACCGAAACGTACTTCTTTAGCTGCCATGGAAAATTCTCCTTTAAGCGTGTTCAGCCTTCGATAACGGCCATGATGTCGTCCTCGCGCAGGACGAGCAGCTCATCGCCGATCTACTTTCACTTCGTTGCCCGAGTATTTGCCGAAGAGCACCTTGTCGCCCTTCTTGACGTCGAGCTTGCGCAGCTCGCCGTTCTCGAGGATCTTGCCGTTGCCGACCGCGATGACTTCGCCGCGGATCGGTTTTTCGGCAGCGGTATCGGGGATGACAATGCCACCGGGGGAGGTGCGTTCCTCCTCCAGCCGCTTGACGACTACGCGATCATGCAAGGGACGGATTTTCATCAAAACCTCCTTAATAACAAAGACTTGTAAAAAAGTCAGGGACTCGCCGTGGCGCGCTTTTCAGCACTCACCCCGCGAGACTGCCAATAAGATGGAGGCGGCAATGGGCTTTTCAAGAGTTCTTGAAGATTTTTTTTACCGCCTGTGAGACCATACCGACCGCAATCTTCCCGGGGCATGAAAGGCATGGCGGTGCGGCTGATATTGACCACTTGTCCGGACGCGGCAAGTGCGGCGGACATTGCCCGCGCGCTCGTCGAGCGCCGGCTTGCGGCCTGCGTGACCCGCTTGCCCGGCGCTGTGTCCGTGTACCGCTGGAAAAACGCGGTCGAGGAGGCGGAAGAGGTGCAATTATTGATCAAGACGACCACCGAGCGGATGCTGCTGCTCATGGAGACGCTGGCAGATCTCCATCCCTACGAAGAGCCGGAAATTCTCGCCTTCGATGTCGCGGGCGGCAGCCCGACTTACCTAAGCTGGATCGAGGCGATGACGGAGGAAGCGGAGTGAAGCGGCTGCTCCCAATTGCCTTGCTTGCGGCCCTTGCCGCCGCCATGTTCGCGCCGTCGGCTGGCGCCGGGCGGTTTCTGCCGCCTGATCAGGCGTTCCATCTCGATGCTCGCGCCGCGTCGGGGGCGATCCTTCTCGATTGGCGGATCGCCGAGGGTTACTATCTGTACCAAGATCGTTTCAAGATCACGGCCGAACGGGGCACGATCGGCTCGGTGTCGTTTCCTCCCGGCGAAGTCAAGGACGATCCGAACTTCGGCAGGGTGACGGTCTATCGCGGCCGGGTCCGCTTGAAGGTGCCGGTGAAGCAGATTCCGCTTGACGGCCGGATGACGCTCTCGGCCACGTACCAGGGTTGCGCCGACGCCGGCTTGTGCTATGCGCCGATCACGCGTCATATAAGCCTGATGCTGCCCGCTGCGGCTGCACCGGCGGTCGGATCGCCGCCGGGCGGCGGAACCGTCGCAAGCTCGTCCGCCAGCGAGCAGGGGCGGCTGGCCGGCTTGATCGAGCATGCAAATCCTGCTTGGGTTGTGCTGGTGTTTTTCGTGCTCGGCGTGCTGCTTGCCTTTACGCCCTGCGTGCTGCCGATGGTGCCGATACTCGCCGGGGTTCTCGGCGGCAACCGCGGCGTCGGCACGCATCGGGGCTTTGCCTTGTCATTGGTGTATGTGCTTGCAATGGCGGCGGTGTACACGGCGGCGGGTGTTGCCGCGGGTTTTGCCGGCACCGGTTTGCAGGGTTTTTTCCAGGTCCCCTGGGTGATCGCGCTGTTCGCGGCGGTGTTTGTGGCGTTGGCGCTTTCGCTCTTCGGTCTGTATGAGTTGCGGTTGCCGGCGGCTTTGACCAATCGCTTGACTTTGATGTCGGGGCGCGGCGGCGGCGGCGGCGGTTGGGCGGGCGCGGCATTCATGGGCGCACTCTCGGCGTTGATCGTGAGTCCCTGTGTTGCGGCCCCGCTCGCGGGCGCGCTGGTAGTGATCGGCCAGGGCGGCGAACCCCTTCGCGGCGGCATTGCACTCGCCGCACTCGCGCTCGGCATGGGAGCGCCGCTCGTCGTTTACGGCACCATAGCCGGGCGGCTGCTGCCGAAGGCGGGCCGCTGGATGACGCTGATCGAGCGCTTGCTCGGCGTCGCCATGCTGGCCTATGCGGTGTGGTTGCTCGGGCGCGTGATCCCGGCGCCGGTGACGCTCATTCTATGGGGCGTAATCGGTCTCGTCGCCGCTGTGTTTTTGGGTTTCTTTGGGGGCCTTCTGTTCCGGGGCGCGGGATTGATCGCCGGCGTTTGCGGATTGGTGTTGATTGTGGGCGGTGCGGCGGGGAGCGGCAATCCGCTTGCGCCGTTCGCGGGCTTCCGCGCATCGTCACGGCAACCCGTCTGGCAGACGGTAACTTCGCTTGCCGGCTTGCAAAGCCAACTGGAAAGTGCCAGGGCGGCCGGCCGACCGGTCATGCTCGATTTTTATGCCGACTGGTGCACCGCCTGTCTGGATATGGAGCACACGACGTTTCGCGCGCCCACCGTCGCCGCCGCGCTGCGTCAGGCGCGGGTTCTCCGGGTGGACGTTACCGCCAATACGCCCGCCGAGCGCGCACTGCTCAAGCGTTTCGACTTGTATGGGCCGCCTGCGTACCTGTTCTTCGATCGTTGCGGCCGTAGGCTTCCCGCTCAGGATGTCGTCGGTTATCTCGATGCCGACCGTTTTCTGACCCATGTGCGGGCTGCGCTGGCGAAGAAGCCCGGGGGTGGGCTGAGCTGCGAGCCAGCAAAGGACAAAGCCGGCGCTGCCGGCGTTTGAGTCGGTCACTGGACAGATCGCCGCAAAAGCTGCACAATAGGAACAAATCCAGGCAGTGTTTGCGTAAAAGCAGGCACGTTCGCTGCGAACGAGCGGGGCGATGGCGACTATATTGCTTCTGAACGGACCCAATCTGAATCTGCTCGGCGAGCGGGAACCCGATCTCTATGGCATGGAGACATTGGCCGCGGTGGTCGAGCGTCTGGCGGCGAAGGCGCAAGACGCGGGGCAACGCCTCGAGCATTTCCAGACCAACGCCGAAGGCGAATTGATCGAGCGGATTCACGCCGCGCGCGATCGCGTGGCGGCAATCGTTATTAACCCCGGCGCCTGGGGACATACCAGTCTCGCTCTGGCCGACGCACTCGCTGCGGTCGCCATCCCGTATTTCGAGGTGCACATCAGCAACGTATTCGTGCGTGGCGAACGGCGTGCCGAGCTCCTCCTCGCAGCCGCGGCGGCGGGCGTCGTCGTGGGTTGCGGAACGCGCGGTTACGATCTCGCGCTCGCGGCTGCAATCACTCGCATTTCCTGAGGAAGCTCCGACTTGTAAGAGCTTTTCAAGTTTGCCGACCCGACCGGGAGGTTGTCATGGACATACGCAAGGTCAAAAAACTCATCGAACTGCTCGAAAGCTCCGGGATGGCGGAGATCGAGATCACCGAGGGCGAGGAATCGGTGCGTATCTCGCGCCAGGGCGTCGCCTATGCGCCGCCGCCGTGGTCCGCGCCGCCGCCCGTCGCCCAGGCTCCCGCTGGTCAGCCTGAGCCGGCTGCATCGGTATCGCCCGAAGCTCCGGCACATCCGCCGGGCAAGGTCGTGACGGCGCCGATGGTCGGCACCTTCTACCGCGCGGCGAGCCCCGGCGCTAGTTTCTTCGTGGAGATCGGCCAGAGCGTCAAGGAGGGTGACGTGCTGTGCATCATCGAGGCGATGAAGATGATGAACCAGATCACTTCCGAGGTCGCCGGTACGGTGAAGGCGATCGAGGTCGAGAACGGAGAGCCGGTAGAGTACGGACAGGCCCTGTTCGTGATTGGATGAGCGACGTGGCACGTTTGGGAAAATAAACATGTTCGACAAAGTCCTGATCGCCAATCGCGGCGAGATTGCACTCCGCATCCTGCGCGCTTGCCGCGCACTCGGGATTCGTACGGTCGCCGCGTACTCCGAGGCCGACCGCGATTTGAAGCACGTGCTGCTCGCGGACGAAACCGTGTGCATCGGCCCGGCGCCCAGCAGCGGAAGTTATCTGAACGTCCCCGCGATCATCTCGGCGGCGGAGGTAACCGATGCCGAAGCCATCCATCCCGGTTACGGCTTTCTCGCCGAGAATGCGGACTTTGCCGAGCGCGTCGAGCAGAGCGGCTTCGTGTTCATCGGGCCGCGCGCCGAGACGATACGGCTCATGGGTGACAAGGTGTCAGCCAAGCAGGCGATGCGTGCGGCCGGCGTGCCCACGGTACCGGGTTCCGACGGAGCGTTGACGGCCAACTATGAAAGCGTGCGCAAGGTAGCCCGCGAAGTCGGCTATCCGGTGCTCCTGAAGGCGGCGGCGGGCGGCGGTGGGCGCGGCATGCGCGTGGTGCACGGCGAGGCGAGTCTCGGCAGTGCGCTCACGCTGGTGCGTGCGGAGGCGAAGGCCGCCTTCGGCGACGACAGTATTTATCTGGAGAGATATCTCCTGCATCCTCGTCATATAGAAATCCAGGTGCTCGGAGACGGCGAGGGCCACGCGATCCATCTCGCCGAACGGGATTGCTCCATGCAGCGACGCCACCAGAAGGTGGTGGAAGAGGCGCCTGCGCCGGGCATCACGTTGAAGCAGCGCGCGGCGATCGGCAAACGCTGCGTCGAGGCCTGCCAGAAGATGCGCTACCGTGGCGCCGGCACCTTCGAGTTCATGTACGAGGATGGCGAGTTCTACTTCATCGAGATGAACACTCGCATCCAGGTCGAGCACCCGGTGACGGAACTGATCACCGGCGTGGATCTCGTCTGTGAACAAATCCGCATCGCGGCCGGCGAGGGACTTTCCCTCAAACAGGATCAGATCGTGCCGCGCGGACATGCGATCGAGGCCCGCATCAACGCCGAAGACGCCGAGAGTTTTACGCCTTCTCCGGGGACGGTGGCGGAATGGCACGCGCCGGGCGGGCCGGGAATCCGGGTGGATTCGCATCTTTACGCGGGCTACCAGGTGCCGCCGTATTACGATTCCCTGATCGGGAAAATCATTGCCTGGGGCGAGGATCGCGAGAGCGCCATCGCACGCCTGCGCATCGCGCTGGAAGAGACGGTCATCGAGGGCATTCATTCCAACATCCCGCTGCATCTGCGCATCGTCACGGATGCCGCCTTTGCCGCCGGTGGTACAGACATTCATTATCTGGAACAGAAGCTCGGCCAGCGTTGACCGGCTGCTGAAAAGCTACTGCGCGCGCCATCCTGAACGCGGGCGGTGCTTGGCATCCTCATTGACTCGCATGTAAACTGCGGTGCCTGTGCTCCGTCCGCGCTCAATAGGCCTTCGCTCGCTACGTTTTTCAGCAGTCTGTTGGGAGTAGGGTATTGAACTGGATCCGGCTGCGCCGCACGGTTACGGCCAACGAGGCGTGGACGCTGGTGGCCGAACTGGAGAAGCACGGCGCCCTGAGCGTGAGCCTGTGTCCCGAAGAGGCGAGCGGCGCCTTGCTTGAACCGGAACCCGGTGCGACGCCGCTCTGGGACGGCATGTTCGTGGAGGCGCTCTTTGCCGCGCGCACCGAGGCCGAATCCGCCGCAGCGATGCTGGGCACGGATCGTGCCTGCACGCTGGAAATCTGCAAAGAGCGCGACTGGATCGCCGCCGGGCGGGCCGGGTTTGCGCCGCGGCGTTACGGCGAACGCTTGTGGATCGTTCCGGACTGGTGCGCGCCGCCTGAACCCGCGGCGGTAAATGTCACCATCACGCCGGGGCTCGCTTTCGGCACCGGCGCGCATCCGAGCACCGGTTTGTGTCTCGAATGGCTGGCCGCGGCGGCTCTAGCGGGCGCAACGGTAATTGATTACGGCACCGGCTCCGGCATACTCGCCGTTGCCGCGGCGAAGCTCGGCGCGGCGCGGGTGTTTGCCGTGGACAACGATCCACAGGCGCTTGATGCCGCGCGCGCCAATGCCGAACGCAACAACGTTGCCGTCGCGGTAAGCACGCCGGAAGCGCTGGCCGTTCGCGATGCGGACGTGCTGCTTGCAAACATCCTCGCGCGGCCGCTCGTCATGCTTGCCGGAGAATTTTGCGCGCGTGTGCGCCGCGGCGGTCGCATCGTGCTCGCCGGCATCACCGCCGAGCAGAGTGACAGCGTGGCCGCGGCCTATGTCCCCGAGGCGCGCGTGACCGGACGCATGACGCGCAACGGCTGGGCTCGCCTGGAGTTGCTGCGCGTCGGAGACTAAACTGTCCGTATGGTTACGCAATGTCCGGTTTGCCTCCAGTGGTTCCGCATCGGAAGCGGGGTGATCGAAGCTGCGCACGGACTTGCGCGCTGCGGCGAGTGCGAAATTGTGTTCAACGCGCGCGCCACGCTGCGCGAACAGCAGCCGCCGCTCCGCGATCGCGAATCGGCGGCCCGTGCGGCCGCTGACGGGACCACGGCAGCCGCGGCAGGGAACGAAATGGCGGATGGGGACGGCTCTGCCGACGCGGCGCTTGCGCCGTTGCTGGAAACGCGCGCGCAGCCCCCGCGCCGTGCACATTGGCCGTGGGCCGCAGCCGTCGTGCTTGCCGTGTTTGCGCTCGCGGCGCAGCTTGTGCATGCCAACCGTTACGCAATCGCGCGCCTGGCCGTCGCCGGTCCTGCGTTGGCCGCCATGTATCGCGCTTTCGGCGCGCCGCTCGACGACCGGCTGGGGCTTGGCCGCTACCTTATTGCGGCTGCATCGCTTGATGCTGCGCCGGGTTCCGGTCGCGCGCTCGTGCTCGACGGTCGTTTGATCAACCGCGCGCCTTATGCGCAGCGCCTGCCGCTGATCCGACTCAGCCTAAGCGATAGGCGCGGCAACGCGATCGCTGCGCGCATGCTCTTGCCTTCCGATTACGAAGCGACTAACATTAGCGTGCTCGCGGCCGGGCAGACTTTGCGTTTTCACGTCAAGTTTACGGATCCGGGCATGAGCGCCGTAGGATTTACATTGTTGCTGTGCAAACGACGGGGCGATCGCGTCGTTTGCATGGGTTCGTAATTTTTTGCAGCGGAATCGTTCGTCGAAGGGAGGCGCAGGCGATGTTGGTGGGTCAATTGGCGCGCAAGCTGGAAGACGGAGATGCGCAAATTCCGGCAAGCAGCTGCCAGACCCTGCGCGAATGTCTGTGCATGCGCCTGAAGGATTATTTTCGGGATCTCGACGATCATCCGTCGGCCAAACTCCACGAGTTGGTGATGAGTGAGGTGGAGGCGCCGCTGCTGGAAATGGTCGTGCGTCATGAGGACGGAAACCTCAGCCGGGCGGCGGAAATCCTTGGCATGCACCGCGCTACCCTGCGGCGAAAGCTCGATCATTACGGGCTCGGTTAGAACCTATCTCATAATCCCCCACGAACCGCGTTTCGGCCGTAACCCCTCCGGGGACCGGGCGATTTTGGCCCAGGGCCTTGTTGCGCCTCGTTCGTGTACAACGAGTACACCACGCTCGGCGCGTCGCGCCCTGAACCAAAATCGTCACGGTCGCGACCATGGGGGATTATGAGATAGGTTCTACATGGATACAATAGCAACGGCCCTGCAGAACGGGGCGGGCAAATTACCCGGAGTATTTCATGACCGCTGTTCCCCCCGTGCGCCGCGCGCTGCTTTCCGTTCACGACAAGACGGGGCTTGCGGAGCTGGCGCGCGGTCTTGCCGCTGCCGGCGTCGAACTGATTTCGACCGGAGGTTCGGCGCGAATTCTCAAGGAAGCGGGACTTGCGGTGCGCGAGGTGAGCGATGTCACGGGTTTCCCCGAGATGATGGCGGGGCGTGTGAAGACGCTGCATCCGAAAATCCACGGCGGTATTCTCGCCCGCCGCGGTACCGACGAAGCGGCGTTGGCGGCGCAGGGTATCGCGCCGATTGATCTGGTCGTGGTCAACCTGTATCCCTTCGAACGGAGTGCGGCGCGGGAGGATGCGAGCGAGGCCGAGACGACGGAGATGATAGACATCGGCGGCCCGGCGATGTTGCGCGCGGCGGCCAAAAACTGGAAGGACGTCGCCGTGCTCTGCGATCCCGGCGACTATGCCGCCGCACTCGCCCACATCGAGCGCAACGGCGGCTTGCCCGAGGCCGAGCGCCGCCGGCTTGCGGCCAAGGTCTTTGCGCGTACGGCGGCCTACGATGCAGCCATTGCGGCCTGGTTTGCCCGTGGCGCAAACACAGAAGAAGATGCGGCGTTTCCGGCCGAGTTCGCGCCGTGCTTCGAGCGGCGCGCCATGCTGCGTTACGGCGAGAACCCGCATCAACGCGCGGCACTCTACGGCGAGCCCGGTGCCGGTGCGGGCACGGTCGTCGCCGCGCGGCAATTGCAGGGCAAGCCGCTCTCGTTCAATAATCTTGCCGACGCCGATGCGGCGCTCGGGCTGGTGATGGCTTTCGACGCGTCCGCCTGCGTGATCGTCAAGCACCTGAATCCCTGCGGGGTTGCGATCGCGGACAGTTCCGCCGAGGCCTATGCGCGCGCATACGCCTGCGATCCCGCCTCCGCCTTCGGCGGCATCGTCGCCTTCAACACGGTGCTGGAAGCCGATGTCGTGCGGGGCGATGCTGGCGAATCAGTTCGTGGAGGTACTGCTCGCGCCCGAAGTGACGGCGGAAGCGCAGGCACTGCTCGCGACAAAACCGAATCTTCGCGTGCTGGCTGTCGGCATTCGGGCGCGAGCCCTGTCGGGCACGATTACCGCAGACTCGCCGGCGGGTTGCTCGTCCAGGATGCGGATCGCGTGCGTCCGCTCAATGCGCAGGCCGAGGTGGTTAGCCGCCGAGCGCCCGATGCCGGCGAACGCGAGAGCCTCGATTTTGCCTGGCGCGTGGTGCAGGCCGTGCGCTCGAACGCCATCGTCATCGCGCGCAAAGGCGCAACGCTGGGCATTGGTGCCGGGCAGATGAGTCGCGTTGACGCGGTGCGCATCGCCGGCATGAAGGCCGCCGAAGCAAACCATCCGCTTGCCGGAAGCGTGCTTGCCAGCGACGCCTTTTTCCCCTTCCGCGATAACGTGGACGAGGCGGCGCGTCTCGGCGTGCGCGCCATCGTGCAGCCGGGCGGCTCGCGCCGCGATAAGGAAGTGATTGCCGCCGCCGATGAGCACGGCGTGGCGATGATATTCACCCGCGAACGTCATTTCCGTCACTGAGCGGCCGGCGCGCGGAATTCAAAAAAGAATCGCGGCGGGGACCGCTACTTCTACCGCTACGCGTAACGTACCTTTCGTTGTCGGGCCGAGACTCTGTGGTAGATTCGAGCGGATGTCCAAACCTTCCACGCCGGTATTGCCGCCGCCTCCGCCGATTGCGCAGCTCGTGGGAGAACCCGGGGGATGGGCGTTGTTTCTGGATTTCGACGGCACGCTGGTGGATCTCGCCGCGAGTCCCGACGCGATTCGGGTGCCGGCGCAATTGCCGGCATCGCTGAACGGTTTGCGCGACCGGTTCGGCGGTGCGCTCGCCATTCTCACCGGACGCGCGCTGACGGACCTGGATCGCCATCTTGCCGGTGCGAAACTCGCCGCGGCCGGTCAGCACGGAACGGAACGGCGTCTGCATCCCGGTCGGCATGAGACCGTTGCCGAATCGCCGGCGCTCGCCCCTGCGAGAATTGAATTCGAACGCTTTCGTGTGGAACATCCCCGCGTATTCCTGGAGGACAAGGGCGCTAGCCTTGCGTTGCACTATCGCGCAGAGCCGGAGGCGCGCGGCGCTCTGGTGACGCTTGCCGAGAAGATGGCGGCTGCGAGCGCAGGCACGCTGGAGACGATACACGGCAAGGCCGTGTGCGAGTTGCGTCCGTCCGGAGCAAGCAAGGGTCGTGCGTTGCGTGCATTCCTTGCCGAGTCGCCGTTCGCCGGTCGTCGCCCGCTCGTGCTCGGCGACGATGTGACCGACGAAGAGGCTTTTGCGGCCGCACTCGATGCGGCGGGTGAGGCGATCAAGATAGGCGAGGGCGCGACGTGCGCGCATTGGCGCTTTGCGACGCCCGTCGCGGCGCGTGTGTGGCTGGCCGGAATACTCGATCGATAAACTACGGTTTATCAGGCAGTTTCTGCCGGGCGCAGTACACTAAGGATGCCTTGATCCATTCAGGGCATTTCTGAAAACGGAGAAACGATGAGAGCATCCGGCACGGGTAGATTGGTGGTGGTTTCGAATCGCGTCGCCATGCCGAGCGCCGATCGGGCGGCCTCGGGTGGGCTCGCTGTTGCTTTGCGCTCCGCGCTCGGCGCGCAGGGCGGCATCTGGTTCGGTTGGGATGGACGCCGGCTTGCCCATCGGCCGGAAACGTCGCGGCGCGTGGAGCGCGACGGCGTGGAATACGTCACCTTGTCGCTCGGCTCGCGCGATTACGACGAGTACTACCAGGGTTTCGCCAATCGCGTCCTGTGGCCGCTGGTGCATTATCGGCTCGCACTCCTGCATTACCGTCGCCGCTACTACGAAGGCTACAGGCGGGTGAATGCCTGGTTCGCCGAACATCTGATGAAATTGTTGCAGCCGGGCGATACCCTCTGGGTGCACGACTATCATTTCGTGCCGATGGCGGCCGAGGTGCGGGCACGCGGATTCAAGGGGCCGATCGGATTTTTTCTGCACACGCCGTTTCCGCCGCTCGACATTCTGCGCTCGATGCCGCCGCATCGCGATTGGTTGCGCAACCTGAGCGCCTATGATTTGCTGGGCTTTCAGACCGACGTGGACCAGCGTGCCTTTATCGAGTCCGTGCGGCTCGACATCGGTGCGAAGACCGATGCAAGGGGAGAGGTTCGTGCTGGGCGAGCGGCGCATTGCAACGGGGGTCTTCCCCATTGGCGCCGATGTCAAGGAGATTGCCGGACAGGTGGCCAGGGGCCGCAAATCGCGCCAGATGACGGCATTCAAATCGTCTCTGGAGGGTCGGCGTCTGATTATCGGTGCCGATCGGCTGGATTATTCCAAGGGTTTGATCGAACGTTTTCACGCCTACAAACATTTCCTCGGAAACGCATCCGGAGCTCCACTCCAGAATCGTATATCTGCAGGTGGCGGAGCCCTCGCGTTCCGAAGTGCCGGAATATCAGGAAGTGCGCCGCCAACTCGATCAGGTGGCCGGTGAAATCATCGGCCAGTATGCGAGTTTCGACTGGATGCCCGTGCGCTATCTCAGCCACCGCATGCGCCGCGCCACTTTGCTTGCGTTTCTTTCGGTCGCCCGCGTCGGGCTTGTCACGCCGCTGCGTGACGGCATGAACCTGGTCGCCAAGGAATTCGTCGCCGCCCAGGATCCGGAAGACCCCGGTGTGCTGGTGTTGTCGGAAATGGCGGGTGCGGCACGTCAGCTCACCGATGCCCTGCTCGTCAATCCCTATGATATCGAGGGCATCGGCGACGCCATTGCCGAGGCGCTCGCGATGCCGCTCGCCGAACGCCGCCGCCACTGGGAGGTGCTCTATGATGCCGTGCGCCGCGACGACATCCACGACTGGAGCGGGCGGTTTCTCGACGCCCTGGCGAAAGCGACGGCATCATCCGATGAGGCGGTGCATTGAAACGTCTGATCGGAGACATCGGCGGGACCAATACGCGGCTCGCCCTGGTGGCCGAAGGCACGCGGTGGGAACGCATGCAGACGTACCGCAACGACGAATTCAAGGCGCTGGAGGAGATAATCTCGGTGTATCTGCAGGTGCAGGAAGCCGAACCGGAAGTGGCCGCGCTCGCCGTTGCGGGTCCGGTGCGCGGCGGCGAGGCGACGCTTACCAACCGGGGTTGGAAGATCTCTGCACGCGCGATTGCCGAGCGTTTCGGACTCGAACATTGCGAGGTGGTGAATGATTTTTCCGGCGTCGCGCTCGGCGTATCCGCGCTTGCGCCCGGCGACGTGGTGCAGGCGGGCGGGTCGAAGCCGGATCCTGCCGCGCCGGTCGCGATACTCGGACCCGGTACAGGGCTTGGCGTCGGCGGACTTGTGCCGACCGACGCGGGCGGGCGGGTGCTCGTCACCGAAGGCGGCCATGCCTCGCTCGCGCCGATCAACGCGAGAAGCTCCGCGATCATCGAGCGCCTGCGCGCGCGGTTCGGCCGCGTTTCGATCGAACGCGCGATCTCCGGCCAGGGCATGGAAAACATCTATCGCGCGATCGGCGAGCTGGACGGCAAGACGCTCGCATCACTCGATGCCGCCGCGATCGGCAAGGCGGCCGAGGCGGGGGACGACGCGGCCGCCGCGGAAACCATGGAACACTTCTTCGCGCTGCTCGGCGCCGCCGCCGGAGATCTCGCCTTGAGCTACGGCGCCTTCGGTGGCGTCTATATTGCGGGCGGCATCGTGCCGCGCTATCTGGGAGCCTTCCGCGCATCGCGTTTTCGCGAGGCTTTCGAATCCAAGGGCCGCATGAGCGGCTACGTCAAGGCGATCCCGGTGTTCGTGATTCTGCACGAAGAGGTGGAACTGCTCGGCCTTGCGGCGAGTCTCGATGCGCGCGCGAACGGCAAGCCGTGGCCGCGGGTATGACGTCGCCGGGCGCTGGGGTTCCCGGCCGCCACCGCGTCGGCGTCATCGTCCTCAACTACAACGGCGCCGCTTTGACGCGGGCCTGCGTCAACTCCGTGCTCGCGCGCACCGATCCGGCCTGCGACTACCGCGTGCTCGTTGTGGACAACGGATCGGCGCTGGCCGATTGCGCGGCGCTCGCTCCTCTTGAGTCGCTGGAACGCGTGCAGCTGGTGACGAGCCGGATTAATCTCGGTTACGGCGGCGGGCATGCGTTCGGCTTGCAGTTTCTGCGTGCCGAACATTATCTTTTTCTCAACAGCGATTGCCTGTTTCACAATGACGTGGTGAGTGCGCTCGCCGCATTCATGGACGAGAATCCGCGCGCCGGACTTGCGAGCGGTATCACCTTCGATGCGGAGGGTTCCTTCCGTGCCAATTGGCATCCGGCGCCGCATCTTGCAGAATTATTTCTGGGTCGCTCGCTCATGCGCCGCTTTTATCCCCGGCGCTATCTGGATCGGCGGCGCATTCCAACCACGTCGATCGAGGTGGAAGAGGTTGGCGGCGCGGCGCTCTACGTGCGTGCCGAGGCTTTTTTCGACATTGGTGGCTTCGATCCCTTTTTCTTTCTCTATTGCGAAGAGGAAGACCTCGCGTTGCGTTTGCGCCATGCCGGTTGGAGCGTGTGGGTCACGCCCGCGGCGCGCATCGAGCACGCGATGCGCGGCAGTACGCCGAAGGATATCGCCTACCGGCGCGAATTCTTTATTTCTTTCTTCCATTATTTCCGCAAGCATCACGCGTGGCCAGTGGCCTTTGTCATGCGCATGCTCTACGTTCTGAAACTCCTGCGCCGCAGCCGGCGCGAACCCGGTGCGTCCGTGCTTGCCTGGTTCGTGTTCAAGGGCGCCAATCCTTCGGCCAGCCTTCGCTTCCGCCAGCGATCTGCCGACGATCGCTAGCAGTCTGCTAAGGTCGGGTGCACCAGTGTTCGGGATCGAGGGAGCGGTCACCGTGGCGGATCTGGAAGTAGAGCAGGGGTTTGGGCTGGCCGCCGCTCGCGCCCACCGTTGCGATTTCGTCGCCGGCCTGCACCCAGTCACCGACCTGCTTGTACAACGCCTCGTTGTGGCCGTACACGGTGAGGTAGCCGTCGCCGTGATCCACCATCAGCACGAGACCATAGAAGGGTAGCCAGCCGGCATAGGCGACGCGCCCGTAGGCGATGGCACGTATCTGCGTGCCGGCGGGGGCGGCGATGCGTACGGCTTCCCATTTGAGGGCGCCGTCGTCGGCGCGCGAGGAACCGAAGCTGTCCACGATTTTGCCCGCCACCGGCCAGGGCAGTTTGCCACGCAGCTTGCCGAAATCCACTTGGTCGAGCAGTTTGCTCGGCACCTCGGCGAGATCCTGGTTGACCGAGTGGATGATTTTCTCCAGGCGTTCGGCGTCGTGCTTGAGGGCGGCGATGCGGGCGTTCTTGTTGACGATGTCGTGCGAGAGTTTCGCAACCAGCGTTCGGCGTTCCTTGCGATTTTTTTCAAGGGTGGTGAGGGAGTCGCGGCGCGAGGCTGCGGTTTGTGCAAGATCGCTTTCGGTCGCGGCAAGTTCGGTCTGGAGCTTGCGGTAGCGGGCGATGCTTGCAGTGAGTTCCGCGATGTGCCCCGCCTGCGCCCGCGAATAGTAGCCGTAGTAGCCGAGCAGTCTCGCCACGCTTGCCGGGTCGTCGCCTTCCAGTGCAAGCTTGATCGCCGGTTGGCGCCCGAGCGTAAAGGCCGCGCGCAAGGCGGCGGAAAGTTCCTTTTCCGCTGCCTGCGCGGAATCGCGGCTTGTTGCCAGTTGGTGATCGAGCATGGTCTTGCGCGCGCTCAATGTCTGCTCGCGTGCGGCAAGCGTTGCAAGTTCGCGGTGGAGCGAGCCGATGCCTTGTTCAAGCTTGCCGAGTTCGGCGATCAGCCGATGCTTGTGGGCAACTTCGCTGCCGACGCCGGCGTTTAGTTTGGCGATTTCCGCCTTGAGTCGTGCGAGCCTTGCCGGCGCCTGGTCGGTATTTTCCGTCGCCACCGTCGCCACCGGTGCAACCGCACCCGCGCAGAGCGGGGCAAGTGCGAACGCAACGACAAGGCCGCTACGGAGAAATGCGTTAATTCCCGACACGAATGAGCAGCGGACGAAGCTTGTGCGCGGCAAGCTTGTCGCGCAGCGCGTTCAAGGTTTTCAGATCCTTCACCGGACCGATGCGGACGCGGTGCCAGGTCTCGCCCTGAACGTCCACCTGTTGCACTTCGGCGCTGATGCCCCACAGGGCGAGTTGGGCCTTGAGCGCTTCCGCGTCCTTGCCGTGGCGCAGCGACGCAACCTGCACGATATAGGCGCCCGGTTGCGTCACCGAGCTGGTGGCGGCGGGCGGGGTTTTGACTTCGTCGCTTTCACCGGGGGTGAGTATCTGCGTCGGATGCGAGAGCAGGCGGTAGAAATCGAAACCCGACGCTGAAGTTCCCGCGTTCTTTGCCCCCGGAGATTTCGCGAGCTTTTCCTTCAGCGCGTCGGCCTGTTTTGCGGCGGAGGTTCCGGCGTGCTTGAGCGCATGGCGAATGCTCGGGAAGGCAATGATGATCACGACGGCAACAATGATGCCGGCGAGAAACCATAACGGCCCTCGGCCACGGCGGCCGTTGTCTTCGCCCGAGTTTTTAAGATCCGGCCTCACATGCGTTCCGGGGCCGAAATGCCGAGCAGGGCCAATCCGTTTGCGATGACGATGCGGGTGGCGTCGGCGAGCGCCAGTCGCGCGCCGCGCAGCGCCGCATCTTCGGCAAGGATAGTGCAGCTGTTGTACCAGACGTGAAAGCCTTGCGCCACTTCGCCGAGATAATGTGCGAGCAGGTGAGGCGCGCGTTCAGCGGCGGCCGCGGCGACGATTTCGGGATAGCGCGCGAGCCGCTTGATGAGCGTCATTTCCTGTGTTTCGCCGAGCAGCGCGAGACGTTTGCGCGCATCCGCCGCGTCCCATGAGAGTCCTTTTTCCGCCAGTTGCCGGAACAGGCTCGCGATGCGGGCATGGGCGTATTGCAGGTAATATACCGGGTTGTCGTTGCTGTGCCGGCGCGCGAGTTCGACGTCGAACTCGAGATGTTGATCGTTCGAGCGCGCGAGATAGAAGAAGCGCGCGGCGTCGGCGCCGGCTTCCTCCACCAGTTCCGCGAGCGTGACGAAGTTGCCGCTGCGCTTGCCCATGCGTCCCGAACTCAGGGTTACGAACTGAATGAGGCGCGCCTCGAAGGCGCCGGCGCGCCCGGTGAGCGCTTCGATGGCGGCACGCACGCGCGCGACGTAGCCGTGATGATCCGCGCCCCAGACGTCAATCAGGAGATCGTGGCCGCGTTCGAGCTTGTCCAGATGATAGGCGACATCGCTTGCGAAGTAGGTGGTGTTGCCGTCGCTACGTCTGAGCACGCGATCCTTCTCGTCGCCGAACGCGGAGGTGCGCAGCCATAGTGCGCCCTCGGCCTCATAGCTGTGGCCGCGCTCGGCGAGTCGTGCCAGTGCATGTGTGATTGCGCCGCCCGCGACCAGCGTCTCCTCCGAGAACCAGTGATCGAAGGCGATGCCCAGGCGATCGAGCGTCGTGCGTATCGCGGCGATTTGTCGGTCGAGTGCGGCGCGGCGCAGCGCCGTGTAATCGTCGCCGAGGAGTGTTTGTGCGCGGGCGATGAGCGCATCCATGTACGCTTCCTTGTCACCTTCGGGTTCATCGGGCGGAAGATCGCGCTCGACTTCGGACCAGGGGCGCAGGACGCGCTCGCGCAATTCCGGCGCGAGCGCCGCGGCCGTCTCGCGGATATAGTCGCCGGGATAGCCCGCGGCGGGCTGGCGCGGTGATTCGCCGGCAAGTGCAAGCGCCGCGAGCCACACGCTCACGGCAAGGATGTCGGCCTGGCGGCCCGCGTCGTTCACGTAGTATTCGGTGCCCACCGCGTAGCCGGCAGCGGCGAGGATGCGCGCGAGGCTGTCGCCGTAGGCAGCGTTGCGGCCATGGCCGACGTGCAGCGGTCCGGTCGGATTGGCGGAAACGAACTCGACGAGCACCCGCGTGCCGGCTCCTGCCGCGCCTTTGCCCCAGGCGTCGCCCGCTTCGAGAATGCGGTCGAGTTCGGCCTGCCAAGCGGCCGGTGTGAGGAAAAAATTAATGAAGCCGGGGCCCGCAACCCCGGTACTTGCGATCCGTTCCGAGACGGGCAGAGCGGCAACGATGGCGGCGGCCAGTTCGCGCGGATTTCTGTTTTCGCTGCGCGCCAGCACGAGCGCAGCATTGGTGGCGAAATCGCCATGTTCCGTGCTGCGGCTATGTTCGACAGCGATGGCCGTGCGCGCATCGCGCGCGATGTCGAGCACGTCTAGCGCGGCCGCGAGTTGCGCCTCGATATGGGTTTTCAAATCGTTCGCAGCGTGATCAGGCACGGCCTCGCTCCTTCGCCTACTTGCGGGCAAGGCTGCGCGCGATGATTTCCTGCACGTCGCGCGAGAGTGTGCGAGTCGCGGCCATGCGTTCCAGTTCCGCCGTCATCAGCTTGCGGCGTGCGTCGTCGTAACGACGCCATTGTGCGAAACAGGTCACAAGTCGTGCGGCAACCTGGGGATTGATGGCGTCGAGCGCGAGCACCTGGTCGGCGACGAAACGGTAACCCGCGCCGTCGTCGGCATGAAAACCAGCATGATTGCGATGGGCGAAGCTACCGATCAGTGCGCGCACCCGGTTTGGATTCCTGAGCGTGAATACCGGATCGTCCATCAGTGCGCGTACGCGTTCGACTGCGCCGGGCAGCGGCGAGGTCGCCTGCAGGGCGAACCATTTGTCGAGCGCGAGCAGATGGCCGTCGTAGTCGTCGCGGAAACGCGCGAGCGCCTTTGTGCGCGCCGGCGTGTCGTGGGCGGTCAGGACGACAAGCGCGCCAATGCGGTCGGTCATGTTGTCGGCCGCGGCGAATTCGCGCTCGGCGCGGGCAAGATGTGCCTTTGTCGCGAGCGCTCCCAGGTAGTCGAGTGCAACGCCGTGCAGCCGCCGTCGGCCGGTCTCGCCCGGCGTATAGCGCCAGGGACCCTGAGCAGCCGTGCGCTCCCAGGCGGCGAGCAGTTGCGCTTTCAGTTGCGCGGCGAGACTGCGTTTGAGCGTGCACCGCGCGGCGGCGAGGGCGGCGACATCAACGCGCTCGAATTCCAGCGCAAGAGCCTCTTCCGGCGGCAGGGCCAGCGTTTCCGCGATCAGCGCAGGGTCGGCTTCCTTGTCGGCGAGCAGCTTGCGCAAGGCCTTGGCGAGCGGCGCCGTGAGGGTGGCGGCCTCGCTTTCCGAGCCATCTGCGATCAGCGCCTTGATGCTGCGGACGGCCAGCGTTTGTGCAGCGTCCCAGCGGGTGAAGGAATTCTGATCGTGCGCGACGAGCCGGGCAAGGTCGTCGTCGCCGTAAGGATAGTCGAGTTTGACCGGTGCCGAAAAACCGCGCAGGAGCGAGGGCGTGGGTGGCGCGGCGATATCCTCGAAGACGAAGCTTTGCGCGAACTCGCGCAGCCACAGGACGCGCTCGGCGGACGCTTCCTTCTCGCCGTCCATGCGCAACGCAAGCGGGTTTCCTTCGGCATCCAGAAGTCCCATCGCGAGCGGGATGAGCCAGGGGCGGTTTTTTCGCCGCCGGTTGGCCGGGGCTTGCATCGTGAATCTGGCGCACATGAAGGGTGTAGCGTTTAGTGTCGGTGTCGTGCGAGCCCCTTACTTCAAGCCGCGGCGTGCCGGCCACCCCGTACCAGCGCGCGAATTGCGCGAGGTCCGCATCATTCGCATCCGCCATCGCCGCGAGGTAGTCGTCGGTGGTGACCGCCTGGCCGTCGTGGCGCTCGAAGTACAGGTCCATGCCGCGACGAAAGCCTTCTTCGCCGAGGAGCGTGCGGTACATGCGAATGATTTCGGCGCCCTTTTCGTACACGGTGGCGGTGTAGAAATTGTTGATCTCGACGTAGCTTTCGGGGCGCACCGGATGCGCCATCGGGCCGGCGTCTTCCGCGAACTGCGTCTCGCGCAGCAAGCGCACGTCCCGGATGCGTTTGACGGCCGGCGAGCCCATTTCGGCGGCGAAGCACTGCTCGCGAAAGACAGTAAGGCCCTCCTTGAGCGAAAGCTGAAACCAGTCGCGCAGCGTTACGCGGTTGCCGGTCCAGTTGTGAAAATACTCGTGGCCAATCACCGCCTCAATGGCGGCGTAGTCCTGGTCGGTTGCGGTTGCGGGATCGGCGAGTACATACTTGGAGTTGAACAGATTGAGGCCCTTGTTCTCCATCGCGCCCATGTTGAAATCGTCCACCGCGACGATCATGTAGCTCGCGAGATCGTATTCGCGCCCATAGCGCTCTTCGTCCCAGCGCATGGCCCGTTTGAGCGAGGCGAGGGCATGAGCCGAGCGCTCGAGATTATGTTCTTCGACATAAACCTTGAGCGGCACCGTGCGACCGCCCGCCGTCTTGTGTTCGCCCTCGCGGCAGGCGAGCCGGCCGGCGACCAGCGCGAACAGATACGCGGGCTTGGGGAAGGGGTCTTCCCAGACGGCATAATGACGGTCGTCGGCCAGTTCGCCGGATTCGATCAGGTTGCCGTTGGAAAGCAGAACCGGACAAGTGTCGCGCGCGGCCTCGATGCGCGTGGTGAAGCGCGCAAGCACGTCCGGACGATCCAGATACCAGGTAATGCGCCGGAAGCCCTCGGCTTCGCACTGGGTGCAGAAATTGCCGCCGGACTTGTACAGGCCTGCGAGCGCCGTGTTGCGCTCGGGATGGATGCGCACTCGCGTCGCGAGTGTGAAGTGCGCCGGCGGCGCATAAATGACGAGCGCGTCCCGGTCCGTGTGGTAGCGATTGGAGGCGAGCGGCGCGCCGTTAATGGCGACCGCAAGGAGTTCCAGGCCCGAACCATTGAAGCTGAGTGCTTCGACGCGCCCGGAGTTCGCCGGGTTGCGCCTGAGTTCCAGTTCCGCGCTGACCGTACAGGCATTCTCGCCCAATTCAAAGACGAGGCGGGTACTGTCTATGAAATACGGCGGCGGCGTATAGTCTTGGATATGAACGCTGGTCGGCGCTCCCGGGTCGCGGAGCATCAATCGAAAGCCGGTGCGGATGAGGTCTCCATTATAGAGAGACTGCCGCTCACCCTGTACGTACACGTGCCCTGGTGCGTGGCGAAATGCCCCTATTGCGACTTCAACTCGCACGTGATTCCGGGGGTCGTGCCCGAACGCGATTACAGTCGCGCAGTGCTTGCCGATCTCGACTTCGAACTTGAGCGCCGGCCCGCGCGGGAGCCGGTAGAGGCGGTTTTCTTCGGCGGCGGCACGCCGAGCCTGCTTGCGCCGGCGACCATAGCAGAGGTACTCGAAGCGCTCGGCCGGCGCCTGGCATTTGCCGGGGACGCGGAAATCACCCTGGAGGCGAATCCGGGGACGATCGAGCGCGGGCGCTTCGCCGAATACCGCGCGGCGGGAATCAACCGGGTGTCGCTGGGTGTGCAGAGCTTCGACGATGCGATGCTCAAGCAACTCGGCCGCATCCACGACGCGCGCGAAGCGATCGCGGCGGCGGAGGAATTACAGGGCGCGGGGATCGAGAATTTCAATCTCGATCTCATGCACGGCCTGCCCGGTCAGAGTGCCGCGGGCGCGCTCGCGGATGTGCGCCAGGCGCTTGCGCTTGCTCCCGCTCATCTCTCGTATTACGAACTCACTCTGGAGCCGGGGACGGCCTTTTACCGTCGCCCCCCCCGACTGCCGGCCGAGCCCGCGCTCGCCGCAATCGAGCGCGCCGGGCGCGAGGCGATCGCGGCGGCGGGCTATCTGCGTTACGAGATTTCGGCCTACGCGCAACCGGGCCGCCGCTGCCGCCACAACGACAATTACTGGCGCTACGGCGACTATATCGGCATCGGTCCGGGCGCGCACGGCAAGCGCAGCGCCGGTGCCGACGTGCTGCGCACCGAACGCATCCGCTCACCGGCGCGCTGGCTGCGGCTCGCCGGCGAGCCGCAAGCCGTGAGCGAGCGGGAGGTCGCTCCGGCCGAGCGCGCTTTCGAATTCATGCTGGGTGCGCTCAGGCGCATCGAGGGATTCGGCTGGTGCGAATTCGAGGCGCGCAGCGGCTGTTCCCGCGAGACGGTGCTTGCGCCGGTGCGCCAGGCCGTGACCGAGGGTTTGATGGAAGCGGACGGATCGCAGCTGCGGGCGAGCCCCCGCGGGCTGGTCTTTCTCAATGAGCTGCAGGAGCGGTTTTTGCCGGCTTGAAGAGGGATTCCAGGCCGGCGCGACTTGCCGGGCGGCGGCGGTTATGCACAGCGGTTTCGCGGGCCCGCCATTTCATGGGGCCTGCGCGCCCTGGCGCTAGCCAGTTCTTTGATGAAAACTAATAACATATTGATTTTATTATATAAATTTCAGTGGTGAAAAGTTGATCAATCTAAATCCCGCAGGTAAAAAGAATGGAATCGGCTGCGCTTTCGGCATTTCATCCACAGAGTTATCCACAGGGTTTGTGGAAGACTTCGATTTCTGAACCTGCGATAAGCACTTAGCCGACAAAGCTGAAAGCGGGTCTGCCTTGCGACGCTAAGTAGCGCTGTCCGCCTGAAGCTTGGCTTGCGGGAGTGGGGTTGTTCCCGTTCGCAGCGGGTACCCACCTTTGACGGGTACTGTAAAATGCCTTTTTCGATTTCTCGTTGACGCCATGAAAGAAGGCATACACCCCGATTATCGCGACATCACGGTGACCTGCAGCTGCGGCAACCGTTTTGTCACCCGTTCGACGTTGGGCGAGGATCTGCACGTGGAGGTCTGCTCGGCTTGTCACCCCTTCTATACCGGCAAGCAGAAGATTGTGGATACGGCCGGGCGAGTGGACAAGTTTCGCCGCAAATACGGCGCGCCCGCAAGCTAGCGGAGATATAATAAAAACGTCGGTGGGCTGCCGATAAGCGGAGTCGTTTTCCGGCAGTTTGCCCGCACCGGCCATGGCCGGTGCATTTCCCGATGAAAGCGTCCCGGCTTCACCGCTGCGGCACGCGCGAATGCGTGCAGACGGCGAATGGACCAGCAATAAAGGAGACTCGAGATGGCGGATCGTTCTCGCGACTACATCCTTGCCGCACCCGACGGCAAGACGATCCCGCTTCCGGTGCGCGAGCCGACGCTCGGCCCCGCGACGCTCGATATCAATGCGCTGTACCGCGAGCACGGGGTTTTTACCTTCGATCCCGGCTTTGTGTCTACCGCGAGCTGCGAAAGCGCGATCACCTACATAGACGGCGAAAAGGGGGTGCTGCTCTACCGTGGCTATCCCATCGAGGCGCTCGCCGAGCATTGCAGCTTCACCGAGGTGGCCTGGCTGCTTCTGAACGGCGAGCTGCCCGACAAGGGCGAGCTTGCAGGCTTCGACAACGAAATCCGCCACCACAGCCTGGTAAACGAATTCGTGCTGCGCTTCTTCGAGGGCTTCCACCCGAATGCGCATCCGATGGCCATGCTGACGGCAGTAGTCGCTTCGCTTTCCGCCTTCTATCACGAGACCACGGATATTCACGATCCCGCAGCGCGGATCTGTTCGCCAAGCGCATCATCGCCAAGATGCCGACCATCGCCGCGGCCGCCTACAAGCGCATGATCGGCCAGCGCTTCATGTATCCGCGGAACTCACTCGCCTACACCGAAAACCTGCTGCACATGCTGTTCGCCGTGCCCAGCGAGGACTACGAGATCAATCCGGTGGCAAGCCGCGCGCTCGATCTGCTCTTCATCCTGCACGCGGATCACGAGCAGAACGCGAGCACTTCCACCGTGCGGCTGGCGGGCAGTTCCGGCACCAATCCCTATGCCGCGATCGCCGCCGGCACCGCCTGTCTGTGGGGGCCGGCGCACGGCGGCGCGAACGAGGCGGTGCTCAAGATGCTGACCGAGATCGGATCGGTGAAGAACATCGACAAGTTCGTCGCCCGCGCCAAGGACAAGAACGATCCGTTCCGGCTGATGGGTTTTGGTCATCGCGTGTACAAGAATTACGATCCGCGTGCCAAGATCATCCGCAAGATGACGCACGAGGTGCTCGAAAGCCTGGGCGCCACCCAGGAGCCGCTGCTGGAACTCGCGCTCGCGCTGGAGACGATTGCGCTGGAAGACGACTATTTCATCGAGTACAAGCTCTATCCGAACGTGGATTTCTATTCGGGCATCATCTACAAGGCGCTTGGTATTCCGACCGACATGTTTACCGTGATGTTTGCGATCGGGCGCACGGTCGGCTGGGTGGCGCATTGGCGCGAGATGGTGAGCGATCCGAAAATGCGCATCGGCCGCCCGCGCCAGCTTTACACAGGCGCGGTACAGCGCGAATTCACGCCGATGGCGAAGCGCTAGCGGCCTGCGGGATTCGTTAAGACATGGGGCAGAGACCGCTGCTCCTACGTGGCGCGGAGTCGTTGTTCGAGTGCGTTGCGCGCGAGTCGACGCAGCGGGCGTCCGTCCACCGGATCGGCCGGGGCTTCGCGCAGATCGAGAGGTGTAAACACCAGCGCCTCAATGTCTTCTCCAGCAACCGTGAACGTAAACACCGGCACCGCGCGCACGCGGCCGTTGCACCAGCGCAGACGCCGCTCGCCTTCCCGGTAGCGCAGGCCGAGATCGTTCAGGCGAAAGGCGAGCGCCTCGGGCGAATCTGCAAAGACATGCAATTCGATGATCGTGTGGGCGGTTGCAATGCCGCTTGCGGCCGCGCCTGCGGCCCGCGTCTCGAAGCCCGCGAGCATGTCCATGGCCGCAAGCGCTCCGCGGCGCAGCCCCTCGATCCGTGCCGCCTGCGCCGGGGCCTCGAACAGATGTTGACGCTCGACAAGCGCCGCCTCGATCTCGCGGTTGGTAGGCAGATGTTTCGCGGCGAGGCCGAGCCTGAGCGCCGCCTTGCGTTTGGCGGCGAGATGGTCGCGGCGTCCTTCCTCGCTGAGAATCCGCGCCGCTTCCTGCGCGAGCAGGCGACGGGTCTGATCAGTCTCACGGCTCCGCCCGTCCCGCCACCGCCACCGTAGAGGCTGGGAGCCTGTTTTTTCTGCTGCATGGGCGGTAGTTCTTTTTCGCGGAAGACTTCCCATATCGCGTCCGGATCGTCGGGGCCGCAGCGCAGCCCGGTCTTCGAGTCAATGCGTGCGGTAACCAGTCCGGGCGGCATCGAGCGGACGGCCTCGGGCACATTGTTCAGGGCCTCACCCATGAATGAGATCCACATGGGCAGCGCCGCATGCGCCCCCGTCCAGCCGTGGCCCATCGTCTGCGGCTGATCGAAGCCCACCCAGGCGACGGTTACCAGGCGCGGGCCGAAGCCGTCGAACCAGGCATCAGTCGTATCGTTGGTGGTGCCGGTCTTGCCGGCAATATCCTGGCGCTTGAGCGCGAGCGCCTTGATCCCGGTTCCGCTCAGGATCACGCTGTGCAAAATGTCGGTCATCAGGTAGGCGTTTTGCGCCGAGAGTGTGCGCGGTGCAAGGCGCGGTTGGCGCGGTTGGCGGCCGATGAGGAGCACGGTTTGCGCACTGCTTGCGGCGCTTGCGGCGACGATTGCCGAGGCCGCGACAGGCGCGCTTTCGGGGGCGCTGGGTGTGGTGGCTGCGACCGGCGAAGCGAGTGGATTTGCGGCACTCGCCGCCGCCGGTGAGCAGGCCGCGCAGGCGACCCAGGGATGCGCTTCGGCAAGCACCTTACCCGCCGGACCTTCGATGCGTTCTATGAAGTAGGGCCGGACCAGGAATCCGCCGTTGGCGAACACCGCGTAGCCACGCGCCATGGAGAGCGGGGTAAGGCTCGCGCTGCCGAGCGCAAGCGTCAGATTGTGCGGTAGTTCTGAGGGCGAGAAACCGAAACGCCTGGCCCAGTCGAGCGCAGGCGTGACGCCGAGCTGCTGCAGGATGCGCACCGAGACGATGTTCACGGAATGCACCAGCGCTTCGCGCAAGCGCATCATGCCCGAGGTTTCGCGCTCGGCGTTGCGTGGTCGCCAATACTGCGAGAGTTCAGGGTTGGCAACCGAAATGAAGGGCGCGTTGGAGATCAGCGTGGCCGGCGTCATGCCGGCATTAAGCGCCGCGGAGTACACGAAGGGCTTGAACGAGGAGCCGAGCTGGCGATGGGCCTGCACGGCACGGTTGTATTTGCTCAAGGTGAAAGAGAAGCCGCCGTCGAGCGCGGCGATGGCGCCGTCGTAGGGATCGAGTGCGACGATGGCGCCCTCGAGTTCCGGCACCTGAGCGAGCTCCCAGTCTTTCTTGCCGCGGTTCAGATAGATCATGTCGCCGCGCTTGAGGAAATCGCTTGCTTGCGTTTTCTGGCCGGCCGCCCAGGCGAGCCCCGGCCAGGCGACTGTGACGATTCCCTCGCCGCGCAAATACACCCGGATGTCTTTATCCCGGACCAGCGTGATCACTCCCGGAAGCAGATTCGCGATCGGCGGATAGGGCTGCAAGCGCTTGCGTCAGCACTTCCGCATCGGGATTTTCGCCGAGATCGAAATGAACGCTTGCGCCGCGCCGGCCGCCGGCTCGCGATCGAGCCGTTCCAGTTCCTGTCGCAGGGCGGAGACCGCCGCAGTTTGCAGTTTCGAATCTATGGTGGTCGTGACCTGGTAACCGGCGCTGTAGGCGGCTTCGCCGTATTTCCCGATCATGTAGTCGCGCACCATCTCCGCGACGTAGGGTGCCTGAACGGTGGCCTGGGCGCGTACTCTCGCGCCGTGAGAGGCTCCGCCATGGCCCGTTTGTAGGCGATTTCATCTATGTAGCCGAGATCGCGCATGCGCCCGAGCACATAGGTGCGGCGCTCGAGTGCGCGCTTGGGATCCACGAGTGGGTTGTAGGCTGATGGTGCCTTGGGCAGCCCCGCGATCATCGCCATCTGAGCGAGCGTGAGCTGCCAGACGTCCTTGCCGTAGTAGATTTTTGCCGCGGCCCCTACGCCGTAGGCGCGTTCCCCGAGATATATCTTGTTCAGGTACAGGCGCAATATGTCTTCCTTGCCAAGCTCCTGTTCTATGCGCAGCGCGAGAAAAATCTCGCGGACCTTGCGGATGTAGAGTTTCTTGCGGGTGAGGAAGAAGTTGCGCGCGACCTGCATGGTAATCGTGCTGCCGCCCTGCGATTTGTGTCCGGTCAGGATGAGATTAAGCACTGCTCGCGCCATCCCGCGTGCATCTACCCCCGAATGTTCGAAGTAGCGGTCGTCCTCCGCCGATAAGAACGCCTCCACCAGCAGCGGCGGGATTTGATCGTATTCCAGCGGGATGCGCTGCTTGGTCCCGAAGGTGGCCAGCAACTTGTCGTCGCGGCTATAGACGCGCAGCGGTACTTGCAGGTGAATGTCCTTGAGCACTGTGACCGAGGGCAGGCTGGGGGCGACGTAAAGGTAGATTCCCGCGAGCGCGGCGACGCCGAGCAGGCCGAGGGCGGCTATGGTGATCAGCGCATGATGCAGAATGCGGCGCCGCGTCACGGGCAAGTGCTCCGCGCTTCAGCCGCCCGCACCGCCGCCCTGTCCAGACGATAATTATCCGAGTTTTTCGGGGCTTGCATTGACATTTTCATCCGAAGCCTTATAGTTGGCATGAGCAACCTTGGGGTTGATGCCCGCCGGTGCGGGCTGGTCGGGAGCATTTGACCATGACACGCAGGCAAAAATCCAAACCCGTACTGGGGCTAGACATCAGCGCCTCCTCGGTGAAGGTGATCGAACTCGCGAAGGCGGGGACATCCTACCGCGTCGCGAGCTTTGCGGTCGAACCCATGCCGGCGAACGCGATCCCCGACAAGGTGGTCGTCGAATGTCGAGGCCGCGGGTGAGGCGGTGCGCCGCGCCTACAAGCGTTCCGGCAGCCGCCTTAAAGATGCCGCGATCGCAATCGGCGGCGCGACCGTCATCACCAAGACCCTGCAGATTCCCGCTGGACTTTCCGATCATGAATGCGAGGAACAGGTGGGCCTCGCCGCCGCGCACTACATTCCCTTCCCGATGGAAGAGGTGGCCTGGGATTTTGAGCTTGCGGGTCCGGTGCCGGGCGAGGCGGGCATGCAGGAGGTGCTCCTGGTTGCCACGCGCCGCGAGAACGTCGAACATCGTCAGGCCGTGCTCGAACTTGCCGGGCTCAAGGCGTATATCGTTGACAGTGAATCCTTCGCGCTGGAGAACGCCTTCCGTCTGCTTCCCGCCGCCAAGGACGCCGAAGACAAGGGCGAGACGGTGGCGCTGGTGGATTTCGGTTCCACCATTACCACTCTGAGCGTTTTCCACGAAGGCCGCATCCTCTATACCCGCGACCAGGCCTTCGGCGGAAGCCAGTTGACTCAGGAGATCATGCATCGTTACAACCTCAGCTACGAGGAAGCCGGGCGCGGCAAGCGTCAGGGTGGGCTCCCCGATGGCTATGAACAGGAAGTGCGCGTCCCGTTTGTGAACAACATGGCGCAGGAGGCCGGACGGGCGCTTCAGTTTTTCTATGCCGCGACTAGCGAGCACAACGCGGTGGACCGGATTGTCGTCTGCGGCGGTTGCGCTGGCATCCCCAACGTTGCGGAGACGATTGAGGGGCAACTCGGTACACCGACCGAGCTGGCCAATCCCATCGCCTCGTTGAAATTGGCGCATCGCGCGCGTACCCGGGGCGTCGAAAAGGATGCGCCCACGCTGATGGTCGCCTGCGGGCTCGCGCTCAGGAGTTTCGACTAGTGGCGCGCATCAATCTTCTGCCGTGGCGGGAATGGGAGCAACGCCGGCGCCGGCAGCACTTCGTGTCAAGCCTCGTGCTGGTGCTCGTCGCCGGCATCGCGATCGTGTATTGGGCTTCGCGCATGGTGGGTGGCGCGGTGGATGACCAGCAGGCCCGCAACACGTATCTGCGCCGGCAGGTGGTGGCGCTCAATCACAAGATCAGCGAGATCAAGGCGCTCAAGCAGACCCGTGCGAATCTGCTTTCGCGCATGCGTGTCATCGAGCGTCTGGAGCAGAGCCGGCCCATGGTGGTGCACTTGTTCGATCAGTTGGCGACGACCGTGCCGACGGGCGTGTATCTCAGTAGCATCGAGAACCGCGATGGCCGGCTCAAGATCACGGGCGTCGCCGATTCGCCTGCCGGGGTTTCCACCTACATGCGCAATATCGCCGCCTCGCCCTGGCTTGAGCCGCCAAATCTACAGATCGTGCGCACCGGCGGCAAGGGGGGCGAGCGACGCAGCAGCTTCAGCGTTTCGAGCGAGCTCGTGACGCCTGACGAAAAGAGTGCCGAGAGCGGCGCAGGGAGCGGGCGATGAGGCTCGATCAATTGCGCGATCTCGATCTGCGCGACATCAAATTATCCGGTGCGGGCGACTGGCCGCTGGTCGCGAAGGCGATCGTCGCGGCGATCATCCTCGCCGTGGTGCTTGCGGCCGGCTATTTTCTGGTCGTACGCGATCAGTTCAATACGCTAAACGACGCCCGCGGGCAGGAAGCGACGCTGCGCCATCAGTTCGAGCAGAAGCAGCGCCTCGCCGCCAATCTCGATGCCTACAAGGCGCAGCTTGGCGAGATGCGCGAGAAGTTCGGCACGTTGCTCAAGCAGTTGCCGAGCGAGACCGAAATCGAAAGTCTGCTGCGCGACATCTCGCAGACCGCGCAGGAGGACGGTCTCGCGCAAAAGCTCTTCCAACCGCAGAATGAGGTGCACAAGGACTTTTACGCCGAGAAGCCGATTCGCATGGAGTACGTCGGGAACTGGCAGCAGATCGCCAAGTTCATCAGCGACGTGTTTCGCTGCCGCGCATCGTGACGCTCAGCAATTTTTCGCTGCATCCGACCAAGGTCGGCGGCGGCGCTGAACTGGATTTTGCCGTGACCGGCGTGACTTACCGCTACCTGAGCAGCAAGGAAACGCACGGCAAAAAATCGCACAGGGGCAGACGATGAAGACGCTTTCGCGTTTCGCGTTCCTGCCCGTACTTGCTGCGCTGCTCGCGCTTGCCGGTTGCGGTGGCGACGACATGCAGAATCTGCGAGCTTGGGTGGCTCAAGTGGAAGCCCGCCCCGGGCCGAAAATCCCGCCCATTCCCGAGATGGTCCGCTATCGGGCCTACAGTTATCCGGCCGCGAACATGCGCTCGCCCTTCGTGGCAGTGAATGCGCCGGTGGCGGACGGCGTGCAGCCGAATCGGCATAGAAAAAAACAATACCTCGAGCAGTTTCCGCTCGATTCACTCAAATTCGTCGGCGAAATAACGATTGACGCCACCTCCTATGCCTTGATCCAGGATCCGCAGGGAATCGTGCATCGGGTCGGCGCCGGTAATTACCTCGGTCAGAACGACGGGCGGATTACGGCGATACTTTCCGATGAACTCAAACTCACCGAGATTGTGCCCAACGGCACCGGCGGGTATCAGCGGCGATCTACGTCGCTTGTGCTCGCTCAGCAACCCGGAGGCTAGCATGAAGCAAGGCACTCTCAATTCCGTGGCGGCAATCGCCGTTTTTGCAGGGCTTGCTTTCGGCATCGGCGCCGCCCATGCCGATACCCCGGCGCCTGCGCGTGCACTCACCGCGATCAAGACCGTCGCCCTCCCGGGCGGTCGGATCGAGGTGGATCTCCAGCTCAACCGGCCGGCGCCGAAGCCGCTCAGCTTCAGCGTCAACCAGCCGGCGATGATCGTGCTCGATCTGGACGGCACCTCGCCGGCCCTGAACGTCTCGCACCAGGCGGTGAACGCGGGCAACGTCGCGAGCGTCGAGACGGCCTCGGCCGGCGGACGCACGCGCGTGGTGATCAATCTCGACGCGATGGCGCCCTACCGCACGCGCGTCGAGGGCAATCACGTCTATGTCATCGTCGGTGGCGCGGCGCTCGCGCAGGCCGCCGCGAAACCCGCGGAGAAAACCTTCGGCCCTGCCTCGGGGTCCGAATCAAGTCCGTCCGCGGCGGGGCATGCAATCACCGACGTGAGTTTTCACCGCACGGCGGACGGGTCGGGGCGGATCGAGATCGCGCTCGCTGGTCCCCAGGTTGCCGGCAGCGTGAAGCGGGAAGGCAAGCGGGTGATCGTCAGCTTCCCGGGCGCAACCGTGCCCTCCCGCTTGCAGGAACGCCTGAACGTGACCGATTTCGCGACGCCGGTCACCACGATCACGACGCGTCGGACCGCTGCCGGCGTGCAGGTCGCGATTCAGGCGAGCGGTGATTTCGAGCAACTGGCCTTTCAGGCCGACAAGACCTTCGCGGTGGAACTCAAGCCGGTCAGCGCGCAGGAGCTTGCGACGGCTGCGAATAAGCATTACACCGGCAAGAAGCTCACGCTGAACTTCCAGAACATACCGGTGCGGGCGGTACTGCAGATTCTCGCCGACTTCACGCACAAGAACATCGTGGTTTCGGGCGGTGTCAGCGGCAATATCACCTTGCGCCTGCACGATGTGCCTTGGGACGAGGCTCTGGATATCATCCTGAAGACGCAGGGACTTGCGATGCGCAAGAGCGGCGACGTGATCATGATCGCACCTGCCGTCGAGTTCGCGCGCCAGGAACAGCAGCAACTCAAGGCTCAGAGTCAGGTTCAGCAACTGGTGCCGCTGGACACGGCCTATGTGCAGATCAATTATGCCAAGGCAAGCGGGCTCGCTACGCTCATACAGTCGCAGAAGAATTCCCTGCTCTCGAGCCGGGGCACGGTCACCACGGACCAGCGCACCAACACGCTGATAATCCACGACACCGACGATCATATTGCCCAGGTGCGCAAGCTCGTCCATGTGCTCGATATTCCTGTGCGCCAGGTGCTGATCGAATCGCGCATAGTCATTGCAAGCAACAACTACGAGCACGATGTCGGCGCGCGCTTCGGCGTGACCGGCATTCACCAGGGGCCGAACAGCGTGATCGGAACCACCGGCAACTCGACGGGCGCGGGCACGATGATCAGCGGACCTCTCGGTAACGGACCGCCCACCGGGCCGTATCCGGTACCCTCTCTCGGCAACAGTCTGAACGTGAACATCCCGGTGGCGAATCCGGCCGGACAGTTCGCGATCGCCATCCTGAACCGGGACTTCCGGGTGGATCTCGAGCTTTCGGCCCTGCAGGCAGAGGGCAAGGGCGAAGTGGTTTCCAGCCCCCGTGTGATCACCGCCAACCAGCAGACGGCGGACATCGAGCAGGGCGTACAGATTCCCTACCAGAACGCGAGTTCGAGCGGGGCGACGGCGGTGCAGTTCAAGAAGGCGGTGCTGAGCCTCAAGGTCACGCCCCAGATCACCCCCGACGACCGCATCCTCATGAGCATTGAGGTGCACAAGGACAGTGTCGGGCAATTCATTCCGACCGCGAACGGCGGCCAGGTGCCGAGCATAGACACGCGCACGGTCAATACCAATGTGCTGGTGGACAACGGCGACACCGTCGTGCTCGGCGGGATCTGCGAGACCACCAAGAACAATTCCGTGAGCAAGGTGCCGCTCTTGGGCGACATTCCGCTGCTCGGCATCCTGTTCCGCCAGACCAAGGTGACGAACAACAAGACGGAACTGCTGATCTTCGTGACGCCGAAGATTCTTGCGACGAGCCTTGCCGCCCAGTAAGGACGCCGCCGGCTCGCGGATTGCGCTGATCGGTCTGCCGGGCGCCGGCAAGACGACGGTCGGACGCCTGCTTGCCGAAGAACTTGGCTGGATGTTTTCCGACTGCGATGCGGCGTTCGAGACGGAGACGGGCGGGCGCATTGCCGACTGGGTCGCGACGAACGGTTGGCTGGCTTTCCGCGCGCGCGAACACGAGCTGCTCGCTTCCGCGCTCGGACGAACGAAGATCGTGATCGCAAGCGGCGGCGGTGCGGTGGAGGAGGTGGGTAATCGCACGGCGCTCGCCGTGGCCACCGTGGTCTGGCTCGACGCACCGCCCGCAGTGCTTGCCGAACGTCTGGGAGCGGCAAGCGATCGCCCCTTGCTCGCCGATGCGCCGGCTGCGCGCATTGCCGAATTGTCCGATCGGCGCAAATCGCTTTATGCCGCGCTTGCCGATGTTCGGACCGACGTCGCCGATTGCGATCCGCCGGGCGCGACGGCACGCATTATGCAGGCATTGAATTTCAAGCGATTGATTCCATGAAAACCGTGATCTTGACTGCGCCGGGCGTCGCTTATCCGGTATTCATCGGTGCCGACGCGGAGGTGAGCGGGCGGCTGTCTGCACTGATCGCCGGTCGCGAGTTGTTGGTCGTGACGGATTCCAACGTCGCGCCACATCATCTTGAATCCGTGCGTGACGCGTTCCGTGCCGCCGCTCGGATCGAATCGCTAGTCGTGCCGGCCGGCGAAACGGAAAAGACGCTTGCCGGGTTCGCGCGGGTGACCGATGCACTCGTCGCGGGCGGCTTTCATCGCGATGCCGTCGTGATCGCGCTCGGCGGCGGCGTCATCGGCGATCTCGCGGGATTTGCCGCCGCTTGCTATCAGCGCGGCATCGCCTGGATCGCGGTGCCGACGACGCTGCTCGCTCAGGTGGACGCCGCGCTCGGCGGCAAGACCGCGATCAATCATCCCGCAGGCAAAAATCTCGTCGGCGCGTTTCACGATCCGCTTGCGGTATGGGCGGATCCCGCAAGGCTGGCGACCCTGCCCGCGCGCGAATATCGCGCCGGCCTGGGCGAAGTGGTTAAGTACGGCCTCGGCTTCGATGCCGGGTTTTTCGCCTGGCTGGAAGCGAACGCCGCGCCGTTGCTCGCGCGCGACGAGGAAGCACTTGTCGAGACGATTCCGCGCTGCGTGCGGCTCAAGCTCGACGTGGTGGCCGCGGATCGAACCGAACACGGCGCGCGCGCGCTGCTCAATCTCGGTCACACGATAGGGCACGCCTTGGAGACCGCGCTCGGCCACGGCGACTGGCTGCACGGCGAGGCGGTGGCCGCGGGCTTGCTCGCGGCGGCGGAACTGTCCGCCGCGCGCGGTACGATCGAGCCCGACATCTCCGTGCGGCTGCGCTGTCTGTTGCAGGCGCTCGAATTGCCGACGGAGATTCCGCCCGAAGCCGACGATGCGGCGCTTATGGCGGCGCTCGCACTTGATAAAAAAATCGCCGCCGGCCGTCTGCGTTTCATCGGACTTGGCGGTCTCGGGCGGGCCGAAATCTGGAACGATGTCGAAGGTTCCGAAATCGAGCGCGCCATTGCCGCCGTGCGCAGCGGCTAAAATCCTTTCTTGCGAAACCGGATTTTCCTCCGATGACTGACCCCGATGCCCGCGAGCGGCTGATCTTTGCGCTCGACGTGCCCACCATCGCCGAGGCCGAGCGCCTGATTGAGCGCCTGGGCGACTCGGTCGTGTTTTACAAGCTCGGGCTCGAATTGTTTACCGCCGGCGATGCGCCCGCTCTGGTGCGTGCGCTCAAGGGTGCGGGCAAGCGCGTGTTCGTGGATCTCAAGCTCTTCGATGTGCCCGCTACGGTGGCACGCGCGGTGGCGCGGCTCGCCGCACTCGAGGTGGATTTCCTTACCGTGCACGGCAATCAGGCCATGATGGAGGCCGCCGCCGCCGCCAAGGGTTCGAGCCGGGTGCTTGCCGTGACTGCGCTCACCAGCCTCGACGAAGGCGATCTCGCCGATCTCGGTTTCCGCTGCAATGTCGCCGAGCTGGTCGCTTCGCGTGCACGACGCGCGCTGGAAGCGGGGCTGGACGGCGTGATCGCCTCGGGCCGCGAAGCGGCGGCGCTGCGCGCCGAGTTGGGTCCGCGCCTGTTGGTCGTCACGCCGGGCATACGCCCCGTCGCCAATCGCGAGGAAGACGACCAGAAGCGGGTGATGAGTCCGGCCGAGGCGATCCGGGCCGGCGCGGATTATCTCGTCGTCGGTCGTCCGATTCGCGATGCCGATGATCCGCGCGCCGCGGCAGAAGCCATCGTTGCCGATATCGCGGCCGAACTGTGAGCACCGATCACGATTTGATCAAGGCACTGCGCCGCGAGCCGGTTGCGCGCCGCCCGGTGTGGCTGATGCGCCAGGCCGGGCGCTATCTTCCCGAGTACCGCGAACTGCGCGCGCGGGCGGGCAGTTTTCTCGCCGTGCTCAAGAATCCGGAACTCGCTTGCGAGGTGACGCTGCAACCCATGCGCCGTTTCGATCTCGATGCCGCGATCGTGTTCGCCGACATCCTCACCATTCCCGACGCGATGGGGCTCGGCCTCGAATTCGTGGCGGGCGAGGGACCGCGTTTCCGCGCACCGGTGACGCGAATCGTCGAGGCGCGTGCCTTGCCGGTGCCCGACCCCGAAACCGATCTCGCCTATGTGCTCGCGACCGTCTCGGCGGCGGCGCGGGAACTCGACGGGCGGCTGCCGCTGATCGGTTTCGCCGGCGGCCCGTGGACGCTTGCCGCCTACATGCTTGAAGGCGGCGGCGGGAGCAAAGAGTTTCCGCGCGCAAGGGCGGCGACTCATGCCACGCCGGCGTTGGTGGATGCGCTCGCGGCGCGTCTGGTGCCGGCAACCGTGGCCTACCTCGCGGCCCAGGCGCGCGCCGGCGCCGATGCCTTGATGCTTTTCGAGAGTTGGGCGGGCCTGCTCGCACCCGACGGGTTTCATCGCCATGTACTTGCACCGCTCGCCGAGATCGTCGCCGGCGTGAAGGCCGATCCGGTTGCGCGCACGCGGCCGCTGATCCTCTTTGCCCGCGGTGCGGGGCAGCACGCGGCGGCGCTCGCCGATCTCGGCGCCGAGGCGCTAGGCGTGGACTGGACGACGAGCCTTGCCGCGGCGCGCAAGGCAACGGCGGGAAAGGTGGCACTTCAGGGCAATCTCGATCCGGCGGCCCTGTTGGCGCCGGAGGCGGAACTGCGCGCCGCGGTGCGCGCGGTAATCGCCGATTACGGATCGGGACCGGGGCATGTGTTCAATCTCGGCCACGGCGTTACGCCGGAGGTTGCGCCCGAACGCGTCGCCGCACTCGTGGACGAAGTGCATCGCGTACCCCTGTAATCAGTCGGAGTCGGTCAGCAGCTCGCGGCCGTTTAATGGCTGGAGTGGTCGGGCGTTGCATGGATACAGGGCGCCGAAGCGGGCAATCTGCTGCGGCGTCACCCGCATCGGCTCGCGCAATATGAACCAGCGCACGCCTTCCGTGCAGGGCGGTGTGGTCAGGGAACCCTCATAGGTGTAGTAGCCGAGTTTTTCCGGCAGGAGATCGGTGAGGTTGATCGTGACGCCGCGCGGCGAGCGTTCTCCGCCCGTTTGTTCGGGCATATATTTCCACAGGATTTGAAGCAGGGCATTCGGCGCGTTGTCAGGCGACGCGTCAAGGAATACCGCCACCACGGTTCGTTGCCCGGATTCGCCGCGGAATACCGCGTGGGCTTCCATGGGGAAAGCCACGCCGTTTATTTTGTGGCCGCTCGGCTTGTGGAAATGCAACTGTTCCAGTTCGTATCTGTCCCGTCCTACCGAGAGAAAGCTGCCGGGCGCATGGTTCGCCTGGATGGTGTGGCCGTCGTTGACGATGTGCAGCGGAGAAGCGTGCAGGTCAAATTTCAGCGCATCCAGCTTCGTCGTTCTGGCATGCGTGATGTGAACGGGAGACTGGCTGCGGCCAAGTTTGCATGCCGCGAATTCCGGCGCGAGATCGCCCCAGTGTTCCGGTCCGGTATCTCCGATGTAGCTCCAGTGGATGGGATGCCTCGTCACTGCTTTTGTCTTCCTGAGGTAATGGCATGAATGTTACCATTCGGCAATTGCGGGAAGACTGGCGAGCATGGAAACGTCGCACGAATACAGACCCGATGCCCTGCCCGAGTACAAGCCGATCGGCGCCTACGGCTTGATCGGTGACTGCCGCACCGCGGCCCTGGTCGGCGAAGACGGTTCGATAGACTGGACCTGTTTCCCGGACTTCGACAGCCCGGCGGTGTTCGCGGCCATCCTCGATCCCGACGCCGGACGCTTTGCGATTCGGCCGCGCGTGCCGTTCCGTGCGCATCAGGAATACGAGCCGGGGACCAACGTGCTGATAACCCGGTTCGTCGCTGCGGAGGGCGTGGTACGCATCCGCGACTTCATGCCGATGATCGCCGAGCGGCGCATGCCGGCTTCCGAGATCCACCGGCAGGTGGAGGGTGTGTCCGGCCGGGTTCCGATGGAACTGGTGTTCGAGCCGCGTTTTGACTACGGCCGCGAGGTGCCGCATTTCGAAGCCGGTACCTTCGGCGTACTCGCGCGCTGCGGCGAAAAGGGCGAGCGGGTGCTTGCGCTTTCCTGTCCGTATGCGCTCACGATAGACGGGCGCGGTGCGCGCGCGGAGTTTGTCGTGGAGGGCGGGGAGCGGCAGTGGTTCGTTGCCGACTGGGACAGCCAAATGACTCATCCGGTCGTTTCCTACGGTTGCGATCGGCGCGTGAAGCTTACTCGCGCCTACTGGCGCGACTGGGTTTCGCAGCTTGCCTATCACGGCGATTACCGGGATCAGGTGGAACGGAGTCTGCTCGCCTTGAAACTGTTGAGTGACGGCGAAACCGGTGCGTTCATTGCGGCGCCGACCACGAGTCTGCCCGAGTGGGTGGGCGGCACTCGCAACTGGGACTATCGCTATACCTGGGTTCGCGATTCCGCCTTCATGATGCACGCGCTCTTTAACGCGGGCTACGTCAAGGAGGGCACGGCCTATTTCGACTGGATGCTGGAGCGCTGCCTGCACAAGGATGAGGACGGCCTCAACATTATGTACAGCGTGCGCGGCGAACCGGATTTGCCGGAAAGGGAATTGAAGCTGCGCGGCTACCGGGATTCCTATCCGGTGCGCGTGGGCAACGCCGCGTCCGATCAATTCCAGCTCGATATTTACGGCAGCCTGATCGAGGCCGCGCTGCACTATCAGCGCGTGGGCGGCGTGCTCACGATGGTCGAGGCCGAGCGCCTTGCCGCGATCGTGGAGTTCGTGCGCCGTTCCTGGCGCCAGCCCGACGACGGCATCTGGGAGGCGCGCGGTCAGCGCGAGCACTACACCTACTCGAAGGTCTGGGCCTGGGTCGCGCTCGATCGCGGCGCGCGCCTGATCCGTTATCTGGGACTGGACCTGCCGTGGCAGGAGTGGGCCGCCGAGGCCGAGGTCATCCGCCGCGAGGTGCTCGAACGGGGCTACAACGAAAAGCTCGGCGCCTTCACCCAGTTCTACGGCGGCGATATTCTCGATTCCGCCGTACTGATCATGCCGATCACGGGCATCATCGAGGCCGACGATCCGCGCTTTCAATCCACTCGCGAACTCATCTGCCGGGAGCTTGCGGCGGGGCCCTATCCCTTGCTGTATCGCTACAATCCCGAGATTGCCAAGGACGGCGTCGGCGGTCCCGAAGGGGCTTTCCTGATGCCTTCGTTCTGGCTGGTGGAGGATCTGGCGCTTGCCGGCATGCACAAGGAAGCCCGGGCGACCCTGGAAGCACTCATGCGTCATGCTTCCCCGTTGGGCTTGTACAGCGAGGAGATTCATCCCGAAAACGGACAATTGCTCGGCAATTTCCCGCAGGGCTTCAGCCATCTGGGATTGATCAACGCGGCGCTGCGCATGGAGACGCGCGACAGCATTCAGTCAGATATTTCTTCCGTTTAGAGCGGGGAGGCCCGTCGGAAGCGGCTTGTCATCCGCCTGCCGGGCTGGCGGCGGAGGGCGTACGGCGGGGGTGCGTCAGCACGCTGTGGATGACCAGGCCGCGCTCGAAATACACCGTGAAGCGCGGATAAATCCAGCGGACGATGGGCGGCTTGAGCGGTCCCTGGGCGGTTGCCGGATCGGGGGGCAGGCTGCGCTCGGGCACGCCGAACAGCGCCCGCACCTGAGCCATGGTCATGCCGCGGATCGGATAGGCGGGGGCCTGCACCGAAGAGGATGCTTCCTGCTGCATGGGCGGGACGGCGGCAAAAGTCGCCACGGCAGGCGAGAGCAGAAGGGCAGCGAAGAGCAGGCGCATGAGCATGGATGCAGTCGGAATGACCAATGTGGCAACTATAGCATCCGCGAGTCGCTCGTGGCCTCCGCGTAGAATGCCCGCATACGCTTCGATAAAATTCGCATGCTTCGCCCGCTGCCTCTCGCCATCGCCTTGCGCTATCTGCGCGTGCGCCGTCGCAGCCGCTTCGTCTCCGTGGTGGCGGTGGTCGCCGTTGCCGGCGTGGCCCTGGCGGTGGCGGCGCTGATTGTTGTGCTGTCGGTGATGAACGGAATGCAGGCGACGATCACGGGTCAGATTCTCGACGTGAGTGCCGAGGTCGCGATCACGACCGACGATGGCGCGGCACTTGCCAATCCGCAGATGATCGCGGCTCGGGCCGGCAAGGAGGCGGGCGTTATTGCGAGTGCGCCTTACGCCGAACGCGAGGTCGTGCTCGGCCACGGTGCCGCGCTCGGCGGTGCCGTGCTCCGCGGCATCTCGCCCGACGCCGAGGCGAAGGTGTCCGCGCTCGGCGCTCATATGCTGATTGGTTCGCTAGCGGCGCTTGATCGGGAGCGCTACGGCATCGTGCTCGGGCGCGATCTCGCGTTGCAACTGGACGTGCTTCCGGGCGACAAACTGAGCGTGATCCTGCCGCGCGGACTGGTGACGCCGGTTGGATTCGTGCCGCGGATGCGCCGCTTTACCGTAGTCGGTATTTTCGCCGCCGGATCGGCTCGTTATGACGCAGGGCTCGCTCTTACCGGTCTCGGTGCCGCCGAACGCCTGTTCGGTCTTGCCGGACCGAACGGGCTGCGCCTGAAGCTCGACGACCCGTTCAACGCCGCCACGGTCGCCGCGCACCTGCGACCCACCCTGCCCGCGGGGCTGCGGGTGACTACCTGGGAGAGCGAGCACCGCAGTCTTTTCCAGGCGCTTGCGAACGAGCAGCGCATGCTGTTCGTACTGGTGACGCTGGCGGTGCTCATCGCCGCCTTCAATGTGCTCGGTGTTCTTACCATGCTGGTCGCCGACAAGCGCACGGAGATCGCGGTGCTCGCGAGTCTGGGGCTTTCGCCGCGGCGCATACTGTCAAGCTTCCTCGCGCTTGGCTCGGCGATCGGCGCGCTCGGCATTCTGCTTGGGCTCGCGGTCGGACTTGCGGTTGCATTCAACGTGAATGCAATCGTGACCGGGTTCGGGCGTCTGGTCGGTCATCCGCTGTTCGCCGCCGGCGCGGTGGCGTTGCCGGGCCTGCCTTCCCGGGTCGCGGCCGGGCAGGTTGCGGGTGTCGTCGTCATCGCCGCCGTGCTGGTACTCCTCGCGGCCTGGGTGCCCGCACGGCGGGCCGCGCGCATGCATCCGGTGGAGGCGCTTGCCAATGGCTGAGGTCGTCCTTTCGGCGCGCGGACTCGCGAAGGAATACCGGCAGGGCAGCGGGCTGCTCACCGTGTTGCGCGGCATTGATCTCGATCTTGCCGCCGGCGAACGAGTGGCGATTCTGGGCGCCTCGGGGAGCGGAAAATCCACGCTGCTGCATCTGCTCGCCGGACTGGATCGCCCGAGCGCAGGCGAGATCACGCTGGCCGGCGAGCGGCTGGATCAACTGGACGCGCGGCGCATGGCGCGCCTGCGCAATCGTGCGCTCGGTTTCGTGTACCAGTTCCATCATTTGCTGATGGAGTTTTCCGCGCGGGAAAATGTGGCTCTGCCGCGGGTGATTGCGGGCGAGTCGCAACGCCGTGCCCTCGACGAGGCCGATCGGTTGCTGGCGCGCGTGGGTCTGGGTGAGCGTGCCCATGCACGCCCGGCCAAGCTTTCCGGCGGCGAGCGCCAGCGCGTCGCCATCGCGCGTGCGCTTGCCATGCGTCCGCCGGTGGTGCTTGCCGACGAGCCGACCGGTAACCTCGACGAGGACACCGGCGCCGGGGTGTACGAACTGATGCTCGAAATCAACCGCGAATCCGGCACCGCCTTCCTGATCGCGACGCACGATGTTGCCATCGCTCGTGGCGCCGAGCGCGTGCTGCGCCTCGAACACGGACAACTGGTCGGCGCATGACTTTCAGGCTGGCGTGGCGGTTTCTGTTTGCGCACGGCCGGCTTGCGACCCTGCTTGCAGGCGTCGCGGTCGGCGGCATCGCGCTCGGCGTTCTGGTGCTGACGACCGTGCTTGCGGTCATGAGCGGTTTCGAGACGACGCTTTCGCAAAAACTGGTGGCACTTTCGGCCGAGGTCACGGTGAGTCCGCCGCCGACGGCGACGAACTGGCGGCCACTCGCGGCCCGGCTCGAACGCGAACCGGGCGTCGTTGCCGCCGCTCCGCAACTACTCGGCGAGGCGCTGCTTCTCGCCCACGACAAACTTGCGCCGATCGGTTTGCGCGGCATTGACGCCGCCGCCGAGGCGAAGGCCTCCGATCTCGGCGCGCAGCTTGCGAGCGGCAGTCTCGCGGCGCTGGCGCCCGGTGCGCATCGGTTGTTCGTCGGCGAGGCGCTGGCCGATAAACTGGCGCTCAAACCCGGCGACGAGGTGAGTCTGCTCACCGCGCGCGCCGACCGGACGGCGACGAGTTTTACGCCCGCGCTTTCGCGTTATCAAGTCGCGGGCATTTATCACGTGGGCATCTATCAACTCGAACTGCGGCAGGTGTACACGGACCTTGCCGACGTGCGGGTGCTGTTTCCGAACGCTGGCGCCGCCGATATCAATTTGCGCCTCGCGCAGCCGCTGGCCGCGCCCGCCTTCGCCGCGGGTCTGCGCACGCGGCTCGGTCCGCGTTATGCGGTGAGCGACTGGACGGAGCGTCAGGCGACGCTCTTTGCAACCATTGGCCTGCAAAAACGGATGCTCTTCATCGTGCTGGCGGCGATACTCGCCGTCGCGGCCTTCTCGGTGGTGGCGACGCTGCTCGTTTCGGGGCTGGATCGCGAGCCGGAAATCGCGGTCTTGAAGACCCTGGGCTTTTCGCCGCGGCGGATTGCCGGGGTGTTCCTCGTGCAAGGGTTCCTGCTCGGCACTGTCGGCACCGCGCTCGGCCTCGGTCTCGGCGCCGCGCTCGCCATGAACGTCAACCGGCTGCTCGGTGTCCTGGATCATTTGTTCCACACACGATTGCTGCCGCCCTCGATTTATCTCATCAGCGAGTTGCCGGCGCAATTCCGTTGGCAGGAACTCACCGTGACCGCCGTCGTCGCCGTGGCGCTGGCGCTGGCCGCGGCGGTCTATCCTGCGCTGCGTGGTGCCCGCAGCGAACCGGCGGAGGCGCTGCGTTACGAATAATAGAGCCCATCTCACCATCACCCGCGAGCCGCATTTCGGCCGTAACCCCTCCGGGGACCAGGCGATTTTGGCCCAGGGCCTTGTTGCGTCTCGCTTGTGTACAACGAGTACACCACGCTCGGCGCGCCGCGTTCTGAACCAAAATCGCCACGGTCGCGGCCACGGAGGATGGTGAGATGGGCTCTCCGCGCTTCTCACGCGGGCAGTGGCCGGCACTGGCGTTGCTGGCCGTAGCCTGGCTCGCCGGCGGAACGCTAGCGCTGGCCGGGCATCATTTGATTGCGCTGCCGGCCTTGTTGGGAGCGGCGGTCGCTGCATTGGCGATCATGCTGTGGGATCGCCGCGCGGCGCTGCTCTTTGTCGCCGCGCTAGGCGCAAGCTGGACGACATACATGGCGGGTCAGGCGCTTGCGGATCGGCTTTCGCCGGCGCTCGAAGGCAAAATGATCGCCGTTACCGGAACGATCGCAAGCCTGCCGCAGGCGCAGCCGGGGCGGCTGCGGTTCCAGTTCACGGTGGCGACGGCCGCAAGCACTTCCGGCCGGGCATTGAAACATCCGTCAAAAGTTACACTCAGTTGGTATAAGCCGCAAGCCGCGCGCCTGCCACGCATGGGCGAGCGTTGGCGTTTCGGCGTGCGCCTGCACCGTCCGCGCAGCCTCGCCGATCCCGGCGTCTTCGATTATGCCGGCTGGGCGCTGGCGCACGGCATTGGCGCGAGCGGCAACATTTACCACGATCGCGCCGAACGGTTGGCGCCTGCCGGCGTGGGCCTGGGGCCGCTGCGGGCGCATATTGCGCGAGCCATCGCCGAGGCCTTGCCCGCGAGTCCCTACGCAGGTCTCGTCGCCGGGCTTGCCGTGGGAGAACGCGGCGGGGTCAGCGAGGCGCAATGGCGGACGCTGCGCGCCACCGGCACGACGCATCTGCTTGCCATCTCCGGCCTGCATCTGGGTCTGGTCGCGGCGCTGGTGTTTTTCCTGGTGTTGATGTTTGTGCGGCGCGTTCCAAGACTGGTTCAGAGGGTACCGGCGCGGGTGATCGCGGTCGGCGCCGCCGCGCTGGCCGCCGTCGGTTACGCCGCACTCGCGGGTTTCTCGCTCGCGACCGAACGTGCGCTGATAATGCTTATTCTGCCGCTCTTCGCCCTGGTTCTGCGCCGCCGCATCGCCGTTGCCGACGCGCTCGCCTGCGCCGCGATTGCGGTCAGTCTGTACACGCCGCTGGCGCTCGTCACGGCGAGTTTCTGGCTATCGTTCGGCGCGGTTGCGGCGCTTGTTTACGGACTGCGTTCGGCGCGCCCCGGCCGCGGGCTGATCCGTGCCCAGTTGGTGGTTGCGCTCGGACTCGCGCCACTGGTCGCGGCTTTTTTCGGACAGATTTCGCTGATCGGGCCGATCGCCAATCTGTGCGCAATTCCGGTCGTGGGCTGGCTGGTGGTGCCGGCCGCGCTTACGGGCGCGGTGGCCACCTTGCTGCATCCGGGTTGGGGTGCGCCGCTCTTTCATTGCGCCGCCTTCCTGCTCGCACGCCTGTGGTCGGCGCTCGACTGGCTGGCGGGTTTGCCGCATGCGACACTGGCGCTCGGCCCGGCAGCCTGGCTCGTGCTGGCGGCGGCGCTCGCGGGCGCCTGCCTTCTGCTTGCGCCGCGCGGACTGGGTCTGCGCCTGGCCGGGCTTGCGCTGCTCGTGCCGCTGGTTTTCCCCGCGAGCACGCGGCCGGCGCCCGGAGATTACCGGCTGACGGTGCTGGATGTCGGTCAGGGACTCGCCGCCGTGGTGACGACGGCCCATCACGTATTGCTGGTGGATACCGGTCCGCGCTGGTGGGGTGTAAACAACGCCGGGCGCGAGATCGTCATTCCTTTTTTTCGCGCGCACCGGCTCGGACGCCCTTCTCTGCTGCTGCTTTCCCACGGTGATTCGGATCACGCGGGTGGTCTCGATTCCATCAAACGGGCCTGGCCCGGTCTCCCGATTCTGAGCAGCGTGCCCGGCACGGGTGAGCCCTGCCTCGCGGGCAGGCATTGGCGCTGGGACGGTGTCGCCTTCGCGATTCTTGCGCCGCCGCCCGGCGCCGAGGGTTCGGTCAACAATCGTTCCTGCGTGCTCAAGGTAAGCGCGGCGGGCGGCAGCGTGCTGCTCCCGGGCGACATCGAGGCCGGGCGCGAACGCTGGTTGCTCGTTCACGCGGGCTCGAAACTTGCGGCGGACCTCCTGATCGCGCCGCATCACGGCAGCGCGACTTCTTCGACGCCGGATTTTCTCGCCGCCGTGCATCCACGCTTCGTGGTGTTTGCGGCGGGCTACCGAAACCGCTATCGTTTTCCGCGCCCGGAGGTGCTCGCGCGCTATCGCGATGCGGGCGCGCGCCTGTTCGATTCGGCCCGTGACGGCGCGCTCGGTTTTAGCGTGAGCAGGGCGGGCGGAATCAGGCTGCTGATCCGTTATCGCCCGCAACACAGTCGCCCATGGACGGATCCTTGATCGGGACCGGAGATCGGGAAGAATTGCGGCGGGGATCGGCGTTCCTGCACAGATTCTGGTGCCGCGGCGCGGCGGATTCTTTGCGCAAAACGGCTGCTGTGCGACAATTCGCCCCTGAAGCGCCCGTGCCCAGAGGCCTTGAATGATAGAACTCGTGCGCGAAGGCGGCTGGCTCATGCTGCCCATCCTGCTCTGTTCGGTGATTGCCCTAGGCATCACACTGGAGCGGCTGTGGACTTTGCGCGAGAAACAGGTATGCCCCACCCACCTGCTTGCCGAGGTGTGGCTGTGGCTGAAGAACGGCGAGGTGAACGAGCAGCGCATCGAAGCCTTGCGTCGGCATTCTCCGCTAGGGCGCGTGCTGGCCGCCGGGCTCGCCCACCGCGACGAGAGCCGTGAACTGATGAAGGAATCCATCGAGGATACCGGCCGCCACGTCGTGCATGAACTCGAGCGCTATCTCAATACGCTCGGCACCATCGCGGGCATCACGCCGCTGCTTGGACTGCTGGGCACGGTGGTTGGCATCATGAAGGTGTTTGCGGTCATCACCACCCAGGGCACGGCCAATGCCCAGGCGCTGTCGGGCGGCATCGCCGAAGCGTTGATTACCACCGCCGCGGGACTCACGATCGCCATACCGGCGCTCATTCTCTATCGCTATTTCCGCGGCAAAGTGGACGCTCTGGTGGTGCGCATGGAAGCCGATGCGTTGAAACTGGTGGAAGCGCTTACGGCGCCCGCGCGCGAGAAGGATAGGCGCAGCGCATGAACCTCAAGCCGCGCCGGCACGAAGACCCGGAACTCAGCGTCGTTTCGCTGATTGACGTGGTGCTGATGCTGCTGATTTTCTTCATACTGTCTACCAGCTTCATCCATCCGGGGCGCATCCGTGTCGCACTGCCGCAGGCGAGCGCGGCCGCGCAGCCGGTGCCCGAAGCGATTACCGTCACGATCACCAGGACCGGTAGTTTCCTCGTCAACGATCGCGCGCTGGTGAATCCGCGCGCGGCGACCTTGCGTGCGGCGCTCGAAAAGGTGGCGGGCGCGGATCGCAAGCGGCCGGTCGTCGTGCGCGCCGATCGCCAGGCCGCGACGCAGGCCATGGTGACGGTGATGGACGTGGCGGGTGCGCTCGGCTTCACGCGCATAGACATCGTCACCACGCACGGCGGAGGCGATAGATGAGTCCCGCGCCCAAACTCAATCGCGCGGCGCTCGGCATTTACAAGCGTCTGCTCGGCTATGCAAAACCCTACTGGCCGGTGTTCGTGCTCGCGCTGGTTGCGATGATCGCCTATTCGCTGTCGCAGACCGCCTTCGCTGCGCTGATGAAGCCGCTCATGAACGGCGGACTGGTCGAGCGCAAGCCCGGCGTGATTCAAGTGGTCGCGCTCGAAATCCTGCTGCTTTTCTTCGGGCGGGGCATCGCGAGCTTCATTCTCAATTATTCGATGAGCTGGATCGGCCGTCATGTCATTCTCAAATTACGCGAGGACTTGTTCGACAAACTCCTCGCGCTGCCGACCGCGTTCTTCGATGCCAACGCGACCGGCGTCCTGCTTTCCAAGCTCACCTACAACAGCGAGCAGGTCGCGGAGTCCACCACCAATTCGGTGAAGGTCATCATCAACGACACGGTGACGGTGCTCGGACTGCTTGGCTTGATGTTTTATCTCAACTGGATGCTTTCGGCGCTGGTGCTGGTCGTGGTGCCGCTGATCGCATGGCTCACGCGCTACGTGAGCCGGCGTTTCCGTCGCGTCTCGACGCGCATCCAGAACAGCATGGGCGAGATCACCCGCACCAGCGAGGAAGTCATCATCGGCCACCGCATGGTGAAACTCTACAACGCCGAAGCCGCCGAGCGCGCCCGTTTCCGTGTCGCCAACCAGATGAATCTGGTGCAGAATCTGAAGCTTTCCTTCACCAGCGCGGTCTCCAATCCGCTGATTCAATTAATCGCGGGCTGCGGGCTTGCGCTCGTGATCTACGCGCTTGCACTCGAGCCCTTCGGCGCCGGGCACAGCGTCGGTGACTTCGCCTCCTTTCTGACCGCCGTGACGCTGCTGCTGCCGCCGCTGCGCCGCCTGACCGACGTCAATGCCGCACTGCAGCGTGGCATCGCCGCCGGGCAGAGTATCTTCGAACTGGTGGATCTCGACGAGGAACGGCGCGAGGAAGGCAAGGCGCTTGAGCATGCTCGCGGCCGGCTCGAATTCGCCCGCGTGAGCTTTGCCTACAATCCGCACAAGGGGTCGGTACTGCGCGATTTGTCCTTCCGCGCCGAGCCGGGTGAAATGGTCGCACTGATCGGCCGTTCAGGCAGCGGCAAGAGCACGCTTGCGAGTCTGGTGCCGCGGTTTTACGACGTTACCGACGGCGCAATTCTTCTCGATGGGGAAGACATACGCGGGCTGCGGCTGGGCGATCTGCGTCGCCAGATTGCGATGGTGACCCAGGACGTGATTCTGTTCAACGACACCGTTGCCCACAACATCGCCTATGGCGCCGAGGGAGAAGCGGCCCTGGAGCGGATTCGCGCGGTGGCGGATGCGGCGCATATCCTGAAGGACATTGAGGCATTGCCGGACGGCTTCGACACCGTGGTCGGCGAGCGCGGCATTCTGCTGTCGGGCGGCCAGCGCCAGCGCATTGCGATCGCGCGTGCCTTGATCAAGGACGCGCCGATCCTGATCCTCGACGAGGCAACCTCGGCGCTCGACAGCGAATCCGAGCATCGGGTGCAGCTTGCGCTCGACGAATTGATGCGCGGTCGCACGACGCTGGTGATCGCGCATCGTCTCTCCACGATCGAGCGCGCCGACCGCATTCTGGTGCTGGAGGAAGGTGCGATCGTAGAAAGCGGCACGCATGCCGAACTCGTTGCTCACGGCGGTGCATACGCCAATCTCCATCGTCTGCAGATTCGTCGCACGGCATGAAGCCGAAGCCTGAAACATCGCGGCGGAGACCGCCGCTCCTACAGAGGAATCATTTTCAGGTAGGAGCGGCGGTCGCCGCCGCGATACATTTCTTTTCGCGATGAAAAGCGCGCGCGCGAGCCTGACGGATTATTTGCAGGCGCGATGGTACGCGCCGCATGCGTCGTGGTTTCTGTTGCCGTTTGCAGGATTGTTCGGCGGCGTGGCGGCGCTGCGCCGCGCGCTGTATGCGCGTGGCTTGTTGCGGAGCACGCGGGTTGCGGCGCGCGTGGTAATCGTCGGCAATATCGTTGTCGGCGGCAGTGGCAAGACGCCGCTGGTGGCCTGGCTGGCCGCGGAGCTGCGTGCACGCGGTGTAGCCGTCGGCATCGTCACGCGCGGTTACGGCGGCAGGCAGCGCGTGCCACGTCTGCTTGCGGCGGATGCTACGGACGCAGCAATCGGCGACGAAGCTCGCTGGCTTGCGCGCGAGACGGGCGTGCCGGTCGCCGTGGGACGCGATCGCGTGGCCGCGGCGCGGCTCCTGATCGAAGCGCATCATCCGGCGATCATTCTTGCCGACGACGGTTTGCAGCATTACCGGCTGGCGCGTGATGTCGAAATCGTTGCCGTGGATGCGGCGCGCGGTTTCGGCAACGGGAAGCAACTTCCCGCCGGGCCGTTGCGCGAACCACCTGCGCGCATCGGGCGCGCGCATGCGGTGGTGCTCAAGGGCGCCGGCGATCCGCCGCTACCGCCCGGGCCGGCGGTGTTTCGCATGCGTTACGCGCTTGCCGATGCCGTTCCGCTCGCGGGTGGCCCAGCGCGTCCACTGGCCGAATTCCGCGATACGCCGGTACGGGCGCTTGCCGCGATTGCCGATCCCGAAAGTTTTTTTCACGCGCTGGAAACGACCGGGCTTGCGATCGAGCGCCATCCCTTGCCCGATCATGCGCCGGTCGCCGAGGTGGCCGCCGCGCTGGGGGCGGATCGCCCGCTGCTGATGACGGACAAGGATGCAGTGAAGCTCGCGGCGCCTCCCGCTCACGCCTGGCGGGTGCCGCTTGCGGTAGCATTCACCGAGGCCGACGCCGCCGCACTGCTCGCGCTGGTGCGGGGAAACGATCGTTCATAGTGATTCACGGAGAAAGACCAATGGATTCCAAGTTGCTCGATATTCTGGTTTGCCCGATCTGCAAGGGGCCCTTGAAGTACGACAAGCCGGCAAAGGAGTTGATCTGCCGCGCCGACCGGCTCGCGTTCCCGATTCGCGACGACATCCCGGTGATGCTCGAAGAGGAAGCGCGCAAGGTCGCGCCGGAGGAACTCGACCGGTGAGTTTCCGCGTCGTCATTCCGGCGCGCCACGGCGCGACTCGCCTGCCCGGAAAGCCGCTCGTCGAGATCGCGGGACGTCCGCTGATTCAACACGTCTGCGCGCGGGCGCTCGAAAGTTCGGCGGCGGAAGTGTGGGTCGCGACCGACGACGAACGCATTGCCGCCGCCTGCGAGGGGCTCGGCGTCGAGATTGTATTGACCTCGACCGCGCATGCCTCGGGGACCGATCGCATCGGCGAGGTGGCCGCGCGCGAAGGCTGGGAAGAAGACGACATCGTGGTGGACTTGCAGGGCGACGAACCCCTGATGCCGCCGAGCGCCATAGACGCCGTGGCGGACGCGCTCGCGGCCGACGCCGAGGCGGGCATGGCGACGCTTGCGGTGCGTCTGCACGACGCCGAGCGCTTCCGCGATCCGCATGTCGTCAAGCTGGTGACCGACGGCGCGGGCCGTGCGCTCTATTTCAGCCGCGCGCCGATTCCGTATCCGCGCGAATCCGAAAGCGGCATGCCGGCGGAGGCGTTGCGCCACGTCGGACTGTACGCCTTTCGCGTCAAGACGTTGGCGCGCCTTGTTGCCGAGTCACCCTGTGACATGGAGCGTGCCGAGGGGCTTGAGCAATTGCGCGCACTGTGGCTCGGGTTGCGCATTCGCGTCGAAGTTGTCGCCGAGATGCCGTTCGCGGCGGTGGATACGGCGGAGGACATCGCGCGGGTGGAACGGCTACTCGCCGACGATCATTCGCACAACTGATGCGCGTGCTGTTCGTGTGCATGGGCAATATCTGCCGCTCTCCGCTGGCGGCCGCGGCCTTGCGTGCCCACGCCAGTGAAGCCGGCTTGCGGATCGAAGTCGAATCCGCAGGCACGCATGATTACCATGTGGGCGAGGGCGCCGATCCGCGTGCGATTGCGGCAGGCCGGAACCGTGGCTACGATCTTGCCGGACATCGCGCGCGCCGGATCGTCGCGGACGATTTTGGACGTTGTGAATACGTGCTCGCGATGGATCGTGCGAATCTCGCGTATCTGCGTCGCCTGGCGCCCGACGCGTATGCCGGGCGACTCGCGCTGCTGCTCGAATTCGCCGCGGATGCCGGTGTCGAGGAAGTGCCCGATCCCTATTACGGCGGTGCCCAGGCCTTCGAGCGTGCGCTCGATCTTGTGGATGCCGCGATGGCGGGATTCATGGCGCAGCTGAGCGAATCCCATCCTGCGCAGGAGTGGCGATCCCCGCCGCGATGAATCCATGCGAAACCCGGTACCGCAATGGAGATCGCGGGCCGAAGGGCGAGCCACGAAGTGGCGAGTAATCCAGTGGAAAAAGAATCCCGGCCTGTGGCCGGGATACAAGGTCTGACTGGACCCCGGTTTTCACCGGGGTGACGATGAAAATAATTACTCAGAGTTTCCCTGAGTATCGCTTTTCCCGGGGTCGGTCTGCTCGCGCTCGTAGAGTGCCGCGAGACGCGGAGTTTCGGCGGCAGGCGGTTCTTCGCGGCGCGCTTCCACCGAAGTTTGCTGCGGCGGCGCCTGCCGGGTCGGTTCGGAATCGTCGGCATGGCGATCCGTTTGCGCCGGGGCTGACTTGGGGGCAGTGTCGTTCGAAACGGATGCCGCACCACTTTCGCTGCGGTTCTCGTCGTTCGCTCGGGCATTGGCGCCACCGCTTCTGCTGCGATGCCGGCGTCCGCCGCGTCGTCCGCGCCGGGTGCGCGGACGTGCACTCTCTTCGCGCGCCGCCTCGTTGCCCGCCGTTTCGGGCTTGGGAGCGGCATCGGTTTTCGGTTCGGCCTGAGCCGTATTCCGCGTATCCGGTCGGGGGGTCTTGCGGGCGTTCGCGTTACGCGACGGCGCGGGCTTTGCGTCCTGTGCGCCGGCATTTTTGCTGGCGCCGGATTCCGCTGATTTGCCGCCGTTACTCTTGCGCCGATTGCTGTTGCTGCGTTGCGTATTGCTGCGCGGTGCGCGTGTACCGCCGGCTGCCGTCGAGCGGGAACGCGGGCTGCGGCTGCCGCCGCTGGCGGCCGGGCGTCGCCCGCGGCTGTTGCCGCGCGCGGCTTCGGCGGGCTTTGCCGGCGTCTTTTTCTCGTCGTCGCGCGCCGCGGTGTTGAGCCGCGCGAGCAGGCGTGTGAACCAGCCGTTGCGGGCGATGGATTGGGGTTTCGCGGCCGGTGCGGGCGGCGGTGCCGGCGGGCGCAGCGCGCTCACGGCAGGGGCTTCGGCCGGCGCCGGTCTTTCGGAGGCGACGGGCGAGGCGGGCGTTTCCACCAGACTGTGTGAAGGTTTTTCGTGTTCGCCGAGTTGGTCCTCGCGAATGCGCTCTACCTTGTAATGCGGTGTGTCCATGTGCGGGTTGGGGATGATGACGATGTCAACCCGGCAGCGCGCCTCGGTTTCCACCAGCGCTGCGCGTTTTTCGTTCATCAGGTAGGTGGCGACTTCCACCGGTACCTCGGCCGTGACGCGTGCGGTGCGATCCTTGATGGCTTCTTCCTGGATCAGGCGCAGCACCGAAAGGGTGAGCGATTCCACCGAACGGATCATGCCTTTTCCGGTGCAGCGCGGGCAGCGCTCAAACACCGCGTCGGAAAGCGCCGGGCGCAGTCGCTGACGCGACATTTCCAGAAGACCGAAGCGCGAAATGCGTCCGACCTGGATGCGCGCGCGATCCAGCGCGAGTGCCTGCTGCAGGCGCTGCTCCACCTCGCGGATGTGCCGCGAGGAACTCCATGTCTATGAAGTCCACCACCACGAGTCCGCCGATGTCGCGGATCCCGAGCTGGCGGGCTACCTCGTCCGCCGCTTCGAGGTTGGTGTTGAGCGCGGTTTCGTTGATGTCGCTGCCCTGCGTGGCGCGCGCGGAGTTCACGTCCACCGCGACCAGCGCCTCGGTCTGGTCGAGAACCAGCGCTCCGCCGGAAGGCAGACGCACCTGGCGCTGATAGGCGGCGTCAATCTGGCTTTCGATCTGGAACCGCGTAAACAGCGGCATCTTGTCTTCGTAGAATTTGAGCTTGGAGAGATGCTGCGGCATCACCATCTCGACGAAGGTGCGCGCCTCTTCCAGCATGCGTTCGTCGTCGAAGATCACCTCGCCGATGTCGCCGGTGAAGTGGTCGCGCAGCGCGCGGATGATGACGTTTGATTCCTGGTAGATCAGGAACGGCGCGGACCGCGCGCCGGCGGCCTGGCCGATCGCTTCCCAGACGCTCATCAAGTAATCGAGATCCCATTTGAGCTGCTCAAGACTTCGCCCGCAACCCGCCGTGCGCACGATGACACCCGTGCCGTTCGGAATCGGCAACTCCGAGAGTATGCTGCGGATTTCGTCGCGGTCCACGCCCTCGATGCGGCTGGAAACGCCGCCGGCGCTGGGGTTGTTGGGCATGAGTACGAGATAGCGCCCGGCGAGGCTGACGTAGGTCGTAAGCGCCGCGCCTTTGGTGCCGCGCTCTTCCTTTTCAACCTGGACGATGACTTCCTGGCCTTCCTTGATCGCGTCCTTGATCGCGAGGCGGCTGCCGGATCCGGCTTCGGCATGATGGTAGGAGGGAGCAATCTCGCGCAGCGGCAGAAAGCCGTGGCGCTCGGCGCCGTATTCGACGAAGCAGGCTTCGAGGCTGGGTTCGATCCGCGAGACGCGGCCTTTGTAGATGTTTGCTTTCTTTTGTCCGTGGCCCCGGACTTCGATGTCGAGATCATAGAGATTCTGGCCATCAACCATCGCGACGCGCAGCTCTTCAGGCTGGGTCCCGTTGATAAGCATGCGTTTCATGTTTTTGTACCCGTAGCGGGGCGCTCGCACCAGGCGGCACGGCAAACGTTCAGCGTGACGGGAAGACCGCTTGCGACAAGCGGACGAGCGGTTTGCGGGCCGGTCGCCGGAAAATCGTCTTCTGCATCAGCGCTTCGCAACCATGCACCGGCATGGGAGCGCCTTTGTTCAAATTCCCGCCGGGACGCGCCAGACGGACTGTGGAAACCTTGTTCTCGTTGCGGAGTCATCTTCGCCGCGAGAACCGTTCGTCCCTCGAGACGATGCGGATACTATAGCAGGGCTTACCCTTCAGGCACAAGCTTTTGCCGGATAAACAAACGCTTGCGGACACGGGCGAAATACGCCATGAGGTGCGTCGGGTGCAGATCGACGCCGAAGACGCCGGGCAACGGCTGGATAATTTCCTTGCCCGCGAGCTGAAAGGCGTGCCGCGCGGGCACCTCTACCGCCTGCTCGCGCACCGGGCAGGTGCGGGTGAACGGCGGTCGGCGCAAGCCCGATTACCGGCTGCTTGCAGGGGACGAGTTGCGACTGCCGCCGGTGAGAATCGCCGAACGTCCGCCGGTCGTCGGCCCGCTCAAGCGTACCGCCGCCGTGCTGGAGACGGGAATTCTCTACGAAGATGCCGTGCTGTTGGTGGTCGCCAAGGCTTCGGGTCTGCCCGTGCACGGCGGCAGCGGACTCGACGGCGGCGTGATCGAGGCGTTGCGCACGCTGCGCGGCGAGCCGGAGCTGGAATTGGTGCACCGGCTGGATCGCGACACCTCGGGTTGTCTCGTCATAAGCCGGCGGCGGAGCGCGTTGCGCGCCCTGCATGCGGCCTTTCGCGAAGGCCGGGTCGAGAAGCGCTATCTTGCGCTCCTGCTCGGGCGAGTGGATGCTCCGTTCACGAGCGATGCGCCGCTCGCGCGCTACGTCAAGCGCGGCGGCGAAAGACATGTCGCGGTTGCGACGGACGGCAAGTCCTCCTTTACCCGTTTCACCCCGCTCGCGCCGGGCGATCTTGCCAGTCTCGTCGCCGCCGAACCCGGAACGGGGCGTACGCACCAGATCCGTGTTCACGCGGCGCACGCCGGCCATCCGGTCGCGGGCGACATTCGCTACGGCGACAAGGAAGCGAATCTGACATTAAAGAAGGCCGGTTTGCAGCGGCTCGCATTGCATGCGGCGACCATCGCCTTCGATCATCCGCAAAGCGGCGAACGGCTCAGACTGGAAGCACCGCTTCCCGCCGATCTCGCCCCCGCCGTGCGCACGCTTACCGGCTGGCGCGCAGGTAACGGATAGGCGCGGAATCGGGGATCTTGCTCGCGCACGCCGGGAGTGCCGGGCGGAATATCAGGGCAGGGCGCAACCCGCGGCGCGCAGCAGGCGGGCAGTCGCAATCAGGGGCAGACCGATCAGCGCCGTCGGGTCTTCGGTTTCGATGCGTTCGCACAACGTCGCGCCCAGCCCTTCGAGCCGGAGTGCGCCGGCGCAGTCGAGCGGGGTTGCCCGGTCGAGGTAACGGGCGATTTCCTCGTCCTTGAATTCCCGCAGTCCGACGCGGCTGTGATCAAGGTGGGTGGCGGCGTCCGACGCGCCGGGCGCGAGCAGCGCTATGGCGGTGTGATAAGTCACCGTTCGCCCCGACATTTGCATCAGCCAGCGGCGCGCCATTGCCGCGTCGCGCGGTTTGCCGAGCGCTTGCCCGTCGAAGCTTGCGAGCTGGTCGCTTGCGAGCACCAGCGCCCCGGGTCGCCGGTCGGCGACCGCCCGCGCCTTGGCGCGCGCAAGCCGAAGCGCCGCCTCGGCCGGTGTCTCGCCCGCGTGAAGATTTTCATCCACCTCGGGAGGCAGGACCTCGAAGTCAAGATCGAGGCGTTCGAGGAGTTCGCGCCGATAAGGCGACGACGAGGCGAGAATGAGAATCGGCACGTTTTGACCCGGAGCGGCGCGCGCACTACGATAACAACTTATGGATCGCTCCCCCTTCCTGCCGCTCGCTTTTGAAGCGTTTGCCGAACAGGCGGAAAGACTGTGCGGTCGTCTCGATGCCGAGGCGTTCGATGCGCGCCTGGCGGCGGCGCTCGACGTGGACAAGGCCCGCGGCGAAGTTGCCTACGCGCTCGATTTCAGTCGTCTGCGCGCCGATGCGATCGGCGTGAGCGGCACGCTGCGCGCCCGTCTTGCGGCGCGTTGCCAGCGCTGTCTCGAAGTTTTCGAACTCGAGTGCGAGACCACACTGCATCTGGCGATTCCGCTGACCGACGGAGCGGAAGCGCCGCCCGATCGGGAACTCGCGGAGTTCGACGTGCCGCCGACCCTGGTCGAGCTGATCGAGGAAGAACTGCTACTCGCGCTGCCATTCGCGCCGCGCCATCCCGACGGCAAATGCCCGGCGGGAATCGCCGTGACCGCAGCGTCGGAACCGGCCAGCCGGCGTCCTTTCGCCGGACTCGCCGACGCACTGGCCGGCAGGAACGGCCGCGATCGGCACTGAGGCGCTACAATATGCGCCTTCAACGTTCCCAGAAACCCAGCCGATGGCCGTCCAAAAGACTCGCAAGACACCTTCCAAGCGCGATCAACGCCGCTCGCACGACGCGCTCAAGGGCCCCACGCTTTCCCGCGATCCGACCACCGGAGAGCTGCACCGTCGTCACCATCTCAGCGAGGATGGGTACTATCGCGGCCGCAAGCAGGTGGAAGTCACCGGCCCGGACTGATCGGCGCAGATGACTTCGCGTCGGCAGAGCAAACTGACTATCCGCATCAGGTAACCAGCAGGCGATGACTGCCGAGCGGCCGATACGTCTTGCGATCAACGCGATGAGCGGCGATCGTGGCCCCGCGGTGATCGTGCCGGCGGCGCTCGATGCGCTGCGCGACAACCCGCAACTGGAAATCCTCCTGGTCGGCAACGAGGCCGAACTTGCCGGTACGCTCGGCGAGGCGGGAGAGCTGCGCGAGCGCATCGCGCTCAAGCACGCGAGCGAAGTGGTGGCGATGGACGAATCGCCCATCCAGGCGCTGCGCGGCAAACGCGATTCTTCCATGCGCGTTGCGATCAATCTCGTCAAGTCCGGCGAAGCGGCGGCCTGCGTGTCCGCCGGCAATACCGGCGCGCTGATGGCCACCGCGCGCTACGTGCTGAAGATGCTTCCCGGCATTGATCGCCCCGCGATCTGCTCGGCCGTCCCGACCGTCATCGGCCACGTGTACATGCTCGATCTCGGCGCCAATGCCGACTGTACCGCCGAACACCTGGTCGAATTCGCCGTCATGGGCTCGGCGCTCGTTTCCGCGTTGGACGGCATCAAGTCGCCGAGAATCGGCCTGCTCAACATCGGCGAGGAAGAGATCAAGGGCAACGACCGCGTGAAGCTCGCCGCGCAGATGATCGCCGCCTCCGGGCTGAATTACGCCGGCTATATCGAAGGCAACGGCATCACGCTCGGCAAGGTGGACGTGGTGGTGAGCGACGGCTTCGCCGGCAACGTGTTGATCAAGTCAATGGAGGGTACGGCGCGATTCATCTGGCAGATGCTCAGGGAGGAATTCAAGCGCAATCCGCTCACCCACCTGGAAGGGCTTTGTGCCCGACCGACCTTGCACCGCCTCGGTCGGAGGCTCGATCCCCAACGTTACAACGGCGCGAGTTTTCTCGGCCTGCGCGGGATCGTGGTAAAAAGTCACGGCAACGCGGATCGCCTGGGCTTCAAGACCGCCATTCGTGCGGCGCTCCTTGAGGTCGCGCAGAATGTGCCCGAGCTGATCAGTCACACGCTTGCCGAAACGCATTATCAGGGGATGGATACATGAGCTTTGCCCGCATCATCGGCACCGGCAGTGCGTTGCCCGAGAAGGTGCTGACCAATTTCGATCTCGAACGCATGGTTGCCACCAGCGACGAATGGATACGCTCGCGCACCGGCATCGAGCGGCGGCACATCGCCGCGGAAGGAGAAACCACCGCCGATTTCGCCGAAGCCGCCGCGCGTCGCGCGCTGGAGGCATCGGGCACGCGCGCGGATGAACTCGATCTGATCATCGTCGGCACGACCACGCCCGATCTCATTTTTCCCAATCTGGGCACAATCGTGCAGGATCGGATCGGCGCCAACGGTTGCGCTGCGGTGAGCTGCGAGGCCGCCTGCGCCGGGTTCATCTATGCGCTCAGCATCGGCGAGAAATTCATCCGCGTCGGCGAGGCCGAGCGCGTGCTCGTGATCGGCGCCGAAACCCTGTCGCGCTTTACCGACTGGACGGATCGCGGAACCTGCATCCTGTTCGGCGACGGCGCCGGCGCGGTGGTGCTCGCGCCTTCCGAGGAGCCGGGTATCATCCGCACCCAGCTCTATGCCGACGGCCGTTACCGCGATCTCCTGTACTTCCCCTCGGGCGTTTCCAAGGGCTTCAACGATCTGAAGTCCGGCAAGGACTTCGTGAAGATGAAAGGCAACGAAGTCTTCCGTCTCGGCGTGCGCGAGTTCATCAATGCCGCACAGAACATCTTCGCCGCTACCGGCATGACGGCGGACGACATAGACTGGTTCGTACCGCATCAGGCGAACCTGCGCATCATCGAGGCAGTGTCGAAGCGGCTCGGCATCCCGATGGAGCGGATCATCGTGACCATCCAGGAACACGGCAACACCTCGGCCGCCTCGGTGCCGCTCGCGCTCGACGTCGCCGTGCGCGACGGACGCATCAAGAAGGGGCAGACGCTTCTGTTCGAAGCCTTTGGCGGCGGCTTTACCTGGGGCGCCGCGCTCCTGCGCTTCTAGCGGCAATCCTCCCAGAACATAAAGACCGCGTGGAGGCGTTAGTGCGAACGTCCGCCTTGAATGCCTTTGTCAGGCGCCATCCGCATCGTCCCAATTTTTGGCGTCAAAGAATGCCCACGCCTCGCTTGTCGCCTGGTTCGCACCTTCGATGCCGGCCAGCTTCTCGTTGATCAGGCGCGCCAAGCGGCCCTCAACGAGCGATTCGCCGACCATCTTCCACCAGATCCGAGTGCCCGGGTTTGCCATAAATCTGATGTGCCCGTCCTCGATGCTGCGATAGACGTCATCATCAATGGCGCCTTTATCGTGGAGTTGAAACGCCATTCGAAGGTGCATCAAATGTTGGTGGAAGAAAATGTGGCATTGTGATTGCTGGAAAGTCGTGATGCTTTCCCAATCCTGACACCCTCGAATGAGCGTCTTAAAAAGAGAATCATCGGCAAGGAGCTGACCCAGGGTGACGTTGTAAGACTCTGTTATTCCGCGGTGTCCCTCGCTGCGCATCTGTCGGGTGTTTTGCCGTATCTGAGTCGCCAAATATATGAGCGTGAGGATAACGCCGATTGCGCCGACAACCTCCCCAATGGCCCCCCAATCCTGGATGAACATATCAACTACGCCTAACGCATAAATTAAGCGGCGCGCGGTTAGCGCGTCCGCTTGGATGAACTGTTGGGCGCGAGTGTATATGTGCCCCGCAAGACAGTTATTTTTGGCTTCTTGCGCTCATCGCGATAATCCTGTAAGACGATATGAGATGCGCTTTGTACGCAAACGTACTGCATCGATCCAGGTTTTGATTTCGTGAAGGGGCATACTTCAAAATTGGCGTAAATCCTGACGCCAATCGCCAAATGCTTGCGAATCCCAGGAGGTATTATTGGGTGATCGTTTGTCAGGATCCCAAGAATTCGCTTTGTGCCGACATGCCAAATCCGCAGGCCCGGCGCACCATTTGCCAGAAACAGCCGACCGTGAACGGGAAAACATGGCGCAACAACACTCGGGTTACCCCGACATTGCTTAATGTCCTTGACCGTGGGCGGCCAAGTCAATGATGCAAATACGGGAAAAGGAACGAGAGCCGCGAAGAATATGACTGCTGCCCTGTTACGCATGTTGCCCCCTTAACGCCCAACGCTCGAGCTCAGCCGCCCGAAACCGCGTATCGGTTTTGGGTCGGCTGCAGCGAACTGTTAGCCGCAGCATGTAACTTACCAGTCAACATTTTGCGAAAGGTCTTCTAGAAAGTAATCCATTGCTTCAGCCCATCTGTAGACATCCAAAGCAATGCGCCAACGCTTCCGTGAGTATGAACCTGAAAGCTGGCAAATGCCATTCCAGAATGAATACATATAACGTGGTTGTGCGCTGCGGGAATTTTGGAATACTAGTTGAAAATTTTTCGCATGGATAATTTTATTGCACGACTCGCGCAAATTTATTACGACCTCACCTTCCAAAACCGTTCCAAGTTTCCTTGGTTTGATGCATTCTGCGTCAAGCTCTCGCAGGTACTCTTGCTCTACTTGCTCAGCCGCTGCATCTTGAATGACACGAAACTTTGCAGCAACCTCAATGAGGTCATTGCTTAAGATATACCGAAGACGGGCAGCATAATCGTCCCAGTCGTACGATGGATCGGCCTGCGTACCTTGGTAGTGGCGCTCACGCCGTGAAAACTCCTTATTTCCGGCAATAAAATGCCTGAGCAAGAAAAGCTTTTCATTCAATCCAACGAAGTCGAGACTGTGGCTCATAACGGCTAACAACAACTAGACGTCGAAGCGACATCTAATCTGGATATGTGACGCATAATTATGGGCGAATCGTAGCACATGGCCATCAAAAGCGGAATCGGAGACAGGGAATACGTCATCGGCCAGGGCAAAAACCTTTATAGACCAAGGAAAATCGCCTGAATTGCTCGATCCAGTCCGGTCAGAAATCCGCAAGAGCCATCCGCGCGAGATGGACGTCACGGAGGTTGAGGTCTTTTTGAGTGACTTGGCGATGCGGGTTGTGTAAGGCGGGCGAGGGGCGGTGCCTCGAATGGCTGGCATCGTACCGGAGGATGCGATTCCGCGGGGATTTAAACGGTTCGCTGAGCCTATATCACTTATAGTAAGAGTGTGAGCAAACACGAAAAATTCCGTCCGGGGCCGCGCATTTTCTATCTTTGCGCCCGCCGCGCCGGACCTGTTTCGGCCTGGAGCGAATGGCTTGAACGCGCGCAGGCGCTCGGCTGCGACTGGTTGTGGCTGGGCGAACTCCAGCCCCGGGCCGCGGGCACGCATTCTTTGGCGGTGCTCGAACCCGGTGGCATCGCGCCCGAATTCGCCGCGGGCGGCGGTGCCGAGCGCGCGCTGAAGGGTTTTATTGACGCGGCGCATGCCGCCGGTTTCAAACTCGCCACGGATTTTTCGCCCGCCTTTGTCGCGCGCGCCAGTCGTCTCGTGCAAAAGCACCCGCACTGGTTCGTCGTCGGTCCGGAAAACACGCCCGCCGTACCCGGCGGAATGGGCGCGCCGGAATTGGCGGCGAGTCTCGTCGAGTGCGACTTCGGCGGCGCGGCGCGTGCGGAACTCGATGCATTCTGGAGCAAAACCGCGGCGGACATGCTCAAGTGCGGCTTCGACGCACTCGTCTGCCGTGCCGCGCATCGCTTGCCGTCCGCGAACTGGCAACAAATTCTCGCGTCCGCGCGTGCGGGCGACGCGGCATTCTGGGCCGATACGCTGGGTGTGTCGATCGAGGTAAGCGAGACGCTTGCGCCGGCGGGCTTCGATGCGTTTTTATCCAGCGCTTGCTGGTGGGACTTTCACGCCGACTGGTTCATCGAACAGGAGACGCGGCTGCGCCGGATCGCGCCGACCATCGCCTTTCCCGAAGAACCCGGTGCATGGACGGCAAGCGATACGGACGAGGCGCGTGCGCGCTTTCGCTACGGTTTCGCCGCTACCGTAGCCTGGGGCGTGGTGCTGCCGATGGGATATGCAGCGGGATTTGGAGCCGGTGATGCGGAAGGAATCGCGGCGGGGACCGCCGCTCCTACATCGACGCTTGCGGCCGATCTGGCCATCATCAATGCCTTGAAAGACGAAACATCGGCGTTCAATGAACCGGGGCGGCTGGAACGTCTGAATGCGCCCGGTGCACGCGCCGTCGTTTTGGCATCACGGCCGATCGAAGGTGAGGCTGCGCCGGCGTTGATGGCACTCAACCCCGATCCGGGCGTACATGCCGAAGCCGTCGCCGGACCCTTGTTTGCACGCCTCGACGCAAGCACGGCGGAGGCGCGCGAACTTACGCCAGGGCACAGCCCGGAGCGGCTCGATGCGGCGAGCAAGATCGCGCTTGAACCCGAAGCAGGGCGCTGGTTCGAGTTGGTCGCGCCGCCGGCGGATGTCGCCGCGGCGGCCGGGACACCGGAAAATGCCGCCGCATCCGTCGCCATCGAAAACGTCACGCCGCAACTTGAGGCGGGCCGCTATCCGGTCAAGCGGGTGCTCGGCGAGGCGATCGAGGTGTACGCGGATCTGATTGTCGAAGGCCATGCTCGTCCCGGCCGCGGCGCTGCGTTACCGCGCGGCGGGCGAAGACGTCTGGCGTGAGGCGCCGCTGCACTTTTTCGACAACGACCGCTGGCAGGGTTGTTTCGTGCCGGAGCATATCGGCCGCTGGGAGTTTCAGGTGTTCGCCTGGCGCGACCGCTACGGGGACTGGTGCGAAGACACGATCAAGCGTCGCGACGCGGACCAGCCGCTCGGACCGGAACTCGGCGAGGGCGCGGTGCTTGTCGAGGAGGCGATCACGGTCGCCGCGGGACGCACGAAGACGCGGCTCGAGGAAATCGCGACACTGCTCGGCAAACATGCCGGCGACGTCGCGGCGCGCGCGGATTTGCTGTTGGCGCAAACCACCGCCGAATGGGTCGGAGCCGCCCTGCCGCGCGCCGAGTCCGGTGCGTCGCCGGCGTTCGTCGTGCTGGTGGAGCGCGGCCGCGCGCGAAGCGGCGCCTGGTATGAATGTTTTCCGCGCTCGCTCGGCGAGGCCGGCCGTCACGGCACGTTCGACGATCTCATCCGTCACCTGCCTTACATCGCCGGACTCGGCTTCGACGTCGTCTATCTGCCGCCGATCCATCCGATCGGCACAAGTCACCGCAAGGGCAAGAACAACGCGCTCGCGGCCGGCCCCGGTGATCCAGGCAGTCCCTGGGCGATCGGCTCGAAGCAGGGCGGCCACGCGGCGATCCATCGCGAACTCGGCACGCTCGCGGATTTCCGCCGCCTGCTCGCCGCGGCGCGGCGCGAGGGGCTCGAGATCGCGCTCGACTTTGCGATTCAGTGTTCGCCCGACCACCCCTGGGTGCGCGAGCATCCGGAATGGTTCCGCTGGCGGCCCGACGGGAGCATCCGCTACGCGGAGAATCCACCGAAAAAATACGAAGATATCGTCAACGTGGATTTCTTCGGAACCGGGGCCGATGCGCTGTGGCGCGAGCTGCTCGATGTGATGTTGTTCTGGTGCGGCGAGGGCGTGCGCATCTTCCGCGTGGATAATCCGCATACCAAGCCGCTCGCGTTCTGGGAGTGGGCGCTTAATGAGGTACGCGCGCATTACCCGGATGCGATCTTCCTCGCCGAGGCTTTCACGCGACCGAAGCTGATGCATCGGCTTGCCAAACTCGGTTTCTCGCAGTCCTACACCTATTTCACCTGGCGCGAGACCAAGGCCGAATTGACCGAGTACATGTGCGAACTCACGACCGGCGCGGCGCCGGAATACTTCCGGCCGAACTTCTGGGTCAATACGCCTGACATCAATCCGGTCCATCTCCACCAGAGCGGGCGCGCCGGGTTCGTGATCCGCGCCGTACTGGCGGCGACGCTCGTGCCAAGCTGGGGCATGTACTCGGGCTACGAACTGTGCGAGGCCGAGCCCTTGCGCAACGCGGACGCCAGCGCGCGCGAGGAGTATCTCGATTCCGAGAAATACGAATTGAAGCACCGCGACTTTGATGCGTCCGGCAACATCCGCGCCGAGATCGCGACGCTCAACCGCATCCGCCGCGAAAATCCGGCCTTTGCCGAGCTGACCAATCTGGAGTTTCACCAGGCTTATAACGACCAGATGATGTTTTATTCCCGGTGCGCCCCGGATAATCTGATCTGGGTGCTCGTGAGTCTTGATCCGCATGAAGCGCAGGAGGCGGATATTGAATTACCGCTCGAAATGCTCGATGCGGACGAAGGAACGGCGATTGTGGTCGAGGATTTGTTTAAAGGCGAACGTTGGCAGTGGCGCGGCCGGCGCCAGCGTGTGCGCCTCGATCCCGAGCGCCCGGCGATGATTCTGCGGGTGGGGAGGGCCGGCTCATGACCGATGCGGCGGCTATGCCCGACTGGTACAAGGACGCGGTTATCTACCAGACCCACGTCAAGGCGTTTTTCGACGCCAACGGCGACGGCATCGGCGATTTTGTCGGCCTCGGCGAGAAGCTGGACTACATTGCGGATCTCGGCGTCACCGCGATCTGGCTGTTGCCGTTCTATCCCTCGCCGCTGCGCGACGATGGCTACGACATCAGCGACTATCGCAATGTGCATCCGAGCTACGGCACGCTCGGCGACTTCCGTCGCTTCGTGCGCGCCTGCCACGCGCGGAATCTGCGCGTCATCACCGAGCTCGTGGTCAATCACACCTCCGATCAGCACGCCTGGTTCCAGCGTGCGCGCCGCGCGAAGCCGGGTTCGGTCGCGCGTGACTTCTACGTCTGGAGCGACAGCGACCAGAAGTACCCGGGCACGCGCATCATCTTTCTCGATACCGAGCGCTCGAACTGGACCTGGGATCCCGTCGCCAAGGCCTATTACTGGCATCGGTTTTATTCGCACCAGCCCGATCTCAATTTCGACAATCCGCGCGTGTTCGAGGAAATCGTCAAGGTGCTGCATTACTGGATGGCGATGGGCGTGGACGGCATGCGTCTCGATGCCGTGCCGTATCTGGTCGAACGCGAAGGCACCAACAACGAGAACCTGCCTGAAACGCATGAGGTGCTGAAACGCATCCGCGCCGAGGTGGACCGGCACTATCCGGGACGCATGTTGCTCGCCGAGGCGAACCAATGGCCGGAGGACGTGAGCGCGTATTTTGGTGACGGCGACGAGTGCCACATGGCGTTCCACTTCCCGCTCATGCCGCGCATGTACATGGCGATCGCGCAGGAAGACCGGCATCCCGTGACCGACATCATGCGCCAGACGCCGGATATTCCCGCCAACTGTCAGTGGGCGATTTTTCTGCGCAATCATGACGAGCTGACGCTGGAGATGGTGACTGACCGCGAGCGCGACTATCTGTGGGAACACTATGCAGCGGATCGGCGCGCACGCATCAACCTCGGCATCCGCCGCCGCCTCGCGCCGCTGATGGACAAGGATCGCAGCCGCATCGAACTGATGAACGCGCTCCTCTTCTCCATGCCCGGCACGCCGGTGATTTATTACGGCGACGAGATCGGCATGGGAGACAACGTTTTCCTCGGTGACCGCGACGGCGTGCGTACGCCGATGCAATGGTCGCCGGATCGCAATGCGGGCTTCTCGCGGGCCGATCCCGCCGCGCTTTACCTGCCGCCGGTGATGAACGCGCAGTTTGGATACGAGGCGGTAAACGTCGAAGCGCAGCAGAAAAGTCCATCCAGTCTGCTCAACTGGACGCGCCGCCTGATCGTTGCACGCAAGGGGCAGCCCGCGTTTGGCCGCGGGGCGCAGCGCTTTCTTTTTCCGCGCAACCGCCACGTACTGGCTTTTCTTCGCGAACACGAGGGGTCGGCGATACTGTGCGTGTTCAACCTCGGGCGATCGGCGCAGGCAGTCGAACTTGAGCTCGCCGAGTACCGTGGCCGCATTCCAATCGAACTCTTCGGGCGCACCCCGTTTCCCCCGATCGGCGAGCGCGACTATCTGCTCACGCTCTCCGGCTACGGCTGGTTCTGGTTCGTGCTCGCGTCGCCCGAGGAGGCCCCGGCCTGGTATGCCTCGGTGCCGGAATTCACGCCTGAGTACGTGACGCTGGTGGCGCGGCGTGGGCTCGCCGAACTCGAAGAAGAAAGTGCACGCGCCACGCTTGAGTGCGAGGTGCTGCCGTCCTGGCTGGGAGCCAGGCGCTGGTTTTCGGGTAAAAGCGAAGGCATCACACACCCGCACATTGCATCACTTGCCCAGTTGCAGGGCGAAGGCCGGGAATCGTTCTGGCTCGCCGTCGCCGAGGTTGCCGCGAACGGGGAAAAGCAGCGTTATTTTCTGCCGCTGGGACTGGACGCCGACGACGGCACGACGCGCGCCGATCTCACGCCATTTACGCTGGCGCTGGTGCGCAGCGGTCCCGCGCTGCGCACGCTGGTGGATGCGGTGATGCTGCCGGGCCTTGCACGCACGCTGCTCGCCGCCATGGCTGAAGAACGCACGATTGCGGGCGCCGGCGGACAACTGCGCTTTTCCTGCACCGCCGCGCTGATTCCGGAAGATTGCGCGGATGCACCGCTGCGTCTGTTCGGTGTCGAGCAAAGCAATACGTCGGTACGCTACGGTGAAGGCGTCGTGCTCAAGATCTATCGTCGCCTGAGTACCGGCATTAGCCCCGAGCTTGAAATGCTGCGTTTTCTCACCCGCGCGGGTTACGAGAATACCGCGGCGCTGCTCGGCGCTGTGGAATGGGTGGACGAGGACGGCAAGCCTACGGCGCTCGCCGCCGCGTATCGTTATCTTCCCAATCAGGGCGACGGCTGGACGTACACGCTCGATTATCTCGGGCGCACGCTCGAACGAGGCCGCGCTTGCCGAGCCGCAGAACGCCGCCCATCATGACAGCCTACCTGAGTGCCGTCGTCCGTCTCGGCCGGCGCACGGCCGAACTGCATCGCGCACTCTCGAGCGATCGCCGCGATCGCGCGTTTGCGCCACAGCCGCTCGGCGCGCGCGACGCGCACGGTTGGACGCGCGAGGCGCAGGCCGTAGCCCGGCGCGCGTTCACGACGCTGCGCCGGATCCGGCGCCGGCTTCCGGAAGCGGCCGTCGGAACCGGCGGCTGCGCTTCTCGCCCGCGAACGCGAGATCCGCATGAGATTCGACGAACTGGAAGCGGCGCTCGCGGGCACGCAGAAGATCCGCGTACACGGCGATCTGCACCTCGGCCAGGTGCTCGCCCACGAGAACGACTGGTACATCCTCGATTTCGAAGGCGAACCCGAGCGTTCGCTCGCAGCGCGCCGGGCGAAGCGCTCGCCGCTGAAAGACGTCGCCGGGATGCTCCGCTCCTTCGATTACGCCGCAGCCACGGCGGTGCGCGAGGTCGCGAGTCGAGCGGGGCTGGCGCCGGAGACGCTTTCCGTCGTGGCGCGCGAATGGCGGACGGCAAGCGCGCGCGCTTTTCTCGACGGTTATCTCGAAGCGGGCGAAGCTGTGCCCGGCGTGCCCACCGGGCACGCGGCGCGCGAACGGCTGCTGAATCTTTTCATGTTGGAAAAGGCACTTTACGAGGTGTATTACGAGGCGGCGAATCGTCCGGACTGGCTCCCGATTGCGCTCGCCGGCGCGCTCGAATTGCTCGATGCCGGGAGGACGCCGTGAACGACAATGCACTTGCCCGCGCCGCCGCGGCGCTCGTTGCCGGCGAAAGCGGCGATCCCTTCTCAGTGCTCGGACCGCATGATCGCGGGCGATGGGATCGAGGTGCGCGTGTTCCAGCCGGGCGCGCGCGCGGTGGCGCTGATTGATCGCAACGGGCGCAAGTTCGCTACGGCGGAAGAACGTTTTCCGGGTTTCTTCTGCGCCGAATTGCCGCGCAACAGAAAAAACTACAGGCTTCGTGTCGCCTGGGCGGACGGCGATTCGGTATTCGACGACGCCTATCGTTTCGGCTTTGTGCTCGGCGATCTGGACGTGCACCTGCTGGCCGAAGGCACACATCACGAAACCTGGCGGGCACTCGGTGCGCATCCGAAGACGATGGACGGCGTGGTCGGCACGGCCTTCGCCGTATGGGCGCCGAATGCGCGCCGCGTTTCTATCGTCGGCGAGTTCAACAGTTGGGACGGGCGGCGTCTGCCGATGCGTCTGCGTCACGCCTGCGGGGTGTGGGAATTGTTCGTGCCCCAGGTGCACGAGGGCGCGCTCTACAAATACGAAATCCGTGGTCCGCGCGGCGAACTCCTGCCGCTCAAGGCCGATCCGGTCGCGCTCGCGGCCGAACATCCGCCGCATACCGCATCGAGGGTATTCGACCTCGCGCGCGTGAAGATCGGCGACAAGAAATGGCTGGCGCGCCGCGCCGCGAAACGACAACCTACAACGAACCGGTTTCCATCTACGAGGTACACCTCGGGTCCTGGCGGCGCCGGCCGGAAGAGGGCAACCGCGCGCTCAGCTACGACGAATTCGGCGACAACTTGTCGCTTACGCAGGCGAAATGGGTTTCACGCACATCGAGCTGATGCCCGTCACCGAACATCCCTTCGACGGTTCCTGGGGCTATCAGCCGCTCGGCCTTTATGCACCCACGAGCCGCTTCGGATCGCCGGATGGTTTCGCGCGCTTCGTCGAGCGTGCGCACGCAGCCGGCATCGGCGTCATCGCCGACTGGGTGCCGGCGCATTTTCCGAACGACGCGCACGGGCTCGGCTGTTCGACGGCACGCATCTCTACGAACATGCCGATCCGCGCCAGGGTTTTCATCCCGACTGGAACACGCTCATCTATAACTTCGGCCGCCGCGAGGTGGCGAACTTCCTGATCGGCAACGCGCTATTCTGGCTCAAGCAGTATCACCTCGATGCGCTGCGCGTTGATGCGGTCGCCTCGATGCTTTATCTCGACTACAGCCGCAAGGCGGGCGAATGGCTGCCGAATCGTTACGGCGGGCGCGAGAACCTGGAGGCAATCGCCTTCATAAAACACATGAACGAAGCCGTGTTCGCCGACGTGCCGGGCGCGACCACGCTTGCCGAAGAGTCCACCGACTGGCCCGGCGTCTCGCGGCCGCTCTACGCCGGCGGTCTCGGCTTCGGCTACAAGTGGAACATGGGCTGGATGCACGATACGCTGGCCTACATGCGCGAGGAACCGGTGCATCGGCGCTGGCATCACGATCAAATGACCTTCGGACTGCTCTACGCCTTCAGCGAAAATTTCGTTCTGCCGCTGTCGCATGACGAAGTGGTGCACGGCAAGGGTTCGCTGATCGGCAAGATGCCGGGCGACGACCTGGCAGACGCTTTGCAAATCTGCGCGCCTATTTCGGTTTCATGTGGGGGCATCCGGGGAAGAAGCTGCTGTTCATGGGCTGCGAGTTTGCGCAGTGGCGCGAATGGAATCACGATGAAAGTCTGGACTGGCATCTGCTCGATCATGCGCCGCATCGCGGCATGCAGAATCTGGTGCGTGACCTCAACCGCTGCTACCGAAAATGGCCCGCGCTGCATCGGCGCGACTGCGAACCAGAGGGCTTCGAATGGGTCGTCGTCGAGGATGCGGAGCAGAGCGTGTTCGCGTTTCTGCGCCGCGGCGACACAGGCGATGCGCCGGTGCTCGTCGTCTCCAACTTCACGCCGGTACCGCGCCACGGCTACCGCGTCGGCGTGCCGCATGCCGGATGCTGGCGCGAAATCATGAACAGCGATTCCGCGTTGTACGGCGGCAGCAATCTCGGCAACGCGGGCGGCGTCGAGACTGAATCCGTCGCCGCGCACGGGCGCGCGCAATCCCTGTCGCTGACCTTGCCGCCGCTCGCCACCGTTTTCTTCGTCCACGAAGCGTGACGCAGACACGTAAGCGAGCGGCGCCGGGACTGCCCCATCCGCTGGGCGCCACCTGGGACGGGGAGGGCGTGAACTTCGCGCTGTTCTCGGCAAACGCCGAAAAGGTGGAACTGTGCCTTTTCGACGAGGGCGGCGAACGCGAGCGTGTCGAGCTCGTCGAACGTAGCGGCGATGTCTGGCACGGCTATCTGCCGGAGGCGCGCCCGGGGTTGCTCTACGGCTACCGCGTCTATGGCCCCTACGATCCGCGCCGCGGCCACCGTTTCAACCACAATAAACTGCTCCTCGATCCATATGCGCGCGCGCTCGCGGGGCAGTTGCGCTGGTCGGATGCCAACTTCGGCTATTGCGTCGGTTCACCGCGTGCGGATCTCTCGTTCGATAGCAGCGACGACGCGAACGCGGTGCCCAAGTGCATCGTGGTGGACCCGGCATTTGATTGGGGGGAGGATCGGCATCCACGCACGCCGTGGCCGGAATCCGTAATCTACGAGGCGCATCTGAAGGGCTACACGGCGCGCCATCCGGGCGTGCCTGAGGCGCTGCGCGGCACTGCGGCCGGCTTCGCCTCGGAAGCCGCCGTCGAACATCTTCTCCGCCTCGGCGTCACGGCGGTGGAGCTGCTGCCGGTGCAGGCCGCACTCACGCCGCGCTGGCTCGCCGAGCAGGGGCGCAGCAACTACTGGGGCTATGGGACCGTCGGGTTTTTCGCCATCGATCCGCGGTTTCTCGGCGGCGGAGGGCCGACGGAGTTCCGGCGCATGGTGGCGCGTCTGCACGCCGCCGGCATTGAGGTCATACTCGACGTGGTCTACAACCACTGCGGCGAAGGCGATCGTCTCGGACCGACGCTGATATTCCGCGGCATAGACAACGCAAGCTACTACCGCTTGAAAGGCAACTCGTACTTCTACGAAGATTCCACCGGCACGGGGAACACGCTGAATCTGTCGCATCCGGCGGTGTTGCAGATGGTGATGGACAGCCTGCGGCTATGGGTCGAGGAGTATCACGTCGACGGCTTCCGCTTCGATCTTGCAACCACGCTGGCCCGCGAGACGGGCGATTTCTCTTCCGGCGCAACTTTCCTGAATACCGTCAAGCAGGATCCGGTACTCGCCGGCATCAAGCTTATCGCCGAACCGTGGGACCTCGGCCTGCACGGTTACCGCCTGGGACAGTTCGGCGCGCCCTTCGCGGAGTGGAACGACCGCTACCGCGACGACGTGCGCCGTTTTTGGCGCGACGATCCCGACACCCTGAGTTCGATGGGCCGGCGGCTGACCGGTTCGGCCGACGTGTTCGAGGCGAGCCGCCGCCAGCCTTGGGCGAGCGTCAATTTCGTGACCTGCCACGACGGTTTTACCCTCAACGATCTCGTTTCCTACGAACGCAAACACAATGAGGCGAACGGAGAAGAACAACAAGGACGGGCGGACGGAAAACTTAAGCGCCAACTACGGCGTCGAGGGGCCGACGGAGGACGAGAACCTCCGCACGCTGCGCCGGCGTCAGCGCCGCAATTTCCTCGCGACGCTGCTGCTTTCACAGGGGACACCGATGCTGCTCGGCGGCGATGAATTCGGGCGCACGCAGCACGGCAACAACAATGCCTGGTGCCAGGACAACGAAACCTCCTGGCTGGCCTGGCCGGAACTTGCGGAGGAGCAGCAGGCCGACATTGAATTTGTCGCCCGGCTCATCGCTTTGCGTCGCGCGCACCCGATTCTGCGCGCTCCGTGCTACCTGCATGGCCAACGCGAGGACGAAGAAGGCATACAGGACATACTCTGGTACGGAGTGGATGGCAACGAACTCGACCATGAGGCCTGGCACGCGCCCGATACGGCAAGCATCGGCATGCTGCTCAATGGTCGCATGGGCGTCGCGACTGACTTGAGCGGTGAGACGGTGTACGACGGCTGCCTGTTCGTGATTTTTCACACGGGAATTGAAGCGATCGAGTTCGTTTTGCCGCGGGCGCTTCCGGGCACCGGTTGGCGGCGTTTGTTCGACACCGCCGGCGAACCGCCGTGGAGCGAAGAGAATTACGGCGGCGAAAGCTTGCAAGTGGGTGGCTATTCGGTCGTCGTGCTGGAGCGACTGCACGCGTGAGCAAGGCGATGGAGTTGCAGCGGGCGGCACGCGCGGCCGGACTTGCGCTCAGCCATACCGATGCGTTCGGCCGTCGTTGTTCGGTGCCGGTGGCGACGCTGCACGCGGCGCTTGCGGCGCTGGACACTGGCGATCCAAACCCGCAAACGCGCTTCGCGCCACCGGTTGTCGCGAGCTTCGAACCGGCTCCGATCTGCATTCCGTTGCGGAACGAAGTGATCGACGCGGGCGAACTCGAGTGGGAACTGAAGGGCGAGGGAGAATCCCGTGCCGGCCGGACGCCGGTTGCGAATGCGTTCGAATTGCCCGCGCTCGCACCGGGCTATTACCGCCTGCGTCTGCGTGCCGGCAAACGCCGGACCGAGACGCTGCTCGTGCGCGCGCCGGCACGCGCCTGGCTGCCCGAGGGATCGCGGCGCGAGTGGGGACTCGCCGTTCAACTGTACGAACTCGTCGGGCCGCACAGCATCGGCATCGGCGACTTCGGCGATCTTGCCGGTCTCGCCGCGGCGGCGGGACGGATGGGCGCGGCGACGCTGGGCATCAATCCACTGCATGCGCTTTTTCTTGCGGCGCCCGAGCGCGCGAGCCCCTATTCGCCGAGTTCGCGGCTCGCACTCAATCCGCTTTACCTCGACATTCATTGTCTGCCAGGATTCACCGAAGCCGCGCGCGCGCAACTCGCGAGTCCGCGTTATGCGGCGCTCACCGAGGGCGCGTTGATTGATTATCCCGCGCTCGCGCGGGAAAAACTTGCACTCGCACGCACGGCCTTCGCCGGGTTCCGGGCCGCGGGTGGCGATGCGGCATTCGTGCGCTACCGCTGCGAAGCGAACCGATCGCTTACGGCCTGGGCGCGCTACGAAACCCTTGCCGGCGAACACGGCGCGGACTGGCGCAAGTGGCCCGCGGCGCTTCATGATCCCGAGTCCGCCGCCGTCGCAGATTTCGCCGCGGGGCATGACGGGGAGATTGCGTTTTACCTCTGGCTGCAATGGCAGTCGGAAGTCCAGATGGGTGCGGCGGCGCGTGCCGCCCGCGAGGCGGGCATGACGATCGGACTGTACCGCGATCTGGCGCTGGGCGCCGATCCGGCCGGCGCCGAAGTCTGGGCGGGGCAGGGCGATTTCGTCGCCGGACTCGCGATCGGCGCGCCGCCCGATCAACTCAATCCGCGCGGCCAGAACTGGGGGTTCCCGCCGCTGCATCCCGCGCGGCTGCTCGAACGCGGGCTGACGCCCTTTATCGAAATCATCCGCGCCAACATGCGCCACGCGGGAGCACTCAGGATTGATCATGTGCTCGGACTCAATCGCCTGTTCGTTATTCCCGAGGGTGCCGCGGCGGACGCGGGCGTCTATCTCCACTATCCGCTGGAAGCGCTGCTTGCCGTCATCGTGCTCGAAAGCCGGCACGCGCGCTGCATGGTGATCGGCGAAGACCTCGGCACTGTTCCCCGGGGCTTGCGTCCGAAGCTTGCGCGCCGCGGCATCCTTTCGCAGCGGCTGCTCTATTTCGAGCGCGATCGCGCGGGTCGGCCGCGAGCGCCTGAGGACTATCCGCCGCTGGCGCTTGTCTCCTTCGGGACGCACGATCTCGCCCCGCTCGCGGCCTGGTGGCACGGCGACGACCTGGCACGCATGGATCGCCTGAAACTATGGCCGAACGAGGCGCTGCGCGCCGCGGCAATTGCGGTGCGCCCGACGGATCGCGCCGCGCTCCGCGAGGCGCTCGTGCAGGCGCAACTGCCCGGTGCCGAGGCCGAGGTGCCGGCGGCCGCGGTGTATCGCTGGCTTGCGCGCACGCCGAGTCGGCTGCTTGCGATTCAGCCGGAAGATGCCTTCGACATCGTCGCGCCCGTCAACGTGCCCGGCACGGTCACGCAAGAGCCCAACTGGCGCCGCCGTCGTCTTCCGCCCTGGCGGGAATGGGCAGACGATCCGCGTTTCACGGCGGTGTGCGATGCGGTACGCGCCGGACGCGGCGCGGTGGCGGAACCGGCAGGCGACGATCCCGCGCAGTAAACTAAGGCACTGAATTCACGGAAAGGGCGCATGCGCGATTACTGGATTACGCCTTCGGTGCTGTCGGCCGATCTCGCCCGCCTCGGCGAGGAGAGCGCCGCCGCGCTGGCTGCTGGCGGCGACCGCATCCACTTCGACGTCATGGACAACCATTACGTTCCGAATCTTACCTTCGGCGCTCCGGTGCTGAAGGCGCTGCGCGGCTACGGCATCACGGCGCCGATTGACGCGCACCTCATGGTGACGCCCACCGATCAATTGATCGAGGATTTCCTCGAGGCCGGCGCGACGAGTATCACGATTCATCCCGAGGCGACGCGGCACGTGGATCGCAGCCTTCAGCGCATCCGCGACGGCGGCGCGCAGGCGGGGCTTGCGCTCAATCCCGCGACGCCTTTGGCGCATCTGCACTACGAGATGTGGCGTCTCGACTGGATACTCGTGATGTCGGTCAATCCGGGTTTCGGCGGGCAGAAGTTCATCGCCGGGAGCCTCGGCAAGATCGCCGAACTGCGCGGGATGATCGCCGAATCCGGACGCGACATCCGCCTCGCCGTGGATGGCGGCGTGAGCGCGGCGAACATCGGTGAAATCGCACGCGCCGGCGCCGACACTTTCATCAGCGGCTCGGCATTCTTCGGCAGCGATGACTACAAGGCGACGATGGATGCCATGCGCGCCGCGCTGGCCGCAGCGCCGGCGAACATGAAGGCTGCGGCCGGAACACAATCGCGTTGATGATGTTGGATGCGGCGGACAACGGGACGGACAAGCTGCGGCTGCACGGCTTCAATAATCTCACCAAGACACTCAGCTTCAACATCTACGATATCTGTTTCGCCAAGACTGCGGAGCATCGGGCGGAATACATTGACTACATTGACGAGGAATACAACGCCGAACGCCTGACGCAGATTCTCACCCAGACCGCGGCGATTATCGGCGCAAACATTCTCAACGTCGCGCGCCAGGACTACGATCCGCAGGGCGCATCGGTAACCATGCTGATTGCGGAAGAATCGCTGGGCGCGACGCCCGGAACGGGACTCGGGCGTGAAATGCCGGGACCGCTCCCGGAGGCGGTGGTGGCGCATCTGGACAAAAGCCACATCACGGTGCATACCTATCCGGAAAGCCATCCCGAAGGCGGCATCAGCACCTTTCGTGCGGACATAGACGTTTCGACCTGCGGGCGCATCTCACCTTTGCGGGCGCTGAATTACCTGATCCACGAATTCGAATCCGACATCGTGACTGTGGATTACCGCGTGCGCGGGTTCACGCGCGACGTCTCCGGGCACAAGTATTTTCTCGATCACGAAATCAATTCCATCCAGAATTTCATGTCCGAGGACGTGAGCGAGCTTTATCAGATGCTGGACGTGAACGATTACCAGCACAATACATTTCACACGCGCATGCTGCTTAAGGACTTCGATCTCGACAACTACCTGTTCGGCACCGATGATGGCGAACTGGAAGCAGAGGAAGCTGAGCGCATCCGCGAGCGGCTCGGCGAGGAAATGGACGAAATTTTCTACGGCCGCAACACACCCGTCTGAACCTTTTATTCGCGGGTATGCCCCGCTCCTAAAGCCAGTAGGCGGTCGTGGTCATCACGCGCGAAGCGAGCTTCATCGCGAATCGAATAGGGCCGGGCGGGCGCTCGCCGCCAGCGGCGCGCGCACTCATGCCATGGTGGGCTTCGTCCGTGCGCATCTGGCGCAGAACGCGGCGCGAAGCTTCGTCGGATTCGGGCAACTGCGCCAAGTGGCCGCTCAGGTGTTCGACGACCTGGCGCTCGGTTTCTTCGAGAAAGCCGAGGCTCACGCGGTCGCCGACTGCACCCGCAAGTGCGCCGAGTGCGAACGCGCCCGCATACCAGACCGGATTCAGCCGGCTTGCCGGCGTCTGCAAGGCGGCGAGGCGTTCGCGGCACCAGATCAGGTGATCGTTTTCCTCGTCGGCGGCATGACGCAGACGCGCGGCGGTGGCGGAATTGTGCGCAGTCGTGGCCTGACCGTGATAGAGCGCCTGCGCGGCGACTTCGCCGGCGAAGTTGACCCGCATCAACCGTCCGGCATGGCGACGGGCTGACTCGGAAAGATCGCAATGGCCGTGGTCGCCGGCGGGATTCGCGCGTCCCGTGCCTTGCGGTGCGCCGTAAAGCGTGCGCAGCACGCGGTCGGCGCCGACAAGAAGACGATCGAGCGGCGAAAACGAGGCGTCGTTCATGCCGGAATTTTAACGAGACGTTGCGCCAGAAAGCTTGCGAGGTGCTGCACCTTCGGCGTTTTCTGCTCGTCGAGCCCCGCGCCAAGATGCAGACGGCAGCCGATATTCGTCGTCAGCACGAGGTCCGGCTGCGCTTCATGAACGGCATTCAATAGCGGCTCGCGCAGGCGCTCGGCGTCCTCCGGGCGATCGAGGAAATAACTGCCGGCGGCGCCGCAGCAACCGGGCGGAAGCGCAATGACGGTGATTTCCGGCAGCGCCGCGAGGCAGCGCGCCGCTGCGTCGGAGCGCAATACATTGCGCTGGGTGCAGGGCGTGTGCAAGGCGATCCGCAGCGGAGTGCCGGAGTGGAAATGCAGGCGTCCGTCTTCAATCGCCTGCGCGAGAAGATCGCTTACATCGTGTACGCGGCGGGAAAAAGCGCCGCCGTCTTCGAGCAGGGTTTCGTATTCCACCAGTTGGGCGGTGCAGCCGGTTGCACTTGCGGCAATCGTGGCGCAATCCGCAAAAGCTTCGCCATTGCGCCGGGCGAGTGCGACAGCGGTTTTGCGGTCGCCGCCGTGTTGGGCGAGGGCGCCGCAACAGCTTTGTCGCTGCGGTACCTCGATCCGGTAGCCGGCCACAGCCAGCAATTCCGCGCTTGCCGCAAGTGCTTCGGTATCCATCGTCCGTGCGATGCAGCCGAGGAAAAGCGCAACCGCTTCGCCATTCGCCGGACCGCGAGCAAGGCGGGGCAGGCGGCGGGCAGCAGTGAGGTACGGGCGCAGGCGTTTCGGTGCCAGACGGGCCAGCGGCCGGAGCATCGCGAGCGCCGCCGCGAGCGTGGCCGGATGTGCGACCAGCCGGCGCAGCAGCCGCGTAAGGACGGCGGCATGCCCATGCGCGTTTAGCGTCGAGCGCGCGCCGTCAATCAGGCGGCCGTACGGAACGCCGGCAGGACACACGGCTTCGCAGGCGCGGCAGTTCAGGCAGCCGTCGAGGTGTTCCAGCGTGGCCGGGGTGGACGTGAGCGCAGCTTCCGCGAGCGACTGAATCAGTTCGATGCGCCCGCGCGGAGAATCGCCTTCCTCGCCCTTCAAGAGATACGTCGGGCAGTGCGGGAGGCACAGGGCGCACTTCACGCAACGCGCCGCATCCGTACGCAGCGCGAGCATCGCAGAAGTTTCGGCAATACGCATATTGCTATCATATAGACCTTTATCAACTTCAGGTTTTCCCCATGCCCGTTCTTGTCGCCGCCGTGCTTGCTACCAGTCTGCTCGGTTCCGGAATTGATCTGGGGCCGGCAGGGCTTGCGAGTTCCGCCAGCTACGGGGTTATCCAGGCTTCCAGCGGGGGGCATGCAAGGTTCCAGCAAGAAGCCAAAGGTGCTCGGTTTCGGCGGAAGTTTTACGCTCGGCTATCTCGCGACCCACAGCGCCACCACGAGCTCCAGCCTCAATACAGAACTGAAACTCGGCTATAACACGCCGCTGTGGCAGCACCGCCTGGATCTACAGATCATTTCCGCGGCCAGTAACGGCAATACCACGGCCGAACAGTATTTCGGCGCCTTCCAATCCGATCGGCTGCTGGGCCAACGGAGCTACGTTTTCGGCTACCTCGGCTATATTCACGACCGCTTCAGCGGTTACCGTTATCACGCTTCCGAAGTGGTCGGCTACGGTATCCGGGCGTTGGACACCAAGACGCAACTGCTCAAGTTCGAGTTCGGCGCCGGCTCGACCCAGGCCAAGGAGAACCCCGGGCACTGCGAAAGTTCGCCGGTGGCGCGCGCACGCGAATCCTACAACTGGCAGTTCAGCGACCACGGCTCAATAGATCAGAGCCTGACGCTGGAGAAAAGCAACTTCGACCTCTACTCACAGTTCCAGACCAAGGTGACGGCCCAGTTGATCGGCAATCTGGCCTTCGTCCTCGCCTACACCATTCAGCACGATTCTGAAGTTTCGGGGAACAGCCCGGAAACCATCAGCACCACCTCGGTTTCCGTCCAGTACACCTTCGGCTCCATCTTCGGGAAGTCGTGAGCTTTTACAGGCGGCATCTGTTCATCTGCGTCAACCGGCGCGAGGACGGCTCGCGGTTGCGCGCAGCATAATGCGGAGGCCATGCGTGACCATGCCAAGCGCCGATTGAAGGGGCTCGGACTATGGCCCCGGCCAGTTCCGGGTCAACAGGAGCGGCTGCCTCGATCGCTGCGAGGAGGGGCCGGTCGCCGTCATTTATCCCGATGGGGTCTGGTACAGC